>NZ_CP006270.1:0-646453 GCF_000737575.1 Synechococcus sp. KORDI-49 | reverse complement strand
TGTTCATTTCATCAGCATGATCAGCTCTCGATGTCAGTGCTGATCATGCTGATTTTCTGTATCAGCCGCTGGCCACGATTGCCGACGTTGTTGTTCTGAAAGTACTTCATGTCCATGCATCGTTATCAGGTTTTCTACTGCGAGCAGCCTGACGGAAACGCAGGGTTTGAGCCCGTCATCGCGTCGGATGCCTACGAGGCCTGTCGGGAGATGGAACGCAGGCACCCAGGCGCTTTATTGGCTTCGATTGATGGTGAACTGACGGATGAGGTCACGGCAAGGAAGCTGTTTGCGCACTGGCTTAGCTCCATCTGACTGACGGGATTCCACCTGGATCACACAGGGATCTCCGCTTCGATGGTCCATCCTTCCTTGGTCAGCGCATCGGCTGCGTCAGACGCATCGCGAGAGCAAACATCCACGAGGCGAAACAGCTCGCCCTTGTAGCAATACAGCCTGGTTAAACCGATCACGGCGGGGACTCCCGGGTGTCGACAACGTCATCCAAGCTTCTCGGACCAGTTCGCGCAAGTCACCAGCTCCCATGCTTGCGGTTGGCGCGAATGGTGTGGTGAGCACAAAAAAACCGCTCCAGAGGTGGAGCGGGAGTCTTGGCCGTAGTAATCCCCATCACCCGGCACACCACCACATCTTGAGGTGTCGAGACGATTGTAGTACGAGATGTACCACAGATATGGGGCGTCAAGATTTCCTCAAGGAGTTTGTTGAGTTTGGTTTGTTCTGTGTCGTGTATCACTGCAGCACTAGATCTGGTGGCTTAGGGGGGGTAAGTTAGGTATCCCCATCACCCGGCCTGCCCCAGAGGCAGGCTTTTTTATTGGTCGGACACCATGTGTGGTGTTTTTGAGTGCGACGACGCCAGGTCAGCCTCGAGAACGATGGGTGGTGGCCTGCAATCGGAAGCATCTGATCAGAGGAAGGCAGGACCAGCCCGTGACCGGGCCGCTGCAGTCCAGTCAAGAGAACAGATCCAGAAGCTCTTCTTTGTGAGCACGCCGACGTTGAGCGGAATCCAGCGAGGATCCAGCAGAATCAGTAAAGATGCTCAGCCGACAGGCCAAAGCACGACATGGACGGTGGGTGCCATCATCAACGATGGTTCCGACCGCGGATCCGTTGGATAAATGAAGGGTCATCGAAAATCTTTGAATGCCGATGGTCTATCGAAAATTTCACAGATCTTCAGGACGGTTTGCCGTACTCAGTTCATCAAGGATGAGCCAATCGACAAGGTTGATTCCTTATCTCGGCTCAATCCCCAGTTTCTGGATCCGCATCAAAGCAATAACAGATCTTCAATGCTTTCGATGACTGGACTTGTTCATTCAATCCGGACCTTGGCTTGGCTTCATCTGTTGGATCTGAAATCACATCCTCCAACTGAGGGATTGAAGCAAAGTCCGACATCCCCTAATTGGGGGATGTCGGATCCGTTTCTTTGAACAAAACTTGAGCTCACGACTGTGAGGTGCCGTGGTTGTTCTTCCACAACTGAAATTGAAGGCTGAACGTGATGAACTCATCAGGTTGATGTGCAGACCCTTGCATCAGCAGGCCAGTGACCAGTGCATCAAGGAGTCATTCACCACGTTCGTCTATGGGATGGGCAATAGGAGTGTGCTGGACTGCCTTGCTGTGATGAAGGTGTCATCAGCCGTGAAGTAGTTGTCAGAACCAATCACCTCTTTCTTCCAGCCAATTGCTGAGTCGGCCAGAAACTTTGATGATTGTTTTGATGAATAAATGGAAAGTTTGTGATCAACGTGTGATCAATCTCAACTCAGTCAGATCAATCGGATAATCTCTCCATCGTCTGTTACGAGGTGAGTCGAAGTCTTCTCTGGCCGGCGTTCACAATGGTCTCCCAGGCGTGACGGGTGTGGGTCATGTCTTGTCAGAACGACCCCAGAAACCATGTGGTGATTGGGGTGTGGGAGTGGAGTGAACCATGATTGGTCCCTCGTTCTGCGCTTTGAGTTTCGCCTGCTCGTTCAGCTCCGCTTGGAGAAAGATGCCAACTAGCGAAAACATGACGATCACAAGCACTGCTGCGACCAGATACATGACAGATCGTGCGACAGCTTCGTCTTGCATTCGGCTTGATTCGCTCACGGCGCAGCGCTGAAAGGCCTTGACGGTTTATCAGGCTCAGCGTGCGAGTGCGATTACGAATCATTCTCTTTTGTATTGGCGTTTAACGAACTGGGTAGGGGTTGACACTTCTGACAGTCTTGGTGAGTTTCCGTGTTGTTCCTCCCCACAGGCTAGAAACATCGATATCGCCTGGCCCTAATGGGTCTGCCTTGAGGCATTGCCGTGGGGTATCAAACACCTGAGATTGAACGTGGGGCTTCAGTCACCGCAAGAACATCCGCACGATCCTGCCCCATGGCAAGGTTCATGATTCAGGTGTCCTGTCGAACAGGCTTCTGAGCAAAAGACTTTGCCTCCAACAACGACAGCCTTGGCTTCTTCAACTTGGCATGTGCACTTCAGGCAGGCACACGGACTTGTCGTGGTCATGTTGAATTATCGATTTACTATCAGTCTACTGCTGCCGGGCACGTTTTCATTGGCCCCGGACGAGCCGTCGTTCCGTAGGTTCTAGCAGTGCCACACTGGCCACCTCGTGTGGGTGTGCCATGGCCCTGGATCAGCTCAAGGCGTTCATCCTGAAAATGCAGGCTGACGACGCCCTCAAGCAAGCCGTTTTGGCGGCATCGACAGCGGATGATGTCGCCAAAATCGCCGACGGGCTGGGTTTTGAGTTCAGTGGCGATGAGCTGCTGCGGTTCAATGGGCAGAAAGTTGGAACGGTCACTGTGGTGAAGCCGGATCACCCGGGCGAGTACCACTGATGCTGGGAGCCACTGAGCTGGTGCTCCTCGGTATCGCGTTCCTCGGTCTTCAGGCTTGGTGGCTCGGCAGGGTTTTTCTGGCTCGTCCAAGGCAGCCCAGACCGCTAGGCAAGCCAATGAGAGCGAACTCACTCCAGGGTGAACGGAATGTGCTGCAGAGAATCTTCGATCAATCCTGATCAGCACCCAGCGGATTGCATTCCTATCGGAACGCGGTTTCATGATTGAAATACAGATATCCCGCGTGATGCCCGAGCTCCTGAAGCGTCAGATTGAACGCCTGGAAATCGCCATTGACTTGTCGACGGACTGGCTCGAGATCCAATACCTGATTTCTGAGTTGGATCAACTCAAAGCCCTGTACGACGAAGCAGAGATTGATGCGGCTTAGCCCTTTTGAACTTGATGAGAGCCGTGGTTGTTGTTCAACCAGCCTCGTGTCATCCATTCGCGTCACCCCTGGGGTGATGAAGGTTCTGGATCGGCGCAAGGTGGTTGTGACTTTGGTAGCAGCTGAGCCTTGAACAATCAGGTTCAGGGGAGTTATGAGGGCTCCAGCTGGTTCATGAACCGTTGTCTGAGATCCACAGCTGCATCTCATTGATCGAGCAAGCTGCCGGTTTACCGATCACTGCACCGGCTGAGATTGCCGATCTCACGTTCCAGCTCTGCAACATGGGTGGCGAGCTGGTGTCAGTGGAAGGCTTTGGCGAAGGCCTTGGCAATGCGCTGAATCATGCAACGGGCTCCAGCGCCTGGATTGCTCAGGGTTAGTGTTCGCTGAAGCCGTCTGCCTCTCAAGCCTCCGACTCCTGATGCGGGCTGTCAATGGAGCTTGGAGGCTCCGATCGGGCATTGGGCACTGGCCATTTGTCGCAGAACAGCTGCCGTGGCGCTGCGGTTGTTGAATGCTCGATAGACGGCGAGCTGATTGCTCAAGTCCTGGCATTGCCTGTTTTGGGAGTCCATGAGAGATGTCCTGGATGCACAAACCATGACTCCTGACCCGCAGCAGGAGATGTGCCAGATGCCACCAACCGATGCCTGGGCTCATGGCCGAGGTCGTCGAGGGTTGGGTGGATTTGCATTCCGCAACACAAATCCTGATATTTGTGTGTCTGTGAGATAATCAATAAACGCGAATGGCCAAGAGACCACAACGCGCGATCCAGATAACGGAGCAGACCAAGTGAGCAAGAAAGGACTCCAACCATTTCTGATGGGTTTGGCCAAGACCATTCGTAAGAACAAAAGCAAAAAACAGGTTGAACTGACCGGTTACGAATCGGCTCAGCGCAAACGCTTTCTCCGTTCTGAAGCGGAAGATGCCTCTTGAGCTCCGGGCAAGGTGTTCGCACCAACCTCAGCAAGCCTGCATGCATTCCCATGAGGAACAGGGTGTCTGTTGGTCGTCCATGGGGAAGTGCGGAGAGCTTGTCGCCTACCGAACGCTTCGTCTGTACACAGCCTGTTCAATCTCTGGAAATGCGTAGGGAGACTGATTGACCTGCTGCTTGATTGCTTTCAAGCATGCATGTGATCCGTCGGAATACCCTTCGTCAATGACAGTCTGGAGTGCATTTCTCCAGCGCATTCCCTCTGCCAGCAAGCTCTCAAGCTGGTAAGCAGCTTCGTAGCTCATGCATGTGCCCGCCTGAGCAGCCGCGGGCAACATCAAACCAAGGGCAAGGATGGAAAGCAATGGCTGATGCGATGCAATGGACTCAGTCAGGAGCCTAATCCGCTTGATCGGGGCCACTTCACTGGCCCATCGGTCCGGCAGTCACAACCGATACAGATTCTTGGTAAAGTATTCAAATCGTTGGCCTGGGATTCCCGGGTGCAGTTCGTCTCAAGCCATGCAACGGGGGCTTGGGCGCTGTGGAGCGACGTTATGTCTCCTCTCCCTCTGATCCAGGCTCGTCTTCTGCGTGCGCAACGTCTTGCTGCCGCTCAGAAGCTGATGGCCAGGACGTCACTTAAAAAGTGACACTGCAGCCGCTCCTCCTGGGGCGGCTTTTTTTGCTTTCCGATCGTTCATCACGCTGGATTGCCTGGACCCATCACATCAGCGCATTGAATCCTGTGAAGTACAGAATTCCACTGCAAACCAGGCCGAGCATCCAAAACACTGATCTGGCGAGTGGCACGTTGAACACATAGGCGCTGATATAGGCCACTCGAAACAATGGGTGTGCCAAAGCGGCATACAGGGTGATCACGGGAAGCGTCTGACCGTTGAAGCTTGCAATCACGGCCAGCAGTGTTGCTGGTGCGTGGATCGTGAACGATTCAAAACTATTTTGCTGTGCCCAGCTAGCACGTTTCCCCCAGGCAGGGTACCGATCAAACATTGTGCGAAGCGCAGCCAGATCCTTGATTTCAAGCTTTGCTTGAAAGCGAGCGATATAGATCAGAATGATGCTGATCAGCAGCGTGCCGAGTGAAAGGACAAGTGACCAGACGTATGGTGTAGTGCTTACAACCGAGGAGTGCGATAGCGCAGTCATCAGGCGTTTGTGGTGGCATGAACTGCTGACAATTTAGAAAGTTGGGGCGAAAAAATCCTTGCCGTGGGAGAGCGCCACTTTTTTAATCGGATCTGGCTAGCAATCTGCTGCGTGTGTTCTCAATGCCAACTCCCATTCGGCAGGATCCTGTTTCAGGCAGGTGTCACCTCCTGCGAGACGGGGCTTGTCAGCCGCCATTGCAATATCGAACGGCACCGGCCATTCCATTCAATTCAATGGATCCCGGCCTTTGGTTGGCTGGAATGTTCATGATTGTGTAGACGCATGCGTTGTGGTTTTTGGCTTGTTGAGAATTCTGTGCAAGGTTGGACAGGCCGGCATCGACGATGAGCAGGATGCCGACCAGCGTTCCTGTTGAGACTGTCGCCAGGAGTGGCAGCAAGTGTGCATTGAGAAGGTCGCGCGTTTTTGACATTGATGTTGTGCTTCTCTCCTGGTTCTAACGCCATCGCAATGGCTGTGTTCAGCTCCATTGCTCTCTGTTCGGCTTCTCACGCTACGACGGATGAACCTGTTTTTCCCAACGTGCTGACAGGAAGGAAATGCTTTGTCTGTGTGGTTGTTGCTTAACGGCCTTCACAATGCTCGACAGCTTTTAAGTAATTGACCTTGCCGGGGCCTTGCTGGCTCTCGGGATTGATGGCGTTGCGCATCTGAATCTGCGCATCGACGCAGCGATTGAAACGATGGTGCCTGACCGCCTGTGGCACGAGCAGCACTCCGATGCTGATCAGACTCAAGGTGCAGAGAGCGGAAAGGACCGGATAGGCATGGGCGCGGACCATCTCGCGGACAGACAGCGGGCTGTTGCTGTGGTCGGTCATGACTGTGTGGTGGGCGTTGTTGCTTGTGGCCCCCATCTGCTCGATGGATCAAGGGGCCGAATGAAACCCATTTCGCCGAAGATAAGCGGCAGCTCTGCGCCTGGGCGTGGATTTGGCATCCGGGGCTGCCAGAGATGCCTCGAGTCGCAGGACAACGGCCTCGCGCTTCGCCGATGTTCGATCGCGCGGAACGAATGCTGAGCCGTTCCAGAACAGTGACGTCATGATCACTCAACATCGATGCCCAAGCCCCCGTTCCCTGGCTTGGATCGAGCTGCGCTCCCCGGGTGGCGGAGTGAACGATGGGTAGCTGTTGCTACAAAACCGTTGTAGTCCGGCTGGCCTTCGCTGTCCACGGCAGCCGTGGGAGGTTGTGGGCGTCAGCAGGAATGGTGTTCGTCGTTCTCCTGTTTGTCCTGGATTGGATCAAGTGGACGTGGCTGTGGCGATGCCCCGATCGTGTCCTGGCTGTCCAGGCAGGAGGAACACAGCAGCTTGCCTTTGTGGCGCCAGTAGGTCGCCATGGATCGTTCAATGCGCATGTTGCAGCCATGGCATCGGAACAGAGGCATCGTTTGCGGGCAACGCAGGCCTTCTAACGCGGCAGCATTCTCCGCCTTGTGTCTATGAAGGCAGCTTTGCAGGCGAGCAGGACGTGTCAGGGTCGTGTCGGGGTGGTGCCGGCAGCGGGATGCCTTGCCAAGCAATTGCCATCAGCCCCCGAGGTGGCTCACCACGGCGCTGAGGTTCATGCCTGCCTTCTGATACCCGGCGACAGCCAGAGCGACGACAGAGAAATTCAGCAGCAGAAACGTTGTGACCAGCTTGATTTCATCTTTCATCAATCCACGATGATCGGCCATTCCGGTGACTGTGAGCGAGGTGTTCAGCCCGTGACCGTCTGTCAAAACAACATGAACGCGCTGGGCGGCCGCAGCCGTTAACGTTTCTTCATAATATTTGCGATGCAGATGCTCGGAATTCTTTTTCCGTTGGCCTACGCCGTTGTGTTCATTTGTTTGCTCCTGCAGGCCTTTCGAATGATGAGAGTGTCTGCCAACTCAGCGTCATCGGCGCCATCGGACAGAACAGGGTTGCAAACTGTTCATCCGGAATTGCTGGATCAAAACGGACGAGTCACCAGTGAAGAGCTTTGGGCTGTTCGTTTTTCAGAGCAGGGAGAAGCCGGCTGGGCAGCCGAGGCGGGCTGACGTCGAGAGTCACGGCCGCTGGGCGAATTCCATCCATCGAGGTCAGAGCAGGCCTTTGGCTTTCAGCACTGCGACCCGGATGCCGCCGAGCTTTGCCCAGCAATTCAGCGCCGCTTCTCTGGAGCTGTGCGGTCGCCAATCATCTTCCGCCACCCTGCGGTCGATCAAGGCGGCAACACGCTCAACAACGGCCTGATCACTGGGAACGCTCAGCTTGATGATCTGACCATTCACCGTGATTTGAGATTGGAGGGATCTGTCGGAGCCCTGCTGATTTCGTGCCATGGCAGAAGCGCTGATTGGACATCTCCCCAATCACCCGCAGGAAGAGAGAGGTTGAGCTCACGGCAGGACGATCCGCGCATCGTGATGATCTCACCCTGGCGATAAAAAACCCGATGCCGACGGCACCGGGTTCGCGTAAGCGGTTTGGGGCACCGCTCAGATGGCAATCGGGGAGACAGGATTCGAACCTGCGGCATCTTGCTCCCAAAGCAGCACCCCTGTTTCGCGTCTGACTCGTTTACTCCAGTCGTGATGCGAGTTCTGACTGGGTTTGGCTGCCATGAGGTGTCACCTGCTGTCACTAGCTGCTTGACGTTTTGCACACATTTTGCACACACTTTGGTAGCAACATGCCTCTCCCGGGATGCCAGCCATCTCCTTCAGCGAGCCCTGGGTCAAGCCCTTTCGCGATCAAGTGCGTGTGTCATGTGGATCGGGCTGGAAGGTGCTCAACAGCCGTGGTCGGATGCGTTTGCAAGTTCAGGACGTTGGCAGCGTTTCTCTGCCTTATGCCTGGACCCTTGAGGGCTCCACTCAGGCCCTGCCCCGCATTCAGCAGATCTTCAAGCGGTGGGCTGGTGGACAGATCACCCTTGCCGCTGCAGCGCAGAACGCCAACACCGCCAGCAGCCATCAGCAGCTGGATTGCAGCCAGTTGATCGAAAAATATCGGCAGTTTGTCCCTAACGCTGGTGATACCACCTGGAAGACGTTCTATCTGCCAGTCCTGCGTAACTGCACCAAGGCATTCGAAGGCAAACCACCCGTGGACGGCGAGGCGTTGGCGATGCAATGCCTTGCGCAATGGGAGCAGGGCTCACGCATGCGTCAGACGTCTCGTCAGAAGCTGTACGGCTTCCTGAACTGGGCGGTGCAGCGCGGACACCTCAAGCCCATTTACAGCCCGCCTGCGGCGCTTCCAGAGGTGCTGAAGGCCAAGCGCATCGGATACCCCCTCAGTGATGCTCAGATCCTCCAGCTGCTGGACAACCTCCCCAAAGGCGAAGTGCATGACCGCTGGCGGTTCGCTATTCAGCTCTGTGCTGTTTATGGGCTCCGTCCTGAAGAGCTACGCCACCTCCGCATCAAGGACGGGGCAGACGGACCGGAGCTGTGGACGATCTATCAGAAATCGATGGGCGGCACTAAAGGAGCCAAGACGGAACCCCGCAGGCTGCACCCGCTGCTTCTGCGTGATGCCGATGGCACTGCCATCGATTGGAATCTCCAGGCACGCCTGCAGGTCGGTGAGCAGCTCCCGCCGTTAAACCGCAACGGCGATGGTGGGCAGGCGCTGAATCAGTACCTGCGCCGTCGTGCGTTCTGGATGGCGCTGCGTGATGAAGCCGAGCACCAGGGCGAACAGCTGACGCCGTACAGCTTTCGCCATCGATATGCCAAACAGGCTCACGCGGCACGGCTTGCCGTTGCAGAGATCAGCGAGGCGATGGGCCACACCATCGAGGTGCATCTGAAGTCGTATGCACGTTTCAAGCCAGATGCGACGGCAGCAAATTTTGCGGCGGTCAACCGTTAATGACTCTGCACGTCAATCAACTCGCCGTTAACTGGCAGCAGATTGTTAACCCGGTTAACAACTCTCAATAAGCGACGCTAGTTGAAAACCGTGCCGCAGGATGACCCATGGCCGTTTTGGCCAGAAAGGACCCAAGCCGGTGGGGTTCGCTCACCGCTTGTCGGATTTCGCCATGGAAGCCACCACTTGCTGCAGCTCTGCTGGTCTCAGGATGAAAATCTCAGTTCCAGGCCGCCTGTAAGCAGCAAATTGCTTGTGTAGCTCTTTCTCCCGATGCAGAGCTGCCGGTCCATCCTGATGGGCTTCATGAGCGATCAGCTCACAGGGTCCGAACTGCTTGATTCGGTTTGGGATTGATGAGGCCTTGCCGATCTTGAAGAAGCCAGCACCGCTCGCGGTCTCCTCGAACGTGAGCAGCCGGACGAGATAAACAAATGAATCTCGCCGTATCTCAAGGGATTCGACTGCGAATGCTTGCCCCCCTTCACGCTTAAGGATTCGAGGCGGGTTCCCCCAGCGCTGCGCAATGGATGCCATGAGTGGCTTTGTTGCTTGGGGGCTGGAGCGAATCGTGAATGAAGTTCCGTCTTCCCACGTCGCTGTCCACTTCGTGCCCCGCCTGCATTCCCTCGGATGATGCCCGCCCATCAGGCAGTCCATCCCCTCCTCTAAGCGAGGGACTCCAGCATGTCTAAACGCATCGGCTTTCCAGTACGTCCACACCGTTCCCTTGGACTGATTCGCGGGGTCTTTCCACTGTTTGCAATACCAGTAATTTTCCAAAGCCCCGGCATAAAACTGCTCCAACAAGAGAATGGGACTGATCAGCTCAGACCACATCCCCTGAAAGGGGGAGTGTGGCGGTCGTGAAATCCGTCCCCAGCACAGGTAGCCGTGTTGGCCAGACTTCATCCCATGCCGAGCAAGGATCGTGCCACGCATGACCCCCCGGAGAAGCCCGGTGGCGAAGGATGGCTGGCGAATGCTGATCAGCAGAAGCTCGTTCAGTTCAAGCCCGATTCAGCGACCGCTCATGCACAGTGGGTTGCCGTGCGCACCTACAGATGGGTGCCACCCAGGCCACCCGAACCGATGACGCGCAGACGGATGCTGCGGCATAACGCGATCGAGGCATGGGAGACGATGATCAAAACAGGCTGGGTCCGGTGCAGACCGCCTGTGCGGTAGTCATCCGTCAGTTGAGGGAAGCAGAGCTGCGATCCATACTTGGGGCATGAAACGCCTCCTGTTGCTATTGCCGCTGCTGGCAGCAGCTCAACCAGTTGAGGCGAGCATCTACGCCGATTTATTTGCGCGCACTGTTACCGGAAGAAATGACGGTTCAGCTGACCTTGTAATTACTGACGGCACAGAAAATGTGATGACGGTCTCAGAAGCGGCAAAGACACCACCGGGGACAACGGGAATGAAACCCAATGAAAAACTTACCGTCCCAATGAACCGGGCCGGTTTCAGGTATTACAACAATCAATTCAAAAGATTGCAGTCCTTGAAATTAGAAACACTAAATACCCGCTCCCTTCAGAAGGGAGGTGACAACAGTTGGAATTCAAATCAATGCCCACCAGGAAAAAGGGTGTATCGAAAAACAGCTTTGTTTGGCTTGATAAAAGGCAAAGAGATTTGCCTCAGTGATTATGAGGCAGAGTCATTGCGCGCTAGACAGCTTGAGAGCTTTCAGGAAAATATTAGAAACATGGAAACTCAACGCAGGCTTGAAGACATAGAAAGACAGGTGAGATTCAACGGTTTCCCAGCAATTATACCGTAGACAATCTTAATCACGAAAGCTAGGCAGAACAAAATGATGCAGCTGCTCAAGGATTCCCGATAACAGCTTCTCAGTTTCTGAGCGATCTGCTGCGTCTTACTGCTTCACCAGTGCTGCAGTACATGCGGTTTTTGTGTTGGTTTTGCAAGATAAGGGAGGCCAATCTACCCAGGGGCCCTTGCTGGTGAAGCAAGCCTCAATTGGATCATCTGAGATACTTGACAGTGAGTCACGACTCGCGCGAAAATAATAGTATTCGCTTTATGGAAATCGACAAAATGTAGAGATATACTGGATCTTCCAGCTTTCGAATTCTCGAGACTTGCGCAGGGCTCAGTGTTTCATGGCTAAAAATTCAGCAAGAAAATCAGTGCATCTAATAGATTCGATTCCATGGTGGAATCTAGTTTTTAGAATCTCTGAGTGGAGTGGCTATGCAAATTCTGCCTCCCATGCTTCGCCCTGCATAGCGGATTGTGCATATAGCGATCTAGATATAGCAGCCAAGAACAGTGATAGTGATATCTTGCTCCTTGGGCACGCAAATAATGTATCCTTACAATTAGAAAATGGCAATTTACCTGAACAAGTTGCTGACCATATTGATGCAGTTGCATCAGAAACTTCTTCGCCGAGAGTTGCGATAGCCAGCGATGATATCACTCTAGGAATTGATGAAACAGCCGTAATCACCTTCACTCTATCGGACGCCTCCACTGATTTTAGCGTCGAAGATATCTCCTCCAGTGGTGGCGCTCTGAGTAACTTTGAAGGCAGCGGTAATTCCTACACAGCAACATTCACGCCTACTGCGAACAGCACCAGTCAAGGTGTTATCTCCGTCGCTGCCGACACTTTTAAAGATTCTGCTGGTATAGCTAACAGTCAAGGCGCCAACATTGCTATTACGGTCGATACACAGGCGCCAACAATTGCTCTTTCAACAAGCTGGCACAACAACATCCTGACGCCAGGAACCACTGAAACTATCACCTTCACACTGTCAGAGAATTCCGAGAACTTTACGCTGGAGGATCTAACCGTAAGCGGTGGTGAGATGATTAACTTCACCACCAACAGCCCCACGGAGTACACGGCTGTTTTCGTGCCGGCAGAGCAAAGCGTTACCACTGGTATGGTCGCTGTGGCAGCCGGAAGTTTCTCCGACTCTGCTGGCAACGTCAACAGCGACGGTGCGTCAGTCTCTATGCGGATCGACACGGTCGATCGCACCGCACCAACGGTGACGATATCCACCAACACTCAGCAACTGGGCGTGGGTCAGACGGCAACCGTCACATTTACTCTCTCGGATGCATCATCTGACTTCACGGCAGAAGATGTGACCGTGAGCGGTGGTGAGCTGAGCAATTTTGAAGGAAGCGGGACGTCTTACACAGCAACCTTCACGCCAACGGCTAACAGCACCACGGATGGTGTTGTCTCCGTGGCTGCTGACAGCTTCACGGATGCCGCTGGCAACAAGAACACCGGAGTGGAGAGCATCACCTACAGCGTGAACACGATCCCGCCGGACACCACAGCACCAACCATTGAAATCACCACAAGTGATGATTCGTTGATCGCAGGTGAAACTGCTGGCATCAACTTCACCCTCTCGGAAGCTGCCACAGATTTCGCTGTGGGAGACGTGAATGCCAGCGGCGGTGCCCTTAGCGATTTTGCTGGCACAGGGGCTGCCTACACAGCGACCTTCACGCCGGCAGCCAACAGCACCGCTGATGGTGTGATTTCAGTTGCAGCCGAAGCTTTCACCGACGCAGCTGGTAATGCCAGCAGCGCTGGCTCGGTGACCATGACGGTGGACACAGCAGCTCCAACCATCACCATCACAAGCGACGACACGTCACTGACGTTTGGTGAAACGGCCGAAATCAGTTTCAACCTATCGGAAGCGTCCACAGATTTCGCACTCGAGGATGTGACTGCCAGCGGCGGCGCCCTCAGTAATTTTGCGGGCACAGGGGCTTCCTACACAGCAACCTTCACGCCGACACGCAACAGCAGCGCTGATGGTGTGATTTCAGTTGCAGCAGGGGCTTTCACTGACTCAGTCGGACATGCCAGCGCTGTTGAAGTCTCAGTAGCAATGGCAGTGGACACCTGGCCTCCAGCGCCAAGCCCAATCCCAGCGCCAAGCCCAAGCCCAGCGCCAAGCCCAAGCCCAGCGCCAATTCCTGTCCAAACCCCTACTCCTCTCCCCGAGTTTAAATATGAATTGTGGAATAATTACTTGTATGTCTATGAAGGTTCGACTGAGATACCGTCTGATGGGAGATTTAAATACAAAAATATTTTCAATATAAGCCTTCCCGACAGCTTAATCTCGATTGGCGATTCTGCCTTCGAAGGCAATCAATTGACAAATGCTCTGATTCCAAGCTCCGTAATATCTATTGGAGACAATGCATTTAAATACAATGACCTGTCTGAGATCCGTATTCCTGAAAATGTCATATCGATTGGTGATCAAGCATTTTATTGGAATAACCTAGAGCAAGCTTTTATTTCAGACTCCGTTGTGTCGATCGGGAATTCTGCCTTTGAAGGAAACAGCTTGATAGCAATAACACTCCCTAATTCAGTTAGATCAATTGGCCATTCTGCCTTTAAGGGCAACGATTTGACGGAAATTGATTTACCCAGTTCTGTCACCTTTGTCGGCATGGGCGCCTTTGAAGGAGGTGAATTAAA
Organism: Synechococcus sp. KORDI-49; assembly: GCF_000737575.1. NCBI lineage: Bacteria > Bacillati > Cyanobacteriota > Cyanophyceae > Synechococcales > Synechococcaceae > Synechococcus > Synechococcus sp. KORDI-49. Next base: position 632,679 of record NZ_CP006270.1, on the reverse strand, counting down.
AAAACTAGCCATCCCGGGTTCCATGGAGATAGTGGATAATTATGCTTTTTATAAAAGTGGCCTAGATAAGGTCACCATTCCAGATTCCATATCATCAATTGGCATTGGCTCTTTTGCAGGAAACCACCTAAAGGAGGTTGTCATTCCAGACTCTATTAGTACCATTGGAGAGATTGATTCTAGTGATAAGTGGAATGAGCTCGCCCAATTTTTTATCCCCGACACTTGGATGTCAATGGGCGCATTTGCTCATAATTTAATAACATCTCTCGACATTCCCGACTCTGTCGTTTCGATAGGTGACTACACTTTTTACGGTAACAATTTAAAAGAAGTTGATATACCTAGCTCGGTATTGGCGATAGGCAATTCCGCGTTTGAAAGCAATGAGCTTTTGCGGCTCGCTATTCCAGAATCCGTTATTAATATTGGTGATTACGCATTTGCAGAGAATAGCCTAATAGAGGTATCAATCCCGAACTCCGTCGTCTCGATTGGTGACAATGCATTCGTAGGTAATGGATTAACGAGAGTCGTGATTCCCGACTCAACTCTTTCGATTGGTGACAACGCTTTTAAAGGCAATCCTATTGCTTCAGTTGAACTGCCATATCATCATAAAGATGACATTCCGTATTCAGCCTTTCCAGAAGGGGCTTCATTTTCAATAAGGCAGACGACCACATTGCCCGGGCCAATTGCCAAGAACTATGTTTCCGCTGCACCGCCTATAAGAGAGGATGAAATATATAGTGGAAAAATCTTCGGGGATATTTATTCCGAACTGGTTAAGTATAAGGGCTATCCTGACTCCGAGTTTGACGCATCTAGCTTTCTCTTGAAAACTGTCTCATTAGGTGAATCAGAGGCTCTGCTGACTGCGGAGCAGGCTGGAATCAGTTTTTCTGCAGATGGTCTCGTCACGATAGATACGAGAGGTGCTCCCTATCAGAGTCTGAACGAGGGAGAAGTTATTGATGTCGTTGTTGGATTCATTGTTACTGATAGCTTTAACAGGAGCGATGAGGGCTCGATAACATTCAGGGTCCAAGGACGAGCTGACGAGGTGGTAAATCCGACTGGAAGCCAAAACGAATTTGGTTTTACCGGCAACGATCAGATTTCAATAGGATCTTTTCAGTCAAGAGATGTATTGATTGGCGATATTAATGGTAGTGGGCAGCATGAGGTTTCAGATGCGATTATGGTTTTACGACATATTGTTGGGCTTGAAGATCGCCTCGCTGAATTTCCAGGAGTTGATCCGATCACTCTAATGGATGTTGATGGCAATGGTCAGGTAGGGGTCTCGGATGCAATTACAATCCTGCGGGCAATTGTTGGTTTGCACGAACTTGTTTCCTCAGTTCAGGTATAAAAATGAGGAGGTACTTCAAGATCTTGTTTGCAGAGCCCAATTCAGCGGCAGAATTGAGCTTCCAGATGCGGTGAGTCTGCCATGTCTGGGAGATTTCTCCTTTCAACAACCGGTTGTACCGGTTAGACCGACGCTTTCGGTACACGGCTGGGTTCAATCTTGGCTTGCGTTACCCGATCAACCAGGTTGTCAGTTTTACCGGTCAAACCGGTGATTGATTCTGGTGCGGCTGGCGTGGCTTCAACGTCAACAACCGGTTCTTCCGAAATCTCCGATTTCAATGGGAATAAGGGCAGTACGATATCTACCGGGCGGTAGAGCTTCGCTGGCTTGCCTCCCTTGGGTCCGGCGGGTCGCTCACCAGCGCGCTGCAGTAGGTGCTTGCGATCCAGAGCGGTGATCGTCTCTGCCGCTCGGTTCGGCATGCAGTCCAATGCGTCTGCGAGGTGAACTGCATCCATGCCGCGGTGGGTGGCTTTCCAGTGATGTGCCATATCCCGCAAAGCTTGGTGTTGTCGGTCTTCCAGCTTGTCGATCACCTCTTGGATGGCTTGGGCCTGAGCCACCTCCTCGCCGCTGCCATGGCAAATCCAGCCCGCATCGGTCTGCTCAATCACCATGTCGAGAGGCATGTCCTCTCTGCCCTCGGTGCTGAGCTTCAAACGGTTGTCCCGCGGTGCCAGCGGGTTGCCGCTGTTGTCTTGGCACCAATTCAATGTGATGGTCTGAGACACAGCCCCAGGAAGTGCATTGCTGCCGCGGCTGGCTTCTGAAGCTCTAGTGCCACCACCCTTTTTGCTGTGATGGATGAGGGCAATGGTCGGGTGATAACAAGCCGTCGCCTCTTGCAGGTCAAGCAGTGGATCGGCGAAAGATGCATCCTTCTCCTGCAGGCCCATCTGAGCCGTACAGGCGTGATAGCTGTCGATTCCAACAATCAAGTTGGGATGCTTTCTGCAGTAACCGGCGATAGTTTCGATGCCCTCGTCGTCAAGGTGCAGGGGAGCACCTTTGTGAAACAGCGCCACAATGCAGTCCCACATATGGTTGTCACAGGTGAGGAGGCCCGCGAGTTTCAGGCACTTGGCCCAGTCACGTTCGGGTTGATCAGACCCGACGATCAGAAACTTTGGTGGCTCTCCGCGGTGAAGCCGTCGGCCAAGAAACTCGTCTCGACCATGTGCCAATGCTCCGAACAGTGATGTCACCAATCTGGTCTTGCCTAGCTTTGGTGCTGCGGTGATCAGGTTTGTTACACCGCGAATGAACACACCATTCCACAGCCAAGGGGCATCACTGATGTGAAGCTGGCCTCCTTGCTCGATTGGACCGGCAGGACTATTCAGTGCGCGGCGCGCATCCCATAACATTCGCCGAAGCTCTGCTTCTTGGAACCGATGAATAGCTTGGTTGTCGCTTAATGCCCTGAGATGCGCGAGGCGATCTTGTGAGGTGATCTCTTCGTCCTGGACGATTTCCATTGCCCTTGCGCGGAGCATCTTTAGATCAGCAGCAGGATCAGCTGATCTGTTGTTCTGCTGTGTGGCCTGCCGAGCGCGTTCCATTGCGATGCCCTCTTGGAACGCCACTTGTTCTTCTTTGGTGCTGAAAATTGGAGTGTTCATTTCTGAACCCTCCGCGCGCACTGTTCCCAGATCAGGGCAGCCATAGGGAACCGACAATCGTGTGCTTCTGCAATTCGCTGGTAATGCTCGGCTGACCAGCCTTGCTCTCGGCCCTGCCTCAGCAGGGCACTGGTATTGGAGACATCAATGTCTTGCCAGGGCCAAGTTTCTCTGGACTGAATGGACGCAGCTTGTCCGTTTCTGGACTCGGCTGTAACATTCAGTAGATCGTTTTGTGCTTGGCCCCCTGTTGATGCAGGGGGTTTTTTCATGCCTGCACCTCTTTGATGATTTGGTTCCGGTAGTTGTCTCTGTAGCTTTCAATTGTTTGACTGCGCCGTTTGAGTAGTTCTTCTCGGCGCTCATCTTCCGATTTGACAGCCTCAAGAGTGCGGCGTCGCTGCATCTCTCGAATTGATGGAATGTTGTAAATGACTGGCCCACCAATTGCCCCCGTCGCGTAAATCCAGTGCGTTCCAGGGTCCAGCCTGCGCTGACGGCGCATGCTACGAAGGGTGCTTTGTTTGACCGATAGCAACTTTGCTGCTTCGGGCTCATGCACCCATTCCTCAAAATGAGTCATCTTGCTGAAAGAGGAGCAAACCCAGTCGGAACCCCAGTTCTCGCCCACTGGTTTAACCGTCCTTTCTGACTGACAATTCTCCTCAGGACAGGGACTCGTCACGTCCGAATCTGCTCTGTGACTGCTCTCCCTCTTGTCAGGGTCACGGGGGCACAGTCAGACCCCGCGGTTTGCATTCCTACCGGGAGGCCAACAAGAGCCTTAACCCAGCGTGAACTGAATAGTCAGAAATTCCAGCAATGCTTGAAAAGAGCCTTACACGCTTTCCGATTCTGTCAAGAGGTCCTACCTGCTGCCCGCAAAGTTGTGTGCAAAACCCTGTTGGCGCCGTGATCTATGCACACATTTTGCACACATCCGTGGCTTTTCAATAAAAAACCGCCCCACTAGGGGCGGCGAAGATGTCAGCTGGGGACTGACTTCATTAGGCATCGGGGAGACAGGATTCGAACCTGCGGCATCTTGCTCCCAAAGCAAGCGCGCTACCAAACTGCGCCACTCCCCGGCGCTTTTCCATTGTAAGTGTCAGTGGCGATCAGGCTCCCGGCTGCAGGAGTTCCGCCAGTGCCACGCCGCTGCGGAGAGCCCCCTCCGCCCGGCCGAATCCGGCTCCTTCAATCCAGTCACCGCAGAATCCAATGTTGCTTGCCATGCACCACTGCAGCGATGTCGGCAGCGGATGGTTCAAGGGCTGCGACGCACCCCAGCGCATCACGCCCAGGCTTCTGGCCTGAGGCCACTGACGCATCAGCGCAGGAAAGGCTTTCAGGAGTTCGGGCAGCAGCTCCATCAGCCGGTGTTCCTCTCGTTTCAACAGTGCCGGCTGACTGGACGGCGTGATCGGCTCGCCGGAATCCAGGCCGTGCACCACAACGCCGAGACCTCCATCGCTCTGCGGATGCACCACAACGCGTTCCACCTGCCAGCGGCGTTGTGCCTCCGGTGTCAGCAGGATCTGGCGGGGCAGGGGGGCGTTGCGATCATCCTCTCCAGGAAGTTCCAGCATCAGGTTCCAGCGCACGGCCGCGCGGCTGCCTGCCAGCTGTTGAAGCACCCGATCCAGATCCGGATCCTGATGGGCCGGGATGGCGGAACGCAGCGGCACATCCGGCCAGGCGAGCATCGCAAGAGAACGGGGGTGGGCCAGCAGCGTTCCGCTCATCACCAGGATGCGCGCCTCCACCGCTGTCTGTCGTGTGTCGTCCATCAGCAGCCAGTGGCCGCCGGTGTGCTGCAGCCAGCGCACCCGAAACCCGAAGTTGCGCTCGAGGCTTGGACTTGCCTGATCCAGCAGCCCCTCGCAGAGGTGGGCCATCGTGGGCTGTCCCCGATGCCAGGCGCCTTTGTCGCTGTGCTCCTCGGGAGCATCCACCATCTGGCCGGTGGCATCCAGTCCTGTGATCCATCCCCATTCGCGGCGCAGCGTGCCTTGCTCCCGCAATGGCCGCAACAGCTGTTCCACCCCATCGGGCAGGTGCTCCGACAGCTGCAGCCCGGGAGCGCCATGGTCGAGTCGCCAGGCGGGGTTCTCTCGGCGACGACGGGTGGCCATCCGACCGCCGGGTCCTCGCCCGGCCTCCACTACGGCGGTTGTCCCTTCAAATCCCTGCTGATGCAGCCTTGCCAGACAGGCAGATCCCGCCAGCCCCGCACCGATGACGGCCAGATCAACCTTCGACCGGTCTGGCATCAGGTCACATCCAGTACTTCTCGGCCGCTACACGGGAAAACAGACCCCCCAACAGGGCCAGCAGCAGAGTCAGTCCAAAGAAGATGAAGTAAGCCATCCGGCAGACCCTGCGATGGGTACAAATGCTCGTGTGTCATAACAGCGGATCGTTGGCCTGCAAGGTCGGATCAGCTGCCGGCGATCACCGCCGGAGACGCATTCCTTCATCGTCACCGTCGTCAGCATCACCGGCACGATCACCGAAAACCTTTCCCAGCGCACGTTCGTGAACCGAGCCAGTGGCTTCCGGGTCGTTATCGATAGCGATCAACAGGCCCGCCATCGGTGATTCACGCTTATTGATCTCGCATCAGTTGGGGCAGATCATCCCGGGCAAGCCGGCTCCATCCGGGACATGATCGCGAAACGCCGTTCCGTCAGGCGGACGGAGGCCTTCTGCTCGATCATGCGGAAATGCATGGGTCGCCTGAGATTCGAACTCAGGACCAGCCGGTTAAAAGCCGGATGCTCTACCGCTGAGCTAGCGACCCGCCCTCTGGGGAATGCCATTTCAGGCACCAATGGACATTATCACCGTGGCTACCGGGAGACTGGGGCTTGTCCCTTGAGCGTTCATGACCGTCTCCTCTCCCTGGCCGGCACCGAGGATCGACCCAGGGGCCTGGGTGGCGGCGTCAGCTGTGGTGATCGGCGATGTGGAGATGGCAGCCGGCAGCAGCCTCTGGCCGACAGCCGTCGCACGCGGTGACCTGGAGGTCATCCGCATCGGTGCCTACAGCAATGTGCAGGACGGTGCCGTGCTGCATGGCGATCCAGGTCAACCCGTGGTCATTGGAGCGGAGGTGACCGTGGGCCATCGGGCTGTGATTCACGGTGCCACCCTCGAGGATGGATGTCTGGTGGGCATCGGTGCTGTGGTGCTCAACGGTGTGACCGTCGGCGCCGGTGCCCTGGTGGCAGCCGGTTCCGTGGTGACCAAGGATGTTCCGGCCCGCACGATGGTGGTGGGTATTCCGGCTCAGGCCAAGCGGGAACTGGCGGATGAGGCTGTGGCGGAGCAGCGGGCCCATGCGCGCCGCTACGCCGAGCTGGCCGGCCGCCATGCCGCGCTTCAGGGTTGATTGCTGCGAAATCGATCAGCTTCCTTCCAGGAGCGCCCGCAATCCGTTCACGGTCCGTAAGATCGCCGGGCATCTAGCCCCACTCATGAGCTTCGTCCGAGTCGCCATCGGCCTGGTCCTGATCCTCGCGATCGTCGGCTACTCCGCCTTCAGCGTGATCACCACCGGTCAGGTGCTGGGCATCGACGCGCGTCTGTTCCTGGTGGTGGCACCGGTTCTCGCCGCCGTGGGCTGGGCGGCCTTCAACATCGGCCGTGCCGCCGTCGGTCAGCTGCAGCTGTTGCTCAAGCGCAGCCGCGCCTGATCCTTAGGGTGAAGGCTGAAAGAATTCAGCCGCTTGACTGATCAGCCAGCCGTGATCACCGTTCTCGGGGCTGGTCTGGCCGGCACCGAAGCGGCCTGGCAGGTCGCCGCTGCAGGTGTTCCTGTGCGGTTGGTCGAAATGCGGCCGATCCGACGATCACCGGCCCATCACAGCAGCGATTTCGCCGAGCTGGTCTGCAGCAACAGCTTTGGTGCGCTCAGCAGCGATCGTGCCGCAGGCCTGCTTCAGGAAGAGCTCAGGCGTCTGGGCTCGCTCGTGATCGGCACAGCCGATGCCCATGCGGTTCCAGCCGGAGGAGCTCTTGCGGTGGATCGCGGCCGGTACAGCGCGGCGCTCACGGAGGCCCTGGATCAGCATCCTCTGGTGACCATCGAACGGAGGGAGCAGCAGGCTCTCCCAGCCGATGGCGAGATCACGGTGATTGCCACCGGTCCGCTCACCAGTGAACCGCTGGCGCAGGATCTGAGGTCGTTCACCGGCCGCGCCGACTGTCATTTCTTTGATGCCGCCAGCCCGATCGTCCACGGCGACAGCATCGATCTCACCGTCGCCTTCCGCGCCAGTCGCTACGACAAGGGCGATGCCGACTACATCAACTGCCCCATGGACAAGGAGCAGTACCTCGCCTTCCGCGAGGCGCTGCTGGGGGCGGAGCAGGCTGAGCTCAAGGATTTCGACAAGGAGGAGGCCACCTTCTTCGAGGGATGTCTGCCGATTGAGGAGCTGGCCCGGCGCGGTGAAGACACGATGCGCTATGGCCCCCTCAAGCCGATCGGGTTGTGGGATCCCCGCTGGGGCGATGTGAACGATCGGGATGTGCGGCGAGCCAAGCGGGCCTACGGCGTGGTTCAGCTGCGTCAGGAGGACAAGGACGGACGCCTGTGGAATCTGGTGGGGTTCCAGACCAACCTCAAGTGGGGGGAACAGAAGCGGGTGTTGCAGATGATCCCTGGACTTGAACAGGCCGAATTCGTTCGCTTCGGGGTGATGCACCGCAACACCTTTCTGGAATCTCCGCAGCTGCTGACGCCCACCCTGCAGTTCCGCAGCAGGCCATCGTTGCTCGCGGCAGGCCAGATCACCGGCACAGAGGGCTATGCCGCCGCCGTTGCCGGCGGTTGGCTGGCGGGCACCAATGCCGCCCGTCTGGCCCGCGGTCTGGAGACGATCGATCTGCCGCCCACCACCATGAGCGGTGCACTCACCCACTTCGTGAGCGAAGCGCCGACGGCGAAGTTTCAGCCGATGCCCCCCAATTTCGGTTTGCTGCCGGATCTGCCGGAACGGATCCGCGACAAGCGGGCCCGTTACGGCGCGTACCGGGATCGGGCTCTCGCGGATCTGGAACGGGTTCAGTCCCAGTTGCTGCATCCCCTCCTGGCATGAGCGACGACGCGCTGGCCCGCCGCATCGAACAGCGCTCCCTGCGCTTCGGCATCGGCGCCAACGCGGTGATGACCCTGGCCGGTTTTGTGGCTCACGTGCTCACCGGATCCTCAGCCCTGCTGCTGGATGGCCTCTATTCGGCGGTGTTGGTGGGCTCCTCGCTGATCGCCAGCCGCATCAGCCGCAACGTGGTGCGGCCGCCGGATCGCGCCTGGCCCTATGGCTATGAAGGTCAGGAAGCTCTGTATGTGCTGTTCCGCTCCCTGGTGTTGCTGGGAGTGATCGGCTTCGGGCTCAGCAGCTCCTGCGGCACCCTTATCGACTGGTGGCGGGGTGCAGAGATTCCTCCACTCACCCTCGAGCCGGTGGCCGCTTACACCGTCGCGGTGACGGGCCTCTGCTGGCTGCTGTCCTGGCGGCATTTCCGTGACTGGCGGCGCACCGGTCGCATCTCGCTGCTGCTTCTCACGGAAGCGCGCAATGCCCGCATCGATGCGCTGATCACAGCTTCCACAGGTCTGGCACTGCTGGCGACGCCGTTGCTTCAGACCACGCTTCTGGCTCCGCTGGCTCCGATCACCGATGCGCTGCTGGTGCTGGCGGTGAGTGGGGTGCTGCTGAGGGAGCCGCTGCAGGCGCTGCGGGATGCTCTGAGCCAGGCTGCCGGTAAGGCGGCCGATCCTGGGGTGCTGCAGCGCACCCGACAGGTGCTGATGCAGGAACTCTCCGGGCTTTCGCTGCAGATGATGGATTTCACCGTGCAGCAGCTGGGCCGCACCGCCTTCGTGGTGGTGTACATCAACCCCCTGGAGCCACTGGACAGTGCCACGGTGGACGGGCTCCGCCATCACATCGATGCGCGCTGCAGCAACGAACTGGGACGGCCGGTGCGCGCTGAGGTGATTCTCACGGTGATGCCTCCGATCCACCGGAGCGACCCTGAGCAGCAGCCCGCCCCCTAGCGTCAGGCGGTCGAAGCGGTGTCATGAGCGAGCAGCAGCACTGGGATGCCGTGGTGATCGGCGCCGGCATCGGTGGTCTGGTGACCGCCAGTCAATTGGCGGCCAAGGGGGCGAAGGTGCTTGTGCTGGAGCGCTACCTGATCCCCGGTGGCAGTGGTGGTGCCTTCCGACGCAAGGGTTACACCTTTGATGTGGGGGCTTCGATGATCTTCGGCTTCGGTGAGAAGGGTTACACCAACCTGCTCACCAGGGCTCTGGCGGATGTGGGGGAGCGTTGCGACACCATCCCGGATCCAGCCCAGCTGGAGTACCACATGCCCGGTGGGCTGCAGATCGCCGTGGATCGCGATTACGAGCAGTTCATCGCCGATCTCTCCAGCCGTTTTCCGCATGAAGCGGAGGGCATCCGCAAGTTCTATGACGCCTGCTGGCAGGTGTTCAACTGCCTCGATGCGATGCCGCTGCTGTCGCTGGAGGACCCGGCTTATCTCACCAAGGTCTTCTTCAAGGCTCCGCTGGCCTGTCTCGGCCTGGCCCGCTGGCTGCCCTTCAACGTCGGGGCGGTGGCACGCCAGCACATCAAGGACGAACAGCTGCTGAAGTTCATCGACATCGAATGCTTCTGCTGGTCGGTGATGCCAGCGGATCGCACCCCGATGATCAATGCCGGCATGGTGTTCTCCGATCGCCATGCGGGTGGAATCAACTATCCCAAGGGCGGCGTCGGCGTGATCGCCGAGAAGCTGGTGAAGGGTCTGGAGCGCCATGGCGGGGCCATCCGCTACAAAGCTCGCGTGAGCGAGGTGCTGCTCGAGAACGGCGACGCTGTGGGTGTGAAGCTCGCCAATGGCGAGATCATCCGTGCGAAGCGGGTGATCTCCAACGCCACCCGCTGGGACACCTTCTCAGGATCGGCCGACAGCTCCGCCCGGGCCGGTCAGGCTCTGGTGGACGAGCACCACACCCCCCGGAAGGAACAGGTCTGGCGTCGGCGTTATGTGCCCTCCCCCTCCTTCCTGTCCCTGCATCTCGGGGTTCGGGCTGATCTGATCCCGGCGGGCAGCCATTGCCATCACCTGCTGCTGGAGGACTGGGAACGGATGGAGGAGGAGCAGGGAGTGATCTTCGTGTCGATGCCCTCGCTGCTGGATCCTGACCTCGCCCCGCAGGGGCACCACATCGTGCACACGTTCACCCCCTCGTCGATGGAGGCCTGGAAAGGGTTGTCGCCATCCGAGTACCGCCAGAAAAAGCAAGCGGATGCAGCGCGGCTGATCCAGCGGTTGGAGGCGATCCTTCCAGGACTGGCCGGTGCCATCACCCATCAGGAGATCGGTACCCCCCGCAGCCATCGTCGGTTCCTCGGCCGGTTCCAGGGCAGTTACGGCCCGATTCCGGCGATGCAGCTGCCTGGTCTGCTGCCGATGCCGTTCAACCGCACCGGAGTGAAGAACCTCTATTGCGTGGGAGATTCCTGTTTCCCAGGCCAGGGGCTGAACGCCGTGGCATTCAGTGGCTTCGCCTGCGCCCATCGTGTCGGCGCCGATCTGGGACTGAACCCCTGGGCGCTGCCGGCTTGAAGGAACAGGGCCTGCGAAGCCGCCCAGCTGCCTAGCTTGGCCTGCATCGGGCTCCTGTGATGCCGTTCGACTCCTCGCCCTCCGCTGCCGATCTCGCCCGTTATCTCGAGCAGCGGGGTGATCTCAGCAAGCCCTGGTATCTGCAGATGCTGCGGCTGCAGAAGCTCAAAGAGACCAAGGGGGAGATGGATCCTCAGGACTACATCGAGCGGATTCAGGAGGCCCATGGTGATCTGATGCGACTGGGTCAGGTCTGGAAGGGCCGTGAAGCGGAGTTGTTCGAGGGGACCGATTCACCCACCGGCGGGAACGAACCGCTCCCAGGCTCACCCGACGATCGTTGAGCCCCATGGAACGCTTCCGACTCTCTCCACTGATCCGATTCACGCTGCTCAGCCTGTATGCGGCCCTGGTGCTGCCTCTGCCGCTGCTGGCTCCAGCCGAGCTGCGCTTGTGGATGGTGGTGGGGCTGCTGGTGGGACTGGTGCTGGTGCTCGGGTTGCTCAGTGAGCAGGTGGAAACCGATGACGACGGCATCCGGGTTCGTTATCCGGCCTGGATCCGCTGGCTGTTGCGTCGGGGTTGGGTGATGCGCTGGCAGGACATCCGGGATCTGGTTCCGGTGGGAACCAGTCAGGGGGGAACGGTGTACTACCTCAAGGCGGCGGACCTACGCCATCAGTTACTGCCGCAGCGCATCGACCGTTTCGATCGGTTTCTGCAGCTGCTGAGCGAACGAACGACCGTGAAGACGGCTGGCATCGGCCGGTTGACCCCTCCCTGGACCTATCAGGTTCTCGCTGTGATCTCGGCAGGGATGGTGCTGATGGAGGCAACGGCTGCTTTCGCCATCAGCAGCGGCTGGATCAGCCTCCCGGAAGGCTATCCAGGCTGAAACGGTATCCGCGTTGACGAACGGTGGTGATGCCGCCGCCTTCGCCAAGCCCAGCCTGCTCAAGCTTGCGGCGCAGGGTCAGAACCTGGGTGTCCACCGATCGAGGACCTCCACTGAAGGGAGGCCAGGCCATGCGCAGCAGTTCCTGGCGGCTGCGGACAAGCCCGGGGGGCATCAGAAGAGCGCAGAGCAGGGCGAATTCCCGGGGGCTCAGCTCCACGGGCTGGTCCCGCAGGGTCACCTGACGCAGCAGCAGGTGCACCTCGAGTGGGCCGACAGTGACGCGTTCCTGCAGGCCGCTGTGGCCACGCTTCAACAGGGTGCGGCAACGAGCGGCGAGTTCCTCCAGGCCGAAGGGCTTGCGCAGCACGTCGTCGGCTCCGTCGTCCAGCAGGCCCACCACAGGTTCAGCCCCACTGCGGGCCGTCAGCACGATCACCGGGCAGCGCAGCTGTTCTGAGAGCCGCAGCGCTGAGCTCTGCTCCAGCAGTTCCGCGCTCACCAGCAGATCAGGCGACTGGTCCTGGCAGACCTCGAGAGCCTCGGCCGCCTTGCCGACCGCTGCTGTCAGGTGACCGTCCTGGCGCAGGCGCTGCACTAGCACGGTGCGCAAAGTCGGGTGCGGCTCCACCACGAGGACTCGGGATGGCTCCTGGCCGGTCCCTGAGGTCTGCATCGCCATGGATGCCAGAGAGGCATCGCTGGCGTCAGCCGTGATGTCGCGGGGTGTTGAAGTCACGGGTCTGACGTAAGCGCGCTTACGCTAAGCCGAAATTCCTGGCACGCTGGTAACAGAGGCAGCGGTCTCTTCTGATGACGGCACTTGAGGATCCCGATTCCATCCGGCATTTCCAGTCCCTGTGCGATGCCTGCCAGGAGCTGACACACCGTTATCACGGGCCTTCCGAGCTGCGTCTCTATGCCGATGGCTACCTCCATGCCCTGCGTCGCACCGGTGCATTGGATTCGCGTCAGCAACACCGTCTGGAGCAGCTGATCGAGCGCTGGATCATGGATCCCTCAAGTTTCATCGGACCCGACGGGGATGTGAGCACGCTGTACATGCGGCATCCCCAGGGCTACTGATCAGCTGGCAAGCGCCACCTCGAGTTTTTCCTTCAGCTCACCGGCGTTGTACATCTCGATCAGGATGTCCGAACCACCCATGAATTCACCCTTCACGTACACCTGAGGAATCGTCGGCCAGCTGGAGAATTCTTTGATTCCCTGACGGATCTCCATATCAGAGAGAACGTCGAAGGTCTCGAAACTCACCCCGAGGGAGTGGAGGATCTGAACGACATTGTTGGAGAAGCCGCACTGGGGCATCAGTTTTGAGCCCTTCATGAACACGAAGACCGGGCTTGATGCAATCAGTGTTTCGATGCGGGAGCGGGTGGAGTCGTCCATGGAGAGAGCGTGTCAGTCGGTGGGTTGGTCTGCGGGCACTGTGGTGTTCAGTGCCAGGGCATGAATCGCCTCGCTGGCCAGCTCCTGCTGCAGAGCGGCATACACCATCTGGTGCTGACGAATTCTGGACAGGCCTGAGAAAGCCGATGAGGTCACACTCACCTGAAGGTGATCACCACCCCCAGTGAGGTCCTCCACGGTCACCACAGCATCGGGGATGGCCCGCTGAATGGCTGCTTCGACGGCGGCCGGCTGAACCATGGGGGGAGAAAGACCTGAAGACGATGCTGACAGATCAGTTGGCGCCTGCGGGGGAGGCTCCCTTGAACTCCGTGGTGGCGAATCCAAGTTCGACCAGACTCTGGTAGGCCTTCTGCCCCTGGCTTTGGGAGGGGGTCATCAGCTTGACGACTTCCACCAGAACAGGAACCGCCACCTCGGGTTGGTTCTGACGCCGGAACAGGGCCGCCAGGCGCAGGTTGGATTCGGCCAGCAGTCCGAGAGCTTCACGGCCCTTGCTGTCCATTTCACGAGGAATGCGGGCATCAAGGCCGCGGAACGCACCGCTGAGGTCGCGGTAGAAGCCCAGAAGCTGCTTGGAGGCCTTGCGGGCGTTGTCGTATTCGCTCCTGGCAGTGGCGAGATCACCCCGTGATGCTGCGGCGTCGCCGCGGGCGATCATGGCCCGCACAGCATTCGGATTGAAGCCGCTTTCACTCTGCGCCAGAACGCGGGAGCTGGCCTCAGGTGACTGGGCAAGAACCGGAGATACGGTCAGCCCAAGGCTTGCCAGCAGGGCGGTGGCCGTCAAAAGTGCACGACAACCCATCGGGGCGGCGAAGCGGAGTTGGCGGACTTTAAAAGGATTGCAAGGGCCGACCCACTGCTGCACGGGCCGCTTGTTCAGCCGCATGCATCCGCTCGGCCAGCTGTTCGTTGAAGTGGCGGCTTGCACCGCGGTCGGTGGTGTCGGGCACGCTCAGGGGTGCGCCGAAGCACAGAGCGGCCCGGCTGAGTGGACGAGGTGGCGCCTGGCTGTATCCGAGTCCGATTGGAATGACCGGGACCGTTACGCCGCGGCGCTGGGCCAGCTGGGCGAGCCTCACCAGACCCTGGTGAAGCTTGATGGGTTGATCCTGGCGCTTGATCTGGCCTTCCGGAAACACCACCAGCTGCTGACCGGCTGCCAGCAGGTCGATGGCGAAGCGCAACGTCGTCATCGACGGACGACCCTGATCCACCGGAAAACAGCCCAGTCGCTGGAGGAACCAGCCCTGCACCCCCTTCATCTCAGTTGTCGTGACCATGAAGCGGCAATCCCGTCCGGTGACCCTTCGTCCAGCGGCCATCGGCAGCATCAGGGCATCCCAGCGGGCGCGGTGTGTCGGCGCCAGCAGCACCGGGCCTGACATCGGCAGATGCTCCGGGTTGAGCACGATGCGTTCCCGGAACTGCAGCGGCAGGGCGAGATCCTGCGTGACAAGCATCGCCAGCGGGGCCCAGAACGGATCGATCCCCACCTTCAGGACGGATTCGCGAAGAGCTGAGGCCGCGGGCAACGGGCTGGCGGAGCGCAACGGTCAGCGAACTTAATCGGACCCTCCGCTCTGCATAGGATCCAGCCTCAATGTGTTGCTCGGATGGCCAGCCTCGGGGTCAATATTGATCACATCGCCAACATCCGCCAGGCTCGGCGCACGGTGGAGCCGGATCCCGTTCCCATGGCTCTGCTCGCGGAACTGGGTGGCGCCGATGGCATCACCGTGCATCTGAGGGAGGACCGTCGGCACATTCAGGACAGGGATGTGGAGTTGCTGCGTCACACGGTGCGCAGCCGGCTGAATCTCGAGATGGCGGCCACTGCTGAGATGCAGACGATCGCCCTGCGCATCCGGCCGGACATGGTCACGCTCGTTCCGGAACGGCGTGAGGAGGTGACCACGGAAGGGGGGCTGAACATCGTCGGACAGACCCCCGATCTGAAGAGGCTGGTGGAGCGGCTTCAGGACGAGGGCATCCCCGTGAGCCTGTTCGTTGATCCTGATGCGGAGCAGCTGGAGGCCTGCCGGACCTGCGGAGCCCGATGGGTGGAACTGCACACCGGGGCCTATGCCGAGGCGGACTGGAATCGCCAGCCCATCGAGCTGGCCCGCATCCAGGAGGGCTGCACCATCGCCCGTCAGCTCGGGCTGCGGGTGAATGCCGGTCACGGCCTCACCTATCAGAACGTTGAGCCTGTTGCTTCGATCGCCGGCATGGAGGAGCTCAACATCGGCCATACGATCGTGGCCCGTTCCGTAGCCGTCGGACTGCAACAGGCGGTGCGCGAGATGAAAGCTCTGATTCAGAATCCGCGACACGATCCCCTGTTCGGACAAGCTCCCGGATGAGCAAATACCACTTCGTCGCTGCCAGTGAACGGTTCCTCACCGAGGAGGAGCCCCTTGAGGAGGTGCTCAGGGAACGGCGCCGCAATTACGCCGAGACCGATAAATCCGTCGATTTCTGGCTCGTGCGCCAACCCGCTTTCCTGGCGGCACCCGAGTTCGCCTCGCTCACTGCGCAGCTGCCACAGCCTTCTGCGGCGGTGGTCTCAACGGATTCGACTTTCATCACATTTCTGAAGCTGCGTCTGGAGTACGTGCTGGTGGGCAGCTTCGAGGCCCCCTCCACCGAGATCCCTGACGCTCTGGCCAGCAACGCCTGATGAATCTCAGTTCCTTACCCGTTCCGCAACGGATCGCCCTGCTGGTGAAGGCTCTCGACGGTGCGGAGAAGACCAACCGTGCTCTCGCCACCTGCGCTGACGCCGACGCCATGGTGGAGATCCTGCTCGGGGCTTCAGCCAAGCTCGGTCTCGGGCTGACCCGTCGTGATCTCACCGAAACTCCACCGATCCGCGACTGGATCTGGTTCAAGAACAACGATCCCCTGATCACCGTGGGGGATGCCAAACCGCGGTATCGCCGGGAGCAGCCCACGAAGCCGGAGCCTGATGCTCCCCGCCGTCGCTTCCTCGGGCTCTTCTGAGCCTGACAGGTGTGCGGTTGCTGATCAGAATCAATACTCTGCCCGGTCGATCCTTTGCCAGCCCCGCGTCAGCACCACTGGGTCATCGGTGATGTTCACGGCTGCGATCGATCCCTGGTGTCCTTGCTGGCGGTGTTGCCCTCTGACGATCATCTGGTCTTCTGCGGGGATGTGATCAATCGAGGTGGGGGGATCGAAGCCGCGATGGATCTGGTGTGGACCCTGGTGAGGCTGGGGCGTGCCACCTGGCTGCGCGGCAATCATGAACAGGACCTGATCGATGCGCTGGAGTCGAGCGGCGACGGCTCCGCTGAAGCCCTGTTCAGCCAGGACACCGTCCGCCAGCTCGGGGAGCGACGCACCCGCTCCTGGCTCGATCGCCTTCAACAGTTGCCGTTGAAATACAGCGCTGAAGGCTGGAGTGCCACGCATGCCGGTTTCAACAGCGACGGGCAGCCCGATCTGTCGATCCGGGAGCCCTTCTGGGAGTCCTATGACGGCCGCCACGGGCGGGTGGTGATCGGCCACACTCCACGGCCAACGGTGGAGCGCCATCCGAGCATCGTCCTCGTCGACACCGGTGCGGTCTACGGAGGCCTCCTCTCGGCTTATTGCCCGGAGACCGATGCCGTGGTGCAGGTGCAGGGATCCGGAGACGGATGCCTCTTGCCACGGCCTGATGATCCGCATCGCGTTCCGGACGTTCTGGCCGGGGATGCCACCAGTTGCTGACGCTCTATCGCAGCAACCGCGCGGAGTTTCTCGCTGCGCTTCTGGCCCGTCAGCTCAAGGAGGAGTGTCCCGGGCCGATGGAAACGGTCGAGGTGATGGTCAACACCTGGCCCACCAGCCGCTGGCTGGGGGAACAGCTCGCTGCCGCCAACGGCATCAGCTCACTGGTGCGTTTCCCCTTCCCGGGCAGCCGGTTGCGCCAGCTGGTGCGTCTGGTGCTGCAGCTGCCTGCGGAGGAAGACGACCCCTGGCGGGCCGGACGACTCGTCTGGGTCGTCTTGGATCAGTTGCCGGCACTGCTCCGGGAGCCTCAGGCGGCTCCTCTGCAGCGCTGGCTGGAGAGACGGGAAGCCTCCGTTGAAACCCTGAGCCGCGACCGCTGGCAGCTGGCCCGCTCGATCGCCGATGCCCTCGATGACTATGCCCTCTATCGACCGGACACCCTCACGGCCTGGCGCCACGGGGATCTCAGGGCGCAGGCGGACTGGCAACCGCTCCTCTGGCGCCGCTTGGCTGAGGTGCTCCCCCGGGAGCCCTTCGGTCTGCAGGTGCGTGAGGCGGTGCAGCGCTTGCGGGAGGGAACGGTGCGCCGGGAGGATCTGCCCCGCCGTCTCCGCCTTTTCGGCATCAGCGCTCTGGCCCCTGTGCAGGTGGAGCTGATCCAGGCACTGTCGGGCTGGGTGGATGTGGAGATCTACCTGCTCACCCCCTGTCGCGATCTCTGGCAACGCTGCGGCAGCAGGCGTCTCGAGCTGGGTGCGGACTGGTTGGAGCCCCCGGACGGAACTTGGCTTGAGAAGGCTCCCCGGATGGAGGCCACCCTGGGCCGTATGGGGGCGGAGTTTCAGCAGTTGCTGGAGGGATCCGGAGAGACCCAGCTCGGGGAGGTGCGCACGGGGGATCTGTTCGCCGATGGCGTCAGCATCGCCGCTGCTTGCAACCGGCCGCCGACACTTCTCGAGCAGCTGCAGACCCAGCTTGCGGAGGCCGAAACGACGGATGCCGAGAGTCAGGCGACCACGCTGACCCTCAGCCCGAACGATCAGTCGCTGCTGTTTCAGTCAGCCCCCGGCCCCTGGCGGGAAGTGCAGCTCGTCCGTGATCGCATCCTGCAATGGCTGGCATCGGATCCGGAACTCGAGCCCAGGGATGTGCTGGTGATGACCCCCCAGATCGACCGGGCCGCACCGCTGCTGGCATCCGTGTTCAATGACCGCGGCGCGACGGGAGTGGACCTCCCCTGGCGCCTCACTGATCGCAGTCAGCAAAGCAGTCCGGGCCTGTCGATGGCCATGCTGGATCTGCTGCAGCTGGCCGGCGGACGTCTGACGGCCAGCGGCCTCGAGCGGCTCCTGGCCAACCCGGCGGTCCAGCGGCAGCAGGGGCTGTCGGCTGAGGAGAGCGCTCTGCTCACAGCCACCTTGCAGCGCAGTGGATTCCGTTGGGGCCTCGATGCCGATGAGCGGGGAGGCGATCCAACCCACAGCCTTCGCTGGTGTCTGGATCGCTGGCTGCTCGGTCTGGTGCTTCCCGATCAGAGAGGTCTGGCGCCCGGAGGTGTTGCACCGTTTCATCAGGATCTGGATCCGGATCAGCTGGCACGCTGGTGGTCCCTGCTGGATCGGCTGGCGGGGTGGATCGCTCAGTTGCGCCGTCCGCAGCCCTGTGCGGGGTGGGTGGAGCAGCTGCAACGTCTGCTCAAGGACCTCTTCGGGAACGGTGGCGCCTGGGAGCGGGAAGGACAGAGCTGGTTGGCGGCTCTGGAGGAGTGGCGCCGACGTGCCGAGACCTGCGAGCTCGACCTGGAGGCATCGGTGGTGTTTGAAGTGTTGTCTGAGGCTCTCTCGGTCGACAGCGGTCGCTTCGGTCATCGCAGCGGCGCCCTCACGGTCAGTGCCCTGGAGCCGATGCGGGCCATTCCCCACAAGGTGATCGTGCTGATGGGTCTGGATGGGCGGGATTTCCCGCGTCAGAGCAACCGACCGGGCTTTCATCTGCTGGAACAGCAGCGCCAGCTCGGCGATCCCCGCGGAGGAGATCAGGATCGCTACGTGCTGCTTGAGGCTCTGATGTCGGCCCGACAGCATCTCCTGATCAGCTGGTGCGGACGCAGCGAGCGCACGGGTGAGGAGCTGCCACCGGCGGCACCCGTTGACCAGTGGTTGCGATCGCTGAGGAGCCAGCTCTCCCCGGAGCAGGCGGAAGGACTGCTGCTGACGCCGCCTCCCAGTCCCCTTGATCGCGCCAATTTTCAGATCAAGGCGCCACTCAGCTGTGATCGCCGTCAGCTCGCGGCACGCCTCTGCCTGGATCAGCCACGCCCTCCCGCTCCGGAGGGACTGGCCTTGCCTCTGGTCTGGGATCCCCCCGAGCCCCCCGATCCGCCCGAGCCGACTGCGTTGCCGGTGGAGGAGCTGCTGCGCTGGATGATTCAGCCGCAGGCGGCCTGGTTGCGGCACCGCCGGCTTCATCCAGGAGAGGGGGTCGAGCCGGTGCGTGATCTGGATGATCTGGAGCTGGACGCCCTGCAGCGTCATGGCCTGCTGGAAGAATCCCTGGATCTGCATCTTCTCGGCAGGGACCGTCCCGATTGGTGTCGCGATCTGGAGGGCCGCGGCGTCCTTCCGGCGGCGGCAGGAGCCGCGCTGGAGCAGCAGGAGCTCCTGGATCGCTGGGCAGCACTGGCTGCTCAGATTGAACCCTTCGGCCCATGCCGTCGTGAACAGCGGCAGCTCGCCGGTGCTGCTGTCCCGCTTCTGTACGCGGGGGACACCCAGTTCGTGGTGCAGGTGGGACGGCCCGGCGCCCGCGGGGTGATGCGGGCATGGCTTCAGCATCTGCTGCTGTGTGCTGCCGATGACCCTCCGATGGGCACTGGAGTGGTGGGTCGAAGCAGCACGAAGGCAGGTGCGGAATTGCTGCTGCTCTGGGATCCTCTGTCGGTGGAGGAGGCTCTGACGATCCTCAGCGACCTGCAGCGTCTGGCGCAGGATGGCTTGTCGCAATGCTGGCCCGTGCCGCCGAAAAGCGGTTGGCAGATGGTCTGGCAGGAGCAGCGGAGGTGCGGCAGTGGTGAACAGGCATTCCGTCAGACCTGGCTGGACGAACGGGATTCACCGGCGATGCAACTCTGCTTCGGTGTTGAGTCGGACCCGGCTCTGCTGCTGCAGGCTCCCGGATTTGAGAACGCATCCCGCCAGCTCTACGAGCCGATTCTCCGCGCCCGCAGGACTTGAACATGAGGCAGATCCACTGCTTCACGAGCCAGTGGTCTGCCCTGCCGACGAAACCTATTCAGAACCTCCTGGTCGTGCTGCGGTTCCGACCCGCTTTCGACACCCAGTCAGCGGATGGTCACCGAGAGAGCTCATCGTGCAGCTGTTTCACCTGCTGCTCCAGCTGAACGATCGGGTCGCCAGCAGCCTCCTCACCGAGATCCTTCACGCCCCAGAAGCGGATCCTGTTCTCCCAGGCCGGAAAGCCTGAACGCACCATCGGCCGATGAGCAGCGGCATCCACCGCGATGATCAGATCTGCCTGCTCCAGATCCCTTTCCTCCACCTGGCGAGGCATCGGCTGAATGCCTGGATCAAGCTCGATCCCCCGTTCCCGCAGCGCCTCCAGAGCTTCCTTCGCCATCGGACCGACATTCCCGCTGGCGGGATCCACCTGCAAACCGGCGGAGCGCACCGTCAGCTCAGGGTTGCCCCGGCAGAGATGGCGCAGCAGGGCTTCGGAGAAGCGACTGCGGAAGTAATTGCCGGTGCAGAGGAACAGAACGTCGGTCACGGCCACGGTGGAGAACCTGTCGTCTTGTTCTGGCAAGACAGGTGCTGCCGGACAGTGCTGTTCAACACCGAGCTACCAGGGTGTTGTGGGTCATGAACCTGAATTTAAGGAAATAAAACATCAGCAATCACCGCGGATGTGAATTTTGTTTGACCAAAGGGAATGCCAGTTCATCTGCGACTACTTTCATGCCAGCGCCAATACCATCGCGGCTGCTCGAGTGTTCTTTGAGCGCCATCTCTTTGGCTTGGTATTCAAAGATCTGGACTCCTGCTCCGATGAACACTTCCTCGTCTCCAAAGTTCCGCTTCGGTGCTGAGTCCAAGAATGGACCGGTCAGCTTTGCAGCATCACAGACAAAAAGTATTGACTCGGCATTGACAAATGCCGAGTTCCGTCGTCGTGCCTGCAGTGGGATGTCACTTCCCTTCGGCCCTCGCGATCACAATGAGTGCCCCCACCGTGTCACCTCAAGGGTGTTGGCAGGCACGGATTCAGACAGTCTGGATCCGGTGATTGAGGCTGCTTACCGCCAGGTCTTCGGTAACTGCCATGTGATGGAACAGGAGCGATCTTCCACTCTGGAGGCACAGCTGAAGGATGGTCGTCTCTGCGTCCGTGACTTCGTGCGTGGTCTGGCCAAGAGTGAGTTCTACCGCGCTCGTTTTTATGCAGCGGTTCCCCCGACTCGTGGGGTCGAGCTCGCGTTCAAGCATGTCCTCGGTCGTCCGCCGCTCAGTCAGAGCGAAGTCTCCGGCTGCATTGAGCAGCAGGCCAGTGAGGGATTTGAAGCCGTGATCGACAGTCTTGTGGATTCCCCTGAGTACACCGAAGTCTTCGGAGCCGACACTGTTCCCTATGTGCGTGCCTTCACATCAGCCGGTGGCATGTCGATGATGAACTTTGTCAGGATCGCGGCGATGGAACAAAGCTTTGCAAGCAGTGATCGTTCCAGAGGCTCTGACAGTATTCTTCAGAACAATCTGGCATCAGGTTCGGTTCTTGAAATCAACGTCCCGGAGGCTCCTCTGTACATGAAAACTTCAATGTCCTGGTCCGGCGGCAAGCCTCCGGCGACCTATGAAAAGCTGTGGCGTGGTCTCGCTATCGTCGGAGGCGCTCACCTGGCGGGAATGCTGGTGAATGTGATGGCCCAGATGTTCGGTTACAACGGGCTCGATCGGATTCCTGCAATGTTCCTCGGGCTCTGATCGCTGAGAGTCAGAAACCAAAACTGTTGACGAGGGCGAAGATGTAAAGCCCGACGATGGCCACTCCGAGCAGCCCGATTGATGTTAATTGGCGTGCCATGGCAAAAAGATCGGCACGTCTGTTGTGGCTCAGCACCCAAATCGTGTCAATCAGCAAGGAGCAATGGTGAGGGAACGCCATCAGACTTCTGATGTCGCTTCCCGGCATGGTTCAGCGGTTTGAGGCCAACAGCTATCCCCTGGTCCCAGGGCTGCGCCTGCTCGAGGCCAGCGCCGGAACCGGCAAGACCTTTGCGCTCGCCCATCTCTGCCTGCGGCTGATCACCGAAGCGCAGCATCCGCTGGAGCAGCTGCTGGTGGTCACCTACACCGAAGCTGCGGCGGACGAGCTGCGTTCACGCATCGGCCAGCGCTTCCAGGCTGCCCTCGAAGGCCTGGAAGCGCTCGAGACTGAGGCTGCTCCTCCAGCTGCCGACCCGGTTCTTGAGAACTGGTTGGAGCATGCGGCAGACACCACGCTTCGCAGGCAGTGGATCAGCTGCCTGCTTCTTGCGCTGGAACAGCTCGATCGGGCCGATATCACCACGATTCATGGCTTCTGCCGCCGCACGCTGCGGCGGATGGCCCTCAGCAGCGGGGCTGCCATGGATCCTGAGCTGGAGACCGACTCCACCGACCTGCTGCAGCAGGTGGTGCAGGACATCTGGCGTGACCAGCTGCTGACGTTGCCTGCGGATCAGCTCATTGGTCTGCGCCAAAGCGGGCTGTCTCCGGAGGCGATGGTGCAGGCCCTGCGGGTTCTGGACGGCGAGCCACATCCCTGCGTTCTCGCAGAACGGGATGACTTCGACCCCGACGAACCCCTTGCCGCTCAGCTGCAGCTCTGGATGGGGCGCTGCTGGGAGCGTTTTCTCATTCTCTGGAAGCGGGATGGCGAATCGCTCGAAACACGCTTCCGCAGCAGTGCCGCTCAGTGGAAGGCCCAGGGCTGCAGGGACACAAAGCCCTACAGCGGCAAGCCCCGCACGGATCGTTGCGCATTGCTGGATCGGTGGATTGCCGATCAGAACGGCATTCCGTCGCTGACCGCGATTCGCGCGCAGAAGGGACTTCTGCGCGACTACTTCCACCCCGGATGCTGGTGCAGTACCGCCAGACGCTGCGGCGAGAGCGATCCCTCGCTGGCGGCAGCGGAGCTGCAGCAGGTGATGGCCGCCCTCTGGGACGGACCACCTGAGCGGGTCTGGCGCTTTGTTCTGAACCGCGCGCTCCGGGAGCTTGCCGCGAGGCGGACGCGCCGCGGTGTGATCTCGTTCCCCGGGCTGCTGGCGGCCCTGGATCCGGGAGAGGAGGACGCTCCATGGCTGGAGCCGTTGCGGTGTCGTTACCGGGCCGTGATGGTGGACGAATTCCAGGACACCGATCCCTTGCAGTGGCGCTTGCTGCGCCGGACCTTTGCGGAGCGGGGGAATCATCTGCTGTTGCTGGTCGGTGATCCCAAGCAGGCCATCTACCGATTCCGAGGCGGCGACCTGGACACCTATCTCCAGGCACGCCGTCAGGCGGACCGGATTGACGCCCTTCAGGAGAACTTCCGCACCACACCGACTCTGATGCGTGCCCTGAATGATCTGATGCGCCCTGGACTGGTGCGTTCCGAACTGCCGGTGCCTGCGGTGGAGCCCCGCGGCAGTGCGCAGGCTCCTCCGCGGGGTTGCCCGCTGCAGCTGCTTCATTGGTGCGGAGAGACTCCGCTCACCAAGACGGCACTGGTCGAGGAGCTGCCACTGCGTCTGGCGGATGCCGTGCTGCGGCTCCTGCAGGAACGGGACGACCTGACGCCTGCGCAGCTCTGCCTGCTGGTCAGCACCCACCGTCAGGCCACGGAGTTGCGTCGGGCTCTGTCGAGCCGAGGCCTGCCGACCCGTCTCGTGAGCCAGGGGGATGTGTTCGAGACGGAAGCGGCCGTGGTGCTTCAGCGCCTGCTCGATGCTCTCGCCCAACCCGGGGATGAGCGGCGTCTGCGGTTGCTGGCCTGCTCGCCCCTGATGGGATGGCCGCCTGATGATCTGAGCATCGACGGTCGCCTGGACCAGCTCGCCCTGCGGCTGCGTGCATGGGCGGTCCAGATGCCGACGATCGGTCTTCTGGGATGCCTTTCGGACCTTCTGGATGGAGAGCGGATGGCGGAGCTTTCCGATCGCGGCCGGATGCTCGGTGATCTGCAGCAGGCGGCCCGGCTGGTGCAGGAGGTGATGCACCGTCAGGGACTCGACATCGCCAGTGCCGCGACCTGGCTGAGGCGTGAGCGTCTGCACCCTGCTGATCCCGTTCCTGAACCGCGTCAGCCCCATAGCGATCTCGTTGAAAGTGCGATCGCCGTGGTGACCGTGCACCGCAGCAAGGGGCTGGAATATCCGGTGGTGATCTGCCCGACGCTCTGGGAAGGCCCCCGGGTCGGGGGTGGTCCGCTCTGGCGGGACGGCGGGGAGGGTTCCTGGCGGTTGCTGCTCGATTCCCGCTGGGGACGGGGGCTGGACCTGGCGCAGCAGGAGGAGACGGCGGCGATGGCTGAGGCGGAACGCCTGGCCTATGTGGCGCTCACCCGTGCACGCTCCCAGTTGGTGCTCGTCTGGGCCAGGGTCACGCGTCAGGAGGGCTCTCCGCTCGTGAGCTGGCTGTTCGGTGCGGATGCCGTGGGTCAGCCGATCGATCAGTTGACGGATGAGCGCCTCAGTGCGGAACTGGCTGAGCGAGCTCTGGCGATCGAGCTGACCAGCCTGGAACCGCCGGATCCGGCACCCCGTCGCTGGCGCAGCCCTGCGCCAACTGACCGTCTCTGCATCGGTGCGGTTCCGCAGCGAATCGACCGCCGCTGGGGCCGCTCCAGCTACTCCGCCTGGACGGCCACGTCGGAGGATCCGGCCCGTCATGAGCAGGGTCGCGATGCCGATCCTGAGGGTGAGGAGATCCTTGATGAGGTCGACGACCACTGGCCGGAGGATGGCCCGCTCCGTGATTTCCCGCGGGGTGCCTCTGCCGGGGACTGCCTGCATCGCATTCTTGAGCAGGTGTCGTATCAGCCCTCCACACCGGATCCGGAGCTGGTCGAGGCGGAGCTCCGCCGCGCGGGGCTCGACATCAGCTGGGTCCCGGCGGTGCAGCAGGGTCTCCGCCTGGTGGTCGAGACCCCGCTCGGTGGTCCCCTCGGCGATCTGAGCCTCGATCAGCTCGCCCCGGAGCAGCGACACCCCGAACTCGGATTCGACCTGCCGGTTGAGCAGGTGCGCACGGCTGATCTGGTCAAGGCCTTTCAGGCCGAGCCTGAGGCCCGTTTCGGGGAGGACTATCTCGAACGGCTGGCGAGCCTCTCGGTGAACAGCCGCGGGTTTCTGACCGGATCGATCGATTTGGTGTTTGTGGATCCCAACCTGCGCTGGTGGGTCTTGGACTGGAAAAGCAACTGGATCGGCGAACGCTCCGGTGATGGCTCAGACGACCGCTGCGGTCCGCGTCATTACACCGATGCGGCCATGGGCCTGCAGATGATCCATCACCACTACCCGCTGCAGGCTCATCTGTATCTGGTGGCTCTGCATCGCCATCTGCGCTGGCGCCTCCCCGGCTATTTGCCTGAACGTCATCTGGGTGGTTACGTCTACGCCTTCCTGCGCGGGATGCCCGGTTCCCGTCAGCCCGGCTCGCGTGCCGCTCCGGGGCGGATCGTCGAGCCGGCTCCACTGAGGCGGGTGCTGGCTCTCGACCGGTTGCTGCAGGAGGGGGGACGGTGACCGGAAGCAACTGGCCCGCCGGTTTCGCCGCAGCAGTGCATGCGGTGCTGGTGCGGCATCGACCGCCGTCCGAGACGGATGCCGCTCTCGAACAGCTCAGTACCGATCTCGTGGCGGCTCTTGAGCAAGGCGAGCTTTCACTGCCGCTGACGGCGGAGCGCCGGGCAGTGGCGCGATCCAGCGGCTGGCTGACTGGCGAGGCGGCGCCGCTGATGGTGGAGGGGGAGCGGATCGGCTGGCGCCGCTGGCTCACAGCGATGCAGGCGGTGGTGGATCAGCTGTTGGAGCGGGCTTCCAGGCCTGTGCCTGTCTCCCGCTCCGGTGCGCTTCCGGATCTGCCGCGGGGCCTGAATCATGAGCAGCGCCAGGCGGTGCTGGCACCGGATCACCTGTCTGTGGTGCTGCTCAGTGGTGGACCCGGCACCGGCAAGACCAGCACCGTGGTGGAGATGCTGCAACGGGCGAGGGCCCGCCATCCGGATCTGCGCATCGGCCTGGCCGCGCCCACCGGAAAGGCATCGCGCCGTCTGGCGGATGCCGTTCGCCCCCGATGTCCTGATCTCCCATGCAGCACGCTTCATCGTTGGCTCGAGGCTTCCAGTGCTGGGTTCCGCCGCAACCGGAGCCGGCCTCTGGAGCTCGATCTCCTCGTGATCGACGAGATGTCGATGCTGGATCTGGCGTTGATGCAGGCTCTGTTGGAGGCTCTTCCCTCCGGCTGCCGCCTGATCCTGGTGGGAGATCCGGCACAACTGCCGCCGGTGGGCAGCGGTGCGGTCTGGCATCGGCTTCAGGACCCTGACGTGCGGGACCGCTTCGGGCCTGCTGCGGTGCAACTAATGCACGTCTACCGCAATCGCGGCGCCCTTGCTCAGCTGGCCAGCAGGCTTCGCGAGGACGGTCTGGAGGGATTCGCGCAGGAACTGGATGGATTGCCGCCGGCAGCGAACGTGCTGCATCGACGGGAACCTCTGCAGCGACTGCCGTTGGCGCTGCGGAAGAGCTGGCCCTCGCGTTTGGAGCGTCTGGCTCAGCTGGCATCAGGCCTCGAGATGATGCAGGAGGCCGATCTGGAGGAGGCGTCCCAGCCATTGCTCAGGGAGCTCGAGCACGATCTGGTGCTCTGTCCCAGACGCCAGGGGCGCTGGAGCCTTGAGGATGTTCATCGCACCCTGCTGGGAGCGGCCGGCGTCCAGGACCCCTGGAGTTGGCCGGTCGGTCTACCGGTGATCTGCGGCAGCAATCAGCCGGAACTTGGGCTCGCCAACGGCGATCTCGGCGTCAAGCTCGGGCTTGGAGAGGGCTCCTGTCTGCTGTTCCGTGTGCTGGGCGCAGACGGCAGCGTCGTGGTGAGGCGGCTGCATCCGGCCCGGCTGCAGCGAGTGGAGCCGGCGGTGGCGCTCACCATCCACCGAGCACAGGGCAGTGAGGCGGATGGCGTCACGGTGCTTTGGCCGCATTCGCTGCAGTCCGATCCCCTGGACCGTCACGCCAGCCGGCTGCTTTACACGGCCATCACGCGTGCGCGTGACACCCTTGAGTTGATCACTCCGGACTGAATGCGGGTCCAACGCCCCTGGGGCTGGTACGAAGACCTCCTCTCCGGAGACGGGTACAAGGTGAAGCGTCTGCTGGTCCGCAGCGGTCGGCAGCTCTCACTGCAACGTCATCACCATCGCAGCGAAAGCTGGACCGTGGTGGCCGGGGATGGCGCTCTTCTCTGCGGTGAGACGTGGCAGGACGCAAGCATCGGTGTGATGCTCACCATCCCATGCGGCACGGTGCATCGCGCGCGGGGCGGACAGAGTGATCTGATCATTCTTGAAGTGCAGCACGGGGCCGTTTTGCGTGAGGACGACATCGAGCGGCTTCAGGATGATTACGGCAGGGTGATAAGTTAAGAACGAACCTTTGAAGCGTGGGCAACACAACCGGAGTGTGATCGTTGATCACCGGGAGGTTGTGAGCCTGATTTCAGAGATCAATCAGGCTAGGGCCACTTTTCATGACAGAACAGCAGCAGCAGCACGGGGAGACCCTGTGCGCCGTGGATCTTTCCGCATCCGAACTTCCGGCGAAGAGCCCGGACGACGTTTTCACCACCACAATCGATGCCTCAGCTGAGGATCCTTCCGGATTTGCGGGGTTCGGGTTCAGTGAAGCGCTGCTCCGCACGCTGACTGACAAGGGCTACAGCGAACCCTCTCCGATTCAGCGGGCGGCCTTCCCTGAACTGATGCTCGGCCGCGATCTGGTGGGTCAGGCTCAGACCGGCACCGGCAAGACCGCTGCCTTCGCACTGCCTCTGCTGGAGCGTCTGGAGTCCGGCAGCTCCAGACCCCAGGCGCTTGTGCTGGCTCCGACCCGTGAGCTGGCCATGCAGGTGGCCGACTCGTTCAAGGCCTACGCCGCCGGTCATCCCCATCTGAAGGTGCTGGCGGTTTACGGCGGCTCGGATTTCCGCTCCCAGATCCAGACCCTGCGCCGCGGGGTTGATGTGGTGGTGGGGACCCCTGGACGGGTGATGGACCACATGCGCCAGGGAACCCTGGACACCAGTGGCCTGCGCAGCCTGGTGCTGGATGAGGCCGATGAAATGCTGCGCATGGGCTTCATCGACGATGTCGAGTGGATTCTCGAGCAGTTGCCTGAGCAGCGGCAGGTGGTGCTCTTCTCGGCCACGATGCCGCCCGAGATCCGAAGGCTTTCAAAGCGTTATCTGAAGGATCCTGCCGAGGTGACGATCCGGACAAAGGATCAGGAGGGGCGTCGGATCCGCCAACACTCGATCACGGTGCCGATGAGCCACAAGCTGGAGGCCCTGCAGCGGGTTCTCGATGCCTGGGGTGGGCAGGGAGTCATCATCTTCGCCAGGACCAAGGCGATCACGCTCACCGTCGCCGAGACCCTTGACGGCAGCGGACATCAGGTGGCCGTGCTCAATGGCGATGTACCTCAGAACCAGCGTGAGCGAACGGTGGAACGCCTGCGCAGTGGATCCATCGACATCCTGGTCGCCACCGATGTGGCGGCCCGCGGCCTGGATGTGGATCGCATCGGGCTGGTGATCAACTACGACATGCCCTTCGACAGCGAGGCTTACGTGCACCGGATCGGCCGAACTGGTCGCGCCGGCCGGTCCGGAGAGGCGGTGCTTTTCGTGACCCCCCGCGAGCGTCGATTCATCAGCAATCTCGAGCGCGCCACGGGCCAGCCGATCGAGCCCATGGAGGTGCCGGGGAATGCGGCGATCAATCAGGGGCGTCTGGATCGGCTTCACCAACGCCTCAGTGATGCCGTGCAGAGGGAACGACCCTCAGAAGAGGAATCCGCTCTGCTCAAGGAGCTGATCCAGCGCATCGGAACCGAGCGCGACATCACCCCTGAGCAGCTGGCCTACGCGGCCCTCAATCTGGCGATCGGTCCGGAACCGCTGCTGCGCCAGCAGGGGGATGACGAGTGGATTCAGAACAACAGCCGTCGCGAGCGTGATCGTGATCGTGACCGCAAGAACGGTGATCGTCGCGGAGAGCGGTCGAGCCGGCCTGCGGAGGAGTCGATGCAGCGTTACCGGGTTGAAGTTGGCCACCGGGACCGGGTCAAACCGGGCAATCTTGTGGGCGCCATCGCCGGTGAGACAGGACTTCAGGGCCGCATGATCGGTCGCATTCAGATCTTTGAAGATCACAGTTTCGTCGATCTTCCGAAGGGGATGCCAGAAGATATCTTCAGCAATCTGCAAAGGTTGAAAGTGATGAACAAGCAGCTGCAGATCACTCAGGCCAAATGACAACGTTGCTGACAGCAGCTGTTCTGGGCCTTCTGCTCGTGGCCCTGCCAGCTTCCGCTCAGGAGGACGAAACGATGATCAAACGTTTCTGTCTTGCAGCATTCGACGCGGCCATGAAGCAAGCAGGCAAAACCCCTCCTGACGGTATGGGGGGATCCACCTGCGATTGCTTCATCCAGCAGGTGAATCAGGGGGCAGGACTCGATGCCGCCAAGCAGACCTGCACGGCTGAGGCCATCAAGGCGTTCAAGAGTTGACCTGGGGGGTCACGCGTCGTTCCGCCAGAGCAAGTTCCTCCACCACACGGATCAGCTCCAGCTGCACGTCCGGAAGGCTCTCTCTGATCAGGGTGTTCAGAAGCACCAGTCGATCGCACGGGATCAACTCTCCGTCAGTCGTCCAGTGCAGGGCTTGAAGTGAAAACGACGACATACGCTGATCCACTGTCAGGGTCTTCTGACAATGGGGGCAAACATCGCTCCCATGTCATGGTCTTTCGATTTGCTTCTCTTTTTCGTGTTGAATCGTGCGAGGGCCCTGTAACGTCAGAGTGCTGACGCCTGAGCATCGGAACTCCGACCTCTTCGGAGCCGGCTCGCGCGGTTGAGCACATCCAAAGGTTCCACGTTCATGACCATCTACATCGGCAATCTCTCGTTCCAGGCCGAACAGGAGCACCTGTTTGACCTGTTCAGCGAGTACGGCGAGGTCAAGAACTGCAGCCTCCCTCTCGACCGTGAGACCGGGCGCAAGCGCGGTTTCGCCTTCGTTGAGATGGTGAATGACGAAGACGAGCAGAAAGCGATCGACGACCTCCAGGACGTCGAGTGGATGGGTCGGATGATCCGCGTGAGCAAAGCCACTCCACGCGAGCGCTCAGGTGGCCCCCGCGGTGGCGGCGGCGGCGGTTATCGCAACTGACCTGGAGGCCCCAGGCGGCACCGTCCTGAAGTTCCAGCGCGATCTCCTGGGTCTGGATCCAGGAGAGGCCCGCTGCTGACGATGTTGAAACAGTGACGGATCCAACCCTCAGGACGATTGCAGACATGCCCCCTTTGAGGCGCTTGCTTGGTCATCTGGCGCCCCAGAGACGGCTGGTGATCACGGCCGTCAGTTGTTCCCTTCTGAACAAACTGTTCGACCTGGCGCCTCCAGCACTGATCGGTCTGGCGGTTGATGTGGTCGTGCGGGGCCAGCAGTCATTGCTGGCCGGCTTCGGCATCAGCGGCGCTACGAACCAACTCGGCGTGCTGGCTCTGCTCACGATGGTGATCTGGAGTGCCGAATCGCTGTTCGAATACCTGTACGGAATCCTCTGGCGCAACCTGGCTCAGACCACGCAGCACAGCCTGCGGCTCGAGGCCTACGCCCATCTCCAGAGGTTGGAATTGTCCTTCTTTGAGCAGGACAGCAGCGGACGGCTGCTGTCGGTGCTCAATGACGACATCAACCAGCTGGAGCGGTTCCTTGACCGTGGTGCCAACGAGATCCTGCAGCTTCTCACCACGGTTCTGGTGGTTGGGATCGGCATGGCGGTGATCGCACCGGGTGTGGCGGTGTTCGCCTATCTGCCGATTCCTGTGATCCTTGTCGGGTCGCTGCGCTTTCAGAAGCGCCTGCAGCCCCGTTACCGGGACGTGCGGGCCCGCGCTGGTGATCTGGCGGCGCGGCTGTCCAACAACATCGGCGGCATGCTCACGATCAAGAGCTTCACTGCCGAGGCGCTTGAGCTGGAACGGCTGCGCGGAGAAAGTGAGGCCTACCGACAGAGCAATGCCAGAGCGATCCGTCTTTCAGCCGCCTTCATTCCGCTGATTCGTTTCGCGATTCTGTTCGCTTTTCTGGCGATCCTGCTGGTCGGGGGCTTCAAGGCGGTCGCCGGCGAGTTGGAGGTCGGCACCTACAGCGTGCTGGTTTTCATCACCCAGCGACTGCTTTGGCCGCTCACCACCCTGGGCCGCACGTTGGACGACTACCAACGTTCCATGGCCTCCACCCGTCGGGTGCTGGACCTGATCGACACCCCGATCGGCATCCGGAGCGGTCCGATGGTTCTGGACCGGCGGCTGGTGCGAGGGGAGCTGCGTTTCGAGGCGGTGGACTTCGCCTATGACGAGCGACCTCCGCTCCTGCAGGACTTCAATCTGGTGCTGCCCGCAGGCAGCACGATCGGCATCGTCGGTTCCACCGGCTCCGGTAAGAGCACGCTGGTCAAGCTGCTGCTGCGCCTCTACGACCATTCCGGCGGTCGCATTCTTCTGGACAGCCGCCCGATCGAGACACTGCGTCTCGAGGATCTTCGCCGGGCGATCGCCCTGGTCAGCCAGGACGTCTATCTCTTCCATGGAACGGTGGCGGAAAACATCGCTTACGGCAGCGATGCGGCCGATCCTGCTGCGATCGAACGTGCGGCCCGACTGGCCGAGGCGGCGAGCTTCATCGAGGAGTTGCCCCATCGCTACGAGACCCTGGTGGGTGAGCGGGGGCAACGTCTGTCCGGTGGCCAGCGTCAACGCATCGCGCTGGCCAGGGCGATTCTCAAGGATGCTCCGATTCTGGTGCTCGATGAAGCCACAGCAGCGGTGGACAACGACACCGAGGCAGCGATCCAGCGTTCTCTGGAACGGATCACCCGTGATCGCACGACCCTTGTGATCGCCCATCGCCTGAGCACGATCCGGCATGCCGATCGCATCGTGGTGATGGAGCGGGGACGCATCGTCGAGCAGGGCCTCCACGATGATCTGCTCGCCCTCGGCGGCGTTTACACGAACTTGTGGCAGGTGCAGGCCGGGGAACGGGCTTGCGCTTCCTGAAGAACCCGTTGCCTGCGGTCGGACCGGTGACCATGCTTGAGCGTGACTTACCTGGCTCTGCCATCAGTCCATGGCGATGGAGGCCTCGGTCAGCCACGTAATGCACCACCCCCTTGGGGTGTTCGCTCTGTTGGTGGCGATCAGTGCGGCCGTGCCGCCCCTGATCCGACGCCTCGGCTTGCCTGATCTGGTCGGTCTGCTGCTGGCGGGCGTGCTGATCGGCCCCCATGCTCTGCAGTGGGTGGACACCGACAGCGAGACGGTGCGGCTGCTCTCTGATCTGGGAGCTGTCTATCTGCTGTTCACGATGGGGCTGGAGATCGACCTGGAGGAGTTCAACCGGGTCAAGCGCCGCTCCTTCATCTACGGCTTGCTGATCCTTCTGATCGGGGTGGCCACTGGGGTTTCCATCGGATGGATGGCGGGCTTCGCGGGGGTGTCCTGCCTCTTGCTCGGGGCGTTGATGGCCACGCACACGCCGCTGGGCTATCCGATCGTCCGCAGCTACGGAGCTCAAAAGGATGAGGCGGTGGTGGTGAGTGTCGGGAGCACGATCTTCACCGACATCGTCGCGCTGCTGTTACTGGCGGTTGGCCTTGGTCTGGGCAAGGGGGATCTCAGTGGGGCCGGCCTCACCTGGTTGCTGGTGAAGATCGGCTTGTTTGCCCTGATGGTGGTGCTGGGGATCCGCTGGCTGGGACAACGTCTGGTGATCCGCGGGATCAACGATGAAAACAGGATGGTTCTGGCCGTGCTGGTCGCCCTGTTCCTGGCGTCCCTTGGGGCGGAGCTGGCGGGGGTGGAGAAGATCGTCGGCGCCTTCCTTGCTGGACTGGCGGTGAATTCTGTTCTCCCGGAGGGGCGGGTCAAGGAGCAGGTGATCTTCATCGGGAGTGTTCTGTTCATCCCGATCTTTTTCATCGACCTCGGCCTGCTGCTGGATGTGGGAAGCCTTGGGGAGAGCCTGTCCAACTATCAGTTCACGGGCCTGATGCTGGTGGGAGCGATTGGCGGCAAGGGACTGGCCTCCTGGATCAGCGGGGCTCTGTTCGGTTATCGCCGGTCGCAGATCCTGATGATGTGGTCGCTCACCATGCCCAAGGTGGCCGCCACCCTCGCCACCGCATTCATCGGTTTTCAGGCGGGATTGCTGAATCAGATGGTGCTCAATGCCGTCCTCGCCGTGATGGTGGTGACCGCCACCCTCGGCCCGATCCTCACGGAGCGGTCGGTGACGCGCTTGACGGAGGATCGGCAAGGCATGGTGCCGACCAGCTTCGGGGAGGAGGCTGCCACCGCTGACGGAGTCAGTGAGGTCGTGCAGCGACCGTTGCGGATCGTGGTGCCCATCGCGAACCCCGGCAATGAAGGGGGACTGCTCAACATCGCGTCGCGGCTGCTGCGTGGATCAGCTGGTGGGGAGGGATTACTGCTGCCTCTCGCCATGGTCAATCCCAGTCTCGAGGAGGTGCGCGGCGGCCTCAACCGCGCTGTCGTCGCGGCCCGTGGTCGACTGGCTGCCGCAGCGGCGATCGGCAGTTCCCTGCAGGTGCCAACCCGAACCCTGCTGCGACTCGACGAGGACATCGCCGGGGGCATGAGCCGCACCGCCCTCGAACAGTCGGCGGACCTGCTGCTGATCGGAGCCGGACGGGCGGACCAGCTGCGGGCCTGGTTCCTCGGAGACATCGTCGATGGGGTCTGCCGCACCGCCCATTGCCCCGTCGTGGTGGTGAACCTCGGGCGTCAGCGCGTCACCGCCCTCAGCCGCATCCTGGTACCCATCAAGGATCTCTCCGCCAGCGCACGCGAGCAGTTTGAGCTGGCCCTGAGGGTGATCAACACAGCGGCGCTGGAGGAGCGCACCCGCATCACGTTGCTGCATGTGCATGATCCCCGCTTCAGTGGGCAGGACCGGCGCTGGATGGAGGAGCAGCTGATCCGCTGGAGGCCTCAGGGGATCCCGGCAGAGCGCTTTCACATCGTGATCGTGCGTGGGCCAGGCATCGATGTGGCGATCCATCGCCTCAGCCGTGAGCATGACCTCGTGATCCTTCGCACACAGCGCAGACGGGTGGCCGGCTTGCCGATCCCCGGCAGCGACCGCACGAGCAAGTTGATCAGTCAGCTCCCCTGCGCGGCGATGGTGATCAGCGATCCGCTGGTCTGACCATCCAGAACAAAAGGTTAAGGCAAGGTCAAGCTCTGGTTATGGTAAAGAGATGGTGATCCAGTCCTCGCCGAAGCCGCGTCGACCCCTCTGGGTTGCGGCTTTCATCGGCCTGTCTGGAGGGTTGTTGCTCTCGGTGCCGCTCAGCCGCTTGAGCGGGGATCAGTCCGTCGAGTCGATGCCTTTGCCGCTGGGAAATCCCTTCGGCAGCTGGGCTGGTTTTGGGCCGAAGGAGGTTGTCGTGCTGGGCCGGGATGCGAGCGGCAGCAACACCGATGTGATCTTCACCGTCAGGGTCCAGGGAGGTCGCACGACGATCACTCAGATTCCCCGTGACAGCTACATCGACAGCGATGGCTTCGGAGCCATGAAGATCAACGGTCTGCTGGCGAGAGGAGGTGCGGAGGCGGTGGAGCGAGAGCTCACGCGATTGATGAACCGTCCGATACGTCATCACATCGTGGTCCGGTTGGATGCGATCGAGACGCTTTCCGACATGGTCGGCGGCATCGAGGTCGACGTGCCGAAGCGTCTCTACTACGTCGACCGCAGCCAGGGTCTGGTGATCGATCTCCAGCCGGGTCGACAGATTCTCAGAGGCGGGGATCTGGAGGGGTTCCTGCGCTGGCGTCAGGATGGGCGTGGGGATGTCGGCAGGCTTGAGCGCCAGCAACTCGCGTTGAAGGGACTGTTCGAGCGGATGCGGCAACCTCAGAATCTGATTCGCCTTCCGGCCTTGATCGCCGCCGCGGGCGGTCAGCTCCAGACTGACCTCGGTCCGTTGCAGATGGGCGGTCTGATCGCCGCGATGGGGACCACCGATCTGGAGACCAAGCGATTGCGGGCCAAGCCGTTCTATCGCGGGGGCATCAGCTATCTGGACACGGAATGGCCTGCGCGGGACCCCAGCGGTGCCGAGGCCAGCGAGGCGAGCAGCCGCCGCTTTCGATTTCTGTTCTGAATCCCGCCAACGGGCTTACACCAGCAGATTCAGGGAGCGCACCACCCGTCCGCAGAGATCGCTGACTTTCGGCCAGCGCTCTTCGTTGGTGCTGGTGGCCAGGGTGTAGAGACGCCCGCGGTCCACCACCACCGTTGCCAGCTCGTGGCGGTCACGATCCTCCAGGTGCACGGCGTACTCCAGGTCATAAAACGTGTGCCCGTTGGTTTCACGCTCCCCGGCTTCGATCAGCTCGGCTGTGCGGCCGCTGCCTGCGGTGGCGATCACCTCACGGCGCAGCCTCTCTCCCACCGCCACCGCGCTGCCCAGCTCGCTGAGGTCGTTGCTTTCGTCCACTTTGTTCACCATCAGGCTCACGGTCTCGTCGCTGTGGATGAGGTCGTGAAACACAACCCTGGGGCCGTTGCTCACCTGCACCTGGGTCCAACCTGTTGGGTAGAGGAAGGCGAAGCGTCCGTCGGGGCTCTGGTACGACTGCAGTCCGGCGGTTGGACCGGCTGCGCAGGCTCCCAGGGTGAACGCCAGGGCTGCACAGGCCAGCAGTCGGGTGAGGGATCGGAACAGCTGCATCGTGGCCTGAACGGATCGGGGCATTCTGCCTAGAGTCTGATTATGCGGCGGCAGACCCCTGAGCGGCTTCACCCGACCGTTGGCCCGACTGATCGATCAGTTCGAACGGCTGCCCGGCATCGGCCCCCGCACAGCCCAGCGTCTTGCCCTGCATCTGCTCAATCAGCCGGAGGAGCAGATTCATCAATTCGCTGATGCTCTGCTGGCGGCGCGCACTCAGGTGGGCCAGTGCCAGACCTGTTTTCATCTCTCGGCGGAACCCCAGTGCGAGATCTGTCGCAACCCGGAGCGGACCAACGGTCTTCTCTGTGTGGTGGCGGATTCCAGAGACCTGCTGGCGATGGAGCGCACCCGGGAATTCCGTGGGAGGTATCACGTTCTCGGTGGCCTGATCTCGCCGATGGACGGGATCGGCCCTGAGCTGCTTCAGGTGACATCACTGGTGGAACGTCTCGGCAGGGAGGATGTCAGCGAGGTGATCCTGGCGCTGACCCCCAGCGTCGAAGGCGACACCACCAGTCTTTATCTGGCGCGACTGATCAAGCCGTTCTGTCAGGTGAGCAGGATTGCCTACGGGTTGCCGATGGGCAGCGAGCTCGAGTTCGCCGATGAAGTCACGCTGAGCCGGGCACTGGAGGGGCGTCGACCGGTCGAATGAACCGAATCCCTCAATCTGAAAGGAGCCTGAGAACCCACTGAGAAACACGACAGATGACGGTGTGAACCTTGAAGGACTGCCTTAAGACTTGATGGGTCAGGTCCTTCCCGATGACGTTTCCGCTCTTCTGGCTTCCCCGCCGGCGCTCCCTCAGCTCCCGGGAGATCCGCTTCGAGCGGCACGATGAACGGGCGGCCCGGGCTGTCGAGCTGTTGCCACAGCCGCAGCCACCTCTGGTTGCGATGGAGCTGCCTGAGCCGATCGATCCATTCGCCCTGGAAATCGTCACGGTTCCCGACATTCCCGAGCCGTTGAGCGCGGTGCAGGACGAGCTGGATCAGATGGCCCAGGCCCTGGTACCTCCGGAGCTGCCAGAGCCTGCATTTGAGATCCCTCAGTTGGACGTTCCTCCCTTGGACGTTCCTCCCTTGGACGTTCCTCCCTTGGACGTTCCTCCGTTGGACAGGCCTGAACTTTCTGCTCCCGCGTTGGACGCTGTTGCGCTGAACGGTGCTGACTTCGGGGCCCTCAACCCCGACCCACAGCCGACGGTGGTGGCCCGATGGAACGAGCTGGCTCTGCAGGCGATCCGGGCGGATAAGCCCGTGCCAACCGTGATCACGCGCGCCCTGCATCTGGCCCACGCTGCGATGTACGACACCTGGGCGGCGTTTGATCCCATCGCCAAGGGGGCCTACACCGATCTGCGACGCAGCAGCCTGACTCCTCAGCGGACGATTGAACGGGCGATCAGTCATGCGGCGCATTCCGTTCTATCGACTGTGTTTCCCCACCACAGCGATCGATTTGATGACCTGCTGGAGCAGCTTGGCTTCGATTCAGCTCGACATCCGATGGCGCGTTTCGGCCGCCAGGTTGCCGAGTCGGTGCTGTCAGCGAGGGCTGAAGACGGCTCCAATGCAGGCAACGGATACGACGATCCGTCGGGCTATGCCTCCATCAATCAGGAGGGAAGTGGGGAGTTCGATCCCAACCGCTGGACTCCGCTGCGAATTCCCAACGGCACGGCCGTGGATGAGAACGGGATTCCCATCGCCACGGATGATCCCTCGACCTACACCCTGCAGAGTCCGCTGACCCCGCACTGGGGCGATGTCACCCCCTTTGCAATCAGCGATGGTGCCGCATTCCGTCCGGTGGCCCCCCCTCAGCTGGGTGATTTTTCGGTGTACACCGACGCGACAGGCTTCACGTCCACCAACGATGAGGCCTACAGGCGCCAGTTCACTGAGGTCGCCGCCATCAGTGCCACGCTGACTGCCGAGCAGAAAGCGATCGCTGAGTACTGGGCGGATGGGCCTCTCAGTTCCACACCTCCGGGGCACTGGAATGAATTTGCTCATGATCTTTCAGCCCGCGAGGAGTACGGCCTGGCAGATGACGTGAAAATGTTCTTCGCCCTGAACAATGCGTTGTTTGATACCGGTATCGCCGTATGGGATGCCAAATATGCCCACGATTATGTTCGCCCTCAGACAGCGATCCGTCATCTTTTCGAAGATCAGGAGATCATCGCCTGGGCTGGACCGAACAAGGGATCGCAGACCATTCTCGGTCAGGACTGGCAGCCCTATCAGGATGTGACCTTCGTCACGCCTGCCTTCCCTGAATACACATCGGGCCATTCCGGCTTTTCATTCGCTGCCGCAACGGTGCTCGAGGCTTACACCGGTTCAGATGTGCTGTTTGATGGACACAGCCGCGGGGTGCAGGATCTGGATGGTGATGGAGAGCGGGATCTGATTGGTGCCTGGTCGACGGATGAGTTGTCCTTTGAGGAGTACGACGGAGACACGATTCGTCTGAGCTGGAACACGCTCTGGGATGCGGCGGCGCAGGCTGGACGCTCGCGTCTGTACGGTGGGATTCATATTCAGGACGGCGATCTCCGAGGCCGTGCCATGGGTCAGCAGGTGGCGGAAACGGTCTGGGGTCAGACGGAATCCTTGTTTTCAGGTTTCGGTGAAACCTCTCAACTGATCTGACTCGCCGTTGGTCCCCCCTGCGGATGTCGTGTTGTCTGAATAATCACGTCAGTTGAAGGATGTGGTTGGGTGCATCCAGCAGTGAAGCTGATGACGTCCAGCGGAATTTCGATCTTCTCTACTTCGAGCCGAAGGGACGCCTGTTCTTCAATGAGAATTGAGTGGAGCGCGATTTTGGAGACGGGGGCCTTCTTTGCACCATGAAGAATGCCGGTGAGATCACAACCGATCAGATCGCTCTGGTCTGATCCCGTGGAGCCTCAGTCGGTCGTTGGTTCAGCGAGCTCTCAGGGAATCCTTTCCGGCCCCTCAAGTCCGCGCTGAATGCCATGAGGACAGTGGAGCCAAGGGTGAGAACCCTCCCAATCACACCACTGAACCGTGACGACGACGACGCTGACCTCTCGAGAAAGCGCTGTACTCCAGCTGCTCTGCGAGGGATGTTCGAACCGAGAGATCGGGCGGGAGCTTCATATCGCTGAGACCACCGCCCGGGACTACGTTCAATCCGTGATCCACAAGATGAACACCCGCAACCGCACCTCGTGCGCGGTGGAAGGAATCCGGCGGCGACTGGTGTCCTGACGCGGCAACAGCAATGAGTTTTGTAGCGGAAATCACACTTCCCTGAAATCAGGGCGACATTGAACTCGCCGGTGGCATCGCTCCGGGTGGGTTCACCCTCCTGGCCACCGGCTCCCACCATCCGCTGCCGACACGGTCAGAATCAGGGCTGGTCAGCTCACTGCATGAGCAAGTACAGCGCCATTCCCCCTGCCGAAAGGCTTCCCGAATGGCTTCGCCGCCCGATCGGGAATGCTTCTGACCTGGAGCGGGTTCAAGGCCTGGTGAAGCAGAACAGGTTGCACACGATCTGCGAGGAGGGGCGCTGTCCCAACCGCGGCGAGTGCTACGCATCCGGCACGGCCACTTTTCTTCTGGGGGGATCGATTTGCACCCGCAGCTGTGCCTTCTGTCAGGTCGAGAAGGGGCAGGCGCCGATGCCGGTCGATGCCGGCGAGGCCGTGCGAGTGGCCGAGGCCGTGGAGGCGATGGGGTTGCGTTACGTCGTGCTCACCGCCGTGGCCCGCGATGACCTCGACGACCATGGCGCCGGGTTGTTCACGTCCACGATGGCCGCGATCCGGCAGCGCAATCCGCTTGTGGCCATTGAGGTGCTCACCCCGGATTTCTGGGGGGGTGTCACGGATCAGGAGCAGGCCCTGGCGGCGCAGCGAGGGCGGCTTGCCACGGTGCTGGCCGCCGAACCGGTGTGCTTCAACCACAATCTGGAGACGGTTGAGCGTCTGCAGGGTGAGGTGCGGCGCGGAGCCACGTATCGCCGTTCGCTTGGACTGTTGGAGACGGCCAGGACGCTTGCGCCGCGGATTCCCAGCAAGTCTGGGCTGATGCTCGGACTCGGCGAGACCCGGGATGAGGTGATCCGTGCGATGCAGGATCTGCGTCGTGTCGACTGTCAGCGCCTCACATTGGGTCAGTACCTGAGACCCTCCTTGGCCCATATCCCAGTGGCCCGCTACTGGACGCCCGAGGAATTCGCGGAGCTGGGGGAGGTCGCCCGGGAGCTGGGGTTTGACAAGGTCAGCAGCGGTCCTCTGGTGCGGAGCAGCTATCACGCGGCGGACTGACGCCAGCGCTGCTCGCTCAGGGTCAGAACCGAGCAGCAGTCCGCACACATCAGAACTCCGGCACCGCCCCACACCAGACGCAGAGGGAGATCCACCGGCGCTGCTGCCACCTCCCGTACCGGTGTGAAACCGCGCTGCCGGAAGTAACGCACCAGTCGTCTGTGCTGGCGGTCGTCGTCACGAATGGCCAGAAGCCTGGCCCGGCGGCAGGGGGTGCTCTCCAGAGCCCAGGCCATGGTTGCGGCCCAGATCAGGTCTCCGACTCCGCTCGGAGCTGAGGGCAGCACCCGCATTGTGTCGAGTTGCAATCCGCTGATGGCGGGGTAGGCCCAGCCTTTCAGTTCCCCGAGCAGTCGTGGCGGACCATCCGATTGGCGTGATGCCACCACGAGCCTCAGGGCCCAAAGCCCGAGCGGCCGATTCAGCCTGATGCGCAGCAGCAGTCCTCGGTCGCTGGCGTCCGATTCCAGGTCAGCGAGTTGAGGAACGTCGGCACATCCGGATGTCATGGGCCTCCATCAGGGCCGAGGTCGACGCCCATCGTCGTAAGGAGCAGTGCTCCAGCAGTCTCTTCAGTTCCCTGCCGGTCCAAAGCAGCGCCGTCTGCTGGGAGGTCTGCGTCTGGGGATGCATCAGATGCCATCGACCAACCCGTCATAGAGCCCCTGCGCCGTTGTGCAACCCCTGGACTGTCACAGTGCCACTTGCTGGTCTCATGCTGCTTCTTGGTCGTAGCGATCCGCTGAGATCACAGCGTCCAGGGAAAGTGCTCCGTAGAGGTGTGGGAAAAGCTCCCCGGTCGGAACCGCGTCAGCCCGCAGTGGGGCGGTCAGCTGGGCAGGGTCGATGCGCAGCAGCAGCACGTTTTCTGCATCGGCGTAGAAGCGATCAAAGGTCGCCTTCACCTGCTGTTCCCACGAGCAGTGAATGAATCCCACTTCGTCAAGGCGCATGCCTCTGGTGGAGATCCGGTAGGAACCCTCTGCCCTGGCCATCCGCCAGTCTTCGGCGAGGGCCAGATGGAACAGGGGTTGATCTCTCGGGACCGGCACAGCATCGGCAGGGAACAGCGGTTGAAGCCCCCCGGGACTCCAGGGATCAGCCCGCTGCATCAGGCGCTCGAACATCGGATCCTCGAGAAAGCTCCGAAGCCAGATGCGCAGAGGGGCCAGCTCGGCATCCGCGTCGAAGTCCTTCGGATCGGCGATTCGCCATTGGCGAACAAAGGGCCAAAGGGCGCCGTCGGTGACGCCCATGCAGGGTCCGCTCAGCCAGCCCCGCGCCGCAATCCGTTCACTCCAGCGCTTCAGGATGGAGATCCCCGCATGGCGGTGGTGCTCGCGCCGCTCTCCTGGATAGCGGTCGGTGTACTTGAAACGATCCAGGTGGTGCTTGAACGGGCCATCGTTCTCACGGATCAGATCCGCGCTGCCTTCGCCCCTCTGCAGCAGATCGCGCGGATCCGCCTGCTCAAGCGCCCAGCGCATCACCTGCAGGCTCTCATCGATCACCTGCCCGCCCTCGAGCACCAGTACCGGAACGGTCCCTTTGGGTGACACCGTCAGCATTTCCCTGGGCTTGGCCTTG
Organism: Synechococcus sp. KORDI-49; assembly: GCF_000737575.1. Lineage (NCBI taxonomy): Bacteria > Bacillati > Cyanobacteriota > Cyanophyceae > Synechococcales > Synechococcaceae > Synechococcus > Synechococcus sp. KORDI-49. The sequence continues at coordinate 590,964 of NZ_CP006270.1, read as the reverse complement.
AGTTCGATCTCGCGCCAACGCACCAGAAGCCCAGCCTGCAGCAGGGCCCAGCGCGCCCGCATGGCGAACGGGCAGCGCCGGAAGCTGTAGAGGATCGCGGTCATGGTCGTGCGTCTTTCGGGCAGATGCGCAATGCTGCCCCTGGAGTGTGCTCCACGCCCATGCGATGGCTTGTCCCGATCGGAATCCTCGCCTGGATGGCAGGGCTGTTTGTTGCGCATCATGCGATCCATGCCGGTGGCTGCATGACGGAAGCCCGATGGGCGTCGCAGAACGATGAGGTCTACGACCGCGAACTGGAGGTGGAGTGATGGCCCGCAAACGCATCTCATTCCGAGATCCGGTCTGGCTGATCCCGATGGTGATCGTGGTGCTTGCCTGTTCCGTGCAGACCTTCCACCTGGTGCAGCATGCCAAATACTGCAAGAGCAACGCGGAGTGGACCTCGATCTACGAGCAGAAGGCGGAGGATGCCCTCGATGAGGACGACAGCTGATCGATCTGTTTCTGGCGCATCGTGAACCGTTCCCGGTCGCTGTCGCTGAAGCGATCGATGCAATGCAGGCACTGCACTCCCTTCACATAACTGGGCAGATCCCGTTGCTCCGGTGACAGGGGCAGCCCGCAGGCGTGGCAGAGGCTGTGGACTCCAGGTTCCAGCTGATGGTTGAGCGCCACCCGCTGATCGAACACGAAGCATTCACCCTGCCAACGGCTGTCCTCTTCCGGCACCTGTTCCAGGTACTTGAGGATGCCGCCCCGCAGATGGTGCACCGGGCCGAAGCCGCTCTGCTGCAGGTAGCTGCTCGCCTTCTCGCAGCGGATGCCACCGGTGCAGAACATGGCGATCCGCTGCGGCTGTCGCTGCGCGATCAGTGGGCGCAGAGTCCGCTCCGCCCAGTCCGGGAAGTCGCGGAAGCTTTCCGTGCCTGGATCGAGGGCTCCTTCAAAGCTGCCGATCGCGGTCTCATAGCTGTTCCTGGTGTCGATCACCAGCGTGTCGGGGTCATCGACCATGCCGTTCCAGTCCTGTGGATCCACATAGATGCCCACGCTGGACCGTGGATCCGCTCCGGCCACACCCATGGTCACGATCTCCTTCTTGCGTCTCGCCCTGAACCGTCGGAACACAGGCCTGTCACTCCAGCTGCACTTGACCTCGAGCCGCTCGAACGGCTGAGCCCCCAGCGCAAGTCGGTCGCGCAGTCGGGTCAGCAAGGCTTCCACGCCCTGCGCAGGCCCGCTGATCGTGCCGTTCACCCCTTCCTCGGCAACCAGAACAGAGCCGAGCACATCCCCCCGATGCGCCAACGGCGGCAGCTCAGCAAGAATCGCCTCACGCCGTTCGTCGTTCAAGGGTGTGAAGGCGTAGAAGGCTGCCACCATCAGCCGGTTCATGCCGCAGTCCGGCCCTTCATGATCAATCGTTCCGTTCATGGGTTTCGGATGATTTCGGCGCTGATGACGCTGGTGGTTCCGTAGGGCCCGAATCGTGTGGCGCACGCAGCCCCGCAGCTGGCTCCCAGCTTCACGGCCCGCGTGGCACTCCAACCCGCGGCGAGTCCTGCCGTGACTCCGGCCGCGAAGCTGTCGCCGCACCCATAGGACTCCACCAGAGGAGCATCGGGTGCAGAGGCTGCATAGCGGCCACCCGGCCGCAACCAGCCTCCATCGGCTCCCTCCGTTGCGATGACCAGAGCTGGCGCGGGGTCCAGAGCATCCTCAGGAAGCTGTTCTCCCGGATCGAGGGCACTGCCGATCAGGGCGTCCAGTTGGACGGCGGCTCCCTGCAGGACGGGCAGGCGCAGCCGTGGTGTTGCCGTCAGCACCCTGGCAGCCCGGGCACGGCGAAGGCCATCGGCATCCGTCGCGGAGACGAACACGCCATCACAATCCTGCAGCAGCTCCCAGGGCAGGGAATCCTCTGCCGTCGGCGTCAGTCGTTCGCCGATCACCGTGATCGCCCGATCACCGGTGTGGTCCACGAGGCTGAGGCCGCGGCGGCTGGGCTGATCTCGCCAGGCCACGTGAGGATCCACTCCAAGTTCCCGTAATCGCTCCACACTCCGTCGTCCGATCGCATCGCGACCGAGGGCCGTGAAAAAAGGCACCGTGGTTCCTGTCAGCCGTGCCAGCTGAACCGCCACAACGGCACCGGCTCCAGCCGGTTCCTCCAGACTGCGGGCGGCCCGGCTGATCAATCCCGGCCGAGGCAGGGCATCGACCTGAAGGAAAGTCACCCATTCCTGATGGCCGATCACTGCCAGCTTCACCGGCGGGAGGCCGGATGCGGCTTGCATCAACATCAGTTGTCCCGTCGGGTATCGATAATCCGGGCCAGCTCCAGCACATAACCCGCCGTGCACCAGCGTCCATGGCTGCGAGCGCGGTTTTCGGGGTCGGACCGAATCTCGGCGGTTTCGGCCATCAGCAGATCGAGCTCCCCCTGGGGAAGTTCGTAGAGATCCTGCAGTTCCACCTCACGGCCGAGCAGATGGCTGCGAAACCATTTGCGTGACTGCTCCTGGGCTGGAATCTCTCGCGGCATGGCGGAACTCCGCGGGGGGATGGCGTGATTCAGAGGATTCCGAGGGGCCCCTTCTTCTTCTTGCAGTAGCCGGCGCCGATGTTCACCCACCCCTCCAGACATGCCTCGCCGTTGGTGGGAGCCACCTCGTAGTAGACGGGCGAGACACACGTGGTGCCGAGGGTGTTCACATAGCCCATGGGGCATTGGTCATGACCGGCAGCCTTGGGAATCTCCTTCTGAGCGAGAGCTGCTGCAGGAGCCAGCAGAATCGGCAGCAATGCCAGAAGGAACGGACGCATGACAGGGGAGTGAATGCAGTTCTGTCTTAGCTCAGGGCGCAAGCCAGGCTCCCGAATGCGTTGCCTCTCAAGGAGCGCAGCTGACGGGGGATTCCGCGTTCTCCTGCCAGTTGGCCTGCACCCCTGCATCCCTGAGCAGCTGCCGGTCGGCCTCCACATCCGGATTGCCGGTGGTGAGGAGGGTGTCGCCGTAGAAGATCGAATCAGCTCCGGCCTGCAGGCAGAGGATCTGGGCTTCCCGGCTCATCGATTCACGCCCGGCGCTGAGCCTCACGCGTGCGCGGGGCATCAGGATCCGCGCTGTCGCCACCATCCGAACCAGGTCCAGTGGCTCGAACGGAGCCTGGTCCTGTAGGGGCGTTCCTTCCACAGCCACCAGACCGTTCACCGGAACACTCTCCGGATGGGGATCCATGCCGGCCAGCACCTGAAGCATTGAGGCGCGGTCTCTCAGCGATTCGCCCATGCCGATGATGCCTCCACAGCAGAGGGTCACCCCGGCTTTCCTGACCCGTTGCAGGGTCTCCAGCCGTTCCTGGTACGTGCGGGTCGAGATGATCCGGTCGTAATGCTCGGGGCTGGTGTCGAGGTTGTGGTTGTAGGCAGTGAGCCCGGCATCGGCGAGCCGTTCCGCCTGTCGGTCGGTGAGCATGCCTGCGGTCACGCAGGCTTCCAGGCCGAGCTCGCGCACGCCCCTCACCATCTCCAGCATCGCCTCGAAGGGGGTGCCGTCACGGATCTCACGCCAGGCCCAGCCCATGCAGAAGCGGTCGGCACCGGCCTGCTTCGCGGCCCGTGCCCTCTGAAGCACGGGCTCCACCTGCATCTGAGCATCGAAGCCTGTGACGTCGCTGCTGTTGTGGATCGACTGAGAGCAATAGGCGCAGTCCTCTTCGCAGCCCCCGGTCTTGACGCTCAGCAGCGAGGCCAACTGCACCTTGTAACCGGGGTTGGCTTCCCGGTGCACGGCCTGGGCCTGCCACAGCAGCTCCATCAGGGGCTGCCGGAGGAGGGCCAGGATTTCCTCGGTGGTCCAGTCGTGGCGCAGGGTCAGCGTCATGGCGAAATCGGATCCAGGCCCCCGAAGCGGCGTTGACGGCTCTGATAGTCCAGCAGGGCTCTGGTCAGGGCTTCAGGGCCGAAATCAGGCCAGAAGACGTCGGTGACATGGATCTCCGCGTAGGCCAGTTGCCACAGCAGGAAGTTGCTGATCCGGTGTTCACCACTGGTGCGGATCAGCAGGTCGGGATCCTGCTCGCCGGCGGTGAACAACTCAGCCGCAACGCTGTTCTCATCGATTTGCAGGGGGTCGAGCTCGCCATCTGCCGCCCGCTGGGCGAGCCTCTGGGCAGCGCGCACCAGCTCGCGTCGTCCGCCGTAATTGGTGCAGACGTTGAAGTGAATGCCATCGTTGCCGGCCGTCCGGTCGGTGGCATCGGCGATCAGCTCCTGCAGTTTTTCCGGCAGTCCTTCCAGATCGCCCAGGAAACGGATGCGCACCTGTTCCTGCTCCAGCGACCGCAGCTCCTTCTGGAGAACGCGTTCAAACAGAGTCATCAGGAAATTCACCTCATCGCCGGGCCTCGCCCAGTTCTCCGTGGAGAAGGCATAGGCGGTGAGAGCCTTGATGCCCCAGTCGCTGCAGAGGCGAAGCGTCGATTTCAGGGCCTCCACCCCAGCGCGGTGACCCATCACCCGCGGCAGGCCGCGGGACTCGGCCCAACGGCCGTTTCCGTCCATGATCACCGCCACATGGGATGGAAGCCGAGCGATCTCAAGCTCCGGCGGGCAGACGGAACGGGGAGCGGCGTCGGTGCTGGCAGCCGGTGGTCGGCTCAAGACAGCGATTCTGACGGGGAGCTCCCCACCGTACGTCGTGCAGGTGGCAGGGCCTCCGCCGTGCTGAACAATTCGCGCAGCAGCTCCTGCAGACGACTGCTGGTGATCGGACGTTCCAGACGGCCCTGATTGGCAAGGGAGAGGGTGCCCGTCTCCTCGGAGACGACGATGCAGATGCAGCGGTCAAAGCGTTCGGTGATCCCTAGCGCCGCGAGGTGGCGTGTGCCGTAGCGGCTCACGCTGTGACGGGACAGAGGAAGAATGACGCCGGCCGACTCGATGCGATTGCCTCGCACCAGCACGGCACCGTCATGGAGCGGTGTGTCGGCGGCGAACAGGTTGAGCAGCAGCTCCCGGCTGAGCTGGGCTCCGATGGTCACCCCTGGATTGAGGAAATCCTCCGGACGCAGATCGCTGCCCAGATCGACAACGATCAGGGCTCCGCGGCGTTGCTGGGAGAGTTTTCCTGCGGCGTCGGTGATGTGGGCCACGGTGCCGGCTGTGGCACGGAACTCCTTCTGGGGATTGCCCAGCAGCACAGCAAGCCGGCCGGTGCCCAGAAGTTCCATCAGCCGACGCAGTTCCCCCTGCCAGAGAATCGCCAGTGACAGGGAGCAGGCGAGAACGAGGGCATCCACCAGCTTCGAGGTGAGCGGCAGGTTGGCGAACCGCTGCACGAACCAGGCGGTGGCCACGAGGAACAGATAGCCGCGCAGCAGCCAGAGGGTCCTGGCCTCGTTGACCCGCGAGAACAGCAGAAAACCGATTGCAGAGGCAAACAGGACGTCGAGAACAAGGCGCGGATCCACCACCGCCAGCACGTTCACCCCGCCCATCTCCCTGCTGCCATCAACGTACCGCTCGGAAGCGCTCCGGCAGCACGTCGTAGCGCAGCAGGTCATCCGGCTGCTCGCGCTTCTGAACCAGCTCAGCCGCTCCGTCATTCACCACCACCGCAGCCGGGCGGGGGATGCGGTTGTAGTTGGAGCTCATCGACGCGTTGTAGGCACCGGTGGCGAACACCGCGACGATGTCGCCACTGCTGGTGGTCGGCAGATTGAGGTCCTTGAGCAGCACGTCGCCCGACTCACAGTGCTTGCCCACCAGGTTCACCGTTTCAGTGGCTTCCGCCAGGGGCCGGTCCGCCAGGCAGCAGGTGTAGAGAGACTGGTAGGTGATCGGCCGTGGGTTGTCGCTCATGCCACCGTCGATGGCGACGTAGGTGCGCACTCCCGGGATCGTCTTGCGAGACCCCACGCTGTAAAGCGTGATGCCTGCCGTGGCGACCAGAGACCGCCCCGGTTCGCACATCAGACGGGGAAGCTCCAGATCCCTTTCTCGGCATGCCGCGGTAACGCCCTCCGCCACCACCTTCACCCAGTGGTCGATGCTCGGCGGGTCATCGGTTTCCACATAGCGGATTCCAAGGCCACCCCCCACGTTGAGATCGGTCACCGGGTGGCCGAGCCGCCGGGCCAGGCCGAGGGCATCCGCCATCACCGCGGCCAGGTCGCGATGGGGCTCAAGCTCGAAGATCTGAGATCCGATGTGGGCATGCAGACCGGTCAGTCGCGCCCAGGGTTGTCCGACCAGTTGCTTCAGCACCGACTCCAGCAGGTCTGGATCGAAGCCGAACTTGCTGTCCAGATGTCCGGTGCGGATGTATTCGTGCGTGTGGCACTCGATGCCCGGGGTGAAGCGCAGCATCAGGCGTGCCGGTTCGCCGCCTGCTGGCACCAGCTGCTCCAGCCGCTCGAGGTCGTGCTGGTTGTCCACCACGATCGTCACGTCGTTGTCGTAGGCGAGCAGCAGTTCCTCATCGCTCTTGTTGTTGCCATGCAGCACCATCCGCCGACCGGGCATGCCCCCCTGGAGCGCCGTGAGCAGCTCACCGGCGGAGACGGCGTCCAGTCCCAGCCCCTCGGCCGCAGCGATGCTGCTCATCAGCAGAGAGCTGTTGGCCTTGGAGGCGTAGACCGGCAGCGACTCTCCCGGGTAGTGCCGTTGAAGGGCGTCCCGGTAGGCGCGGCAGGTGCTGCGCAGGGTCACCTCATCGAGGACATACAGCGGTGTCCCGTAACGCTGCGCCAGTTCGCTCAGCAGGCAGCCGCCAACGAGAAGCCTGTCCTGGTCATCCAGCTCCGTGGTGAGGGGCGCGAGATTGCGGTTGGGGCTGCTCGGATCCCGGGCCGCTTCGTAGGGCCTTGTGCTGGCGATGGTCTGAGTCAAAACGGACCGGCGTAGATGGGCAATGTAGGAATCAGAGCTCCCCGGAACGGTTCAGCCATCACCGTCATCGAACTCGACACCTCCTGGTTGTCCGCCTGTCTCGACCTGGATCAACGCTGCCTGAGGGGACTGTGGAACGAGGAGCAGTGGCGCCGTGAACTGGAGGAGCCGCAACGGCTGTGTCTTGGGCTGATCGAGGGGGAGCGCCTGCTGGGTCTGGCCTGTGGCTGGCTGGTGGTCGATGAGCTGCACATCACAGCGGTGGCGGTGGATCCGGGTCGACGCCGCTGCGGTCTCGGCCGTTCGCTGCTGGACGCCCTGTTGCAACGGGCACGGATGGAAGGGGCCCGGCACGCCACGCTGGAGGTCTCCACTGACAACACTGCCGCTGTCGGTCTCTACGACTCCCATGGATTCCAGATCGCCGGTCGCCGCCCCAACTACTACCGAGATGGCCGAGATGCCCTGATCCAGTGGTGTCGGCTCACGCCAACGGAGTAGCCAGCTGACCGATCTAGATGATGTTCGGTTTCCCGTCCTCGGAAGACAAAAAAGCCGCACATCTTGGTGGGTTCATTATTAATTTCTGGCTGTACAAGCCCAGTCAGAGACTGGTGAGTCACTGAATCAAACAATCACTCGCAGAGGTCCCTCAACCCTGATAGCTTGGGAAGACTTACGCATCGGCCTCGACGATGTTCGAACGATTTACTGAGAAGGCCATCAAGGTGATCATGCTGGCCCAGGAGGAGGCCCGTCGCCTGGGTCACAACTTCGTGGGAACCGAGCAGATCCTTCTGGGACTGATCGGTGAAGGCACCGGAGTCGCAGCCAAGGTTCTCAAGTCGATGGGCGTGAACCTCAAGGATGCCCGCGTCGAGGTGGAGAAGATCATCGGACGGGGTTCGGGCTTCGTCGCCGTTGAGATCCCGTTCACGCCCCGTGCGAAGCGGGTGCTGGAGCTCTCCCTGGAGGAGGCCCGTCAGCTGGGCCACAACTACATCGGCACGGAACATCTGCTGCTTGGACTCATCCGTGAAGGCGAGGGCGTCGCTGCACGGGTGCTGGAAAACCTCGGTGTCGATCTGGCCAAGGTCCGCACGCAGGTCATCCGCATGCTGGGTGAGACGGCAGAGGTCTCTGCCGGTGGCGGTGGCGGCGGCGCCAAGGGTTCCACCAAGACGCCAACCCTGGATGAATTCGGCAGCAATCTCACCCAGCTCGCAGGGGAGGCCAAGCTGGATCCTGTGGTCGGCCGACATAACGAGATCGACCGTGTGATTCAGATCCTCGGTCGCCGCACCAAGAACAATCCGGTGTTGATCGGTGAGCCCGGCGTGGGCAAGACCGCCATCGCCGAGGGGCTCGCCCAGCGGATCCAGCAGGGTGAGATCCCTGACATCCTCGAAGACAAGCGCGTTCTCACCCTCGATATCGGCCTGCTGGTGGCAGGGACCAAGTACCGGGGTGAGTTCGAGGAACGCCTCAAGAAGATCATGGAAGAGATCAAGTCCGCCGGGAACGTGATCCTGGTGATCGATGAGGTGCACACCCTGATCGGGGCTGGAGCCGCCGAGGGAGCCATCGACGCCGCCAACATCCTCAAGCCGGCTCTGGCCCGCGGAGAGCTCCAGTGCATCGGCGCCACCACCCTTGACGAGTACCGAAAGCACATCGAACGGGATGCAGCTCTCGAGCGTCGCTTCCAGCCGGTCACGGTGGGAGAGCCCTCCATCGTCGACACGATCGAGATCCTTCGGGGGCTGCGTGAGCGCTACGAGCAGCATCACCGCCTCAAGATCACCGATGACGCTCTCGTCGCCGCCGCCACACTCGGCGACCGCTACATCTCCGATCGTTTTCTTCCGGACAAGGCCATCGATCTGATCGACGAAGCTGGATCACGGGTGCGACTGCTCAATTCGAAGCTTCCGCCTGAAGCGAAGGAAGTCGACAAGGAACTGCGTTCCGTCCAGAAACAGAAGGAGGAAGCCGTTCGCGATCAGGACTTCACCAAGGCCGGAGAGCTGCGCGAAAAGGAAGTGGAACTGCGCGAACAGATCCGCACCCTGCTTCAGAACAACCGTGTCGAAGCCAGCCCTGATCCGGAGGCCTCCTCTGAAAGTCAGGTTCCTGAGGCTTCCGAGTCGTCCCCCATGGTCAATGAGGAGGACATCGCCCACATCGTTGCTTCCTGGACCGGTGTTCCGGTTCAGAAGCTCACCGAGAGCGAGTCCGTGAAACTGCTGAACATGGAGGAGACCCTCCACCAGCGCCTCATCGGCCAGGACGAAGCGGTCAAGGCTGTCTCCAAGGCGATCCGCAGAGCTCGCGTCGGCCTTAAGAATCCCAATCGACCGATTGCCAGCTTCATCTTCTCCGGCCCCACCGGGGTCGGAAAGACGGAACTGACCAAGGCTCTGGCCACCTATTTCTTCGGCAGCGAAGAGGCGATGATCCGCCTCGACATGTCCGAGTTCATGGAGCGCCACACGGTCAGCAAGCTGATCGGCTCCCCTCCTGGCTATGTGGGATTCAACGAGGGCGGACAGCTCACCGAAGCCGTGCGTCGCCGTCCGTACACCGTCGTTCTCTTTGACGAGATCGAGAAGGCTCACCCGGATGTGTTCAACCTGCTGCTTCAGCTGCTTGAGGATGGCAGGCTGACCGATTCCAAAGGTCGCACCGTCGATTTCAAGAACACGCTGATCATCATGACCTCGAACATCGGTTCGAAGGTGATTGAGAAAGGTGGCGGTGGCCTCGGTTTCGAGTTCTCCGGCGAGAGCGCCGAGGAGTCTCAGTACACCCGGATCCGCTCCCTGGTGAACGAGGAGCTCAAGCAGTACTTCCGCCCCGAATTCCTCAACCGTCTCGACGAGATCATCGTCTTCCGTCAGCTCAGCCGCGACGAGGTCAAGGAGATCGCAGAGATCATGCTCAAGGAGGTGTTCGGTCGCATGGGCGAGAAGGGCATCACGCTCACCGTCTCCAATGCCTTCAAGGAGCGTCTTGTGGAAGAGGGGTACAACCCGGCCTACGGCGCCCGGCCCCTGCGTCGCGCTGTGATGCGTCTGCTCGAGGATTCCCTCGCCGAAGAGGTGCTCTCCGGACGGATCAAGGACGGCGATCACGCTGAGGTGGATGTGGATGAGAACAAGAAGGTGGTGGTGCGTCACATGGGACGTGCCGAAGCGACACCTCAGCTCGCCGGCGCCGGCGTCTGATGGTCGGTTCCATCTCAACCCACGCCATCGCCCCAGCTGCGGTGCTGCGGGGGGATGGTGCCTGGTCGGATGCTCTGCCTCGCATAGCCGCTCTGAGCTCGGCTCCCCTGCTGCTCGGACGCAGCGGGGCAACAGCCCGGCTCAGAGAATGTCTCGAACGGGATCTTGAGGCTGCCGGCCTGCCGACCCGTTCCGTTGAACTGGACTTCGATTGCTGTGAAGTCGACCTGCAGCGGCTTGCGGTTGAATCCGCCGGTTGTGATGCCGTCATCGCCGCAGGAGGCGGCAAGGTGCTGGATGCCGGCAAGTTGCTGGCTTCCCGGCTCGGCCTTGCCTGCATCACCGTCCCTCTGAGTGCTGCCACCTGTGCCGGCTGGACCGCTCTGGCCAACCTCTATTCACCGGAGGGTGCCTTTCAGGGCGATGTGGCTCTGGAGCGCTGTCCGGATCTTCTTGTGTTCGATCACGACCTGGTTCGTCAGGCTCCCCCCCGCACCCTGGCCAGCGGGATCGCCGATGCGCTGGCGAAGTGGTACGAAGCCTCTGTCAGCAGTGGTGACAGCAGCGACGGGCTCGTGCAGCAGGCCGTTCAGATGGCGAGAGTGCTCAGAGATCAGCTGATGATCGATGGCGCGAAGGCCTTGCAGGACCCGACCGGTTCAGCATGGGTGAGAACGGCAGAAGCCTGTGCTCTCACGGCCGGCGTGATCGGTGGACTGGGGGGTGCCCGCTGCCGGACCGTCGCCGCCCACGCTGTTCACAACGGCCTCACCCTGCTGCCCGATTGCCACGGAGTGCTCCACGGCGAGAAAGTGGGTTTCGGCATCCTTGTTCAACTTCGTCTTGAGGAGCGGCTGGGCGGGAATCGGCTCGCTGGCCAGGCCCACCGTCAGCTGCTCCCGCTGCTGCGGGAGCTGGGTCTTCCTGTCACTCTCGATGACCTCGGACTCGCGGGTGCCAGCCTCAGTGACCTTCAGCGGGTGTGTCAGTTCGCCTGCCGCGAGGGATCAGACCTGCACCATCTCCCCTTCACTGTGAGCCCTGGCGCCCTGCTGGAAGCACTGGTGGGTGCGGCCGAACCCAGCCTTCTCTCCTCTTGAACCAGCTGCTGGACCAGCTCCGACCGACTCTGCTCGATCCGCGCGCACGCGATCTGGCGGGAACCGTTCAGTGGTGGCTTCTGCCTGGTCTCGAAAGTGATCAACCCTTCCCGGTGGCGGTGCTCGGAGAGGGGCCACCCCTGCTGCTGCTGCATGGTTTCGACAGCAGTTTCCTGGAATTCCGTCGCCTGGCACCGCAGCTGAGTGATCGGTTTCAGCTGTTCATCCCCGATCTGTTCGGCTTCGGTTTCTCCCCCCGGCCTTCCGGGGCCAGCTATGGCCCGGAGCCGGTGCTGCGTCATCTTGATGCGCTGCTGGAACGTCTGCCGCCATCGTCCGTGGGGCTGATCGGAGCATCGATGGGTGGAGCTGTCGCCGTCGAGCTGGCCCGACGCCACCCGGAGCGAATCCGTCAGCTGCTGCTGCTGGCTCCCGCCGGTCTCAGCGGCCGGCCCATGCCGCTTCCCCCCGTGCTGGATCGGCTCGGAGTCTGGTTTCTCTCCCGTCCCGGCGTGCGCCGGGGTCTCTGCTCTCAGGCCTTTGCTGATCCAGCGGCTTCGGTCGGCGCACCGGAGGAACAGATCGCTTCACTGCATCTGCAGGTCCCGGGCTGGGCGGATGCGCTGGCGGCCTTCGCGCGCAGCGGTGGGTTCGCCGGTTGCGGCGAACCCCTGCCGGATCAACCGCTGCATGTGATCTGGGGAGCGCAGGATCGTATCCTTCGCCCGCGTCTGAAACAGGCGGTGCTCGATCTGCTCAAGCGTCCGGTGGAGACCTTCGAGTTCTGCGGCCACCTGCCCCATCTCGATCAGCCTGAACGGGTGGCCGAGCGTTGCCGGGAGTATCTGGCCGGTGTCTGATCCGCTTCTCAGTCTCATCTCCACCGGTCTGAAGCTCTGGGTCCGCAGCCGCTGCGACAGCGTCGGATCGCTTGAACTTTCGCTGCAGGGATCCAGTCTCGGGTTGCTGCGAGGTCATCTGCAGGGGGCGCGGCTGGAGGCCAGGGAGGTGCGTTTTCAGGGCCTGCCTCTGCAGCATGCGGTTCTGAGCAGCGGTCCGATACAGGTGGATCTGCAGCTGCTTCAGCCTGGTCGGATGCTGGCTCTGCAACATCCCTTCAGGCTTGAGGGGGATGTGACGATCACCGGCCGCGACCTGAATGACGCGCTTCTCGATGAGCCCTGGCGCTGGCTTGGAGACTGGCTGTCGGAGCAGCTGATGGGATTGACGCCGCTGGGCGGCCTGTGGATCGACAACGACGTGCTCGAGCTGCAGTCCCCCGTGGCGGCCCAGAAGGACCCGGCACGCCGCCGCTTCCGTCTCAAGGCCGCCCAGAACACCGTGATGATCCAGCCGCTTACGGAAGAGCAAGGTGCAACCCTGCTGCCGATGGACCCTGAGATCCACATCCTGGAAGCGTCCCTGCAGGGTGGTCAGCTCACCCTTCAGGGCGAGGCGCGCGTGAACCCCTGAGGAGATTTCGTGCGCTCAGGTGAGCAGCTGGTCGCTCAGCGTCACCAGGTAGTAGATCACCGCGGGGGTGAACAGATAGCTGTCGATCCGATCGAGGATGCCCCCGTGACCCGGGAGCACATCCCCGGAGTCCTTCAGGCCGGCATCCCGCTTCATCATTGATTCGGTCAGATCACCCACCAGGGCGATCAGTGCCACCAGGGCTCCCAACAGCAGTCCGGGCAGCCCCTGCCATGGCCACCCCATCACCCGTGCGCAGATCAGGCCGATGACCATGGCGCAGACGAATCCACCGATGGCTCCCTCCACCGTTTTGGCCGGTGAGATGGGCGACAGAGGGCGTCGACCGAAGCGCTTGCCGAAAGCCCACGATCCGATGTCGCTCCCGACGATCATCAGGCAGGCCGAAAAGGTGATCGCCAGGCCGCTGCTGCAGAGGTCCGCCGTGGCCGGTGCCAGCCCTGGGGCGGAGAGATTGCGCAGTGCCAGCCAGTGGCTGGGCAGAAAGCCGAGATAGAAGAGTCCGAAGATCGAAGCGGCGATGTCAGCGATCGAACCGGTCACCGGCTGAAGCAGCAGCCATCCGCAGATCGCCGCTCCCGCCAGTGGCAGCACAGCGGCCGCCAGCGCTTCCGGCATGCCGCCCTGCACCGCCCACTGGCTGCTGAACAGCAGCAGCTGGCAGGCCACCAGCGTGGTCTTGGTGGCGGGACGGATGCCCTTGAACTGGGCCATCCGGAAGAACTCCAGCAGCGCCAGATGCACGATCACGCCCACTGCTGCGGTGAACCACCATCCCCCCAGCACCACCACCAGGGCACCGAAACAGCCCACGGCGGTGCCGCTCAGCACGCGTTGACGCAGCGCACCGCGTTTCAGCTGTATCGAGGTCGTGGCTGGGATGGCCTCGCTGATCACGGACTTCCGGCGACAGGTCGTTCAGCGACCGAAAATTCAGCGTAACAATCGCCTCAGGGCAGCACCTCAAGCCGCACCGGCACCTCACCGTCCGAGATCATCTTCAGTTCGGTCGCAGCACCCTGGGCAAGGTCGATCACACGGTGCTGCCGATGCGGCCCCCGGTCGTTGATGCGCACCACGACGGTCTTCCCATTCGTGAGATTGGTCACCCGCACCCGCGTGCCGAACGGAAGGGTCCGGTGGGCCGCGGTCATGGTTCCCTGGCGAAAGGTCTCACCACTGGCGGTGCGTCTCCCGTAGAAACCCGGGCCGTACCAGCTGGCGGCTCCATCGACCACGCGCAGCAGTCTCGATTCCGCCAGGACGGGGGCTGTCAACAGCAGGGGCAGCAGCAGCAGCAGGCGGATCATCCTCGTGACGAGGGCGTCTGCGTCATTGAACCGCTGTTGTCGGTGATGCGCACGCTCGCCGGCAGCTGTTCGCCCCAGAGCCTGCGCTGGCGCAGCAGCCACTGGATGCGGTCGCGATCCAATCGTTCTCCGGGGATCAGCAGCGGGATTCCGGGTGGGTAAGGGCAGAGCAGTTCCGCGGCGATGCCTCCCTCCGCCTCCGCGAGGGGGACGCAATGGCTCGCAGCACGCCAGGCCTGACCGATGGGCAGCAGCGGTGATGCCACCAGGGGGAGTGGAGGCGGCTCGAAAGCAGGCTGGGGCACGCGCCCGGGGTGTTCCTGAATCAGACGTCGCCAGCTGCGGTGCAGGGCAGCGGCCAGGCCTCGGTGCCGCGCCAGGCCAAGGCAGAAGGTGAGGGTGGCTGGCTCGGGCAGTTCTGCCACCAGCCCCCTGGGCAGCAGCCAGGCATCCGCTTCCACCCCGCTGATGCCGGCGCTGCCGCTGTGCAGGACCAGCCGAAGCGGATCCTGGGTGTCCAGCAGCGGCAGCCCCTGTCGGCACAGCTGTTGCTTCAGTCCCCGGGCTTCGTTCAGCCGGTCCTGGAGCCGTCGGCGTCCCTGTGGAGTTCTCCATTCGGCCAGTGCCGTCTCGCAGGAGGCCAGCAGCAGGGCGCTGGGGCTGCTGGTCTGCAACCAGCCGAGGCTGCGTTCCAGAGCAGCCGGATCAACCCGTTCCCCCTGCAGCCAGAGAACCCCCGTCTGAGCCAGACCCGCGGCGGATTTCTGCAGGGAATGCACCACCAGATCAGCTCCAGCGGTCACCGCGGAGCTGGGCAGCAGCGGATCGACTGCCGCCGCGAAGTGGCTGCCATGGGCTTCATCCACCAGCACCGGCCAGCCTCTGCCCTGCAGCAACCGGATCAGTGGTTCCGGATCTCTTGCGTAGCCCTGGTAGGTCGGATGCACCAGCACGGCGGCGGCCACCGGGGTGTCCAGATCCCTCAGAACCCTTTGCAGCCATGAGGCATCCATCGGTGCCGGCTGCCCTCGGTCGGTGTGGAACGGGATGTCGTAGAGCACGGGGGTGAGATCCCCCAGCAGGCAGGCCTGGATCATGCTGCGGTGGACATTGCGCGGCAGCAGCACCGCTTCCCCCGGGCGTCCGATGGCCAGCAGTGCGGCCTGCAGCAGACCGGTGGCCCCGTTCACTCCGAACCAGCAGCGCTTCACGCCCATGGCCGCCGCCGCGTCGGCCTGACTGTCCGCGACGGCCCCATCCGGCTCCAGCGGCCCCCCGACCGTTGGCAGTTCAGGCAGATCCCAGATCCCGGCCCTGCTGCGCAGCAGTTCTCGCAGTGCCTCTGGAAGTGCTGCTCCGCGGCCGTGGGCGGGCAGGAACAGGTTGCGGCCCCGTCCCCGTCGCAGCAGCGAGACCAGAGTCATCGAATCCGGCTTTTCTTCTTAAAGTCTGATGCTGTGAAGGCGGGTTCCGATGCGATACGACCCCGGACGGGATCTGGTCTGGTTGCTGCTGAGGCCATGGGTGGCCATCCCGCGCCTGCTGCAGCTGGTCTGGTCCTTCACAGGACTGGTGATCGTGGTTCTGATTCAGGGAGGCAGCTCTGATCCGGCGGTTCAGCAGCGACTGGCCCGCAGGATCCTCAACACGCTCACTGGCCTCGGCCCCTGCTTCATCAAGGTGGGGCAGGCCCTGTCCACCCGCCCTGATCTGGTGCGGCGGGACTGGCTCGAGGAGCTGACCCGCCTGCAGGACGACCTGCCCGCCTTTCCCCACGCCATCGCGCTGAAGCGCATCGAGCAGGAACTCGGTGCTCCGGCTCACGAGCTGTTCGAGGAGTTTCCCGACCACCCCGTTGCCGCTGCCAGCCTGGGCCAGGTCTACAAAGCCCGGCTGCAGGGCAAGGCCTGGGTGGCGGTGAAGGTGCAACGCCCCAACCTCACCTTCATCCTGAGGCGGGATCTTGTGCTCATCCGTGCTCTCGGGATCACCGCTGCACCGCTGCTTCCCCTCAATCTCGGCTTCGGGCTCGGCGACATCATCGACGAGTTCGGCCGCAGCCTGTTCGAGGAGATCGATTACGCCCAGGAGGCGGCCAACGCCGAGCGCTTCGCGGCTCTGTTCGCTGACAACGATGCGGTGTACGTGCCGCAGGTGGAGCGGATGCTCAGCTCCACCCGGGTGCTGACCACCACCTGGATCGATGGAGCCAAGATGCGCGACAGCGCCGAGCTCGAGGCGCTTCGACTCGATCCTTCAGCCCTGATCCGCACCGGCGTGATCAGCGGGCTGCAGCAGCTGCTCGAGTTCGGTTACTTCCATGCCGATCCACACCCCGGCAACCTCTTCGCTCTGCCCGGGCGCAGCGGTGATCTCGGGCATGTGGGTTACGTGGACTTCGGGATGATGGATTCGATCAGCGATTCCGACCGCCTCACTCTCACGGGAGCTGTGGTGCACCTGATCAACCGCGATTTCGCATCCCTGGCCAGGGATTTCCAGAGCCTCGGTTTCCTCAGCCCCACGGCGGATCTCACCCCGATCATTCCTGCCCTGGAGGAGGTTCTGGGAGGAAGTCTCGGAGATTCGGTGGGGTCGTTCAATTTCAAGGCGATCACAGACCGCTTCTCGGAGCTGATGTTCGACTACCCGTTCAGGGTCCCGGCCCGGTTCGCCCTGATCATCCGCGCCGTCGTCAGTCAGGAGGGCCTGGCGTTGCGCCTGGATCCCCAGTTCCGGATCATCGCTGTGGCCTACCCCTACGTGGCCCGCCGCCTGCTTGCGGGTGACACCACCGAGATGCGGGAGAAGTTGCTGGAGGTGATCTTTGATGAGAACGGTCGCCTGCGTCTTGATCGGCTCGAGAGTCTGCTGGCGGTGGTGGGTCAGGACGCCCCCGCCCCCGGACGGGAGCTTCTGCCAGTGGCCGGGGCGGGTCTGCGGCTCCTGCTGAGCCGTGACGGTGCCGATCTGCGCAGGCGTTTGCTGCTCACGCTGATCCGTGACGATCGTCTTCATACCGAGGATGTGCGAGCGCTCGCCGGACTGCTCGGTCGCACCTTCGGGCCCGCCCGTATCGCCGGCGGACTGCTGCAGCGTCTCAATCCCATGGCAGCGGCCTGACCCCTCCACGACATCGCTAAGGTCGCGGCTCCCGCCGATGACCTCGATGTATGAGGAGATGACTGCTGAGCAGTTCGAAATGCTGCTGCAGATGGCGGTTCCGCCTCAGCCGCCCTATCTGCTCGCGGGTGTCGGAATGGCGATGGGCATCCTCTGCGGCCTCACCTTCGGCCGTCAGATCCAGAACAAGCTTGACCGCTGGAAGCAGGACCGTCTTCCGTTGCTGCCTCTCGGCAACGTCGAGACGACCCTCAGTTACACGGGCACGGTGATCGGGATCACGCTGTTCATCGGCTGTTGTCTTCAGATCTTCGGATTCGCGGCGGGCGCCTCTCTGCTGGTGGCTCTGGTTCTCTCCCTGCTCACCGGAGGAGCCCTCTGGGCTCAGCTGGAGCGATTGATGCAGCAGGTGGAGCAAGGCAATTTCAAGGCCGTGGACTTCGACAACTTCGACGAATTCTTCTGATCAAGGACAAGGGTTTTGTCGACTGATCCGCGATCTGAGGTCAGACTGATGTGGTCTTGATCACACCAGTGTGACAACCCTCCCTGCGGCAGTCGCCACCAGCCGTCTGCTGGTTGTCGAGGACGACGACAGCATTCGCGAGACGGTGGGAGAGGCTCTCCGGGCTGAGGGGTATGAGGTGACCACCTGTGCCGACGGTTCGGAGGCCCTCAGCCTGTTCACCGACGAGCCGTCCCAGCATGTGGATCTGCTCGTGCTCGATCTGATGCTTCCGGGGCTGGGGGGACTGGACCTCTGCCGGGAACTGCGCCGGTTCAACAACAACACGCCGATCCTGGTGATCAGTGCCCGGGACAGTGAAACCGATCGGGTGCTGGGTCTTGAAGTGGGGGCGGATGACTACCTGGTGAAACCCTTCGGCCTCCGCGAGCTGGTGGCCCGCTGCCGTGCCCTGCTCCGCCGGGCACGCCAAGCGCCGACCCTTCTGCCTGAGATCTACACCCACGCGAATCTGACGCTGTACATCAACGAGTGCCGCGTCACCCGGGACGGTCAGGACCTGAATCTTTCCCCGAAGGAATACAAGATTCTCGAGCTGTTCATCCAGCATCCCAAGCGCGTCTGGAGCAGGGACCAGCTTCTCGAGAAGATCTGGGGACTTGATTTCGTCGGAGATACCAAAACGGTGGATGTTCATATCCGCTGGCTGAGGGAGAAGATCGAGGAGGAACCCTCATCCCCGCAGCTGATTCGCACGGTGCGGGGTTTCGGATACCGCTTCGGCTGAAACTCCGTGCAGATTCCTGCCGTCCTCGCGTTCGTCGCCGGAGCGACACTGACCCTTGTTCTGCAGCGTCGGATCCGTTCCCGGTCGAGGAGGAGGAAGGACGAAGACTGTCCGGGATTTCCTCCCGGAGCCGTCAACACTCCCCAGCTGCTTGCTTGGATCGATGCCGCCACCCAGGGATGGCTGATCCTGGCGCCGGATCTGTCCATCGCTTACATCAACGCCCGCGCAGAACGGCTGCTGCATATCTCCCGCAACCTGCTCGTGCGCGGCATGCCGCTGGAGGAGGTGCTGTCGATTCCGCAACTCGAGGAAGCGATCATCAGCACGCGTCATCAGCAGCGTCCCCAGCGCTCGGAATGGGAGCAGCTGGGAGAACCGCTCGAGGCGTTCGTTCTGCCGGGGTCGGATGAATGGCTGCTGGTGCTGATCCAGAGCCGACAGTCGCTTGAGGCGCAGCAACAGCAGCAGGAGCGATGGGTGAGCGATGTGGCCCATGAACTGAAGACACCGCTGACCGCTCTGATGCTGGTGAGCGATCGTCTGGAAATGGCAGTGGAGGGCAAGGACACCGTCCTGGTCCAGCGTCTTCAACGGGAGCTGCGCCGCCTGCAGTTGATGGTGGAGGATCTGCTGGAGCTATCCAGGCTCGAGAACAGCCTTCCGCAGGAGAGCGGCAGCTACACCGCGATCAGCCTCGAGGATCTGGTGGACAGTGCTTGGAGCAGCATCCGCCCCCTCGCTGAGGAGCGCGAGGTGCAGCTCGATCTCGATCGTTCGGAACCCGGCCCGATGATGGGCGATCAGCGGCGGCTGCACAGGGCTGTGCTCAATCTGCTGGACAATGCCCTGCGCTACTCCCCCGAAGGCTCCACGGTGGAGGTGACGGTGATGCCCAGCGGCGGCTGGTGGCTGCTCAGCATCCGTGACCACGGACCGGGACTGAGCGAATCCGATCTGGGGAACATGTTCCAGCGCTTTTACCGCGGCGATCCCTCCCGCGCTCGTTCAGCCCGCAGCGGCAGTGGGCTGGGTCTGGCGATCGTGCAGCAGATCGCCGTCAACCATGGCGGCCGTGTCGAGGCGCGCAACCATCCCAACGGCGGCACCTGCATGGAATTGCTGCTGCCCAAAAGCTTTCTGACGTGACCCGGCAGCGTCTGCAGAAGCTGATCGCGGCTGCCGGCCTCTGCTCCCGTCGTCGGGCCGAGGACTGGCTGCTGCAGGGACGCGTCACCGTTGATGACCGGGTGGCTGCACTGGGCGATCAAGCGGATCCGGCTCAGCAGATGATCCGGGTCGACGGTCGTCCTCTGGCCGCAAGGCAGGAGGCACGCGTGCTGCTGCTGAACAAGCCGATCGGTGTGATCTGCAGCTGCCGCGACCCCCAGGGGCGCCGCACCGTTCTTGATCTGCTGCCACCTGGGATGCGGCGTGGACTGCACCCCGTGGGCCGCCTGGATGCCGACAGCCGCGGGGCACTGCTGCTGACCGACCAGGGAGAGCTGACCTTGAAACTCACCCATCCCCGTTACGACCACCGCAAGACCTATCGCGTCTGGGTGCAAGGGCAACCCGATGCCGGAGCCCTTGACCGCTGGCGGCAGGGCTTGATCCTCGATGGCCGCATCACCCGTCCCGCCCATGTGCGTTCGCTGCGATGTCGAGCCGGCAACGCTCTGCTGGAGGTGGAACTGCAGGAGGGCCGCAACCGCCAGATCAGGAGGATCGCCGACGATTTAGGCCATCCGGTGCTCGACCTGCAGCGGGTTGCCATCGCCGGATTGGCTCTCGGAGATCTGAAGGAAGGCGGCTGGCGGCTGCTTCAGAGGGGAGAATGGACACCGTTGCTTGACGGGGACGCGCCCCCGCGTTCCGGCCCATGCGCCTGAAGTTGCCCCGTCCCTGGTGGCGTCGGTCCAGGCGATCGGGCGCCGCGGAGGGAGAGTCGATCACCGGATCACCGGAGAGCCTGCAGGAGATCGGGGCGTTGGTGCGTCGCCGCCGTGAGGATCTCGGACTCAGCCTGCGCGACCTCGCGATCGAGACCCGGATCACCACGTCGGTGATCGAGGCCCTGGAGCGTGGCTGGAGGGATCGCTTGCCGGAACGCACCTATCTCGCCTCGATGCTGCCGCAGCTGGAAGAGCGCCTGGAGCTGCCGACCGGGAGCCTTGATCCAGCACTGCCTCCACGGGCGCCAGCCCTGCGGTTGGATGCGAGCGGCCGCGGGCTGCGGCGGTTCACTCCAGGCACGATCGACGTCCTCACCACCTGGCAGGGATCGGTTGTCTATGCCCTGGCCATCGGTCTGAGTCTGATGGCCCTCAACCGACAGCAGCAGGATCTTGCCCTGCGCAACAGTCAGACGCTGGAACCGGTGCAGGCCGACCTGCGTGGCCTCAACCGCCTGGAGACCGCGTCGTCCCCCAAGGATCCAGTCGTGCGGGCGCTGCGGCCGCTCGAGCAGGCAACTCAGCGTCGGCCCGAAGAGTGGTTGAACGCCGGCGGCGGCCTTCGCCCCTCCGGCATCGGTGTGCTGCAGCTGCGCCTGAAGCAAAACCGCCGGCTGCGACTGTTCAGCGGAGGCGGGGACCGGTTGCAGATGGACGTGAAAGCAGGAGCGATGACCCTGCAGCTGCAGGCTCCCCTCGAGCTGGTGATCACTCCACCTCCGAGCGATGACGACCGTGTGCTCTGGGATGGCAAGCCCTTGCTGTCTGTGCCGAACAGGCAGGGGGTCTACCGGGTGGATTCGAGCAAGCCGGAAGCGCCGGCGAGGGAGCGGCCCCAGACAGCTCCGCGCTCGCCGTAACCCCTCAGGGCGCCGTCGAGGGCGGCATCGAAGCTGGCAAGACGCCAGCTCCAATTGCCCTCGCAGGTGCCTGGAGTGTTGAAGCGAGCCCTGTCATCCAGGTGCAGCAGATCCTGAAGTGGCGCCATCACCAGAGCCGCCGTGGTGGAGAAGGCCATGTCGAAGAGATGCCAGGCCGGTGCCTGCAACTCGCCGTTCACCCTGCGGGCCACACGGTTGCGGCTGTCCTCATCAAGCCGCTGCCACCATCCCAGGGTGGTGGGGTTGTCGTGAGTTCCGGTGTACACGACCCAGCGGTTCCCCTCGATGTTTTCGGGCAGATAGGGATTGTGCGTTTCACCGTCGAAGGCGAACTGCAGCACCTTCATTCCCGGCAGCTGAAAGCCGTCCCGCAGGGCCTCCACATCCGGGGTGATCACCCCCAGATCCTCGGCGATCAGGGGCAGGGCGCCCCCGCCGTCCGCCTGCAGCCGTCCCAGCAGTGCCCGACCAGGGGACGGTTGCCAGCAGCCGTTCTGTGCGGTGGTGTCCTGTCCCGGCACCGCCCAGTAGGCCGCCAGTGCCCGGAAGTGATCGAGCCGCAGCAGGTCGGCGAGCTGACGCTGGCGGGCGATGCGCCGACGCCACCAGCGGAAGCGGCTCAGGCGATGACGGTTCCAGCGATACACGGGAGATCCCCACAGCTGGCCGGTCTCCGAGAAGTAGTCGGGAGGCACTCCGCTCTGGGTGGTCAGTTCGCCGTTCTCCTTCACGGTGAAGAGCGGGCGATGGCTCCAGACATCGGCGCTGTCTGAGCTGACATAGAAGGGGATATCGCCGAACAGCAGCACCCCCCGCTGTCTGGACAAGTCACGGATCTCCTGCCACTGACGGTCGAGATGCCATTGCATCAGCCGTTCCTTGAGCAGCTCATCCCCATGGTCTGCCGCCCAGGTGCGCAGCGCCCTCGCGTCATGACGGGCCAGCGCATCCGGCCAGGACCACCAGGGGCCCTGCTGCTGCTGGTGGAGCACGGTGAACAGGACATGGTCCTCGAGCCAGCTCTGGTCACCGCACCATGCGGAGAACTGGCGCTGTCGCTCGGTGTCCTGCAGCGACCAGTGCTGCAACAGGGCGTCGCCAAGGGCGTCACTGCGCCGGTCCGCCAGCTGGAAATCCAGTGGGCCCACCCCGTCACACGGACTGTCTGCGCCTGGCAGGGACGCTTCGGCGTCCTGGGTGATGAAGCCCTCACGGCAGAGATCCGCCGCATCCAGGAACCAGGCGTTGAGGGCGAAGCAGGAGGGGGAGCTGTAGGGGGATCCGGTCGGATCCGGAGGCGCAAGAGGCAGCATCTGCCAGACACCGATGCCGTTGTCGGCGAGCTGCCCCACCCAGCGACGGGACGGCTCTCCGAAGCTTCCGCAGACAGGACTTCCAGGCAGGGCTGTGGGATGCAGCAGCACTCCGGTGGTACGCGCCCGCGACGGGGTGGCCTGATTCATCGGAGCCTCTTCACAGCACAAGGATGGCCTGATCAGAACAGCGCCGCATCCCCGAGGTCCTGACCCGCCATTCCCTCGCGCACCACCCGCTCGAAGAACTGCTCGAGAGTGTCCTCTCCGTAGGACGGAGTGGCCTCCGCGTCGTATCGCTGGGTTTCCTCGTCCCACACGAGCATCGATTCACTGGCGTAGTAGCGCCCGATCCTGCCGAATTCTGCGGTGTCCTGCAGGCTTGGAACCAGCCTGGCGAGACCCTGGAGAACGGCGATCGGCGCGTCCATCAGGGCGATCGGCAAGGACAGCATCCGGGGTGTGCGGCCGAGGGCCCGGAAGAGCATCTCGCCCTGCTCCCGTGCACTGAGAGCCGGTCCGGGGCCTCCGATGGGCAGCACCTGGTTGATGCGGTCCTGATCGTGAACGCAGTCGGCCATGAAGCGGGCCAGGTCGGCTTCGCTGATCGGCTTGCAGCTGGCCAGCTCCCCGCCGCCGAACATCACGTACGGCCCGCCGCGGCGGCAGCTCTCGACCTGCCCCCCAAGGCTCTTGAAGAAGGCGGTGGGACGCACGATGGAATGGGTCATCTCCTCGTCGGCGCGGAGCACGGCTTCGAAGGCGAGCTTCGCTTTCTGAAACTCCAGCAGAGGTTTCTGCACGCAGATCGCCGACAGCAGCACGTAGTGAGCGACTCCGGCGCGGCGACCTTCCCGGTAGGTGTTCAGGGTCGCCTGATGGTCGATGGCCCAGGAATCCTGGCGGCCACCGCTGCGGGAGGCGAGGCAGGACACCACCACATCGGCGGGCTGATCAAAAGCCTGGGTCTTCAGCGAGGCGGGATCGAGCACATCGCCGAAGCGCACTTCGGCTCCAGGACAGTCAGCGATCACCTGATCGCGCGTCTGGCGGCCTCCGATGCCGCTGCGTTCGCGCGCGAACGCCACGACGTCATAGCCCCGTCGGACCAGCTCCCGAACCACGAAACGACCGATGTATCCGGTGGCTCCGAACACCACCACCCGAACCTGCTCCGGAGGGCGGTTTCGGAAGTCGTGGCGCAGAGACATGACGAACTGGTGGGCGGTCAACAACGCTAAGGATCGGACAATTGGGCGAAACTGATCCGCGACGCTGAGTTCCGAGAGATGGAGCCGTCCGCGCAGGACACCCCGACGAACTGGCTGGGCCGCCGTCCGCTACGAGCGATCCTTCGCATCCTGGTCACCCTGGCGGGCGTCGGGGCCACCGGCTGGGCCCTGAGCACCGTCTGGCCGGAACAGGATCGGGTGGCCAGGGGGGCTCCCCCATCCGTCGACAATCCGGCCAGCCTGGCCCCTTATCCCCTTGAGCCCGTCACCGTGCTGCTGGTGGGCGTTGACTCGGACACTCTGAGCGCTGCCAGCAACCAGGCGGCTCCGCAGGGGCCTGCCAATGCCGATGCCCTGCTTCTGCTGAGGATCTCCTCCGCTGAGCCGCTGCAGCTCCTGCAGGTCCCCGTTGAGCTGGCGGTGCAGCTCCCCGGCAGCCAACAGCCGATGGCTCTCGGCGGTGTGTGGCAACAGGGCGGCGTCGCGCTCACCGTGGATGCTCTGCAGGAGATCATCGGCCTGCCTGAGGGCGTGCCGCAGCGCTACGTCGTGATGCCGAGAAACGCGCTGCGCACCGTGGTTGAGGCCCTCGGGGAGGTGGAGGTGACCCTCAATCAGACGTACCAACGCACGGACAAGGCTCAGGGCTACACCGTGAATCTGCAGGCGGGCCGGCAGAGCCTCAATGGAGCACAGGCGGAGCAGCTGGTGCGCTACCGCAAGGACAGTCAGGACCATCCCAACCGCCGCATCCGTCAGCAGATCCTGCTGCGGGCCATGATCTCCCAGGTGCAGTCCGCCAGTGGCATCGGCATCATCCGAGGCCTGCTCGAGGACATCGCCGGCCAGATGGACACGAACCTCAGCGAGGCGGAGATGCTCGGTCTGGCGGCTGCCCTGATCGCCAGTCCCTCGCCGGCGACGATCACTCAGCTGCCCCTGGCGACGCGTGCTGGCAAGCAGACCCTGCGTCAGCTCAAGCCAGGACTGTCTCAACCGCTCTGGCCATCCTCCTGATCACGGCTGGGGCGGATCCGCTCCGCGAGCAGGGCGAGTCCCTGCTCGCGTTCCGGGCGCCCTTCCGGCGCGATCCAGCTCACCCAGGGCAGTCCGTCCCGCTTCCGCTGAGTGGCATTCCAGCTCCCCTGCACCTGCACCAGGCCGATCAGGGAGACGCCCAGCTGCCTGCACAGTGCGGTGTAGGCCGCCGCTGCACCGGGGACACCGCCATCCGGGTCTGCCCCCACCAGGAGCAACACCGGCCGATGCCAGTCAGCAAGGGCTTCCAGCCAACTGCCCCCTTCAGGATGCAGCCGCCCTGGATCGCCGCTGATGCGGATCAGCTGCGCGCTGCTTTCCGCTCTGGAGAGAACCATCTGGGGCGGCTCACCGATGCCATGACAGAGCAGCGGCATGTCGCAGACACGGGCCAGCCCTTCGGCGGCTGCGCGCATGGTCAATTCCGGCAGGGGGCCGGCACTCACGAGTACCGGATGACCTGTGGACATGAAGCACCAGCTCACCACTACCATCGGATTACAACAGAACCAGTCCCGCGGGCGCCGTGACAAGCTTCCTGACAGCAGCCCGCGCCGAGCAGGAAAGACTGCAGCAGGAGAGCCGGCGTCTCCGCCTGTTCAGCGGTACCTCCAACCCTGGACTGGCCAGGGAAATCGCGGCTTATCTGGGTGTGCCGGATGGCCCGAGGGTCTGCAAACGCTTCGCCGACGGTGAGCTCTACGTGCAGATCCAGGAGTCGATCCGTGGCTGCGATGTGTTTCTGATCCAGCCCACCTGCGCTCCGGTCAACGACCACCTGATGGAGCTGCTGATCATGGTGGATGCCTGCCGACGGGCATCTGCCCGACAGATCACCGCCGTTGTGCCTTACTACGGCTACGCCAGAGCCGACCGCAAGACCGCCGGTCGTGAGTCGATCACCGCGAAGCTCACCGCCAACCTGCTGGTCAAATCCGGTGTCAACCGGGTCCTCGCGATGGACCTTCACTCGGCGCAGATTCAGGGATATTTCGACATTCCCTGCGATCACATCTACGGCTCCCCGGTGCTGGTGGATTACCTCTCCACCCAGAACCTCGGCGACATCGTCGTCGTCTCACCGGACGTCGGCGGCGTGGCCAGGGCCCGCGCCTTCGCCAAACAGATGAACGATGCTCCCCTGGCGATCATCGACAAACGGCGCACCGGACACAACATGGCGGAAAGCCTCACGGTGATCGGAGACGTCTCAGGACGGACCGCTGTGCTGATCGACGACATGATCGACACCGGCGGCACGATCTGCGCCGGCGCCCGACTGCTGCGTCAGCAGGGGGCCAAGCGGGTCATCGCCTGCGCCACCCATGCGGTGTTCTCTCCTCCGGCGAGCGAGCGTCTGTCTGCCGAGGGATTGTTCGAACAGGTTGTCGTCACCAACAGCATTCCGATCGAGCCGGATCGAACCTTCCCCCAGCTTCATGTGCTGTCCGTTGCCAACATGCTGGGCGAGGCGATCTGGCGGATTCACGAAGAAAGCTCCGTCAGTTCCATGTTCCGCTGATCCGACTGTGAAGCGACCACTCCCTCCGGTCGTCGTTCTCCTCGGTCTTGCGCTTCTCTGCTCGCTGAATCCGGGGGTACGGGCCCAGTCTCGCCTGGATCGACTGTTGCGGCCCCGCCCGGTGATGGGGGTCTGGCTGACCAACAGCCCCAGCGACCTCTACTACGACAAAACGCGGATCCGCGACGCCATCGCCGAACTGAGGCAGGCCGGCTTCACCCGGGTGGTTCCCAACGTCTGGAGTCGGGGAACCACGTTTCACACCAGTGACTTCGCACCGGTGGAGCCACCGCTGGCGTCCGTGGGTGTTGAGCTCGATCCGATCTGCACGATCGCCGAGGAAGGGCGCAGGAACGGGATCCAGGTGATGCCCTGGTTCGAGTACGGGCTGATGGAGCCGGCCGATTCCGATGTGGTGCGGCGGAATCCGGAGTGGGTGCTGGCGCGGGCTGATGGGCAGACCTGGATGACCATGCACGGCAGTCATCGCATGGCCTGGCTGAATCCGGCCCATCCGCAGGTGCGTCGCCGCTTCATCGGACTTGTGGTGGAGACCCTGAAGCGCTGTCCGATGCACGGGCTTCAGCTCGACGATCACTTCGCCTGGCCAGTGGAATTCGGCTACGACGCTTACACAGCCGCGCTTTATGAAAAAAGCACGGGTGCTCCGCCTCCGCAGGATCACACCAATCGTCGCTGGATGACCTGGCGTCGTCATCAGCTCACCGGTCTTCTGCGGGAGCTGCGCAGCAGTCTGGATGCAGCGGATCTGCCCACACGCATCAGCCTGTCGCCAGGCCCTTTTCGCCAGGCTTACAACCTCTGGCTGCAGGACTGGGAGCTCTGGGCCATGGGTGAGCTGATCGATGAATTGGTCGTTCAGAACTATGCGTACTCCGTGAAGGGTTTTGCCCGAGATCTCGATCAGCCAGCCCTGCGCAAGGCGCGTGAGTGGAGGATTCCCACACAGATCGGAATTCTCGCCGGCTTCGGAAAGCGCACGACGCTGATGTCGGATCTGCAGCAGAAAGTGCGGTTGTCGCGTGAGCGCGGCCTTGGTGTGATCTTCTTCTACTGGGAGGGATTGTGGGGAGTTCATGTGCCGGAACGGATCCGGACCGAGCGCTACAGGGCTTTTCAGAAACTCGGCACAGGAGACTGAGAGCCTGCGGCTCTTCGCAGGGCTCATCCGCTCGTCTGTGCCACAGCCTCAGGTCATATCCGACTACTTTGAATCGACTCTTTCAGGCGTGTTGTGAAACAGGTCGAAGTCAATCAACTGAGGGCAAAGCTTCATCGTCTCGATCTCTCAGATGAATTCATTGCGCGCTACATCCAGAAGCTTCAGGACAACGGAGAAAGCTACAAAGTTGCCTGCAAAACCATCGATCGCTGGGAAAAGCCTGACTCATCTCAATTCGTTCTGCAGGCCCTGGTCTGCGGTTTTGCCGCAGCGATCCTGGGTGGATGGTTTGCCATGGTGAGCTGACGACAATCGTTTCCGTTGCCAGCGAAACCGTCAAACTGAAACTTGATCAGTGATGAATGCCCCATGGAAGAGGCTTATGTGCTGCTGGTCATCGTGATCAGTGTCTGGGTTCTTCTGAAAATCCTGCCTGGACTGAATCCCTGATCACCGCCTGATCAACAGCAGCGTCACGCACAGCACGCCGATCAGAGGGCCTGGCGGTAAATCACCAGCAACCGCAAGCATCATTCCGCCCCCACAGAGAAGCAGGCCGGTGCCGGCGGAGCGCAGCATCAGATCGCTCAGGCTGCGGCTGCGCTCCACATGCACAAGCACTGGAGCGCAGAGCAGGCCGATCACCAGCACGATGCCGACGGCGGTGATGGCACTGATCACCACCAGTGCGGTGATCACGATGGCGAGAAAACGAATTTGAGTGACCGGCCTTCGGGCCGCGACCGCTCCCTCGGGATCCACCCCGAGAAAAACAAGATCCCGGTAGTGGACGAACAGCAGCATCAGCAGTGCCAGAGCGGCGATGGCGGTGCGGATCAGGTCGTTGCTGCCTGCGGCCAGAAGATCACCGAACAGCACGGTTTCCAGATCGACGCGTGCCTGCAGCAGGGGCACCAGCAGCACGCCGAGGGCCGTGAATCCCGCCAGAACGGTGTTCATCGCTCCCTCCTCCCGTCCCTTGAAGCGCTGACTGAGACGTTCGGCCAGCAAGGCTCCGATCAGACCGCTGATCAGGCCACCGATGGTGGGATCCAGGTTGAAGGCCAAGGCCAGCACGAGCCCCGGCAGCATCGAATGGGCCATCAGATTGGCCAGCAGGATGCGTCTCTGAGTGATCAGCAGTGATCCGGTGGCCGGGCAGATCAGCCCGATCAGCAGGGCGAGCAGCAGTGGCGTCAGCCACCAGAGGTCGAGCTCATTCACAGCAGTGGCTTCCCATCATGCAAGTCAGGTCGGAGAGCTTGGCGCGCACATCTGCCGGGCTGCCGCTGGCGAGCACCGATCCATCGAGCACGACCACGCGGTCGTAACTGTCGAGAGCGCTGCCCCAGTCATGGCTGCTCACCAGCAGAGTCTGACCGGATTCGGCCTGTTGACGCATCACGCCGAGGAGATGTTCACGGGTGGGGGGATCGATGGCGCTGCAGGGCTCATCCAGCAGCAACACCCCCGAGTTCTGCATCAGAGCCCGGGCGAGCAACACCCGTTGCTGCTGACCACCGGACAACTGGCTCAGACGCCGGGACGCCATCTCTGCCATGCCGACCCGTTCGAGCAGGTCGTGGCAGCTCGGTCCGCCAGTTCGACGACGTGCTCCATTGCGACCCAGGTTCACCATGTCGCTGACCGTGATCGGGAAGGTCCAGTCGATCGCGGCCCGCTGAGGCATCAGGGCAACGCTGCATCCGCAGACCACGTGTCCACCGCTGGCCACAAGACGTCCCTGGAGCAGGTGGAGCAGGGTGGACTTTCCAGCCCCGTTCGGCCCGACCAGAGCCGTGAGTGTGCCTGGGCAGAGGTCCAGATCGACATGGTTGATCACCTGACGCCCGCCGTAGCTGAAGCAGATGTCGCTGGCCTGGAGGCGGTTGTCAGTGGTCAAGGCGTGAGGTGTCACGGGTGGTGATGGTTCACTTGCTGAGGCGGCGAACCAAGGGTTGCAGAGATCCGGAAGACTTGCAAAATGATAATCATTCTCAGCGTGATTTTCATTTGTCTGCTCGGTTCTGGTCGCGAACAGTCCTTGCCGGCGGAGTCCTGGCGGTCTTCGCGTCATGTCTCCCGGCGCGGGCCGCACAGCTCACGGTTGTGGCCGTGGATGGCACGCTCTGTGACATCACCCGCACCCTGGCGTCATCGGCGGCCGCTGTCACCTGTCTGATCCCGCCGGGTGGCGACCCGCATGGATATCGGTTGAAGCCCAGCGACCGACAGGCGCTCGCCAAGGCTGATCTCGTTCTCCACAACGGATTCGGCCTGACTCCCTCCGCCTCAAAAATCACCACCTCCGGGAAGGTGGTGGCGGTCGGAAACGTCGCTCTTCCGAGGTACAAGGGCAACGACCCGCACATCTGGCACGACCCTGCCAATTCCGCAGCGATGGTCACCGTTGTGGCGAACAGCATGGCCCCATTGCTGCCACAGGCAGAGCGTGCAGCGCTGGGTGCCCGTGCGGCGAAAGCCAAGGCTGTGTTCGTTGCCCTCGGCGGCTGGGCAGGTGCTCAGTTCTCCGGATTGCCGGCGGCCAAGCGTGTTCTTGTGACCGATCACCAGACCTACAGCCATCTGGCCAGTCGATACGGTCTCAAGGAGATTTCGATGCTGGACAGCTACACCACCGGAGGTGTTCTGCGACCGTCCAGTTTTCAGACGATCACGGTCGCGGTGAAGGCATCCGGTGCCGAGGTGATCTTCACGCCGTCTCTTCCTGCCAACAAAACACTGCGTCGCATCAGCCGCAGCACCGGATTGCCGATCGCCAAGACACCTCTCTATGGAGAGGGCGTGGCCTCGGGGCAAACCGCTGTCTCAACAGCGACGTTGAACATCTGCACGATCGTGAACGGCCAGGGCGGTCGCTGTGATCGGGGCGCTGCCGAGAAACTCGCTCAGCGCTGGTCCGCCATTCCCTAGTTGATCGATATCCACCCGTCCTCGTCTGTTCTCCTCCACCCAACGTCTCATGTTCCGCTCCCGTTCCCTGCTGCTGGCCCTGCTGCTGCTCCCTCTGTTTCCTGCTCCTTCGGCTCTGGCCCACGGGTCCCATGGCGGAGGCGGTGAGGACGCTCTCGAAGCCGGTGAATTCGATTTCACACCGCTGATCACGGTCGAAGCTCACGGTGGCTTCGATACCAACCTGGAGGACAGCCCCAAGCACTACGCCGTCGATGCTCTGTTCGGAGGCGTCTTCGAGTGGGGCCTTGGCAATGGCGGCAGTCTGTCCATTGAGGCCGCTGTGGGACCGACGCTCGTCTGGGGAGAGGCCGAGCATTTCTACGGCAAGGTCCATGCCTACCATGACGACCACGAGGAGCATGACGACCATGACGAGCATGAGGGTGAAGAGCATGACGAGCATGAGGGTGAGGAGCATGACGAGCATGAGGGTGAGGAGCATGACGAGCATGAGGGTGAGGAGCATGACGAGCATGAAGGTGAGGAGCATGACGACCATGCCGATCACGACGATGACCATGACGACCATGACCACGGGGAACATGCCCATGAAGGCCATGACCACGGGCATGGAGACACCGACTTCCAGCGAGCGGACGTACGCGGCTACCTGCAGGTCCGTTATGCCCCGAACGATCGCCTGAGTTTCTCCGTTGATTGGAAGCCCTATTTCGTCACTGAGGATCAGGGAGACGATGTGCAGGGCCTGAAGAACGAGATCGGAGCCAAAGTGCTCTGGGCTCTGGGTGACGGAGATGTGAACTTCGGCCTGGGTGACGGACTGGAAGATCTCGTCAATGGAGTGTTCCTGTCTGTTGAGCACCGACAGGGATGGGAATCTGATGGCGTCTGGATCGGTAATTACACCGATCCGCGCGTCGGCGTCGGCTTCACGATCGGGTCGGATCAGATCAATGTCTCGATCGAAGCTGGGCCTCGCTTCTACACCCCCGGCAGTTACTCAGGACTCGATCAGCGCACCGACTTCGCCGGTGAAATCGAGCTTTTAGTGCCTGTTGGCGATGCCAATCTGTTCGCTCACTGGCAGCCGACCTATAGCGGCACGGATGCTCCCGGTTGGGGTGAAGGCTGGCAGCACCACATCGGCACCGGCATGAGTTTCACCTTCTGATCCGTGTCAGGGGGACAGCCACTGGGCTTCCCCCACATCGACCGGCAGGATCTTCCGCCACTGAAGGGTGTCGGCATCCATCAGGGCGGGATGGGTCTCGCGTCGGTCTGGTTGCAACACCGTCAGCAGCAGCTGCCGGCTGACGGGATCGAACTGCACCGGAGTGCCTCCTTTCATCGACCACGGTTCCAGCGGCTGCTGTTTCAGTTGTGTTCCTGCTCCATCGATCAGCAGGATTGTGTGAACCCCGCGATCACCAGTCCACTCCCCCAGCACCGCCCAGATGCGTTCGCCGCTGCCGTCGCAGGCAACCCCCAGCACCGCCTTCTCCCCTAACCACAGCTGCCGCGGAGCGAGGCCTGGAATCACGAGCTCGATCGAGCGGCGGTAATCGGGCCAGTGGCGGATGAGCACGGCCCGTCCGGAGGCGGCACAGAAGGCTCCCAGTTCGCGACTGCCGGGGAGGGATTGCGGAGGACGGCCGTTGTCGACCAGAGGGCGAAGGCTGAGGTTGTCATACGAGGGCACAACGAGACCGCCTCCGGCTGGAATCAGCTCCATCGGACCCGAGGAGATCTGACTCAGCTTCTGCCGCTTCCCATCGGCTTTGATCAGCTCGACCCGTTCACTGCCAGGGAAGAATCCACCGGTCTGCAGCAGCAGATCGCCATTGAGGTTGCTGCTCAGATGACCGAAGAGCACTTCTTTCTCCGCCAGCAACTCAAGTTGCTCAGGCTCAGGTGGTTTCAACTCCTCGCGCCGTCGGGCCAGGCTCTGCTGGGTGAGATGTCGCAGCCAGATTCGCTCCCCGCCTTCGCCATCGCTGCTCACCATGGCGACGCCCTGTCCGTTTCCGATCGGCGTCAGCTTGGTGATGCGCTTCCACACCGGGCTGAGTGGTTTCCAGCTCCCGTCATGATCCAGAAGCTGAAGCTGCTCCCCGTCGTCCACCTGCCGCGTCACCAGCAACCACGGACGGGGTTCCCACCACCAGGTCTGGGTCGCCATCGGATTCAGACGCTGGTCGCGTCCAGCCAGCTCGAGCTTCAGCGGGCCAGCAATCACCTGGTCGGCGTCGATCACCAATCGCAGAGGGTTGTTGGTTCCGAGCCAGCGGTGGTTCAGGGCGGGGACCAGCCGGCTTTCGGAGCTGACGTTGTTGCGGTGCATCGGCCGGCTGAAGCGCAGATCGAGGGCCGCGCTGCCTGAATGAATCTGCTGTTGGCTCAGGGTCACCAACCGTGGTGATCGACGCAGCAGCACCTGCTGCTGAATCAGCACCAGTGCGGCCGCGAGTACCAACAGAAATGGGAGACGACCGGTCAAGGCTCCAATGGCCGCTTGGGGCGGGGGATGGTTGTGATGGTTGTCGGCACCACTACGGCAATGCGTTCGCCATGGCGGGTTTCCACCGCCATGGTCCCCTGGATCGCCAACCACTGGTTGGCTTTCGGTTCGGCGTCGGCTGGCCAGGCCACCGGCAGACCTGAAGGGGTCGCGTCGGCCAGGCAGCAGCGCACGGTGAGCCTGGCGATCAACGGTGGACCGTCGGGTTGACTCCAGACGAAACCGCTGATGTTCAGCGGATTGCCGGCGACAAGATCGGGATCGGGCTGGCTGCGCAGCAGGCGCACCCATTCGGTGAGGCTGCGCTGTTCCGGTGGCAGCACGAAGGCCAGCTCCGGTGGTTCAGGCAGCCCCTGGGGACGGTTGTTCGCGAGATCACTGAAGGATGGGTTCGGCGGCATCAGCAGCACCAGCCCAGCGACGACAGCGCTCACCAGCCAGGGCCAGCGGTGTACGTCCCGCTGACGGCGGTTGCGGATCATCACCATCACGCCGGCGAGAAGCAAGGCCAGTCCGGAAGCACCGACCAGGGAATGAAAAATGCCGCGCAGGAGCAGATCCAGGCGGCCGCTGAGCACGCTCCACAGCACCATCCACCCCCACAGGATCAACAGCAGGCCGCGTGTCATCTCAACCTCCGGATCACAGCTGCCACAGGTTGACCCACTGACCGATCAGCAACACCCCAAGGCTGGCAGCGACGGCCGTGATCGCGATGGCGCGGGGCCGCATCAGCACCGTGAACAGTCCAGCCAGTTTGAGGTCAACCACCGGTCCCAACAGCAGGAAGGCCAGCAGCGCACCCGGGGTCACCTGGGCGGCGAAACCGAGGGCGAGAAAGGCATCCACGCTTGAGCACACCGACACCACCACCGCCAGCACCATCAGGGCCAGGATCGAGGCCGTCGGGGCGCCACCGATCTCCAGCAACCAGCTGCGGGGCAACCAGGTCTGCACGGCGGCGGCGATGACGCATCCCAGCACCAGCAGGGCGAGCAGATCCAGGAACTCCCGACTGCTCTGATCCAGCACGTCCCGCGGCGACGGACGCTGCGCTCTCGGTGCCGCGTTGGCTGGCAGCGGCGTACCGATCAGGCCGCTGCCCCGCTGCAACAGGTCCAGGTTGCGCAGCGGCTGACTGAGACGTCGTTCGCTTAACAACGCCGTTTCCAGCAGCTGCGACTCGGGGAGTTGTGCCAGCAGCAGGCTCAGCAGGATCGCCAGCAGAAACGCCCCGGCAGGTCTGGCGATCAGCAGCCAGGGTTGATCGGGAAAGGCAGCCCAGGTGCTGGCCAGAACAATCGGATTCAGCACCGGTGCAGCGAACAGGAAGCCGAAGCCGGTTCCCAGGGGTGCACCACTGGCGAGCAGGCGGCGAGCCACCGGAACGTTGCCGCATTCACAGGCCGGCAGGGCGAATCCCATCAGTGCGCCGGTGATCGGAGCCAGCAACGGGTTGCTGGGCAAGCGGCTGACCCAGGCGCTCTGAGGCACCAGCCAGCGCGCCAGACCGGCGATCAGCACCCCAAGCAGCAGAAACGGAATCGCTTCCAGCAGCAAACCCTGAAAGATTGCCCAGGCGGTGGCCAACCGTTCCACGCCATGCCCGTTGAAACAGTGGTGATCTTCTCAGCTCCATGGGGAATTGCAACACCGGGTGTGTGGCATTGCACGTTGATGGTGATGAAGGCACGGTTGATCGCACTCCCCAGGAAATCATCTTGATTCGGCAGATGTCATCCGGGCTGGGAGGAATGAGCTCGATGCAGATGTTGTCCTGCCTTGGAGATGGTGATCTCCTTTCCATCCTGAGTGATAGTTCAAAGAGTTGGCAGCTAGGCACAAACGATGAACCATGACTGCAAGAATGATTATCATTCTCGCTATTTTGGTCCAATTAAAGCGTTTGTGGATGTTTTTGCTGCCTTTGCATCCCAGTTCGCCGGTCCCAGTCAGTGTTAACTGCTACAAGACGGATGTTTATGACACAGAGGTTCCTGTGCGCGTACATCTGCTGGTCGCAGCGTCTGCTCTTGCTCTGCAGCCTCTGCTGGCCTCCTGCTCGAGTGTGGATACATCCACTTCCGACACCAGCAAGGTGGATGGCGCTGAGGTTGTCAGTGCAGACCAGTCCCCTGAATGCCTGGCGGGAGATCGTCCTTATTTCGGCGACACACACCTCCACACCAGTGCGTCACCAGACGCCGGAATGTTTGGTAATAAACTCGATCGTGATGTGGCGTATGAATTCGCTCAAGGAAAGAAGGTCACCTCAAGTATCGGCGAAGAAGTTCAATTGCGACGCCCGCATGATTTCATCGTTGTTGCTGATCACGCCGAGAGTATTGGCCTTCAGCAGGCCATTGAACGTTCCGACGAGGGCTTGATCAATGACGATTTCGGGAAGAGGCTTCATGATCTCGTTAAAGAAGGGAAGGGTGTTGAGGCCGCTTCTGAGTTCATCCGGGGTGTAGCCCTTGGAACCTCCAAGAAGCTCCCCAAGGAGTTCTCTGCGAGTGAGTGGGGGGCCAATCTCGACAGTGCTGAGGCCAACAACAAGCCAGGGGTCTTCACAGCACTGGTCGGCTTCGAATGGACAAGTCAGCCTGGCGGTGGAAACCTGCACCGGGTTGTGATCCTCCGTGATGGCAAGGATCGTGCTGAACAGATCACTCCGTTCTCGGCTTACGACTCGGAGGATGTTGAGGATCTGTGGACCTTCATGGATGGCTATGAAAACAAGACCGGAGGACGTGCCATCGCCATTCCGCATAACGGCAACCTGTCCAGCGGAACGATGTTCCTGCCGCGTCACCAGGAGACCAATCAGCCGATCGATGCTGATTACGCACGCCGCAGGCAGAAGCGGGAGCCCCTCTTTGAAATCACTCAGATCAAAGGCCACAGCGAAGCCCATCCCCTGCTGTCGCCCAATGATGAATTTGCCGATTTCTGGTTGTTGGACAACTCCAATCTCGGCGCATTCAAGGCTCCTACAAAAGAGATGATGCGGTATGAGTACGTCCGTCCTGGCCTGCGCAGGGGCCTTGAGTTGCAGGATCAGCTTGAGGGTGTCAACCCGTTCAAGTTCGGTGTGATCGGTGCCACGGACAGCCACACCTCCCTGGTCACCACCGATGAAGACGCTTTCTTCGGAAAAGCGTTCACTTCAGAACCTTCCAAGGACCGCTGGAAAAAGTTCCTCTTGCAATCCGCAACGGACAAGGCCTTCGATATGTACAACTACCAGATTGGCTCTTCGGGCCTCGCTGGTGTTTGGGCATCGGAAAACACCCGAGAAGGTTTGTTTGATGCCATGGAGCGTAAGGAGGTATTCGGCACAACTGGAACGCTGCTTTCCGTGCAGATGTATGGAGGCTTCGATTTCGATGGCAGTGAGCTTGCTGCTAAAAACTGGTCAAAAGCGGCCTGTTTGAAGGGGGTCCCGATGGGTGGGGATCTGAGTCAGGCACCGGAAGGCAAGGCTCCAACGTTCCAGATCAAGGCGCTTAGAGATCCCGATGGAGCCAATCTTGACCGTATTCAGATGGTCAAGGGTTGGCTGAAGGCCGACGGAACCACGGATGAAAAGATCTACAACGTCACCTGGTCGGACCCAGACAAGAGAGTTCAGG
Organism: Synechococcus sp. KORDI-49; assembly: GCF_000737575.1. Taxonomy (NCBI): domain Bacteria; kingdom Bacillati; phylum Cyanobacteriota; class Cyanophyceae; order Synechococcales; family Synechococcaceae; genus Synechococcus; species Synechococcus sp. KORDI-49. The sequence goes on along the minus strand of NZ_CP006270.1, from coordinate 554,346 downwards.
CCGACGATGGCTCCATCCCGTCCGTCGGAAACACGGTGGACGAGAAAGAAGCCACCTTCAAAAACAACATCGGGGCAGCGTCACTGAGCGGCTCCTGGACCGACCCCGACTTTGATCCCAGCCAGAGAGCTTTCTACTACGTGAGGGTGTTGGAAATTCCCACTCCAACCTGGTTGGCCTTTGATCGGAAGAGATTCGATAACTATGCAGAAATGCCTCAGGATCTGCCCTACAGCCATCAGGAAAGAGCCTTCTCCAGTCCTGTCTGGTATAACCCGTCCTGATCGCTTGTAGATGTGGGCGGGGAGTGATCTCCGCCCTGAATATTTCTATGGCTAAGTTTCAACAATGGCGATCCTTGCTTCGGGAGCCTGTTGTTCAATTTCTACTGATTGGAGCGAGTCTGTTTGTCGTCAATGCCGCGTTGAGACCATCTCAGCAACCAATCGCTGCTGAGATTGTGATCACCGACGATCAGGCGTCGGGCATGGTCAGTCAATTCGCTCTCACGTGGCAGCGTGCTCCCTCCAAGGAGGAGCTTCAGGCCCTGATCGATGACGAAGTCCGCACCGAGGTCTATGTGCGCGAAGCGATGAAGCTCGGGCTTGATCAGAACGACACAATCATCCGGAGGCGTCTTCGACAGAAGATGGAGTTCCTGAATGAGAGTCAGTTCCCCAACAAGGCGCCGGCAGAGTCTGAGCTTGAGGCCTACTTCACCGCCAATTCCAAGCAATACCGCACCGATGCAGTGGTGTCGTTCCGCCATGTCTTCTTTGATCCGCAACAACGCGGTGATTCCCTTGCGGACGATGCGCAGGCCGCGCTTCTGCTGTTGAACAATCAAGACCAGGAGATGGAGCTCAACGGCCTCGGTGACCCCATCGATCTCGCCGATAACTGGACCGACCTCTCACGCAAGGATCTCGTCGCGTTGTTCGGCTCCACCTTCACGGATGCACTGCTCAGTCAGGCCCAGGGGCGATGGACCGGGCCGATCGAATCGGCTTACGGTCGCCATCTGGTTCGGGTGGAGTCTGTTGCAAAGGGGGCGATTCCCGAGCTCGATGACATCCGCGCAGAGGTCACTCGCGACTGGTTTCAAGACAAGCTTCGCCGATACCAGGATGATGCCTATGAGCGCTTGTTGAACGGCTACAGCGTGCGTCGACCGGAGTTGACTCCGTGATCCGTCGAATCTGGCCCCTGCTGCTTTGCTTCGGCTTCCTCTGGCCCGGCGTGGTGTTGGGTCATGAGTTGATGCCCGGCTACCTCGAACTCGAGGAAACAGCTCCCCAGGTGTATGACGTGATCTGGAAACTGCCCCTGCAGCGCGGTGCAAGGTTGCCTCTGGCTCCTCGATTCCCTGACGATTGCGCCACCGAGGGCAGTCTGGATGCACGGCTGGAGCGTCGCGCCCTGGTGTACACAGCGCAACTCTCCTGTGAGACGTCTCTCCAGGGACGGCTCGTGAGCATTGACGGATTGCGCGCTGTCGGCACGGAGGTGCTGCTGCGCGTGACGTCCCTGGATTCATCAGGGCCGGAAACCATCCTCATCCAACCGGAGAAGGGGGAGGCGCTGATCGGAGCGATCAGCAGCGATGCGCAACAGACCAGTGCCATCACCTATCTGCGCCTGGGTATCGAGCACATCCTGCTCGGTGTGGATCACCTGCTCTTCGTGCTGGCGTTGCTGCTGATCGTCAGGGATGGCTGGACGTTGTTCAAAACAATCACGGCCTTCACGGTCGCCAACAGCGTCACGTTGTCGGTGGCGGCGATCGGGGTGATGCGTGTCCCGGCGCCGCCTCTCAATGCGGCCATCGCCCTGTCGATTCTGTTCATGGGTGTTGAGGTGGTCCGCACCTGGCGGGGGCAAAGCAGCTTCACCATCCGTCGTCCCTGGGTGGTGGCGTTCGGGTTCGGTCTGATCCACGGCTTCGGCTACGCAAGCGGTCTCGCTGATCTGGGCTTGCCCCGCGGCGAGCTGCTGCTGGCGCTGCTGCTGTTCAACATCGGCATCGAGATCGGCCAGGACGTCTTCGTGTTTCTGGTGCTTGCTCTGAAGCGCTCCTTTCGACAACTCGAGATTCACTGGCCCCAGTGGGCAGTGCGCCTTCCCGGTTATGCGGTGGGGGTTGCCGGGGCCTTCTGGACCCTTGAGCACACCACCGCGTTGTTTCTGCCAGGAGGTTGACGATGACCCGCCGTATGGCCCTGCTGCTGGGTTTGATGATCACGCTCGCTCCCGCCGCCCGCGCGCATGTGGAGAGTGGTGGTGCCGGCAGCCTGCTCTCAGGCTTGCTGCATCCCGTCACCGGACTCGATCACGTCGTGGCGATGGTTGCTGTCGGCCTTTGGGGAGCGGTGCTGGCCGCTCCGGCAATCTGGCTGCTGCCGGTGGCTTTCCCGATGGTGATGGCGCTCGGTGGTCTGATCGGATTGCTGGGACTGCCTCTGCCCGGCGTGGAAGTTGGAATCGCGATCTCGGGCATGGTGCTGGGGCTGCTGGTGGCGCTGGAACGGCGTGTTCCCCTTGGCGTGGCGCTGGCCCTCGTGGGGGTGTTCGCTTTGTTCCACGGTTATGCGCACGGCCGTGAACTGCCGGATGGAGCCAATGCTCTGTTGTTCAGCCTGGCGTTTGTCGCCGCCACAGGGCTGCTGCATCTGGTGGGCATCCTGCTGGGTGAGCTGCGTCGATGGCCTGTGGGCCGCCGACTGGTGCAGCTGATCGGCGCTGCGATCACCATCAGTGGTGTCTGGTTTCTGCTTCAGATCTGACCGATGTCGCCCTTGTTCGCCCACCTGATGGAAACCGGTTTCGGCGGGTTCTATGACGGCATCGCCCATCTGTTGATCACGCCGGCGGATCTGCTGCTGGTGCTGGGCCTGTCGCTGCTGTCAGGTCAGCAGGGGCAGGCTGGGGGGCGCATGCTGCTGCTGGTGCTGCCCCTGAGCTGGTGGCTCGGAGGATGCCTGGGACAGGTGCTGGCCCTTGGGGATTCCCTCGAAACGATCAGCATCCTCTGGTTCACGGCGATCGGATGTCTGGTGGCACTGCAGTGGCGTATGCAGCCGCGATGGCTTGCTGTTCTGTCCGCCCTCAGCGGTCTGCTGTTCGGCCTCGGCAATGGCAGCACCATGGCCCTTGAGGGGCCACTGTCTCTTGATCTGCTCGGGGTTGTCAGTGCTCTTTCGGTGCTCGCCGCCCTGGTGAGTGCGCAGACCTCCGTCAGCCACCGCGAGTGGGTCCGCATCTCTCTGCGGGTGGTCGGCAGCTGGATCGCTGCCGCGGGATTGCTCACGTTGGGCCTGCAGTTCAGGGGGTGATCAGCAACGGTGGCCGGATCGATCTTCTCTTCAACCAGCGTTAATACCGATTGCTCTGGTAGCGCTCGCTACTCATGCTGAACAAACAGGCAACGCTGCCCGTGGCATTTCTCCAGGCCATCCAGACCACACTCCTGCGCTATCAGAGCACCAGGGATCACGAGCAGGATCTCTATTTCTCCTCTGCACGCAACCTGGCTCGTGCTCAGTTCCAGCTGGCGGATGAGGAACTCAGTCGTCGGTTGTGGCAGGACGTGGCTGAGCGGGAGCTCGATGTGGATCGCATCCTGAATCTGATGTACGGCTGCTGGTTCCAGGAGGATCGGGAGGCCATGCAGGAGGCGGATGCGGCCTATTGCGCCAACAGAGTCGCCGGTGGAGTGCCGCCGTCTCAGGTCGGAATCTTCGAGCACTGCTGAGCGGTCGTCGCTGCGCCGGGTGCTGAGGCGGTGAACGTCATTCTCCTCGGTCCCCAGGATTGCTGGCTGGATGACACCACCGTGCTGCTGCGTGATCGGCGGGCGGTTCACATCCTTGAGCTCCTCAAACCGAACCTCGGTGACACGCTCAGGGTCGGCATCCGCGATGGTGCTCTGGGCACAGGTCGGGTGGTGGCCATGGATGCTGCGACGGTCGAGCTTGCGGTTCAGACGCGCGAACCACCACCGAGGCGCCATCGGTTCGAGATCGTTCTGGCCTTGCCAAGGCCGAAGATGCTGCGCCGGATTCTGCGCACGGTGGCGGAGTTCGGGGTGTCGGATCTGCATCTGATCAACAGTGCCCGGGTGGAGAAAAGCTTCTGGCAGTCCCCCCTGCTGGCAGGCGACAAGGTCGAGGAGGCTCTGCTGGCTGGGATGGAGCGCTCCTGCGACACCGTCGCGCCCCGGGTGCACCAGCACAGATTGTTTCGTCCCTTCGTCGAGGACCGTTTGGTGGAGATCTGCTCCGGTCGTCCCTGCCTGATCGCCGAGATGGGATCGCCCCAGGCTCTGAGCAGTGCGGCCGATGGGCCTGCGGTGGTGATGATCGGCCCCGAGGGAGGCTTCGTGCCGTTTGAACTGGATCTGGCCCAGGCGGTGATCGCCCGGCCGGTGCATCTCGGGGAGCGCTTACTCAGTGTCGACACGGCTCTGACGGCGGCGCTGGCCCTGGGTTGGGGATGATGAAGGCGTTGACGACGACGACCCATGGGTGACATCACGGCTCCAGACGGGCTTCAGGCCCTGGTGGCCGATCTCGGCAGAGGCAATGTGATCGACTCCGAGCTGCTGGAGGGTGGTCCGTTGGAGGCCCATGAACTCGACGACATGGATGCCGATCAGGCGGCCCAGGTGGCGGCCCATTGTTTTGCCGTTCTCTTCGGACACACCGTGGAAGAGTCGACGGGACTGGAGGGAGACAGCGATGCCGGTGAGTGGAGAGGCCGTGTCGATGGCTTCGGTTTTGTGATCAGCCGGGATGACGTGGGGGATCTGGTGCTGGATTTCAGCGTGCAGGCCTGAGCAGCATCAGCAGACCTGATCCGGTCACGATGATGGTGAGGGCACCGAGCAGCACCGGGTAGACCGGCTGCAGATTCAAGGGGCCGAAGTTTCCGGTGTGAATCTTGAGCAACCAGAAGGCATCGATGTTCATCTCCAGCAGAAGGCTGTAGAGCGAACCGGTCGCCGCTGTCAGCAGCAGTGGAGCTGCGGCGATCGGTACGACCCACCGGTGCAGTCGGCGGGCCTGACGCTGGCGGGAGGTGTTGCGGTGATCCATTAGTGCTTTCGCAACTGCCGGTGCAGTTCCTGCTCATCCGCGCAGGGCATCCACTTCCCGTTGTTCTGATGAACCGTGGAGCAGCCGATCTCTTCAGCGCGCTTCTTAGCCTCGCTCCGGCTTTCGTAGATCCCTTTGCCGTGGCCGTGAGCCGGGCCGATGGTCAGCAACGGCGCGATGAACAGAAGTGAAAGAGCTGTCGGCACCGTCAGAACGGCGTTGATGGCAGACCCTCGCATTGTTCGGCGGACATCTATGTGTCGATCCTGCCGGATCTGTTCCGGCACCTGGGGGTTGAAGGCTTCGGGGATCTTCATCTGCGCATCAAGTCCGGCGCGGGGTCACGCAGGGGTCTCCAGCTCTCATGAAGTCGAGTCGATCCGTGGCGGGGTCGTACAGCGAGAAGGCGGCTCCCTGGCCGATGCCGATCACGCTGCGTTTGGGAACGGCCTGTTCCTGCTGCTGTTCGCCGGCTGTGTCTTTCACATGCGATTGAATGGCACCACCGGTCAGTTCCAGGCGGAACTGTTGACCGCTGCGGGCGGTGAACAGGCGGTTCACATCCAGCCGGGTGAGGCGATCCAGAAGGATGAGAGGCGACGTTTCGCTTGTCAGCCGATCGCCGATGTCGGCGGAGCTGCCATGGATCAGGGCGCAATCCAGTTCGATGAAGCCGAACTGCAGGGAGGCAAGCCACGGGAGATGGCGTTCATCAACAGCTTTGAGCAGTGCGTCGACGGCATCGTCGCCATGCTCCCGGCGCAGCACCTGTGCGTTCTGATCACCGCGGTATCCCCGTTCGGCCAGCAGCTGCTCCTCCCACCATCCATAGATGCAGTCGGGCTTGAGATCACCGCGTTTGGGCTGGCGCAATCGCTCCAGCAAGGCATCGCAGTTGCGCTCAGGGCCGATCAGATCCCCCAGCACGAACAGACTTTCGACGCCCCGTTGCGTTGAGAGGTCGCGTTGAATCCGCTCATAGAGATCCAGATCACCGCGCAGTCCACTGACCAGAGCCCAGCGTTCCATCAGCGCTCACACACGTGGCTGGCGTCGTCGGCCCGCTCGGCATATTCGAAACCATGGCTCAGCCGCCAGGCGAACACCTCAGGCAGGCCGGCATCGACGATGGCCTGACAGGTTTTCGCCACGTCGTACTCCACCTCACGGATCGTCACCTCACCACTGGTGTCGTTGTGGATCACATACGTCGCCTTGGTGTCGCCATGGCGGGGCTCACCCACGGATCCCGCGTTGACGATGCGGCGCATCGGCAGGGTCAGTTCCTGTTCCGTGGCCCCCTCGCTGCCGGCCTGTTCCACGGTCACCCGGATCGATCCACCACTCAGTTCGCGCACATAGGGCTGGTGGGTATGGCCGCAGAACAGCGTGTCCGCTCCGGCGGTTTCGACCCGCTCCAGCGCCGCAAAAGCACTCATGTCTGGCAGCAGATATTCGTGCTGACTGTTCGGGCTGCCGTGAACGAACAGCAGCCGGTCGCGCCTCAGGGTCATCGGAAGGCTGGCCAGGAAGGCTTTGTTCTCGTCCGTCATCTGTTCAGCGGTCCAGTGATGCGCCCGGTGGCCTCGCCGTTCCGCCAGTTGCGAGGGGTAGCTGCATTCGCAGGCATTAAGGCCATCGATGATGTCTTCATCCCAGCAGCCCTGGCAGGTGGGGATGGCGCGTTCCCTCACGAGCTGCACCACTTCATTCGGTTGGGGGCCGTAACCCACCAGATCTCCAAGGCAGGTGATCGTTTCAATTCCCTGCCGATCGATGTCCTCCAGCACAGCCTCAACGGCTGCCAGGTTGGCGTGGAGGCATGAGATCACGGCGTGGGCCATGGGCGTCATCGGGTGAGGGTGGTCTCGGGTTGCTGGTCGCGCATCGGGGCCTGATGCATTTCCAGCACGTCATCACTGATCAGGCAATCGTCGATGGTGGTCTGGATGCCGATGCCATTGAGAGCTTTGCCCTGCACCACCAGCTCCGACGAGCGTTTGGGTCGGCCATGGGGTGGCTCCACCCTCTCCAGGGGCAGAAACTGCGAGCCCTGTTGACTCACCATCCAGTTGCAGAAGAAGGCACGGCCGTCGGGGAGATTCATCAATGCCTTGGCGCGGTAGACGTCGCCATAGGCACCATTCACCAGCTCGAACCAGAAGCTGCTGAGGCTGTTGGGGTCCCAGACACTGTTGTGGAGGCTGAGGCTCCAGGCCTCCAGCCTGTTGAACGCCAGCGTGTCCTGGCCGGGTAACTCCGGATCACGGCCGAAATGGAGGCATCGGTCCGGTCTCAGCTGGAGGGTGTCCAGTTGCGATCGGATGGCTGGGTCGATGGCCTCGGGGGCTCCCTCCGGCGGGGCCTGGAATTGCTGCAGCTCAATCAGGTTGATCCGATCAGCCGCAGCGGGGCTGGGCTGTGGAGTCGAGAGGTCCTCAAGCGATGGGATCTGGTCCTGCAGCCAGGTCCGGTCGATGCCGGCATCACAACCCTGCTCGAGGCCTTCTTGGCTCGTGCCCTTCAGACGCAGGTATCCGCAGGGACCCGGATGCTCGCGCAGTGTGTTGAGGATCCAGGTGGTTTTCCCGCACCCCGGCGGACCTGAGATCAACCAGGTTGTGCTCATGGTCTCCAGCATCCGCCGTCGGGTGGGGGGACGACAGCCCTTCTCTAGTGGGAATCGTTCTCATTCTGGTGGTTGGGATGGCCCCCTGTCCACCGCGATGCGCAGAGCGTCACCGGGCGCATGGTCAAGGTTCGGGCTACGGACTCGCGGGTCGTCGTCTAGCAACGCGCGGTTTTTTGCGTGAAAGGGATTCAGAGATTGTTGGGTCGAAGTCGACTGGGTCGGTAGGAGATGAGGAATTGATGGCGTCCCATGGAGGTGCTGTTCACGGCTGTGATCAGATCGTCACCGGTATTCCAGACCCACAACTGTTGGTTGACCTGGCGATCGTCGATGCTCATGCTCAACGGCTGCCCATAGCGATGACGAAGGCCTGCCAGCACTTCGGTCATATCGCTCACCTCAAACTCGTAGGCCAACGACCTCAAGCCGGTGCCGGGACTCAGTTCAAACGTTGACTGGACCACTGGGATTTCATCGAGGCGTGCGTTCAGCGCCTGATACTTCTGCGGTTGATCGGGGCCTGCCTGACGGATTTCGCCGAGGTGTGCTGTGACTTGATCCAGCGTCATGCCCCACTCAAGACCTTCGATACAGGCAGACACGTCTGCCGCCCCAAGACCCACGATCGCAAGGCAAGCCAGCAGATGGATCACAAGGTTGCGCAGCGGCCTCAGGGTCAAGCGTCCGGAATGGTTGGAATCATTCTGTCGGCATCTGCGTTCTCCGCATCGCGCCACTCCTGTGCAGAATCTTTGAACCTGCGTTGATGGGTTGGCTGCAAGCGGTTCTCAAGCAGCCAGCCAACGCTGGCCGTGGTGGCCGCTGCTGCCGCTTTATCCCTTTGGCCGCCGTCGCACGGTGTTCAGTGAGCTGATCCCTGGCCAGCTCTGGAGCCTGGAGCAGCTGCAGGGGGTGTATTACGTGGCCGTGCCGGTGCGGCTCACCGTGGCCAAGGTGCCCGGCGGGCTGATGTTGGTGAATCCACTGCCGCCCACCGGTGAGCTTCGTCAGGCCATTGCTGGCCTTGAACAGCAGCACGGCCCGGTGCGCACGATCGTGCTCCCCACCGCCTCCGGCCTGGAGCACAAGCTGCCCCTCGGCCCCCTGGCCCGCGCCTTCCCGGATGCGGAAATTTGGGTGTGCCCCGGTCAATGGAGTTTCCCGGTGCAGTTGCCCTTGTCCTGGTTGGGCGTTCCAGCACACCGCACCAAGGTGTTGCTCGACGATGGCGTCCCCCATGGCGACGTGTGTGAGTGGATCACGCTTGGACCGCTCGATCTTGGTGTTGGTCGCTTTCAAGAGATCAGCTGTTTTCACCGCCCTTCCGGTGCCTTGATGGTGACCGATGCGTTGGTTGGCATTTCGGCTGAGCCACCGGCTCTGTTTGATCTCGATCCAACGCCGTTGCTGTTCCACGCCAGGGAACGGGGTGACGAGCCGCTCCTCGATACGCCCGAGGCGCGGCGGCGGGGCTGGGCCCGTTTGGTGCTGTTCGCTTCCTATCTGCGGCCGGAGCCGCTCGAGGTTCCCCCGATTTCCGAGCTGCTCCGCCATGCCTTCCGGCCTGGTTTACGGACTGCCCGCGCTCACTTCGGCCTCTATCCATTCCGATGGCGGCAGGGCTGGCAGGACGCGGCCATGGGGCTGATCGGAGACCATCAACCTCTCCTTCAGGTGGCGCCCGTGGTGGAACGACTCGTGCTGCCGCGCGCCTTGGAGACCTTCCTGCAATGGCTTCAGCAGATCGGGAGACTCGATGGGATGCGGTGGCTTGTGCCAGCGCACTACAGCGCTCCGATTGCCTTCAGCCCCCAACGCTCCGATGAGCTCTGCTCACAGCTCAACACAGACACTTGGGCACCCAGTGATGCGAACTGGGCGTTTCTGAGCTCAATCGATCAGCGTCTGCTGAAGCTCGGCGTGGTCCCGACGGATCCGCAGCTCAGAGGTTGAGTTGGTCGTCGGGCTCGATCGCCATCTGATCATCGGCGAACAGCGTTTCCTCCAGTTCCTTTCGCTGCTCCATCTGGCGCAGGAAGTAACCGGTCATCATCGCCGAGGCCAGCATGTTGGCCAGGTTCTCCCTGTTGGAGGTGACTTTCACCTCAAAGTGCTCGCCGGGGAGCATCCCCAGCAGTCCCTGAACGTTGTGGCGGATGATGTCCTGGATCTCGCCGCTCGCTGATTTCGCGACCCTCTGAAGGGTGTCTGGAGACTGTTCCTGCAGATACTGGATCAGGCTGTTCCCCGCTTGACCGTCGTTGTTATCGGTGGTCAGGAACTCGGGGTTAAACATCCCGTGTTATCTGCATCACGGCCCTGACCCTACCCCAGCCTCAGAGTTCGATTCGATTCCGTCGGTGGTGGAGAACCGAATCGGTCCGAAGCGATTCAGGGGCCAGTACCGCCAGATCGCAGTGCCGATCACGTTCGCTTCCGGCAGCGGACCCCAGAGATGGGAATCCAGGCTTGCGTTGCGGTTATCGCCCATCACCCAGAGCTGATGATCCGGCACGGTCACCGGTGCCATGGCGTAGGTGATCGGCTCATCCAGCCAGGGCTCCGGAACGGGCTCACCGTTGCGGATCAGGAGGCCGTCGCGTACTTCCAGCTGGTCGCCCGGATGCCCCACCAAGCGCTTGATCAGCGCGGCGGAGGCGTCGTACCCGGCGTCCACCAGCTGAGCAGGTGGCGCGAACACCACGATGCTGTTCAGAGGCAGCTGCCGACCCCGCTGCTGTTCCAGGGGAGGTCGGATCTTCTCCACCAGGATTCTGTCCTGCAGCTGCAACGTGGGGAGCATCGATCCGGAGGGGATCCAGCGGGGCTCGACCACCAGCCATCGGATCAGCAGCGCCAGGAGGGCCCAGAGGATCAGGCTGCGCCAGAAACCACCCTCGCGGGGGCGATCCGGTGGGGACGGGGAGGGACTCATGGCCGCACCCTCGCATCGGGTGGGCTTGGATCAGGGACGGATGAGATGGTGCTGCAGCAGGATTCCTGCAGTGGTGCTCTCCTGCACTGTCGGTTGCCCGCGCCAACCTCGAAGCGGCTCTTGGCCTGCTCCGCGCCCTGCACGGTCAGGGGTTGCGGCGTTTGGTGCTCTGTCCAGGCAGTCGTTCCGGTTCTCTGGCGACGGCGTCGGGCCTGATGGCGTCGCAGGGAATGCTGCAGCTGTTCACGGCGATTGATGAGCGATCGGCAGCCTTCCTCGCCCTCGGGATGGCGACGGCGGCCGGCAGGTCCGTGGCGGTGGTGACCACCTCGGGCACAGCGGTCGCCAATCTGCTGCCAGCCGCCGTCGAGGCCGATCGCAGCTGTCAGCCGCTGCTGCTGCTCACGGCCGATCGACCGGAACGGCTCAAGAACTGCGGAGCGAATCAGACCGTTAACCAGGAGCAGTTTCTGAATCCTGCCTGCCGCTGGGTCGGCAACATCGCCCCGACTGGTCTGCACGCTGCTTCAGCTGCCGACATCGATCGTCTGGCTTTACGGGGATGGCGCCATGCCCAGGGGCAGGCCGGTCAACCTCCCGGTCCGGTTCATCTGAACATCCCGTTCGAGGAGCCGCTCCACGCCGCCCTCCCCGATCAGCAGCAGGTGCTGTGCGGGTTGCGAAACCCTTCTGCTCCTGCAGTGGGCGTCGCCGAAAGCACCACCACCGTTGATCCGCCGGAGGCCTCAGCTCCGGCCCTGGATCCCGCAAAGGCGGGCGTTGTGGTGGCAGGACCATGGCGGGGACTGAGCACCGATCTGGCGGGGTATCGCGGTGCGCTCGCGGATTGGTTGGAGCGCAGCGGCTGGCCTCTTCTGGCCGATCCGCTGGCCGCTCTGCCGGTGGAGTGGCCCGGTCGGGTGCATCACTGGCCGCTGCTGCTCGATCAGTTCCACGGCGGCAGTGATCTGCAGGTGCTGCGTCTGGGAAGCATGCCTGCCAGTCGGGCGCTGGAACGCTGGCTTGCTGCCGCCAGGGGGCCTCAGGTGCTGATCAGTGAAGGCGATGCCCGTCCGCTCGACCCGCTCGGCCGAGCCGCGCCGTGGAGCGGGGGGATGGAGGCCTGGCTGGCTCAGCAGTCCCCCGGACGGGCTGGTCTGAGCACCGCCTGGGCGGAGCCGGACCATCGTCTCGGCGCCCTGCTGGATGAGCTTCTTCCCTGCAGGGGGGCTGTGACTGAGCCCGCGCTCGCCCGCGCCCTGGGTCAGCTGCTGCCCAGCGGTCTGCCTGTGATGCTGGCGGCCAGCTCCCCCGTCCGGGACTGGATGCTGTGGAGCGGTAAGGGTGGGGCTGATCGCCGATGTTTCAGCTTCCGCGGTGCTTCCGGCATCGACGGCACCCTGTCGCTGGCCATGGGACTGGCCTGGTCGCTGGGACCAATGGTGCTGCTCACGGGTGATCTGGCCCTGCTGCACGACGCCAACGGCTGGCTTCACGGCGGTCCTGACGGGCCACCGTTGCTGGTGATCCTCATCGACAACGGCGGCGGTGGAATTTTCCAGCAGCTGGACATCCAGCAGCAGGGCGAGGAGCGATTCGATCAGCTGTTCGCCATGCCACAGCGGGTCGATCCGCTGGCACTGGCTGCGGCCCATGGCATTCCCGGGCGGGCTCTCAGCTGTCTGGAGGATCTGCATGACGCCCTGGACTGGGGTCTGGCGCAACAGGGCCCCGCGCTGCTGCGGGCCTGCACGGATCGACGCGGCGATGCGGTTCTGCGCCAACAGCTGCACTCCGCTGCTCAGAATGAGGCGATGACGCTCTGAAGCCGATGTCCCTGGCGCGGCGGGTTCTTCCCGGTGAATCGATCGTCGCGTGGCAGCCCTGGGGCACCTACACGGACATCCTTGTCGACCGCTGCGATGAAGGCATCGCCCGCATCGCCATCAACCGGCCGGCCAAACGCAATGCCTTCCGGCCGCAGACGGTGGTGGAGCTCTGCGATGCCTTCAGTCGTGTCCGCGATGAGCGGGAGATCGGCGTGGTGCTGTTCACAGGAGCGGGGCCGTCCCAGGACGGGGTCCACGCCTTCTGCGCCGGCGGTGACCAGAGCGTGCGCGGCGACGGCGGTTACGTGGGGGAGGACGGCCTTCCGCGACTGAATGTGCTCGATCTCCAGCGGATCATCCGCAGCCTGCCGAAGGTGGTGATCGCCCTGGTAGCCGGGTATGCCATGGGGGGCGGTCAGGTGCTGCATCTGCTGTGCGATCTCAGCCTGGCTGCTGACAACGCCGTTTTCGGGCAGACCGGTCCAAAGGTGGGCAGCTTCGACGGCGGTTACGGCGCCGGCTTTCTGGCCCGGGTGGTCGGCCAGCGCAAAGCGCGCGAGATCTGGTTCCTCTGTCGTCGCTACGGCGCTGAAGAAGCCCTGAGGATGGGGCTGGTGAATGCTGTGGTGCCTCTGGAGGAGCTGGAGGCGGAAGGGGCGCGCTGGGCCCGGGAGGTGCTGCAGCACAGTCCCACGGCGATTCGTTGTCTCAAGGCCGCCTTCAACGCCGAAACCGATGGGCTGGCCGGCATCCAGGAGCTGGCCGGACAGGCCACCCACCTCTTCTACCGGACCGATGAAGCGCAGGAGGGGCGTGATGCGTTCCTCGGCAAACGCCCCCCTGATTTTTCCGGGACTGGCTGGTTACCCTGACGTCGATGCTTCCACTGACGCCCCCGGATCCGGCTCCGCTGCTGCGGTCAGCGTCGATGGATTCGGTCATGGCGGCACTGGCATCACTGCCTTCGGATCTGCTGCAGAAAAAGGAGCGTCACATCGTGATGCTGCGCGGTCGCCGTCGGCTGCTGCTCCTCGAGAACGGCGGTTTGCGCAGCGCCTTCCCCGTGGCTGTCGGTATGCCCGGCTGGGAGACCCCCACCGGTCGCTTCCGGGTGATGGAGAAGATCGACCAACCGATCTGGGTTCATCCGGTCACCGGAGAGCGCGTGGAGGAGCAGGGGCCTGATAATCCCCTCGGCAGCCACTGGATCGCCTTCCATCGCGATTGCCTCGGGCGTGATGCCCACGACGGTGAAACCTGGATCACGATCGAGGGTTGCACCACCACCGGTTTTCACGGCACCCCGCATCGCTGGACCGTGGGGCGTGCGATCTCCCATGGCTGTGTGCGTCTGTACAACGAAGATGTGCGATCCCTCTACCGGCAGGTGAATCTCGGAACACCGGTGACGGTGCTGCCGTGACGGCCGGAGCATGCAGCGCGGGCCGGGGTTGCCCCTAAAGTCGCCGCGCCAAGTCGGAAGTCCATCGATGCGCATCCTGTTCGCCGCCGCCGAATGCGCCCCGATGATCAAGGTGGGCGGGATGGGCGATGTCGTCGGTTCGCTGCCCCCGGCTCTGACCCGACTCGGGCACGATGTGCGGCTGATCATTCCGGGCTACGGGAAGCTCTGGAGCAAGCTCGCGATCCCGGATGAGCCGATCTGGCGCGCCCAGACGATGGGCACCGAGTTCGCTGTCTACGAAACCCGCCATCCCTCCAACGGCCTGACCATCTATCTGGTGGGGCATCCCGTGTTCGATCCCGAGCGGATCTACGGCGGTGAGGATGAAGACTGGCGATTCACCTTCTTCGCCAGCGCTGCCGCCGAGTTCGCCTGGAATGTCTGGAAGCCTCAGGTGCTTCACTGCCATGACTGGCACACCGGCATGATTCCGGTGTGGATGCACCAGGACCCGGAGATCAGCACGGTCTTCACGATCCACAACCTCAAGTACCAGGGACCCTGGCGCTGGAAGCTGGATCGCATCACCTGGTGCCCCTGGTACATGCAGGGAGATCACACGATGGCAGCGGCGCTGCTCTATGCCGATCGTGTGAATGCGGTCTCTCCGACCTATGCCCAGGAGATCCGCACGGCCGAATACGGCGAGAGACTCGACGGACTGCTGAATTTCGTCTCCGGCAAACTGCGCGGCATCCTCAACGGAATCGATCTCAAAGCCTGGGATCCCGCCACGGACAGGGCTCTTCCCGCCAACTACAGCGCCGAGGATCTCTCCGGCAAGGCGGAATGCAAGCGCGTTCTCCAGGAGCGCATGGGGCTGGAAGTGCGTGACAACGCCTTTGTGCTCGGCATGGTGAGTCGCCTGGTCGATCAGAAGGGGGTCGATCTGCTGCTTCAGGTCGCCGATCGCCTGCTGGCTTACACCGATTCCCAGATCGTGGTGCTCGGCACCGGCGACCGGGGGCTGGAATCAGGCCTGTGGCAGCTGGCCTCCCGTCATCCCGGTCGCTGCGCTGTCTTCCTCACGTATGACGACGATCTCTCGCGGCTCATCTACGCCGGCAGCGATTCCTTCCTGATGCCGAGCCGCTTTGAGCCCTGCGGCATCAGTCAGCTCTATGCCATGCGCTATGGCTCCGTTCCGGTGGTGCGCAAGGTGGGTGGTCTGGTGGATACGGTTCCCCCCCATGACCCGGCAGCTGACGCCGGCACCGGCTTCTGTTTCGATCGTTTCGAACCGGTCGACTTCTACACAGCACTGGTGCGGACCTGGGAGGCCTACCGCCATCGCAGCAGCTGGAACCAGCTGCAGATCCGCGGCATGACCCAGGACTACAGCTGGGATCGTTCCGCTGTGCAGTACGACGCGATGTACCGCGATGTGTGCGGTATCAAGACCCCCACTCCGGATGCGGCGATGGTGGAGCAGTTGTCCCTGGGACAGGATGCCGATCCGTCCCGGAGCGCCGCAGACAAGAGCGCACCTCAGAAGGATCCGGCGCCAGCGGAACTGGCACCAGCAGCAGAGTCTCCATCGGAGCAGCCGCGTAACCCGCTCAACCGGCTGTTCGGCCGTCGCAGCTGATCTTGCCCAATCTGCCGGCCCCCTACGTCAGTCCATGGCGTGAGTTCGCCCGCAACCTGCGGTCGATGGCGGCGGATCTGAGGTTGCGGCTTCAGGAGGTCTGGCGTCGTAATCGAGAGGGCGATCTGTCCGTTCCCGGCTTCTGGCCTCAGGAGTTGGCCCCCTGGTTCTGGCCGCTCCTTCTGGTGCTGCTGTTGGGGTTGGTGCTGCTGCTGCCCGGGCGTTTCACGCGCAGCCTTGCCGGCAATCCCCCGCCTGATCCGAGAGCGGTTCCGTCCAGCGAGATCCCCTCAGCACCCCCCTCAGCACCCCCCTCAGCACCCCCCTCAGCACCCCCCTCACCCCCCTCACTCACCGCGCCTCCCGTCGCGCCGCCGGCGGAGAGCGTTACTGAAAAGCCTCCTGTTGTGCCGTCTCTGGATCCACTGCTTGAGCTTCTGCTGGGACCGGACGCCCCCAGCCAGCTGCTGGTCTCGGCCCGACCGGATGGGCAGGCGCTCCAGCTAGTGCTGGAGCTGTCCGATCGCTGGTCTGCCGTGCCTCTGGCCATGCGAAAGCAGCTGGCAGAGGACTGGCAGCAACGCAGCAATGAGCTGGGCTACGAGCAGCTGCGTCTGGTCGATGCGGAAGACCGTCTCCTCGGGCGCTCAGCCCGGGTTGGCGTCGGCATGATCCTCTACGACATCCCCGCCTCGGCATGACTCTGCGGATTCAGCAGTTGATCGATCTCTGGGGACAGCCTCGGGGGGCATCCCTGGACCCGCAGCAGACGGTTGGCTCGATCGTCACGGACAGCCGCCGGATGCAGACCGGCGGGTTCTTCGTTCCCCTGGTGGGAGAACGTTTCGATGGCCATGCGTTTCTGGAGCAGATCAGTGCCAGCGGAGCTCAGGCCGCCGTGGTGTCCAGAAGCTGGAATCAGCCCCTGCCTGAGGGACTGCTGCACTGGCGTGTCGATGACACTCTCGATGCCTACCAGCAGCTGGCCCGTCAGCATCGTCTTGCCCTGGACCTGCCGGTGGTGGCGGTGACGGGTTCCGCGGGCAAGACCACCACCCGCGAACTGATCCGGGCGACGCTGTCGTCCCTGGGGCCGGTGATGGCCAGTGAAGGCAACAACAACAACGACATCGGCGTACCGCTGACGCTGCTGGAGACCACGGCAGCCCACGGCGCTGTCGTGGTGGAGATGGGCATGCGTGGGCCTGGGGAGATCGCACGTCTGTCGCGATGCGCCGAGCCTGGTCTCGCGGTGATCACGAACATCGGCACGGCCCACATCGGACGTCTCGGCAGTCGTGAGGCCATTGCTGCCGCCAAGTGCGAGATCACGGCCGCCCTCCATCCCGATGGCGTCGTCGTGATTCCCGCTGGGGATCCTCTTCTGGAAACGGCGCTGGCTGAGGTCTGGACAGGCCGTGTGCTGCGGGTCCGCCTGGAGGGGGATGCCACGGCGGCAGCTGATCTGACCGGTGAGGTCTCCGCGGAGCACCTGATGTTTGACGGCCATTCCCTGTCTCTGCCGCTGCAGGGGCGCCACAACGCCCGCAACCTGCTGCTCGCCGTCGCTGTGGCCCGGGAGCTGGGTGTTGCCGATGAGGCTCTGGAGGATCTGCAAGTGAGCGTTCCCGGCGGCCGCAATCGGCGTCTGCGTCAGGGCGGGCTCACGGTTCTCGATGAGTCCTACAACGCTTCGCCGGAGGCTGTCCTGGCCGCTCTTGAGTTGCTGGCCGTTCAGCCCGGCCGTCGCTTCGCCGTGCTGGGAACGATGCTGGAACTCGGTGACCGCAGTGTTGAGCTTCATGCCGCTGTGGCAGCCCGGGCTGCGGAGCTGAAACTGGACGGACTCGTGGTTGTCGCGGCAGATCCCGAGGCCGCCGCCATGGCAGCGGCCGCAGCATCGCTTGATCGCCTTGCGGTGGTGTCGAGGCCGGACGCTGCCGCCGAGCCGTTGCGGCATTGGCTCCAATCCGGTGATGTGGTGCTGCTGAAGGCCAGCCGCGGTGTCGCCCTGGAACGTCTGCTGCCGTTACTGCCTTCGGTGTGACGGGCCTGAAAGGGTGATCGTCTCGAGGACCTGATCGCTCCAGCCTCGATCAGCCCTGCAGGACACCAGCGGGGTCAGTCGGATCGTCAGCGGACGTCCTGCCGCGATGTCCACCCGCAGACCGCTGTAGGCATGGCGTCCTTCCGCCGGCGGCCAATCCTTTCCGATGTAGAGATCGCTGCTGGCTACGTGCTTCTCGCTGCCGTCGTCATTCATTTCCATCAGTCGTGCTCCCTCGCGGCGCTGACTGCGCAGGCCATAGCCGCTGCCGCCGCAGATGACCCAGTGGATTCCACTGTCCGCGTGGCCGGTGTCGTGGGTGCGCAGCACCTCCAGGCAGTGGGCGTGACCGCTGAGCACCAGGTCCACAGGAGCCGCTGCGGCCATGGTGTCGCCCAGCGATGCGGCGACGCCATCCAGCACCTGCCGGAGCCGCAGGCGGATCGCCATGGTGTCGGCCTGGGTCCACTTGGTCGCTTCGGTGACGTACGGAGGGTGGTGCATGGTCAGGATTCTTCCCCGCACCGTCGGGTCCCGATGCGAGGCGATCAAGCCGTCCTTCAGCCACTTCAGCTGGGCTTCGTCCACGGTCGCCCCCTGCCCGATCCGGCGGCGCAGATCCAGAATCGACTCCTGGAGTGTCTCCAGTTCATCGAGCAGAGCATCGCGGCTCTCCTCATCAACACCACCACTGGCCAGAGACTGGTAGACGTGATTCTGTTGGTGTTCGCAGGCCTGCAGCTCCTGTTGCAGGCTGCGGCGATCCTGCGATGGCGCCACGGGCGAGATCAGCGTGTTGGAGTCGATCGCGAAGACGTCGACCCCTGCATGGCGGAATCGGTAATAACGGTTTGGCAGGCGGGTGAGCCGTCCCGGCCGGTAGTGGAGGCAGCGATGTCCGTCCCACACGGCGTCGTAGTGGGTCTCGAGATGCTGCTCGAGTCGGGAGGGAGGCAGCTGGTGGAGCACATCCATGAACGCCTGGGCATAGACCTCTCCCTGGCCTGAGCCGCGCCAGCCGGCGTCGACATCGTGGAACCACTGCAGATGACGGCGCAGGGGCAGGGTCAGACCTGCCACCAGCGCCACAGGGAAGGAGAGGTCGTAGTAGTCGTGATTGCCGGGAACCGGGAGGAACGGCTGGTTGAACACCATCCCCTCATGGCTCAGGCTGGACCATTGCTCTCCGTCCTGGAGCCATTCCCGATAGGGGCGCAGAAAATTGTCGCGGTACTGATCCGCTGCTCCCACCAGATAGACCACATCACCTGTGTGAAGCAGAAAGGCCGCATCCGGCTTGTGGGGTAGCAGCCGTTCGGCGATCCGCCTCGGAGGGCTGTGGAAGCGGTGACGGCCGGTGCCGCTGTCCCCGAGCACCAGAAAGTGGAACGGGTCCTCTTGTCCGGGCTGATCCCCATCCGGCTCGAGCACCAGGCGTGTCTGGTCGATGCCCCGGCTGGTCAGCGCCGGCTGTTTCCAGCGCACCCGCTCCGCCATCCGGGTGATCTTGCGCTGGATGGTGGGGTCGCTGGCGAGGTTCAAGGTTTCAGGCGGATCGGAGCCACCACCTGCAGGGCTCCCGGTTTGACGGACACCGTCATCTTGTCGGCGTCAAGAATCTCCCCATCCACCACCAGCTTCTGAGTCTCCTCCAGTTCAACCTCGATCTGGCGGGTCCGGAAACAGGCGATGTTGTCGTGGTTGGCGGTGTTGCTGACGATCGCCGACCAGGCCAGGCTCGACAGAACCGAAAACCCACTGATGCGGTCTTTCGGGGAGGCGACGATCACCTCGAGAAGACCGTCGTCGGGGATCACCTGGCCGAAGCCCTGGGCCATCACGGAGGTCGCGGGTGCGGCGTTGGCCACGGTGATGGCACTGGCTTCGAGGTGATATTCCTCGCCGTCGATCCGTAAGGTCGCCTTGAACGGCTGCTGGTCCACCAGCTGACGCGCTCCCGAGAAGATGTAGGCCATCGGCCCGAGGATGTTCTTCAGTTCACGGCTTGCCTTGTTCACCATTCCCGCCTCGAATCCGAGGCCGGAGAGCAGGATCATCGGCTGGTCGTTGCACATGGCGACGTCCACCAGGCGTGTGTTGCCCAGCAGCAGATTGGTGCAGGCGGCCTTCACTCCCGTTGGGATGCCGAGGGCGACTGAGAAGGCGTTCGCCGTTCCACGGGGAATGATGCCGAGGGGGATGTCACTGTCCGCCAGAGCACTGGCGACGGCTCCGACGGTTCCGTCACCTCCGGAAGCGATGATCAGCGATTCGCCTTCCCCCTGCTGCTCGAAGGCCTTGATCTCCTGGATCAGTTCCCTGGCCTGCTGGGCGGGGTCGAGATTGGGTTGGGTCATCCAGATCTGAAGCATGATCTGGGGTTCGAGATAACTGCGGATCTCGGCCAGTTCGCTGACGGGGTCCCCCTGGCCGGCCACGGGATTGAAGATCAGATAGCCCCGCCGGCTGCCCTTGATGCCCCGCACCAGTGCGGAAGCGGAGGCGGGATTCAGGGCGATCGGCAGATCATTGAGCAGGGCTGCACGCACCAGGGGTTCCGACAGCACATCTCCGGCCCGCTCGCCCGTGGGCGAGGGGAAGTGGATCAGTCCGCTGATCTCTCCCTTCAGGATCGTGGCGGCCATCTCGATGTCACCGCCGCTGCGGATGCCTCGGCAGGAGGTGATCGAGAGCTGGCCCAGGGTGTTGCGCTTGGACAGTTCCGCCAGCACGTCCTCGGCGATGAGCAACGAAAACCCTTTCAGCAGCTCGGCGTTGTTGCCGATCCAGGTCCCGAGCGCGGGACAGACGCTGGAATCGGCGTTCAGAACCAGGGTCGAAGGCATGTGGATGGTGTGGAGTCAGTCTCCGGAGCTGCGGCTCCAGCCCTCCTTGTTCATCTGGCGGGAGCGTCCGATGGCGAGGGCACCATCCGACACATCCTTGGTGATAGTCGAACCGGCTGCGACCGTCACCTCCTTCCCCAGAGACAACGGAGCCACCAGCACGGAATTGGCCCCGGTCTTGCTGCCGTCGCCGATCACCGTGCGGTGCTTCCGAACGCCGTCGTAGTTGGCGGTGATCGTGCCGGCCCCAACGTTGACGTTGTCGCCAAGGCTCGCGTCGCCGATGTAGCTGAGGTGATTCACCTTGCTGCCAGCTCCGATCTGACTCTTCTTCACCTCAACGAAGTTGCCGATGCGGCAGCCCTTGCCGATCTCAGCCGCCGGTCGGAGATGGGCGAACGGGCCGATGCTGACGTCGTCCGCCACGGTCGCCTCTCGCACCACCGAATGCAGAACGGTCACGGCGTCTCCGAGATCGGCATTCTCCAGCAGCGAACCTGGTCCCAGACGGCAGTTGTCTCCGATTCGGCAGGATCCCCTCAGATGGGTCTGGGGTTCGATCACCACATCTCTCCCGAACCGGCAGTCCTCACTCAGGGTGCAGCTGTCCGGATCGACGAAGGTGACCCCCTCCGCCATCCAGTGCTCCCTGAGCCGCTGTTGAAGCACCGCTTCGCACTGCGCCAGCTGTCTGCGGTTGTTGATGCCGTTCACTTCATCGGGATCCGCCACTTCCAAATGCATGGCCCGTGGCAGCATCGCCACGGTGTCGGTCAGGTACAGCTCTCCCTGGTCGTTATCGGTGCTCAGCTGCGGCAGCACCCCCTCCAGCGCTTGCCAGTTGAAGCAGTAGATGCCTGCGTTGGTGAGGGTGTTGCTGCGCTGCTCCTCAGTGCAGTCGCGATGCTCGATGATGCCGCTGACCTGTCCCGTTTCATCAGCGAAGACGCGGCCGTAGCCGGTGGGATCCGAAAGCCGAGCCGTCAGAAGCGTGACGTCGGCGCCGCTGTTCCGATGACCGTTCACCAGGGACTCGATCGTTTCCGGGCGTAGCAGCGGTACATCGCCGTTGAGCACCAGCAGTTCCCCTTCGAAGCCCTTCAGCACCGGCAGCAGCTGCTGCACGGCGTGACCTGTGCCGTTCTGGGGTTGCTGCAGAACGAACTCCAGACCGCCGATCGGGCTCAGCTTCTCCTCCACCCGTTCAGCCTGGTGACCCACGATCAACAGCCGTCGTTCGGGCTGCAGCGTCCGGGCACTGGCCAGAACCCGCTCCACCAGGGTGGCTCCCGCCAGAGGCTGCAGAACCTTCGGCAGAGCGCTCTTCATGCGAGTGCCCTTTCCAGCGGCCAGAACAGCAACGGCAAGCATGTCGGGCGTGATCGAAACGGCCGGAATCTACCGGGATCAGCCGGTGGAGTCCTGCCGCCAGCGCCGCTGCCAGGCGTTGGTCGGCTCGAGGCTGCATCCGTCCTGTTCCATGCTCCGGCGCCGCAGGATGGCAGCGCTGTCGTCGGTGCCGCTGGGATCCCGGAAGGGCACGGCGGCGCGGGTGTGGAGATGCTCTTCCTCCATCAGCGACAGAGCTCTCCAGCCCGGCCCCCCATCAGGAATCGGCGCTCCCGGGCGCACGGCCATCGTGCCGCTGCTCCAGCCCGGCCGTTCGCCCGGGGCCGGCAGCAGCGAGAACAGCATCAGACCGTTCCGTCGCAGGCTGGCCCGCACCGCCGCCGATCGGCTGTAGGTGAGCAGACGTCCGCCGGCAGCCAGACGCCCGGCCAGGCCAGCCAGGAACTCCTCACTCCACAGCTCCGGACAGCGCTGGGGTGAGAAGGCGTCCTGAAGGATGAGATCGAAGCTCTGTCTGCCGGGGATCTGGCCCAGCATGGTCCGGGCGTCTCCCCAGAGCAGCCTGCCGTTGCTGCCTCCTTGACGCCAACTGCCGTGATCGCGGATCTGCTCCAGCACCTGAAGGACGGATGCCGACCAGCTGCTGCGGAAGTCCTGCCGGGCCAGGGCCAGATCCAGAGGGCGATGGTCCAGTTCCAGCCCACACCACTCCAGCTCAGGAGGTGGTGTCGGCAGCGCTTCCAGCACCACGGCGCTGTTGTAGCCGAGACCGACGCAGACATCGAGCACTCGGAGCGGTGTCCCCTCTCGGAATCGCTCGAGCTGAGCCGGCAAGGCGAATTTCGCCTGGGCTTCGTTGCGGGCTCCTGCTGAGTTGTGAAAGGCCTCGCCGAAACGGTCGCTCTGCAGGCTGAAGCTGCCGTCCGCCGTGGGATAGGCGTGCAGTTCTCCGAGGTCAGCTGCGCAGTCGGGCAAGGTCGTCCCAGAAGGTCGGGTAGGACACGGCCGCGGCTTCACTCCGGGCCAGGGTTGAGTCTCCGCTCGCCAGCATGGCTGCCACCGCCAGGCTCATCGCCACTCTGTGATCGGTCTCACTGTCGAGAGCGGTGCCCTGCAGAGGACGGCCTCCGCGAATGGTCATGCCGTCCTCATGTTCGTCGATGTCCGCTCCCATCGCTCTCAGCTGTCTGGCCATCACCGCCAGCCGGTCGGTTTCCTTCACCCGCAGTTCCGAGGCTCCGCTGATGCGGCTTTCGCCGGCGCAGAAGCAGGCGGCGACGCTGAGGATCGGCACCTCGTCCACCAGTCGCGGCATGATCGATTCCCCGAATTCAAAGGGCTGGAGCGGCGCCTGACGCACTCTGAGATCGCCGACCGGTTCACCCGCCACATCCCGGCGGTTGAGCACCTCGATGCGGGCCTGCATCTGTTCCAGAACCTCGAGGATGCCGGTGCGCGTCGGATTGAGCCCGACATTCTCGATGGTGAGATCGGCACCGGGCACAAGCGACCCAGCCACCAGCCAGAACGCGGCCGAGCTGATGTCTCCCGGCACCACCACTGACTGGCCCCGCAAATTGGCACCGGGCCTGACCGTGATGTGCCGTCCCATTTCCCCATCCACCTCGAGATCGGCACCGAAGGCCCGCAGCATGCGTTCGCTGTGATCTCTCGACTGGGCCGGTTCGATCACCGTGGTCGGACCGTCCGCGGTCAGAGCGGCCAGCAGCAGAGCGGATTTCACCTGAGCGCTGGCGACTGGCGTGCCGATCACCGTGCCTTTCAGCTGTCGTCCCTGCACGGCCAGGGGAGCGAGATTGCCGCTGTCACGTCCTCGCACCTCAGCGCCCATGGCCGAGAGGGGCTGGCCCACCCGTCGCATCGGGCGACGCCGCAGTGAGGCATCGCCATCCAGGATGAAATGCCGACCGCTCCGACCGGCCAGCAGTCCGAGCATCAGCCGCATGCTGGTGCCGGAATTGCCGCAGTCGAGGATCACCGACGGCTCCTGAAGGCCTTCGAGGCCGACTCCCTGCACCGTGACGGTGGCGCCAGGGGTGATCGGACTGATGGCGACTCCCATGGCCCGCAGGCAGGCTGCGGTGCTCAGCGGGTCCTCGGCCGGCAGCAGTCCTTCGATGGTTGTCGTGCCTTCGGCAATGGCCCCGAACAGCAGTGAGCGGTGAGAGATGGACTTGTCCCCGGGCACCGTCACCCGGCCGGAGAGGCTGCCTCCAGCCGGCAGCACACGGGGGGTGGACGGGCTGCCGGTCGCGCTCAAGACTTCGGGGAAACAGCGACCGTTGATCCTATGGGGCGATGCTGAGCCGCTGCATCAATCGATCCAGGGCATAGCCGAACAGGCTCGGATCCGGTTCGGACTGCCCCAGGTCATCGAGTCCCAGCTCGTGCCATCGCTCCGAGACCCGCTGCTCCAGCGATGCCGGACGGCTGAGCGGTTCCCCCCAGTCGTGATTCTTCTCCGGTCCGACCTTGGTGGTGGCATCGATGGCCAGACGTCCCCCCAGCCCCAGCTGTTCGCTGGCGAAATCCAGGCTGTCGAAGGGGGTGTCCGCAAGGGTGAACAGATCACGCTGAGGGTCGACCTGAGCTGCGATCGCCCAGACCACCTGGCGCGGGTCGCGCACATTGATGTGTCGATCCACCACCACCACGAACTTCGTGTAAGTGAACTGAGGCAATGCGCTCCAGAAGGCCATGGCCGCGCGTTTGGCCTGGCCTGGATAGGCCTTGTCGATGGAGAGCACCGCCAGCTTGTAGCTGAGCGCCTCCATCGGCAGGAAGAAATCGGTGATCTCCGGGATCTGCTGGCGCAGGATCGGTGTGTAGATCCGGTTCAGGGCGATGGCGAGCATCGCTTCCTCCTTGGGAGGACGGCCGCTGAAGGTGGTGAGGAAGACGGGATCCCGTCGCTGCGTCATGCAGTGGAAGCGCACCAAAGGGGAGTCCTCCACGCCCCCGTAGAACCCCATGTGATCGCCGAAGGGGCCGTCCGGCAGCACCTCCCCGGGGGTGATCGTTCCCTCCAGCACCACCTCGCTGTGGCTGGGCACCTGAAGGTCGATCGTCTTGCAGGGGGTCAGCCGGACGCCTTCACCGGCATAGATCCCCGCGAACAGCCATTCGCTCAGCTGCACAGGGATCGGTGTGGCCGCTGCCATCACCAGCAGGGGGTGGACGCCGATGGCCACAGCCACTTCAAGCTTCCTGCCCATCGCGGCGGCCTTGCGCAGATGGCGAGCCCCACCGCGCACGCTCAGCCAGTGCACCGTCATGGAGTTCACCGACTGCTTCTGAAGGCGGTAGACGCCCACATTCGGCACACCTGTCTCAGGGTCCTTGGTGATCACCAGCCCGAGGGTGATCACCCCACCGGCATCTCCGGGCCAGGGGCGGATCAGCGGGATGCTGTCGAGATTCACCGCGTCGCCCTGGAAGACCTGCTGCCGGCAGGGCGGCATCAGATCCCGATCCGGACGAGCCTTCACCAGATCCCAGAACACCCTGGCGAAGCGTTTGGTTTCCCCAAGGCCTTTGGGTGGTCTGGGTTGCTGCAACAGGGCGAGCCGTTCCCCGAGTTCCTCGAGCTGCTCGGCCCGCTCAAGACCCATGCTCCACACCACCCGTTCGACGGTCCCGAGCGTGTTCACCGCCACAGGCATGGAGGAGCCGATCACGTTCTCGAACAGCAGCGCCGGACCTCCCTGGGCCAGCACCCGGTCAGCAATCGCCGCCAGTTCCAGATCCGGATCCACCGGAGCGGTGATGCGACGCAGCTGACCGCGTTGATCGAGCAGCTCAAGGAAGCCGCGCAGGTCACGGGTTGCCGGGCCGGTCTGGAACAGAGGCATGAAGGCGACGGTGCTGCGCTGTCGGTCTCGGTACTGTGTCGCACGCCGAATCCCAGCGTGGCCATGCAGATCTCCTACTTCCATGTGCCTGCCGAGATGCCGGCGGACGTCCGGCCCGAGGCGGCGGTCGTGATCGATGTTCTCCGGGCCACCACCACCATCGCCTGGGCTCTCCAGAACGGTGCTGAAGCGGTGCAGGCCTTCGCGGACCTCGAGGATCTCCGTCAGGCGGCCGACCTCTGGCCCGAATCCTCCCGACTGCGGGTGGGAGAGCGCGGCGGGCAGACACTGCCTGGCTTCGATCTCGGGAATTCACCCGTGGCCGTGCTGCCCGAGACGGTGGCCGGCAAGCGTCTGTTCATGAGCACCACAAACGGCACGCGGGCTCTGGATCGCGTCCGCGATGTCCCCTTGCTGGTCACGGCTGCTCTGCCCAACCGCGAAGCGGTGGCAGAGCGGCTGTTGGAGAAGCGGCCCGCTTCGGTTGCGATTGTGGGCAGCGGCTGGGAGGGCTCGTACTCCCTGGAGGATTCCCTGGCGGCAGGAGCCCTTGGTGCCCTTCTGACGGAACGGGACCCGGCAGCCACCGTGATCGCCAACGATGAGCTCTCCGCTGCCATCGCCCTCTGGCAGAACTGGAGGCAAGACCCGGAAGCCTGCCTGCGCATCGCGAGCCATGGTCAGCGCCTGATCGGTCTCGGCGACCACGATGCCGATTTCCGCTGCTGCGCTGGTCTCGACCAGATCAGCGTCGTTCCGACTCAGATCGAACCAGGCGTTCTGAAGGCCGCATGAGCGGCTCTAAAGTCGCGCTCACAGAGGTGGGATCGTGAACGATTTCCTGGCGGCTGCCGTGCAGCTCACGAGCAGTCAGGACCCGGAGGCCAATTTCACGGCGGCCGAGGAGCAGATCGATCTGGCAGCACGACGCGGTGCCGAGCTGGTGGGTCTTCCGGAGAACTTCGCGTTCATGGGGGACGATGCCCGCCGTCTCGAGTTGGCACCGACCCTGGCGGAGCAGTGCAGCCGGTTTCTGGTGACCATGGCGCGTCGCTATCAGGTGACGCTGCTGGGAGGGGGCTTCCCGGTCCCGGTCGGCGATGGGCAGCGCACCCTGAACCGGGCTGAGCTGGTGGATCGTGACGGCCAGCTCCTGGCGAGGTACGACAAGATCCATCTGTTTGACGTCGATCTTCCGGACGGCAACACCTACCGGGAGTCGGCGACGGTTGATGCCGGAGGGGAACGACCTCCAGTGGTGGACGTGCCCGGTCTCTGTCGGCTGGGGGTGTCCATCTGTTACGACGTGCGCTTCCCTGAGCTCTATCGCCACCTCGCCGATGCCGGCGCCGACCTGCTGATGATCCCCGCCGCCTTCACGGCCTTCACCGGCAAGGACCACTGGCAGGTACTGCTCCAGGCCCGTGCGATCGAAAACACGGCCTATGTGCTGGCTCCGGCTCAGACCGGACTTCACTACGGGCGGCGTCAGAGCCATGGTCACGCCATGGTCATCGACCCCTGGGGAACGGTGCTTGCTGATGCCGGTGTCCAGCCCGGAGCCGCCGTCGCTCCGGTCAACTCCGCCCACGTCGGACACATCCGTGCGCAGATGCCGAGCCTGCGTCATCGTCAGCCAGCTCTGTTCTGAGTCCGATGGCAGCGGCGTCATCCCGCCGAATCTCCTGCCTGGTGGCAGCGGCGCTCCAGTTGGCGTTGCTGCTGCCGTCGCTGCCGGCCAGGGCAGCCAGCGCCTTGTCCGCCTGGGCATTCACCGAGCGAGGCACGCTGCAGCTGCGCACCGCTCGCAATGCACGGCTGGAGGCCTTCTATCAGGAACCGAGTGACGGCCGCGGCACGCGGGTCTGGATCGACTTTCCCGGTGAGCTTCGCTTCCCGCGCAAGCTGCTCGGTCGTGGCGCCGTCAAGGAGATCCGTCTTGGAAAACCACGGTCCGGTGCAACGCGGCTGGTGATCGAATTCCGCCCAGGTGTGGAGCTCGATCCAGCTCAGCTCCAGTTGCGAGGTACTGCTCCGGATCGCTGGGAGCTGGCCTTCACCGGCTTGCCCACCCAGGGTCTGGCTGATCTGGGGGAGGGAGATCTCAGTGGTCGGGCCACGGCCTGGAGACCCACCGGACGCTTCGCGCCCAGCAGGACGCCGGTTGATCCCTCAGGTCTGCCGATGGTTCCCCTCAACCGCTACCGGGTGGTGATTGATCCAGGTCACGGGGGGCCTGATCCCGGTGCCGTCGGCATTGGCGGTCTGCGGGAGACGGATGTGGTGCTGGATGTCTCGTTGCAGGTGGCAGCTCTGCTGCGGGCAAGAGGTGTCGATGTTCGGCTGACCCGCAGTTCCGAAGTGGATGTGGATCTCCCTCCCAGGGTTCACCTCGCCAATCGCTCCGCCGCGAACGTGCTGGTCAGCATCCATGCGAATGCCCTCAGCATGGATCGTCCCGACGTGAACGGGATCGAGACGTTTTTCTTTTCAGATCCCCGTTCCGGACGTCTGGCTGGCTACCTGCAGCAGCAGATGATGGATGTCTCTCCAGGCACTCCCGACCGGGGCGTGCGTCGGGGACGTTTCTTCGTGATCCGGCGTTCCACGATGCCCTCCGCCCTGGTGGAGATGGGTTTCGTCACCGGTGAGATCGATGCTCCGCGGCTCGCCCAGGCGGCCCATCGACGACGCCTGTCTCTGGCTCTGGCGGCAGGGATTCTCAACTACCTCAACCGGGAGGTGCGATGAAGCCGCTGCTCGGTCTGTTCGACAGTGGCCTTGGAGGTCTCACGGTGCTGAGGCGGGTGCTTGAACGCCACGGTGCCGTCAGCTGCATCTATCTGGGAGATACGGCCCGTGTTCCCTACGGCGGTCGTGACGTCCAGGAGCTCCGCCAGATCGCCGCTGAAGTGGTGGGATGGCTGCGGGATCAACAGGTCTCAACGGTGGTGATGGCCTGCAACACCACCAATGCCCTGGCGAAGGATGTGGCGGAAGCGGTCGCGGCGGGACCGGTGATCGGGTTGATTGAAGCGGCGTCCTCCATGGTGCGGACCTCCCGGGTGGGCGTGCTGGCAACCGCTGCAACGGCGGCCTCCGGCGTCTACCGCAGCTGCATCGAGGCGACGCGTCCGGGCACGCTGGTGGTGGAGCAGGCCTGCCCCTCCTTCGTGCCGTTGATCGAACGGGGGGACTTTGCCTGCACTGAGCTCAGAGAGGCCGCCGAGACCTATCTCGCTCCGCTGCTGGAGGCCTCCGTTGACTCGATCGTGCTGGGCTGCACCCACTACCCCCTGCTGGCACCGCTGCTGACGGAGCTGCTGCCGGAGACCGTCGAGCTGATCGATCCTGCGGTGGGGGTGGCCCGGGAACTCGATGCCGTCCTCGGGACGGCGCAACCGCTGAGCTCAGGCCGATCGGCTTTGGAACGCTGCCGCTTCTGCGTCACGGCGGATGGCGAGGGTTTCGCGGATCGTGCCGCTCCCTGGCTTGGAGAGCGGCCTCTGGTCCATGAGGTCGTGCTGCGGTCCCGAGAGAAGGGCCACTAGGATCTCGGCGCCGAGGGGTTTCATGATCACCGTCACCGAGCTGCTGGAACCGGTCGAGAAGGATCTCGAGACCCTGCTCGGAGACCTGCGCAGTCTGATCGGAGCCGGTCATCCGATTCTTCAGGCTGCTGCAGAACATCTCTTCAGTGCGGGAGGCAAGCGACTCCGGCCTGGGATCGTGTTGCTGATCTCGCGTTCTCTGGCGGCCGGTGGCGAGTTGTCCCCCCGCCATCGCCGACTGGCGGAGATCACCGAGATGATCCACACCGCGTCACTGGTGCATGACGATGTCGTGGATGAAGCGTCCACGCGGCGTGGTGTGGCCACCGTCCACAGCCGCTTCGATGCCAGGGTCGCTGTTCTCGCCGGAGACTTTCTTTTTGCACAGGCCAGCTGGCATCTGGCCAATCTCGACGATCTCGACGTCGTGAAACTGCTCAGCCGGGTGATCATGGATCTGGCGGACGGTGAGGTGAAGCAAGGTCTGTTCCGGTACGACACGGCTCAGGGTTTCGAGACCTATCTCGAGAAGAGCTACTGCAAAACCGCTTCGCTGATTGCCAACAGTTCCCGTGCCGCGGGGGTGCTGAGTGGCTGCAATGAAATCCAGCTCGACAGCCTTTACCAGTTCGGTCGTCAGCTCGGGCTCGCCTTCCAGGTGGTTGACGACATCCTTGATTTCACCGGCAGCGACCAGCAGCTCGGAAAGCCTGCTGCCAGTGATCTGGCCAGCGGCTATCTCACGGCTCCCACCTTCTATGCCATGGAGGAACAGCCGGGTCTGAAACCACTTATCCAGCGGGAATTCAGCGGCGAAACGGATCTACAGGACGCTCTCGCCATGGTGCGCTCCTCCCGTGCGATCGAACGCAGCCGTGAACTGGCTGAGACCTTCGCCCGCGAATCCCGGGAGTCTCTTGCCTGGCTGCCGGAATCGGATTGCAAACGCGCACTGCTGGAGTTGCCTGATTTCGTGCTCAGTCGCCTGTACTGATCAAGGTTTCGAGCACAATCTCAAGGCTGTTGATCCGAGCGGGGTTTCCGTCGATCTCCGACGTACCCAGTGATTCGTTCAGCGTCCAGACCTGGCACCCCGCGGCCAGTGCCGATGCCGTTCCTGCCTGGGAATCCTCCAGGGCCCAGCAACGGTCAACGGGAATGCCCAGCCTTGCGGCGCCGAGTTGGAACGGCGCTGGATCAGGCTTCCCTGCGCTCAGCTCCGGATCATCTCCGTAGACCCGCATCCCGATCTGCGTCAGCCAGGGATGGGGAGCTGACTTGAACAGCACCGACTTCTCAGCGCTGCTGGTGACCAGAGCCATGGCGATTCCAGCTTGATGGCAGTACTGCACCAATGCTTCCGCTCCGGGCATAGCCCTGGCCTCGGGCAGCAGCTGCCGCACGATCGGCTGCTGAACCGCGAGAAGAGTGTCCGGATCCACCGGTTCGGGCAGCCATGCACTCACCTGCCGAGCGCAGTCATGCCGACGCCGTCCCTTGAGCTGCTGCAGCTGTTCGCTGTTCAGGTTCCCGCCGAAATGGGCCGCTGCATCGGACCAGCCCCTGCTGTGCAGTGGCTCGGTGTCGAGCAGCAGACCATCCAGATCGAACAGACAGGCCAGGGGACGGGATGGCATCACCATCATTCATTCGGGGCAGGGGAACTTGCCGACGGTTTGATACGGGAGCCGGATCGTGAGGCGATGACCTCTTTAGCCTGCGGGGCGAGCTGCGCTGTCCTCGCCTGCTGTGACCGACTCCAAGACAACCATCGAAAGCGTGCTTCAGGAGCAGAGAGTCTTCGACCCACCGGCGGAGCTGGCTTCCGGTGCGCGGATCGGCAGCCTCGAGGCCTATCGGTCGATGGCGGAGGCGGCCAAGCAAGATCCCGACAGCTTCTGGGGAGATGCGGCGCGTCGGGAGCTGCACTGGTTCGAGCCCTTTCACACCGTTCTCGATTGGAGCGATGCCCCGTTCGCCCGCTGGTTCGAGGGCGGCACCACCAATCTTTCCTTCAACTGTCTGGACCGACACCTCGAGGGTCCCACCGCGGCCAAGACGGCATTGATCTGGGAGGGAGAGCCCGGCGATGTCCGGCGTTTCACTTACAGCGAACTGCACGCTGAGGTGTGCAAGGCCGCGAACGCTCTGCGGGCGATGGGAATCGGCAAGGGCGATCTGGTGGCCCTCTACATGCCGATGGTTCCAGAAGCGGCCATCGCCATGCTCGCCTGCGCTCGCATCGGTGCCCCGCATTCCGTGGTCTTCGGTGGCTTCTCTGCCGAGGCTCTGCGGGATCGGCTGATCGACGGGGAGGTCAAGGCGGTGATCACGGCAGACGGCGGATTCCGCAAGGACAAGCCCGTCTCCCTGAAACCGGCTGTGGATGCCGCTCTCGCCGGTGGTGCCTGTCCGTCGGTGAGCGGAGTTCTGGTGGTGCAGCGCACCAAGCAACCGGTCGAGATGGTGGAAGGCCGTGACCTGTGGTGGCATGAGCTGGTGGCTGGGCAGAGCAACGTCTGCCCAGCTGAACCGATGGCCAGTGAAGACCGGCTGTTTGTGCTCTACACCTCCGGTTCCACCGGCAAGCCGAAGGGGGTGGTGCACACCACTGCCGGCTACAACCTCTGGGCTCACCTCACCTTCCAGTGGATCTTCGACATCCGGGATGAGGATGTCTTCTGGTGTACGGCTGATGTGGGTTGGATCACCGGCCACAGCTACATCGTCTACGGCCCGCTGTCCAACGGCGCCACCACGGTGATGTACGAGGGAGCGCCGCGCCCCTCCAAGCCCGGGGCCTTCTGGGAGCTGATCCAGAAGCATGGGATCACGATCTTCTACACCGCCCCCACGGCGATCCGAGCCTTCATGAAGAACGGCAGGGACGTGCCGGATCAATTCGACATGAGCAGCCTGCGTCTGCTGGGAACGGTGGGAGAGCCGATCAATCCCGAGGCCTGGATGTGGTACCGAGACGTGATCGGTGGCAACCGCTGCCCGATTGTCGACACCTGGTGGCAGACGGAAACCGGTGGGGTGATGATCAGCCCCCTCCCGGGCGCTACCCCCACCAAGCCGGGATCCGCCACCCTGCCGCTGCCAGGCATTCAGGCCGACATCGTCGATGCCGAAGGCAACAGCTGCGGGCCTGATGAAGGTGGGTATCTGGCGGTGCGGACCCCCTGGCCCGGAATGATGCGCACGGTGCATGGCAACCCTCAGCGCTTTCGCGAGAGCTACTGGGAGCACATCCGCCCCGCGGATGGGTCGTACCTCTATTTCGCTGGCGATGGTGCTCGCCGCGATGCCGACGGTTATTTCTGGGTGATGGGCCGGGTGGATGACGTGATCAACGTCTCCGGTCACCGCCTCGGCACGATGGAAATCGAGTCAGCTCTGGTGAGCCATCCCG
Source organism: Synechococcus sp. KORDI-49 (assembly GCF_000737575.1). Classification (NCBI taxonomy): domain Bacteria; kingdom Bacillati; phylum Cyanobacteriota; class Cyanophyceae; order Synechococcales; family Synechococcaceae; genus Synechococcus; species Synechococcus sp. KORDI-49. The sequence goes on along the minus strand of NZ_CP006270.1, from coordinate 521,723 downwards.
CGGTGGCGGAAGCCGCTGTCGTGGGGCGTCCCGATGACCTCAAGGGTGAGGGCATCGTTGCTTTCGTCACCCTGGAGGCGGGGCGCGAGTCGTCGGGTGATCTGATCAAGCAGCTCAGAGCGCATGTGGGATCGGAGATCGGCCCGATCGCACGGCCGGATGAGATTCGCTGCAGCGATGCTTTGCCGAAAACCCGCAGCGGCAAGATCATGCGTCGGATCCTGCGTGCCCTGGCGGCAGGTCAGGAGGTCAGCGGCGACACCAGCACCCTGGAGGACCGCTCCGTGCTGGACCGCCTGCGCGCCTGATCAATCGGGCATCGTCCATTCGGCGACAGTCGTCGTGAGCCTGCTCAGCACGGCGGCCCGCTTCGGATCATCGGCCCAGGCCCCCAGCAGGCTGCGCCGAAGTCCGGCGCTGGCTGGGGTCAGGTGGTCCCCAGGAAGCTGCTGGAACACCGTGGCATCGTCGCTGCGCTGATTCAGTGCCGGAATCAGCTCTTCACTCTGGTCGAGCCCATCGCTGCCGAAGCGCACCACCAGATTGCGCGGTTGCAGATAGTGGCGGCTGATCAGCCGCAGGGTCTCCGCCGGTCCCGGGCTGAATTCCGTCTCCACTCCCAGGCGTGGGGCGATGTCTCCGAGCAGGGGAATGGATCGATCCGCTTCGAAGTTGTTGAAACTGAGGGCGACCAGCCCACAGCTGCCGCGGCCGCCATCGGGAGCCAGCAGGTGCAGTTTGCAACCCAGGCTGTGGCCGAGGCGCAGCGGCGGTGGCAGCCGGCCGCTGCGCTCCTCGAGGTGGCGACGGGCTGTTCGCAGATCGCTCCAGGCCTGGCGTGCCTGGCTCTGATGGTCGAAGCCCGGGACGTACGACCAGGCATGAACCGCGACGTCTCGGGCTACCAGACCTTCCAGAAGACGCCGATAGCTCAACTGCGGCGTGGCCGCCAGATAGCTGCCGCCGATGAACTCGACCAGCGCCCGCGGACGGGGGGGCCTGAGCTGCCAGATCGATCCCAGCTGACGCCAGGTGTCACTCATGCCCGTGATCCGGCCAGGTCGTTCAGGATGCGATGCGCCTCACGGACATGGGCTGGACCATCCAGCAGGTTGTCGAACCGATGCCGGATGAGTCCGTCTCCGTCGATCACGTAAGTCACCCGGCCTGGGAACAGACCCATGCTGCGGGGCACTCCGAAGCGCCGGCGCAGCGTGTTGCCGGGATCACTGAGGAGTGGGAAAGGCAGGTTGTGGCGGTTGGCGAATCGACGATGGCTGATGGTGTCATCGCCGCTGACCCCCCAGACCAGAGCGCCCAGCTCCCGAAGCTCGGAGTGATTGTCTCGGAAGCTGCAGGCCTGCAGGGTGCATCCCGGGGTGTCGTCCTTCGGATAGAAGAACAGCACCAGGCTGCGTCCCCCCAGTGAGGCGCTGGAGTGGCGATCGCCGTTCTGATCCGCCAGTTCGAAGGTGGGGATCCGGTCACCGACACCGAGGGACATTCAGACACTTCCGCAGCGATGAGCCTAGGAATCGGGCGCTTGCCCCGGGAGTGACAATCAGATCATTCTGCAAGGCTTGTCGGAATGGGAGATCTCGCCTCTGGTCAGCTGGATCTGCTCGGAGGGTTCTCCGACCCTGATCCCGGGCCTGCAGGACCGACGTCTCTGCTGATCATCGACACCGAGACGACGGGACTGGATCCGGAGCTGGATCAGTGTCTCGAGCTGGGGGTGATTCTGTTCTCGGTTCCGTCCCGGGCCGTTCTCGCCCAGCAGTCCTTTCTGCTGCCCGTGGAGAGCAACGCCGCCGAGGTCATCAATCGCATTCCCGCGGCTGTGACGCGCCTGCCCCAGCCATGGAAGGAGGCGATGCGGTATTTCCAGAGCCTTCTCGAGGCAGCCGATCTGCTCGTGGCTCACAACGCCGCCTTTGATCGACAGTGGTTCGGCCAGGGTCTTCTTCCCGCGGTGTCCCATCCGTGGCTCTGCACCATGGAGGATGTGCGCTGGCCTGCCGAGCGTCAGCTCCGTGCACGTCCGTCGGTGCGGGATCTCGCACTCGCCTACGGCATTCCGGTGTGGGCGGCTCACCGGGCCCTGACGGACTGCATCTATCTGGCTGAGGTGTTTCAGCGCTGTGAAGATCTCGAGCAGTTGATCGCCCAAGCTCTGGAGCCGCGACGCCTGGTGCGCGCCAGGGTGTCCTTCGATGATCGTCATCTCGCCCGCGAGGCAGGGTTCCGCTGGAATGATCCGGTGAAGGGTGCCTGGACCCGCAGGCTCACCCGTCGTGAAGAGGCCGAGCTTCCTTTCGCTGTCGTGCCGGTGGAGGTCGTTCCAGACCGCCTGTCTGCCTGACAACTCAACGCTTTTGCTTCAGCACTCCGAAGCCACTGGGGTGTTTTCAGATCAGGGCCGTCGGCTTGATCAGGGTGTTGCCATGGCCGCTTTCATCCACCATCAGACCCGACCCCTGCGCTGTCGCCTGCGTCAATGGCAGCAGGTACGCACCTGGGCTCGCCTGATCAGGGAAGCGGAGGCTCTCTGGCATGTTGATGTCCGCGCCTTGCGTCGGATGGGTGCCCAGGAGTTGTCGCAACTGATCGAGGAGGTCCCTCCGACTCATCGACAGCGGGTCAACCGTTGGCTTGATTGCTATTCAGTGTCCACCCGATTACAGACAGCAAAGACCTCGGATCACACCAACGGCCGGTGCTGAGTCAACGTTGAAACGAGCAAGAACCTACTCCGCTCCTGGGAATTCGTAGATCCTTAACCGTTCCCTAACGACGTATCTATCGCTGATTAGCTACTCCTAGGTCGCCAGTTTCTCCCTAGGCCTCTCATGAGCTTCGCTAAGAAGGCTCTTCTCTTCTCTTCCGTGCTCGCCCTTGGGGCTGGCATGTCTGCATCCGCTGCTGAAAAGCTGAACGGTGCCGGTGCATCTTTCCCCGCCAAGATTTATCAGCGTTGGTTCGCCACTCTGGCCAAGGAAGGTGGTCCTCAGGTCAACTACCAGGCTGTTGGTTCCGGTTCCGGCCGCAAGGCTTTCATCGACCAGACCGTGAACTTCGGTGCATCGGATGACCCGATGAAGAAGAAGGACATGGCCAAGGTCAAGCGCGGCGTCGTTCAGATCCCCATGGTCGGTGGCACCATCGCCTTCGGGTACAACAAGCCCGGTTGCGATCTGAAGCTGACCCAGGAGCAGGCCGTCAAGGTCGCCATGGGCAAAATCAGGAACTGGCAAGACCTCGGCTGTCAGCCCGGCACCATCACCTGGGTGCACCGTTCCGATGGATCCGGAACCACCAAGGCCTTCACCAACTCCATGCAGGCCTTCTCCAGCACCTGGACCCTGGGTACCGGTAAATCCGTCAAGTGGCCTGCTGGCGTCGGCGCCAAGGGCAACTCCGGTGTCGCCGGTGTGATCCAGAACCGCCTGGGCGCCATCGGTTACGTCAACCAGTCCTACATCAAGGGCAACGTCGTCGCCGCTGCTCTGCAGAACAAGTCCGGTGAGTTCCTGAAGCCCTCCGTGGCTGCAGGTGCCCGTGCTCTGAACGGCATCACCCTCGACAAGGATCTGGCTGGCAAGAACCCCAACCCCACCGCCAAGGGCGCATACCCCATCGCCACCCTCACCTGGGTGCTGGCTTACAAAACCGGCAACGGCGGCAAGGCCAAGGTGGTCCAAGACGCCTTCAACTACATGCTGAGCAGCAAGGCTCAGAACGTGGCTCCTTCCCTGGGCTTTGTTCCCCTGAAGGGCGACATCCTGGCCAAGGCCAAGGCCGCTGTGAGCAAAATCGGTCAGTGATTCTGAGCTGAAACAGCTCCCTCGGGAGATGTCTTGTTCATCACCAAGAGGGCCTTCGGGCCCTCTTTTTTATTGACCTTCCGGCCGTGGTCCGATTCCCTTTTCTCATTCTTGGACAAGCGTTAGACCACCCTTAACCGAATGGCCCCCAGCCCTTTGCCTGGATCAGATGTTGTGCTCCATACACTTCACTTGTATCCGCGGAACACCCCATGGTTGCGATTCCCTCCCGTGAGCTTTCACCTCGGCGCGATGGCTTCAGGGGACTTCTCGAAAGCAATTATCAGAAGCGCAACCTGGTGCATCTCACCGCTGGAAGTGTTGTTCCGCTTCTGAAGAACAGCATCTGGCTGGTGGTGCGCGGCATGGTCAAACTCGGAGCAGTGTCAGTTCACGGTGATGAGCTGCTGCTGGGTCTGGCGGGCCCCAATGAACCTTTCGGAGAACCCCTCAGCACCGTCGAGGCCTATGAAGCTGTCGCGCTGACTGACTGCGACCTGCTGTGCATGACCACCGCTGAGGTGGAACAGTCCCCGCTGCTGGCGATCGCGATGATGGATGCCATTGCCGCCCGCTACCGCCAGGCGGAGTACATGCTGGCCCTCCTCGGACTGCGGCGCGTGGAGGAGAGGGTGCGTGGATTCCTGGAGCTCCTGGCCCAGGATTACGGCCAGCCCTGTGATGACGGCCTGAGGCTCAACCTGCGCCTGACCCATCAGGAAATGGCCAGCGCCCTGAGCACCACCCGCGTCACCGTGACCCGGGTCATCGGATTGCTTCGCGATGAAGGCTGGCTGAAGATCGATGCCCAGCGGCATCTCGTGATCGCACACCTGCCCCGACGCTGAGCGTCGGGAGCACCCATGAAAAAGAGCCGGCGGGGATCACCGGCTCGTGGCCTGAATCGAGGAATCAGGTCATGGGACTGGACGGAAGAATCGGAGCGGCGGGATTTGAACCCACGACCCCCACTACCCCAAAGTGGTGCGCTACCAAGCTGCGCTACGCCCCGTCAGAAGCAAGTTATCACAGGGCATTCCGGCGTCCTGCCCCCAGCCGGGAAGCTCGTTGTTTCTCCCCTCTGCGAAGCCGCTTCAGCAGATGGAAGGTCAGCTGATCCCTGGTCAGACTTGCGTAATGCCCCAGTCGCTGCTGCTGCGCCAGCCGCCGCAATTCCCGCAGGGACATCGCGGCAAGGCGAAGTTCGGGGAGAATTCTCCAGGCTCTCGCCCTCATCGGCAGCGTTTCCACCGGTGCGGTGGCCTGGCCGATGTTGAGGGTTCCATCGGCCAGCCATTCAGGAATCAGCACCACCAGAACGGCGATCAGTCCATACAGCTCCACCAGACCCCTTGGCAGGGGATGCAGCTGTCGGCGCTCGTGTCTCTCGTGCGGAGCGGTCACGTGAGGTCAGTCCGACGCGCGGATTCCCCACACGATGCCATTGACCGCAACCGGATCCCCGAGGCGTGCTCAGATCCGCAATGTTCCGGGATCGGTGGCCGGTTGCTCACGCCAGAGCAGTGGTGATGCGGGGTCGGCGTGATGGGTTCGGGTCTGAACGATCAGCCCGAACACCAGCATCAGGGTCAGCAGCAGGGCCAGCAGCACCTGACGATCGGAGAGCCTTTCGGGCATCAGTTCAGTCTGATCGGACTGTTGTCGCTCCGCAGCACGCAGTGGCTGATGGACCAGTCGTAGGACTCCCAGACCCTCGGCGGCAACCGATAGTCCGCCTTGTCGAACCCGCTCAGAACAGCCCCGGTCGGCATCGCTGAGCAGTAAGGACGGCTGCCTGGCTTGGCCAGGTATTGCTGGTGGTAGGGCTCGGCGTAATGGAAGGTGCGATCCGCCTGGATCTCGGTGGTGATCGCTCCGAAGCCACGCTCCTGCAGGGCCTGCTGGTAGGCGTCCCGGCTGGCCAGCGCCAGGCTCATCTGCCGATCCGTCGTTGTGTAGATCGCGGAGCGGTACTGGCTTCCGGTGTCGTTGCCCTGGCGATCCCCCTGGGTCGGGTCGTGGCATTCCCAGAAGAGTTTGAGCAGATCGCTGAAGTCAATCGCTGGGGTGCTCCACACCACCCGAACCACTTCGGTGTGACCGGTTCGACCGCCGCAGACCTGTTGGTAGGTCGGAGACTCCACCTGACCTCCCGCGTAGCCGACGGCCGTGCTCACGACTCCCGGAAGGCGCCAGAAGCCCTTCTCCGCTCCCCAGAAACATCCGCAGGCGAAGATCGCCTCCTCCTGGTCACTGAGCAGGGGCGCGCGCAGAGGCGTCCCCAGAACAGCGTGACGCTCCGGTTCGGCGACGTCGGGTGAACCGCCGCTCGGGGAGAGCCAGGAGGGAAGCATCGGAGGGATCATTCAGAGAAGTCACCCTAGGCAGACGAAGCTGTTCAGGTCGTCTGGTTCTGTTCGGAGGGGTCCAGCTGGATGTGATTCAGCAGCGTGGTCACAAAGGCGAACAGAAGGAACGGCAGGCTCAGCACCAGGATCAGCCCAACTCCGACAAGCGCGAACAGAGGACGGGATGAGCCCATCAGGGCGAGGCCTGCAGCCAGGCTGACGAAGATCACAGCCATCCAGGCGAGCACCTGGCCGTAGATATCACCGAAGGTGAGGGTGCAGCGCACGGAGAAAGGAGTGCTGCTGGTCATGAACTGCTCTGGCGTTTCCTCAGCTAAGCCCCTTGACCATGGTGTGAGGCACAAGCTTCCAACTTCTTCAGAAAGCCATGGCATCGAGTTGCTCGGCGGCCTGCTCGCGCTCCCACAGCCTTCGGTAGACCCCCGGGACGTGAATCAGATCGTTGTGGTGCCCCACCTGCACGATCCGTCCGTTGTCCATCACCAGGATGCGATCGCAGGCTGCAGCGGCGGACAGCTGATGACTGATCATCACGATCGTGCGATCAGCCTGGGCTCTGATCGAAGCCAGAATGGCGGCAGCCGTGTTGTTGTCGACGCTGGCGAGGGCATCGTCGAGCACCAGCACCGGAGCCGGAACCAGCAGAGCTCGCCCGAGTGCCGTTCGTTGTCTCTGGCCCCCGCTGAGGGTGATTCCGCGTTCCCCGACGATCGTGCTGAATCCATCCGGGAAGCCGCGGACGTCCTGGATCAGGCGTGCCTGATCGGCGGCTTTCTCCACCCGTTCATCGGGGGCGTCGGGCTCCCCGTAACGCAGATTGTCCGCAAGGGTGCTGGTGAACAGGAACCCCTCCTGAGGAACCATCGCCACATCGCGCCGCAGTCGGCCCAGGGGCAGCATGGTGACGTCGATGCCATCCAGGAAGAGCTGGCCCTCCTGCACCGGCACCATGCGACCGAAGGCACGGGCGAGGGTGGTCTTGCCGCAGCCCACCGGCCCGACAATGGCGACGAGCTCACCGGGCTCGATGCTGAAGCTCAGGTCGATGAGCGTGTCCCGCTCCGCGCCCTCGTAGCGCACAGAGAGTCCGCGGGCTTCCAGCCGTCCACTCGCAGACGTCTGACCGGGATCTTGATGATTCCCCCTGTCCTGGATGAGGGGCTGTCGCTGGAGCAGTTCCTCGACCCGCTCAAGGCTGACCTGGCCTGTTTGAAAGGTGTTCAGAGTGAAGCCGAGCAGGGCGGTGGGGAACACCAGCCGTTCCACATAGAGGATCAGGGCCACCAGACCTCCGATGCTGAGGGTGCCGGCCTCCAGCTGGCCACTGCCCAGGGCGAGCAGCAGCAGCAGAGAGATCGAGGCGATGCCCTCGAGGAGCGGGAACAGCGTGCTCCGGGTGCGGGCCAGTCGGATGGCGCTGTCCCGGTAGTGCCGGTTGAGTGAAGCGAAGGCCTCCTGTTCGGAGACCTCCTGCCCGTAGATCTTGATGGCACCGATGCCCGAGAGATCCTCCTGGATCAGCTCGCTCAGCCTGGAGAGGGTCTCCTGCTGCCGCCTCTGCTGCCGCATCATGCGCCCGCCGAACAGCCGCACGGTGCCCAGCATCAGCGGGTAGAGACCAACCGCTGCCAGCGTCAACCAGGGGTCGATCGCAAGCATGAACGGCAGGGTGAAGCTGTAGGCAAGAACGGTGTTGGTGAGGCTGAGAATCGCAAAACCCAGCAGCCTCCGGATGTTCTCGACATCGCTGGTGGCACGGCTGATCACCTCACCGCTGCCGGTGGACTGAACCCAGGCCGGCTCCTGCCTCAGCATGTTGTCGAACAGTCGCTGCCGCAGCTCCACCTCCACCTGTCGTCCGATGCCGAACACCAGCTGACGCGACAGCAGACGCACCCCTCCCATCGTGGTGGCGAGCACCACGATCCAGCCCGCCTGACGCAGCACACGGTCGTAGGAGAAGCCGTCCTGGAGCTCATCGATGACGCGACGCACCTCCATGGGGATCGTGACGCTGAGGATGTTGACCACCACCAGCGCCAGAGCTCCCAGAAGCACGGTGCGCCGGTGAGGTCGCAGATAGCGGCCGATCAGATCGAGGCGCATGGCGGCCATGCCGTCTCCCGTGCAGGCCGACAACCTAGGCAGTGGCCGATTGCGTCAGGCTGGTGCAATCGGGAACCGAGTCGATGTCCGAGCCCACCCAGAGCCATCCGCTCCACACCATCGATCGCGATCACGTCGATCGACTGCTGGCGCGTGAGACTCCCCGCGACGGGGACCTCACCGATCTGGCTCGCTTGCTGATCCGCTACGACGGCTTCCCTGGAGCCGAAGATCTGCAACGGGACCTGGATCGGCTGCTGACGCTGTGGTCGCTGACGCGAGACGACCTGAACAGCCGCGTGCGCAGCCTCTGGGCGAGTGGCTTCCGTCCAGGCCAGGCTGTGGACGATGCCGTCGGTTCAGGCTTCGACACCACAGAGAACGATGCCGGCTGAAGACCCGCGCAGCCGGTCTGGTCAGGTTCTGGACGTTTGAGTGATAGTGGTGGAGTCCCCATCACCTGGCCCGGCGTGCTCTGCACCCCGGGTTTTTTTGTCACCGGTTGCCCACGATGTCGCCCCACTCTCCTTCCTGGTCCGCATTGCTGGATGGCCTGCTGCAGGGGGGAGACCTGAGCAGCGCGGAGGCGACAGCCCTGATGCGGGCCTGGCTGGCGGAAGAGCTTTCACCCGTGCAGACCGGTGCCTTCCTGGCCGGGTTGCGGGCCAAGGGAATGGTGGCGGAGGAGCTCGCGGCGATGGCATCCGTTCTGCGCGAGGCCTGCCCGCTGCCCTGTGAACGGCCGGATCTGGCCATGGTGGACACCTGCGGCACCGGCGGTGATGGTGCCGATACCTTCAACATCTCCACCGCCGTGGCCTTCACCGCAGCGGCGTGTGGTGTCTCGGTGGCGAAGCACGGCAACCGCAGCGCGAGCGGCAAGGTCGGATCAGCGGACGTGCTCGAAGGCCTCGGTCTGCAGTTGAAGGCCCCTCTGCCCCGGGTCGTTGACGCGCTCCGCAGCACGGGGATCACTTTTCTGTTCGCCCCTGCCTGGCATCCGGCCCTCGTGAACCTCGCGCCTCTGCGTCGCAGTCTCGGCGTCCGCACGGTGTTCAATCTGCTGGGTCCCCTGGTGAACCCCCTGCGCCCCCAGGCCCAGGTGCTTGGGGTGGCTCGGGACACTCTGCTCGATCCGATGGCGGGTGCCCTGCAGCGGCTCGGCCTTCAACGGGCCATCGTTGTCCATGGCGCCGGCGGTCTCGATGAAGCCTCGCTGGCCGGCAGCAACCAGTTGCGACTGATCGAGAAGGGTGAGGTGCGCTCTCTCTCGCTCACTGCCGAGCAGCTGGGACTGGAATCGGCCCCTCTGGAAGCCCTCCGCGGTGGGGATCTGTCGATGAACAGCACCATCCTTGAACAGGTGCTGCGCGGCCAGGGAGATGCTGCTCAGCGTGACGTGGTCGCCCTCAACACAGCACTGGTGCTCTGGGTTGCCGGAGTGGAGCAGGACTTCAGTATCGGTGCCGCCATGGCCCGCCAGAGCCTGGATCAGGGGCATCCCTGGCAGCGACTGGAGGCCCTTCGGCGGGCCCTTGCCGATGGAGATGGACAATAAGAAGGTGATGTGCTGCGGCTGGCTGCCTTGATCTCCGTTTCTCCGTCCGCGCAGGCCCATCTCGTGTTGGCGGACGGCACGGTGCTTTCGGGCCATGCCTTCGGCAAGCGGGGATCGGTTGTCGGGGAGGTGGTGTTCAACACCGGGATGACCGGCTACCAGGAGGTGCTGACGGATCCCAGCTATGCCGGGCAGCTGGTGAGTTTCACCTATCCCGAGCTGGGCAATACGGGAGTGAATGGAGAGGATCTGGAGGCGGAGACGCCCCATGCACGCGGAGTGATCGCCCGACAGCTGTCGCCGTGTCCCAGCAACTGGCGCAGCACGGGTGATCTCCAGAGCTGGATGGTCGGCCATGGGCTGGTCGGGATCTGCGGTGTGGACACCCGGGCACTGGTGCGTCATCTGCGCGAGGCCGGTGCGATGAACGGCGTGATCGGGAGCGACGGTCGTACTCCGGCTGAACTGATGCAGCAGCTGAAGCAGGCTCCTTCGATGGAAGGGCTGAACCTCGCCGACGCTGTCAGCACGCGGACTCCCTACGCCTGGCAGTCCCCCTGCGCTGCGAGCTTCGATCAGCGGCTGAGGACGAATCCTGAGGAGCGCTACCGGGTGGTCGCGATCGATTTCGGCATCAAGCGGGCGATCCTGGATCGGCTTGCTGCCCATGGCTGTGCCGTCACGGTGCTTCCTGCCAGCACCGATCTGGAGACCGTGTTGGACCATCGCCCGGAAGGGGTGTTCCTCTCCAACGGTCCTGGGGATCCGGCCGCGGTCTGCGGCGGAATCAGCCTGGCCCGCCAGTTGCTGGATCAGCCGGATCTGCCCCTGTTCGGGATCTGTCTGGGCCATCAGATCCTCGGTTTGGCCCTCGGCGGCAGCACCTTCAAGCTCACCTACGGCCATCGAGGACTCAATCATCCCTGCGGCACGCATGGCCAGGTGGAGATCACCAGCCAGAACCATGGATTTGCCCTTGATGCGGCGTCCCTGGACAGCAGCCGCATCGCGATCACCCATCTGAATCTGAACGACCGCACCGTGGCGGCTCTCGCGCATCGCAACCGACCTGTCTTCGGTGTCCAGTACCACCCGGAAGCAAGTCCAGGCCCCCATGACGCGGACCACCATTTCGCCAGGTTCGTGACCTTGATGGCGGATCGGCGGTCCAGTGGTGGTTGACGCCGTCCAGCCTCACTAAAATCTCGCCCAGAGGTCTCCCGGGAGCTGAACCCATCAGCGAATTGCAGCGACTGACCGTCTCCCTCCGAGGCGGCTTCGAGCAGAGGGACGGATGTCTGGTGTTCCACTTCACCGGGCAACTTGATGCCTATTCGGAGAAGCAGTTCATGGCCTACGTCGCAGACGTTCTTCAGGCCAGCAGCCTTCCGGCGGTGATCGACCTCAGCAAGATCGATTTCCTCGATTCATCCGGTCTCGGCGCTCTGGTGCAACTGGCCAAACAGTGCACCGATTCGAAGCGATCCTTTCAGCTGGTCGGCAACTCCCGTGTCACCCAGACCGTGAAGCTGGTGCGCCTTGAGGGCTTCCTGCATCTCGTCGACGACCTGCCCACCGCCCTCAGCCAGCTGGCGGCTTGAGCGACTGGATCCACGGGTGGACCGGCACCGGCGGCGGTGATGAACTCGGTCCTCTCCAGCTGGCCTGGTTGGGGGATGCGGTCTGGGAGCTGCATCAGCGCCTGCGTCACTGCCGCAGTCCCGGTCGTGCCGATGTTCTGCACCGTGCGGTTGTGGATCAGGTCTGTGCTGATGCTCAGGCCCGTGCTCTCAAGCAGCTTGAGCCACTGCTGGATGACCGTGAGCTCGACCTGGTGCGTCGTGGTCGGAACCGCGCCGGTCGTGGCCCCCGGCGCGGCGATGCAGCGGTTTATGGAATGGCGACAGGATTTGAGACAATGGTGGGCTGGCTGTTTCTGAACAACCCAGCCCGTCTCGCTCAGCTCCTGGATTCGCTGGAGTCGGACGGGTCGGATCCGAGTCCTCCGTCCGCCCACACCTCTGTCGCCCATGACACCTCGCTTTGAACGCCGCTCCGGTGGCCCCCCCCGCGATGGTCGCCAGGGACGGGGGGAACGTCGGCGTCCGGTCAACGGCAGCGAGTCCCGCGACCGCGGCGACTGGCCAAGGGAGGGTGAGCGTCGGGGGGAGCAGGGCCGTGTCGGTCGCCCTGGAGCTTCGCGACCCGGTGAACGACCGCAGCGTCGTTTCTCGGACAATCAGAACCGCGTGGTCAATCCACGCACCAGAGACAGAGACCCGCAGCGAAGGGAGTTTCGCCCTGACGACGGCCAGTGGTCAGCGGATCGCAGGCGGCCGGAAGGGCGTCGACGCTCAGTGGATGAGCGGCGCCAGCCCCCGATCCGCTCCCGTCATGGTTCCGCCCCGGGCGCGGCGGTCCGCAGTCAGCGGGAGGAGATCCCGGATGCGGCGGCAGCCTCTCCGCCGCCGGATGATCTGGTCTGGGGGCGCCATGCCAGCCAGGCGGCCCTGGAATCCGGTCGCCCCATCCATCGCATCTGGTGCACGCCCGAGATGCGCAGCTCCGCCAAGTTCCTGCAATTGCTGCGAGAAGCGAAGGCATCCGGTGTCCTCGTCGAGGAGGTGACCTGGGCCCGGCTGGGCCAGATCACCAGTGGGTCGGTGCATCAGGGAATCGCTCTGCAGACGGCTGCTGCGGAGACCCTTGATCTCGATGGCCTGATCAAGGGCTGTTCCGATCTTGGTGAACCCGCACTGCTGCTGGCATTGGATGGGGTGACCGATCCTCACAATCTCGGAGCCGTGGTCCGCTCCGCGGAGGCGATGGGAGCCCATGGTCTGGTTCTGCCTCAGCGGCGCAGCGCCGGACTCACCGGGTCGGTGGCGAAGGTGGCTGCCGGAGCCCTGGAGCACCTGCCGGTCGCCCGGGTCGTCAATCTCAACAGGTCTCTGGAGAAGCTCAAGGATTCCGGTTATCGCGTGATCGGCCTGGCGGCGGAGGGGGATGTGACCCTCACGGATGCTGACCTCGACGGACCGATCGTTCTGGTGACCGGCTCAGAGGACCAGGGGCTCTCTCTGCTGACGCGTCGCCATTGCGATCAGCTGGTCCGCATTCCCCTGCGGGGCGTGACGCCCAGCCTCAATGCCTCGGTGGCAACGGCGCTCTGCGTTTACGAAGTGGCACGCCGCAGCTGGATGAAGGACATCCACGGACAGGCTCCCTCGCCGCCGGTGGTGCGTCCACACACGGCTCCGGGACGCAAGTCCAAGGATGCAAGCCAGGCTGCTCCGGAGCAACGGATCGATCTGACGCTGTCCGCTCCAACAGAGGAGGCGGACCTTCACTTTGATCAGAGCATCCAGCTATCTCCCTGAGATCACATCTTTTTCGGTCTGGTCGGTGCAAAATGCGCAGAGAATCTCAAGGTCCATGAGTCCTTTGATCCGGCCGCTGCGCAGCCTTGCCAATGGACTTGGAATGGCCTGGTGGGCCCGAGTCGAAACGAGCGGCCCTGACGTCACCTACTGGTTCGGCCCCTTTCTCTCCCGAAAGGGTCTGGAGGATCAGCTGGGTGTCTTCCTCGAGGACATCGGCTCGGAGCAGCCTCAGTCCATCCGTCACAGCCTGCTGCGCACCCGCCGTGGCGAACCGCTCACCATCGCGGCTGAGGGCTGATCACACGACTGATAGCGTCGCCCTGACATGAAGCCGGGACGATGACGATCAGCGCGTGGCGTCAGCAGCTGCAGAGCGGGGAGATCTCTGCTCGTGAGCTTGTCGAAGAGCATCTCCAGCGGGCGGCAAAGACCGAGAACGAGGTCCACGCCTTTGTGGACGTCACAGCGGATCGAGCCCGGGCCGATGCTGATCGCATCGATCTCGCCCGCTCCGCTGGGGAGGCGCTTGGACCTCTGGCGGGAATCCCTCTCGCCATCAAGGACAACCTCTGCACCCGGGGTGTGACCACCACCTGCGCCAGCCGGATGCTGGAGAGTTTCGTGCCGCCCTACGAGTCCGCTGTCACGGAACGGTTGTGGCGCGCCGGTGGTGTTCTGGTCGGAAAGACCAACCTGGACGAGTTCGCCATGGGGGGCTCCACGGAAACCTCCGCGTTCGGTGCCACAAGCAATCCGTGGAACACCGATCACGTCCCCGGGGGATCCTCGGGCGGCAGTGCGGCGGCTGTCGCCACGGGGGCCTGCGTCGCTTCCCTCGGCTCGGATACGGGTGGCTCGATCCGTCAGCCGGCTTCGTTCTGCGGCGTGGTGGGTCTCAAGCCCACCTACGGCAGGGTCAGTCGCTGGGGGCTCGTGGCGTTCGCCAGCTCCCTGGATCAGGTGGGTCCCTTCGCCACCAGCGTTGCCGATGCCGCGGAGTTGCTGCAGGTGATCGCTGGCCCTGATCCGCGTGATTCCACCTGTTTGAACGCCGAGGTTCCGGATTTCAGCAGTGGTCTCAACCGGTCGATCAAGGGCTTGAGAGTGGGCGTGATCCGCGAGTGCTTCGACGCCGAGGGCCTGGATGCCGAAGTGAAGGCCTCCACCCAGGCCGCTGCTGCGCAGCTGGAGGCTCTGGGGGCCGAGTTAGTGGAGGTGAGTTGTCCGCGGTTTACCGACGGAATCGCCACCTACTACGTGATCGCACCGTCCGAGGCCTCCGCCAACCTGGCCCGGTATGACGGCGTGAAATACGGCTTCCGAGCCGAAGACGCCGAAAGTCTGGCCGCGATGACGGCCCGCAGCCGTGCCGAAGGATTCGGCGCCGAGGTGCAGCGCCGCATCCTGATCGGAACCTATGCGCTCTCCGCCGGTTACGTCGACGCGTATTACCGGAAGGCACAGCAGGTGCGCACCTTGATTCGCCGCGACTTTGATGCAGCCTTCCAGTCCGTGGATGTGCTGCTCACGCCGACGGCACCGACCACCGCTTTCCGGAGTGGAGCCCACGCCGATGATCCGCTGGCGATGTACCTGGCTGATCTGCTCACGATTCCGGTGAACCTGGCCGGCCTGCCCGCCATCAGTGTTCCCTGCGGATTCAGCCAGGCCGGCCTTCCCATCGGCGTTCAGCTGATCGGCAATGTGCTGGATGAGGCGCGTCTTCTGCAGGTGGCCTCCCAGTACGAGCAGGCTGCTGACGTGCTCTCTCAGCGTCCCGAAGCCAGCCTGGTTCCCTGATTTCCACCACATCTGGTGGAGGCTGTGCAGTTCGTACGCTTGATCTTGCGTTGGGTCCTAGGCTGACCCCATGGCATTCGTACCACTTCACAACCACAGCGACTACAGCCTTCTGGATGGCGCCTCGCAGCTGCCTTCCATGGTCGAGCGTGCCCGGGAGCTCGGCATGCCCGCCATTGCGCTGACGGATCACGGTGTGATGTACGGAGCCATCGAGTTGCTGAAGCTCTGCAAGGGCACGGATCTCAAGCCGATCATCGGCAATGAGATGTATGTGATCAACGGTTCGATCGACGATCCTCAGCAGAAAAAGGAGAAGCGCTATCACCTGGTGGTTCTTGCCAAGAACGCCACCGGTTACCGCAATCTGGTGAAGCTCACCAGCATCAGTCACCTGCGGGGGATGCGCGGCCGCGGAATCTTCTCCAGGGCCTGCATCGACAAGCAGCTGCTCAAGCAGCACAGCGAGGGGCTGATCATCGCCACAGCCTGTCTCGGCGGTGAAATCGCCCAGGCGATTCTGCGCGGGCGTCCTGAGGTCGCCCGTGATGTGGCCCGCTGGTATCAGGAGGTGTTCGGAGACGACTACTACCTGGAGATTCAGGATCACGGTTCCCCCGAAGACCGCATCGTCAATGTTGAGATCGTGCGGATCGCCAAGGAGCTGGGCATCCAGCTGGTGGCCACCAACGATGCGCATTATCTGAGTAAGCAGGACGTCGAAGCCCATGACGCGCTGCTCTGCGTGCTCACCGGCAAGCTGATCAGTGATGAGAAACGGCTGCGCTACACCGGCACCGAGTACATCAAGACCGAGGAGGAGATGCGTCGCCTCTTCGTCGATCATCTTGAGCCCGAGGTGGTGGAGGAGGCGATCCGCAACACCGTGCGTGTCGCCGAGAAGGTTGAGGACTACGACATCCTCGGCAAATACCAGATGCCCCGTTTCCCGATTCCCGAGGGGCATACGTCCGTCACCTACCTGCGCGAGGTGACGGAGCAGGGATTGCGGGACCGTCTGGAGCTGGCGTCAGAGTCCCCGATCGATCCCGCCTATGCCGATCGGATGGCCCATGAACTCAAGATCATGGAGCAGATGGGATTTCCCACCTATTTCCTGGTGGTGTGGGATTACATCCGCTTCGCCCGTGAACAGAGCATCCCTGTGGGCCCGGGTCGCGGTTCCGCCGCCGGTTCACTGGTGGCCTACGCCCTGGGGATCACCAACATCGATCCGGTCAGCAACGGGCTGCTGTTCGAACGCTTCCTGAATCCCGAACGCAAGTCGATGCCTGATATCGACACGGATTTCTGCATCGAACGCCGCGGTGAGGTGATCGACTACGTCACCGAGCGCTACGGCGAGGACAAGGTGGCGCAGATCATCACCTTCAACCGGATGACATCCAAGGCCGTGCTCAAGGATGTCGCCCGTGTGCTCGACATCCCCTACGGCGATGCCGACCGTCTGGCGAAGCTGATCCCCGTGGTGCGCGGAAAGCCCGCCAAGCTCAAGGCGATGATTGGTGCTGAATCCCCGAATCCCGAATTCCGCGAGAAATACGAGGGTGATCCGGTGGTGAAGCGCTGGGTCGACATGGCGATGCGCATCGAAGGAACGAACAAGACATTCGGCGTTCACGCTGCCGGTGTCGTCATCGCCGCGGATCCATTGGATGAATTGGTGCCGCTGCAGCGGAACAACGACGGTCAGGTGATCACGCAGTACTTCATGGAGGACGTGGAGTCGATGGGGCTGCTGAAGATGGATTTCCTCGGCCTCAAGAACCTCACGATGATCGACAAGACCCTTGAGCTGGTCGAGGTGAGCAGTGGGACCCGCGTCGATCCCGACCGTCTGCCTCCGCAGGATCCCGAGACGTTCGCACTGCTGGCGCGGGGAGATCTCGAGGGGATCTTCCAGCTGGAGTCGAGCGGGATGCGTCAGATCGTTCGTGATCTCAAGCCCTCATCACTGGAGGACATCTCCTCGATCCTCGCCCTGTACCGGCCCGGACCGTTGGATGCCGGATTGATTCCCAAGTTCATCAACCGCAAGCATGGACGTGAGGCGATTGATTTCGCTCACAAGATCCTTGAGCCGATTCTCAGCGAGACCTACGGAATCATGGTTTACCAGGAGCAGATCATGCGCATCGCGCAGGATCTGGCGGGGTATTCCCTGGGACAGGCCGATCTTCTTCGTCGGGCCATGGGTAAGAAGAAGGTGGCTGAGATGCAGAAGCATCGCGGCATCTTCGTGAAGGGGGCAGCGGAACGCGGCGTTGACGAGAAGGTGTCCGATGAGTTGTTCGACCAGATGGTGTTGTTCGCCGAGTACTGCTTCAACAAGAGCCATTCCACGGCCTATGGGGCCGTCACCTACCAGACCGCTTATCTGAAGGCGCATTATCCGGTGGCCTACATGGCTGCTCTGCTGACGGTGAATGCCGGCGCCTCCGACAAGGTTCAGCGCTACATCTCCAATTGCAATGCGATGGGCATCGAAGTGCTCCCACCGGATGTGAACGCGTCCCGCATTGATTTCACACCCACGGGCGAGCGGATCCTGTTCGGTCTGTCGGCGGTCCGCAATCTCGGCGATGGTGCGATCCGGAAGTTGATCGCCTCTCGCGAGTCGGACGGTCCGTTCCAGTGCCTCGCTGATCTGTGTGACCGGATTCCATCGTCGGTGCTGAATCGTCGTGGTCTTGAGTCTCTGATTCACTGCGGGGCCATGGATGCTCTTCAACCCGACGGCAACCGGGCCCAGCTGATGGCTGATCTGGATCTGCTTCTCGACTGGGCCTCCTCACGGGCGAAGGATCGGGACAGCGGTCAAGGCAACCTGTTCGATCTGATGGCAGCCCCAGCGGATGCTGCTGATGCACCCGCTGATCTCAGCCTTGCTCCCAAGGCGGCACCGGTGGCGGACTATCCGCCGACCGAGAAACTGCGGCTCGAAAAGGATCTCGTCGGCTTCTATCTCTCGGACCATCCCCTCAAACAGCTGTCACCGTCGGCCAGCCTCCTGGCTCCGATCGGTCTGGGATCCCTGGAAGAACAGGCCGACAAGGCCAAGGTGAGCGCAATCGCCATGATCAGTGAGTTCCGCCAGGTCACCACACGCAAGGGTGACCGGATGGCGATTCTTCAGCTGGAGGATCTCACCGGCAGTTGTGAAGCGGTTGTGTTCCCGAAGAGTTACGCGCGTCTGTCGGATCATCTGATGGCCGAGGCCCGATTGCTGATCTGGGCCGGTGTCGACCGCCGAGATGACCGAGTTCAGCTGATTGTGGACGACTGCCGTGCCGTCGACGATCTCACGCTTCTAGTGGTGGAGTTGCCGGTGGATCAGGCCAGCGACATCGCCGTGCAGCACAAGTTACGGGAGTGCCTTCAGCAGCACCGGCCCGACCGCGAAGAGCTCGGTGTGCGTGTTCCGGTGGTGGCGGAGGTGCGCCAGGGGCCATCGGTCCGTTACGTCCGTCTTGGCCCTCAGTTCTGTGTTCGGGATGCTGTTTCAGCAGCCGAATCGCTGCAGGCCATGGCCTTCTCCGCACGATGCAGCGGTCGGTTGGTTGCGGCCTGAGTTGCGTCAGTCCTTTTCTTTCTGCGCTCGGATCGATTGACGCATCCGCTGCAGGTTGGGCCGCAGATTCTCAAGACCCAGAAGAGATCCGGGCTGCGGCTCCCAGCTTGTCGTCAGCACTCCGAAGCTCAGCCCTGCAAGACCGAGAAGAAACAGAGCGCCTGATCCTGTCAGGGTCACACCCGGTGGAATGTCTGCGATTCCCCGGGTCACCAGCACGTAGCTGAGGACGAAAACTCCCATGCCAGCCAGTGATGGCAGACCGGTGAACACGGCAACCCGTCGCGCCATGCGATTGGCAATCGGGCGTGGAATCGCTTCCTGGCGTGCGGCCGGCGCTGCCTGTGCCTTCTCGCTTCGTTCCCCCTTTGCGCCCTTGGGCTCAAAGGGCAACGGGTTGCGCCGGTCCGACATCAGACTTCAGCCGCGGATGCCGAGCTTGCCGATGATGTCGGAATAACGCTGTTCACTCTTGTTGCGCACATAGCTGAGCAGCCGCTTCCGACGTCCGATCATCTTCAGCAAGCCCTGACGGGACGAGAAGTCGTGCTTGTTCTGCTGCAGATGGCCGCTGAGACGGTTGATCCGCTCGCTGAGCATCGCCACCTGAACCTCGGCTGAGCCGGTGTCGGTGCCATGGGTCTGATGCGTGTTGATCAGCTGCTGCTTTTCGGTGGTATCGAGCGACATGCGGGGGTAAAAGCCCTTGTGCTGCAAACAACCATCTTACCGGGTCGACCTCACTGGAGGCTTAACTGCTTCAGGCATGCCCGCAACCAGGCGTCCTCCCCTGTCCCGGGGGGAAGCGTGTCCTTCACGGCGCGGATCGCCGCACGGATCTCGGAATTCTCGTAACCCAGCACGTTGAGGGTGTTGACCAGATCCCCCGGGACGCCGTCCTGAACGGCTCTCTCTCCCTTGGACTCCTGGCCTTTCACGGGCTCCGATTCCTGGAAGGATGCACGCTGGTTTTCCAGAGTCGAGCGCAGCTCGACCGTGATCCGCTCCGCGGTGCGCCGGCCCACCCCCTGGGCTTGGCTCAACAGGCTGAGATCGGCATCGATGATGGCATCGACAAGATCTTCAACACTGCATTCCTGAAGCAGGGCCAGTCCCACCTGGGGCCCCACACCGTTCACACTGATCAGGGTGCGGAACAGTTCGCGCGTGCTCAGAGACTGGAATCCATACAGGATTGTGTCGTCGTTCTGGCAAACCTGGTGAATCCAGTAAGCACGCTCTTCGTGTTGTGTGATGTCGTTCCAATCACGCTGGATAACATTGACTTCGTAGCCGACAGATCCACATCTCAAAACAATGAGATGACGATTGCCTCGCTGATACGTCGCAAGAATCGTTCCGCTCAACCAGCCGAGCATCCTGATCTGCCCTTTCTGACACCCTAATCCAGGACCCGTTCTTATCAAGCTGGATGAGCATCGACCCGGATGCTTGACACAGATTGCTGGGCGCTCTTCCTGAACGTTGATTCAGACCATTCGGATTGATCCCTTCACGCCGGAGGATTCGGGGATTTGGTTGACTTTCCGTGGTCTATTTCGGTTTCGATTGGTCAAGTCAAGTTGTCGCTTTTGGCCCGTTGTTGATGTTGTCGTTGCCGAGAGCATCGCTCGCGGCGGTCCGGTCTTGCGCTCCTCCGTGTCTTTGGCTTGCTTGGATAGGGAGGTGCATCGGCGACAGGCCGGAATCATGGTCCTCACATGCTCTCGATGGATGCTGCGTCAGCTTCGCCAGGTCTGTCTCTGGTGCCTGATGACCGTCATGCTGACGGCCTGTTCCCTGGGCAATGAACCGCCGAGGTCGATCATCAACGAGGCATTGGCTCAGCAGATCGTGATCACGCAGTCAGCGATTGCTTCGAGCCTGAATCTTCCCGTCTCCACCGACGTGCCCAGCGTTTCGCGGGTTCGGATCGAGCAGCAGGAGCAGATCAAGCTTGATGGGGCGCGTCTCGTGCATCTGCTCGGCTCTTTCGACTGGCAGCTTCCGGGAGACAGCATGCGGGTCGACAGCGCCTTCGAGCTGTTTCTTGAACGGGGGGAGCAGGGCGACAGCTGGTCTCTCGCCAGGCCACTGGCCTCATCCCCTGGAGAGCAGCAGTGGCAGCTGTTTCCTCTCGGCCTGGAGCATGCCTGAGGAGGCCATCTGCCGGAAGGCGTCAGCGTCTGGCGGCGAGGCTCACCAGGGTTGAAATCAGGACGAGGATGCTTCCGCTGATCACCCAAGCATTCAGGGACTCCGAAAAGACCAGCCAACCCCAGAGTGCAGCGAACACGACCTGCACATAGTTGATCGATGTCGCCCGCGCGGCCGGCATCCGGCTCAACCCTTCCGTCACCCAGATCTGTCCCAGCTGGGTGAACACGCCAACCCCAAGCAACCAGATCCACTCCGCTCCCAGGGGCATCACGCCTTCACGAGCCACCAGCGGCAGGGTGAGCGGTACAGACAGCATCGGGAAGTAGAGGATGATCACCAGGGGGTGTTCCGTGCTGGAGAGCCGGCGCACACAGACGTAGGCCAGTGCTGTGAACACGGCACCACCAAGAGCGATCACGATCGCCGTCATCGGCAGTGTGGTCATCCCACGGCTGAGCCAATCCGGCTGCGCGACGAGCATGATTCCGCCCCAGCCCAGCAGCACCGCCAGCACGATGCTCCGGCGCAGCCGCTCCCCCAGGAACACGGCTGCTGCCAGTGCCGTGAAGGTTGGATAGGTGTACTGAAGAACGGTGGCCGAGGCGAGCGGCAGCACGGTGATCGCCTCAAAGAAACAGAGCAGGGCCAGGCTTCCGCACAGTCCTCGCAGCAGCAGCAGGCCTCGTCGCTTTCCCCAGGGCGAGACGTTGGCCAGTTTCAGTCCCACCGCGGTGAGCACCACGCTGATCAGGGCGCGACACAGCACCACTTCCGCCACGGGCAGCCGTCCCCCCAGCTGCTTCACGCAGACGGTCATCAGGCTGAAAGCCAGAGAGCTGAGAACACAGGGCCTGCACAGCTCAAAGCCGGCTCGGAGTTGATCAGCGGCAGCCTTCATCCGTTCCGATCGTTCCAATCGTCTGGACATGGCGGTCGGCTCACTCTGATGGTTCCGTCCTCTGAAGGTCCTCCTCCGGAGTGGAGATCAAGGCCGAACCTGCTCCTAACGTGCCTGCCGGTCGCCTGTCCTGTCGTGCGGTTGCAGGATCCGTCACTGGACGGCAGGGCGTGACTTCGCAGAATGGCCCCATGGTGAACGCACGCCTGCACCCCCGCACGATCGACGCCGTCAAGGAGCGCGCTGACATCGTCGATGTGGTGGGAGAGCACGTTGTTCTCAAGAAGAAGGGGCGTGAGTTCGTCGGGATCTGCCCGTTCCACGACGACAGCAAGCCGTCGATGACCGTGTCGCCGCAGAAGCAGTTCTATTACTGCTTCTCCTGCGGTGCGGGTGGGAACTCCATCAAGTTCCTGATGGAGTTCCAGCGCCAGAGCTTCAGTGACGTGGTGCTGGAGCTGGCTCGCAAATATCAGCTGCCGGTGGAGACCGTTGATGGTCCTCAGCAGGAACGTCTGCGTCAGCAGCTGTCCCGTCGCGAGAAGCTTCAGCGGGCTGTTTCCCTGGCCTCTGGTTGGTTTCGATCGCAACTCCAGAGCCCTGCCGGCAAGGAGGCCCTGGCGTATCTCACGACCAAGCGGGGATTGTCCGCGGCGACGCAGGACGCGTTTCAACTCGGCTACGCTCCGGATCAATGGGATGGCCTGCTCAGCCATCTGCAGCAGGTGGAGGGGCTGGCACCAGAGGTGCTGGAGGCGGCCGGTCTCGTGGTGCCCCGCAAGGGTGGCAACGGGTTCTACGACCGATTCCGCCATCGCGTGATGGTGCCGATCCATGACCGTCAGGGTCGGGTGATCGGATTCGGTGGTCGCAGCCTGGACGGCAGTGAACCGAAGTATCTGAACTCTCCGGAGACGGAGCTGTTCGAGAAAGGCAAGCACCTGTTCGGTTTGGACAAGGCGGCCAACGCCATCCGCAGGGATGACCGCGCTGTGGTGGTGGAGGGCTATTTCGATGTGATCGCCCTGCATTCCGCCGGGGTCAACAACGCGGTGGCCGCTCTGGGAACGGCCCTGAGCAGCCAGCAGATCACGCAGCTCTGCCGCGTCAGCGACAGCAAGCGGATCGTGCTGAATTTCGATGCCGATCGGGCCGGAATCCGGGCGGCGAATCGTGCGATCGGCGAGGTCGAGCAGCTGGCCATGCAGGGTCAGCTGGAATTGCGGGTCCTGCACCTTCCGTCGGGCAAGGACCCTGACGAGTTCCTGAAGGATCACGGCGCCGGGGATTACCGAGCGCTGCTGGATCAGGCCCCCCTGTGGCTGGACTGGCAAATCGAGCAGGTCCTGGAGGAGCGCGATCTCAGTCGCTCCGATCAGTTCCAGCAGTCCGTCAGCGAGTTGGTGGCTCTGCTCGGCAAATTGCCGCAGTCGGCTGTGCGGACCCACTACCTGCAACGGGTGGCCGAGCGGCTCAGCGGCGGGCAGGGGCGCCTCGCGCTGCAGCTGGAGGAGGATCTGCGTCAGCAGGTGAAGGGACAGCGCTGGCACGGACGTGCCAGTCGTCACGAACAGCCTGGGGAGGCCAGTCAGCGGGAACGCTGCGAGGCCGACCTTCTGCGGCTGTATCTCCACTGCCCGCGCCATCGCGCTGAGGTTCGTCAGCAGCTTCGTCAGCGTGAACTGGAGGACTTCGCCTTGCAGCCGCACCGGCTGCTCTGGGCTGCGATCACGGAACTGGAGGAAACCAATCTCGGCGTCGGCAGGCTCGAGTTGATCAGCCGTGCCGAGGACACCGGGGATCAGCTGGCGGACCTGGATCTTCCCAGGCTGCTCACCGATCAGCTTCTGCTCGAGAACAGTGCTCTGGTGTCACGGCTGACGCCCCTGCTGGAGCCTGGAGAACTGGATCGGGTCTCCCTTGCTGAGCCTCTCGTCCAGCTGAGGGGGACGACCGCGCTGCTGGAACGGCAGAAAAGTCTCAAACGCTGCCGGCATCTTCTGGAGGCCTGGGGCGGGCAGCGACTGCAGACGCTCGAGGCCTGCATCGCCACGCTGATCGAGCATCAGCCAGCGGAGGAGCCGGTGGATATGGAGCAGTGCATTCAGGATCTCTTCGACGAGCTCAATCGCGATGCTCTCCGTTATCAGGAGCTGTACTACAGCGAACGGAAGCACATCCTTCATCTCGATCAGCAGCGATGCAGCGGCTACGGCGATCAGGAGCCTCTCTCCGCCTGACCCACAAGCTGCATGAGAACACCTCTGGGGTCAGTCGGTGATCGAGCGTCTTGATACCTTCGCCTTTGTTCTGTTCCACAGCAGGAGCTTGGATGCCGTGAGTGATGTCGATCTCTGCACCACTCCGGTGATCACCTGATGGGAATCTTCGAGCGTTATCTCTCCCTCTGGATCGGTCTGGCGATCGTGGCGGGAGTCGTCCTCGGCGGCTTGCTGCCCGATCTGGCGGCCTGGATCGCCTCGCTGGAAGTGGCTCGCATCAACCTTCCCATCGCCATTCTCATCTGGGGGATGATTTTCCCGATGATGCTGGCGGTTGATTTTTCCGCCATCGGCGGCATCCGTCAGCAACCGCGCGGACTGCTGATCACCGTGGCGGTGAACTGGTTGATCAAGCCGCTCACGATGACGGCTTTGGCCTGGTTGTTCATCCGCGGCCTGTTCGCTGCCTGGATCCCGGAAGCGATGGGCCAGGAGTACGTGGCCGGGATGATTCTGCTGGGGGTGGCTCCCTGCACGGCCATGGTGTTCGTGTGGAGCCGCCTCAGTGATGGCGATCCCAATTACACCCTGGTGCAGGTGGCGGTGAACGACCTGATCATGGTGTTCGCCTTCGCCCCGATCGCGGCGCTTCTGCTCGGGGTGAGCGATGTGCTGGTGCCGTGGGACACGATGATCACCGCGGTTGGTCTGTTCGTGGTGGTGCCCCTCGCGGCGGGCTGGCTGACGCGGGTGTTCCTCCACTCTCCCGGCCGGATCGAGCGGCTGGAGGCACAGCTCAAGCCGCTGGCGATCACGTCTCTGATCGCCACGGTGCTGCTGCTGTTCATGGTGCAGGCCCAGGCGATCCTTTCCAATCCACTGGCGATCGTGCTGATTGCCATTCCACTGATTCTCCAGACCTATCTGATCTTCTGGATCGCGGCTCAGTGGATGCGGGTCTGGGGCCAGCCGCGCACCATTGCTGCCCCTGGCGCCATGATCGGCGCCTCCAATTTCTTCGAGCTGGCGGTGGCGGTTGCCATCAGCCTGTTCGGGTTGAATTCCGGCGCCGCTCTCGCCACCGTGGTGGGCGTGCTGGTGGAGGTGCCGGTGATGCTGTCGCTGGTGGCGATCGCCAACCGGAACCAACAGCTCTTCCCCGCCTGAGATGTCTGAATTCTTCGAAGCGATCTGGCACGGCGAGGGGGTCGGGGACGGCGGTGATCTGGAGGAGACCCTGCAGGCCTATGCGGTTGTGAAACCGGAGGACGGCGACTGGGTCGAGGCCTGTGCTGCCGAGGGGGCCGACCCCGTGATCGAGCGTTTCGCCTCCTTCGACGCCTATCTGGACAACGCTGATCCGCTGGAGAGGATCGCCGTGACACCGCAGATGATCATGGAGGCGATCGCCCTGCTGCCGTCCTGATGCCTGATGCTCAGCTGGATTTTGCGGCCCTGCAGCCCGTCAACCACCTCTGGCCGTCCCTGGTGGAGCGGCTCGGCACCGATCGGGCTCAGCGGGCGGTTCGTCAGGCTCTGGATCTGCAGGGCATGCGCGGCCATCACGGCACCTTGCCGGTTCTGTTCATCGAGACCTGCGGGCTGGCTCTGGCCAGCACGGACCTCGTCCGCGAGCAGATCGGTCTGAATGCTCATGGCGAGCGCATGGTGCTGCTGCTCAGCAGGCGTGAGCAGGCGGTACAGCTGCTGCAGCAGACCTAGAGGATGTGCGCCGGCGGATCGGTGAGGCTCCGCTTCATGCGTCGTCAACGGGCATGAATGGTCGGCAGATCGCTCAACCGGGTGGTGGCGGCCCGGCTGAGGCGTTCCCGGCGCATCATCCAGCCCGGCTGCAGGCCACAGGCCGCCCAGTGCACCGTGCCGCGGCCGTAGCGCTGATTGAGCCGATCGATCGTCTGCATCAGGCACTCCCGCTTCCCTTGCTGCTCCGCGCTCATCGGCACCATCAGATGGGACTGCAGCGTGTCGGTGCCCTGCAGGTGCTGCATCAGCACACCGGCCTTGGCCAGTTGCCGGTGCGGCCGGAAGATGCGATCCACCAGCGGTAATGTCGCCTCGAGCAGCACCGCGGTGTCGTTGCTGGGCAGATCCAGCCGGGTGCTGGCGGCCTGGCTGTAGAACGCCGGGATGAAGGGGCTGGTGCGGGTATAGACCGTGAGGGCGGCGGCCCGCTGGCGTTGCCTGCGCAGTTTCTCCGCTGCGCGCACCACGTAGGTGGCCACGGCCTGGCGGAGTTCTTCGAGGCTGGTGATCGGGCGGCTGAAGCTGCGGCTGACGCAGGTTTCCTGTTTCGGTGCGGGTGCCAGATCCAGAGGCAGACAGGCATGGCCACGCAGCTCCCGTTGCAGTCGCAGCCCCACCACACCGCATTTCGCCCGCAGTTCTCCACTGGGCATGTCTCGCAGCTGCCGGGCATTGGTGATGCCCCGCAGCCGGCACCAACGGGCCAGCTTGCGACCGATGCCCCAGACATCCTCGATCGCAACCGTTTCCAGCCAGTTGTCGGCGTCATCGCAGCGACCCAGATCGAAGACGCCGGCATGGGCCGGCACCTGCTTGGCCAGACGGTTGGCCAGCTTCGCCTGCCCTTTGCTGGCTCCCACACCGATGGCGATCGGCAGCCCCAGATCCTGTCGAACACGGGCGCGAAGCCGGCGGGCCCAGTGCTGCAGATCGCCGCTGCGGGGACGACTCAGCCGTGCGAAGGCCTCATCGATCGAGTAGATCTCCAGCTCTTCGCAATGGGTTTCCAGCAGGCTCATCATCCGCTGGCTCATATCGGCGTAGAGGGCGTAGTTGGAGCTGCGCACCACCACGTTCTGGCGTGCCAGCTCCGTGCGCGCCTTGAAGTACGGCGTGCCCATGGCGATGCCGAGGGCGCGGGCCTCGGCGCTGCGGGCCACGATGCAGCCGTCATTGTTGGAGAGCACCACCACCGGTCGACCGATCAGGGCGGGATCAAGGCTCTGCTCGCAGGAGGCATAGAAGTTGTTGCCGTCGATCAGGGCGGTGGCCGAGGGCATGGCGTGGTTCAGAGCGGATGGATCACGTGAACCGCCACACCCCAGATCTGCACCTCGCCGCAGCGGTGCAGTTCCAGGGGCGGATAGTTCGGATGGGCTGCCTCGAGTCGCAGGCGACCGCGGTGGCGCACCAGTCGTTTGAGGGTGAATGCACCGTCCAGCACGGCGACGACCACCCGGCCCGGGCGAGGGTCGAGGCTGCGATCCACCACCAGCAGATCACCGTCGTGAATGCCGGCGCCCGTCATCGACTCGCCGCTGACCCGCAGGAAAAAGGTGCTGGTGGGGTGGCGGATCAGCTGCTCATTGAGGTCAATTCCCACCTCCACGTAGTCGTCGGCCGGGGAGGGGAAGCCGGCCGCCACCCGCTCGCCGGCCAGCGGCAGACTCAGTCGCGCCCGCCTGGGCTGCAGGGGAAGCGGAGGTTGGTGGAACTCCACAGCGGACGACGCGACCTGCTTGATAGTACAGGTGTACTGAACTGGCTCGCGGGGAGGATGGTGTGGTTTCGCGCATGATCCGTGGCCGACACTCCTTACCTCGTGGCGCTGGCCCTGATCGAGCAGGAAGGGCGGCGAGCGTTGCCGCTGGCCGGACGATCCCAGAAAGAGGTGGCGGCGGAGGGGGAGGCGCCGGACGAACTGGGGCGGGCCCTGGTGCTTGAGCTGCTGCTGCGGGTCTGGCAGCGCAGCGACGAGGGGCTGCTGAAGCGGGCGGCGGCGGCGGAGAGTCTGCTGCTGGTGGAGCTGCCGATGGAGCGGCTGCCGGAGGATCTGCCGGTGCTCAAGGCGGCCTGGCTGAACAGTGGCGACGCGGAGGCGTTCAGGAAGGGCCTGCAGGGGATGAGCCCGCGGGCCTGGACCATCGCCGTGGAGAAATTCCAGCCGGTGAGCCTGACGCAGCTCTGGTGATGCCAAGGCGCTCGTTCGCCCAGTGGGCGACGAGCGAGGCGAGCAGGGTGTCGCGATGCCCGAAGACGCGGATCATGGGCGCTTGCTGAGAATGTTTCGCAATTCAATCCGAGTCCGGAGAAAATTGCAAGTGATTCTCATTAGCGTCGTCACGAGGCGCCGCTGGCTCCGTCCTGCTTCAGGTGGGTTTCCATGCAGCGCGTGACGCAGGTGCCGTCATCCAGGCTGCACTCGGTGATGCAGACGAAGTAGTCGTCGACCGCTGCCCAGCGTTCGCTGAGGGGTGCGGTGCCGGAGCTGCCATTGGGTTCAGCCATGATGCTGTTGATTTGCCGTGATGATGTGATTTATCACCGGTAATGAAATTTCAAAAGTCATCTGTGAAGTGTGGCGAAGTACCTAGGAGAGATTGCCTAGCGTTGCCAGGGGAGAGATTCTGTTGCGGCGCTCATTGCGCCTGTCTGTAAATACTTATTTGCGAACTAATAAGGGTTGCAGTCGTGATTCGTGATTGCCCCTAGCTTGCTGGGATTCGATGTCGAGGGTGGTCGTGAAGTCCCGTGCACAAGCTCCAGCCTGTCACCTGAGCTGGACGGTCAGGAAGATTTCAACCGGTCTTTATGCGGTTGCCGCAACAAGTAATGGCTCTGATTATGACTTTGTCGGTAACTATCGATCTCTGGCTGATGCTCATCGTGCCGGTCGCTTGTATGCCCGTCAGTTGATTCATCAGACTCATCTGATGGCGAGAAGTGCCTGATGCTTTCGGCATCATCTGATGCGCCTCACTCCATCAGTGGGTGCCCCCAGACATTCACGGCAACGGAGTAGCGCTCCCCTTCGAATGGGTTGATCCGATGCAGCACGCCGGCAGAGAACAGCACAACGCGATTCACCACAGGTGGCACGGAGATCACCGAGCGGAAGTCGGGGGAGGCGATGGGGCTGTTCTGCTGCACAGGCGCGTTGTCGGCGATGAGCAATTCGCCGCCTGCACAGCTGACGTGGGGATAGAAGACCGTGGACAGCAACGGCAGGTCATAGCGCCCGTCTCGCCCGGCCGTCGCTTCGTGCTTGTCAATGTGCCAGTCCAGGTCGTTGTTGGTGTTGCACCACCATTCGTAACCAGCGGCCTGTGGGGTGAAACGGTCGAGCAGCGGCCCCAGTCTCTTCCGGATGTAATGCTCCACCAGGGACTGCTGATCGGGCGTGTGGAGCGAGCGTGCCGACCGGTCTGACGCGTCGGCCGGAATCCAGCTGAACAGGTTCCGCCCTTCACTGGCTTGTTTCAGGTCGCCGTGAAGGTCGCAGAGGTGGCGCAGTGCCGGAATCTCCTCGTTCGGGATCAGGTTGTCGACCACGTGCAGCATCGGTTCAGGCTCGGTGATAGGGGCTTCCCTGCAGGATCGCCTGGGCACGGAACAACTGCTCGACCAGCATCAGACGGGCCAGCTCATGGGGGAAGGTCATCGGCGACAGGCTCAGTCGCCAGTGGGCTTCTGACTTGAGGTCATCGGTGAGGCCATCGGCTCCACCGATCACAAAGGCGATCCGTTCACTGCTGATCTGCTCCAGCTTGCGGGCGAAGGGAATCGAGGCAAGCGTCTCTCCCTGCTCCATCAGCACCACCAGTCGCTCATCAGGCCGCCGCGCGGCGCGGATCGCTTCCGATTCCTTCTCAGGAGTGCTGTCTCGCAATTCCACGATGCTCAGGCCCGGCAGTCGTTTGCGATAGAGATCGATACCGTCCTGGATCCAGCCGCGGCGCACCTTGCCCACGGCCAGGATGCGGAGGCGTGAGGGATTCAATCGGCGTCCTCGTCGTCCTCCAGCAGCAGCTGTCCGAAGGCCACATAAAGGCTTTCCTCTTCACTGCCGGGAGTCACGGAAGGACGCCGGGGGCGGGTCGTCTTGCCCTTGCCACTGCTGCCGCTGGGAGGTGGAGGCAGTTCGGAGCTGCGGATCGGCGACTCCAGTGGGTTGGTTTGCGGTGGCTGGCGCCTGGCTTCCAGCTGCTTGAGGCGGGCCATCAGATGCTCAGGAACAGTGCCGTCTTCGCTGACCGTCATCAGTTCCCGGAACAGCGCATCGGGATCCTGTTCCGTCTCCACCCTGTGGCGTTTCGGGCCGGTCTTCGGCGTTGTCGTCGCGTCGGCGTTCCCTGCTGGATCGGGAAGCTTCTGAGGCAACTGCCGTCCCAGTTCCCGGAGACGCTCGAGGCTGCGAGGGTCAAAGCTCATCGGATCCTCCGCTCAGCCGCAACCCAGAGTGGTGCGGGTCTCGCGGCCGGTGATCGGATTGATTCCATCGGCCATCGCGCAGAGGCTTTTCAGCTGGTCACCGCGCATCGGTACATCGGTGAAGTCCGCTCCGGTGATGGTGACGTCCTGGAAGCGGGTGTTGAAGGCAAAGGCACCCTCCAGAACGGCGTCGGAGAGATCTGTTCCGGTGAGCACCGCTGCGTCCAGGGTGGCTTCGCGAAGGTCAGTACCGCTGAGATCGGCGTCCTGCAGCTTCGCTCCGTAAAGACTCGCCCCCCGCAGATCTGAGCCGGAGAGATTCGCTTCCCGCAGGTTGCTCAGGTTGAAGGTGGCGCCCCGGAGATCCTTGTCCGAGTAATCCGCTCCGATCAGCACCTGTTTGGCGACATCCATCGCGGCGAAGGATGGTGCTGCTCCGCTGATCAGGAGGGGCACCAGCAGCAGCGTGGTGGCCAGAACCGCCAGTAATCGTCGATGCATGGAGTCGTGTTCCACAACAGGACCCTAGGCCTGGCGGAACGGGGAATGCTCTGAACGCCCCTCTGCGTGTCCTGTCCATGGCGGACTCCCTGACTCTCGGCCGTCGCGCGGAAGCGACAGCCCTTGAGCTGCTGCGCTCGACGGGATGGAGGTTGCTCGATCGCAACTGGCGTTGCCGCTGGGGCGAGCTGGATCTTGTGCTCGAGAAGGATCGGCGACTGTTGGTGGTGGAAGTGAAGGGTCGTCGTTCACGCCTGCGTGCTGACAGCGGGGCGGCCGCCTTCGATCAGCGGAAACGACGCTGTCTTGCCAGAGCGATCAGTTGCTGGCGTGCCGTCCACCCCGAGGCGGAACGGCAGCAGTTGCAGGTGGTGCTGGCCCTGGTGCCACTGTCCGGCCGCCGCAGGGGCGTGCGCTGGCTTCCTGTGCATCAACTCGGCTGAACTCGGCAGCTGGTGCACAGTGAATCCATGAGCTTCCATGGCCACACCGCCCGCAAACGCTTCGGGCAGCACTGGCTCCGCGATGCGGCGGTGCTTGATCGCATCCTGGAGGCGGCGGACCTGCAGCCCCAGGATCGCGTGCTCGAGGTGGGGCCCGGACGCGGTGCCCTCACGGATCGTCTGCTGGCGTCGTCCGCTGCTGCGGTGCATGCCGTGGAGCTGGACCGGGATCTGGTGACCGGCCTGCAGCAGCGTTTCGAGAATCAACCGCGTTTCTCCCTGACCCAGGGGGATGTGCTGGAGGTGCCTCTGCTGCTCCCGGATGCCTGTCCCGCAGGGAAGGTGGTTGCGAATATTCCGTACAACATCACTGGCCCATTGCTGGACCGATTGATCGGACGGCTTGATCAACCGGTCGACCCGCCCTATCAACGCCTGGTGCTGCTGGTGCAGCAGGAGGTCGCCCAGAGGATCCGGGCGCGGCCCGGACACAGCAGCTTCAGTGCCCTGAGTGTGCGCATGCAGTTGCTCGCCCGATGTCGCAGCGTCTGTCCGGTTCCACCCCGTTGCTTTCAGCCGCCTCCAAAGGTTCAGTCGGAAGTGATCGCCCTTGATCCGATTCCAGCGCATCAACGGCTGGAGCCTGGGCTGGCACGGCGGGTGGAGGGGCTGCTCAGGCAGGCCTTCCAGAGTCGCCGCAAGATGCTCCGCAACACCCTGGCCTCGCTTGCGGAACCCTCCGAGCTGGAGGCACTGGCCGCAGCCGCCGGGATCACCCTGCAGCAACGGCCCCAGGAGGTGGCCCCTCAGGCCTGGGTGGCACTGGCGAAGGGCTTGAATCGGAGCGAATGATCAGCGCCTCGGCATGAGCACGATCACGGTGACGGCTCCGGCCAAGGTGAATCTGCATCTCGAGGTGCTCGGCCTGCGTGCGGACGGCTTCCACGAGTTGGCGATGGTGATGCAGAGCATCGACCTCGCCGATCGCCTCACGTTCAGCAACACCGCCGATGGGCGCCTCAGCCTCAGCTGTGATGACCCCGCACTCAGCATCGGCGAGGACAATCTGGTGCTGCGGGCCGCTCGTCTGCTGCGGGAGCGTTCCGGCTTCCAGGAGCTCGGTGCCGCCAT
The DNA here is from genome assembly GCF_000737575.1 of Synechococcus sp. KORDI-49. Taxonomy (NCBI): domain Bacteria; kingdom Bacillati; phylum Cyanobacteriota; class Cyanophyceae; order Synechococcales; family Synechococcaceae; genus Synechococcus; species Synechococcus sp. KORDI-49. The sequence goes on along the minus strand of NZ_CP006270.1, from coordinate 489,541 downwards.
CACACTCGAGAAGCGCATCCCCATCGGTGCCGGACTGGCCGGAGGCTCCAGCGATGGTGCCGCGACGCTCGTGGGGCTGAACGCGCTCTGGGGACTGGGGCACAGCTGCGCGGATCTGGAACGGCTGGCAGCTGAGCTCGGGTCCGACATGCCCTTCTGCGTTCAGGGGGGCAGTCAGCTCTGTTTCGGACGTGGAGAGCTGCTGGAGCCTCTGTCGGACGGGAGTGAACCGCTGGCGGTTCTGCTGGTGAAGGATCCAAGGGTGAGTGTCTCCACCCCCTGGGCCTATGGACGTTGCCGGCAACGGCATGGCGGCGACTATCTGGTCGGCGAGCCCGCCTTCGAGCTGAGACGCCGGGCCCTGCGCCAGGCCGGCTGGATCCGGCCGATCCGTGCCGCGCAGCCTCCGCCTCTGCGGAACGATCTCCAGTCCGTGGTGGAGCCCGAGACGCCAGCGGTGCAGACCGCGCTTCAGCTGCTGCGCTCCCTTCCCGACAGCCTTGCTGTCGCCATGAGCGGCTCCGGTCCCAGCTGTTTTGCCCTGTTCCCCGATCTCAACAGCTCCCGGCAGGGATATGAAAGGCTCCGGAAGGATCTGGAGTCCGAAGGGCTGCGGGCCTGGTGCTGTTCCCTCCGCTCCGGGGGGGCGAGGATCGAAGCATGAGTTCCGACGACACCAAACTTCCGGCCAGCGACTCCGCTGAGACCAGAGCCCGCAAGGGGCCCCTCAGTTTCTTCTCCGGTGCCGTGACGGCTGGACTGCTCGCCTGGCTGGCCCTGGGGTTCAGCCGGCGCATGGTCGTTTACTTCGCGATGCATCCGCCGCACTACAGCTCCCCGATCGCCCAGAACATCGCCGTCACGCTCAAGACGCTGCTGGTCGGTCTGTCCTTCCTGGCCACGTTCAGCACCGGATTCGTCGCCTTCGGGCTGACCCTGGTGTTTCTTCGCAGTCTCTTCACGGGTCAGGACTCAGACCCTGCCTAGCGTCTGGCTGAGCTCGGACGACGTGCATGACCCCCCACGACCTGGGACAGCTGGCTCTGCTGCTCTCGCCGGCGATGCTGCTGTCGGTGCTGCTGCTGTTCACCTTCGCCGCCGGCGGTTGAGTCCGCAGCGGCTGAGATAGCTTGGCCGCTCACCCCGGGAAGGCCGGGATTGCAGCGACGCCGTGGCAGGAACCCTTCTCTTCAACGCCCTGCGGGAAGCCATCGACGAGGAGATGGCCCGCGATCCTCATGTGTGTGTCATGGGAGAGGACGTCGGTCACTACGGCGGCAGTTACAAGGTCACCAAGGATCTCTGCGAGAAGTACGGCGAACTGAGGGTTCTGGATACCCCGATCGCGGAGAACGCTTTCACCGGCATGGCGGTCGGTGCCGCGATGACCGGTCTCAGGCCGATCGTTGAGGGCATGAACATGGGGTTCCTGCTCCTGGCGTTCAATCAGATCTCGAACAACATGGGAATGCTCCGCTACACGAGCGGCGGCAACTTCACCATCCCCACGGTGGTGCGCGGTCCCGGTGGTGTGGGCCGTCAGCTGGGGGCGGAGCACAGCCAGCGTCTGGAGGCGTACTTCCATGCGGTGCCGGGCATCAAGATCGTGGCCTGCAGCACGCCCACCAATGCCAAGGGTCTGATGAAGGCCGCCATCCGCGACAACAACCCGGTGCTGTTCTTCGAGCATGTCCTGCTCTACAACCTCACCGAAGAGCTGCCGGAGGGTGAGTACACCTGTGCGCTGGACCAGGCGGATCTGGTGCAGGAAGGACGCGACGTCACGATCCTCACCTACTCGCGCATGCGCCACCACTGCCTCAAGGCCGTGGAGCAACTGGAGGCGGATGGCATCAGTGTGGAACTGATCGATCTGATCAGCCTCAAGCCCTTCGATATGGAGACGATCGCGCGCTCCATCCGCAAGACCCATCGCGTGATCGTGGTGGAGGAATGCATGAAGACAGGCGGCATCGGAGCCGAGCTGATCGCTCTGATCACCGAGCAGTGTTTCGACGACCTGGATGCCCGCCCGGTGCGGCTGTCCAGCCAGGACATCCCTACGCCCTACAACGGCTCGCTGGAGAATCTGACGATCATCCAGCCGCATCAGATCATCGAGGCGGCTGAGCAGATCGTGCGTCAGGGGATCTGATCGATGGCTCGTCAGCAGGGCTGGTTCGCCCTTGTCCTCGCGCTGGCCATCTCGGCTGCGGCGTTGCTGTTCACCACCCCCCTCCAGCTGGGGCTGGATCTCCGCGGTGGCAGCCAGATCACCGTGGAGGTGCAGCCTGCCGGTGACATCAAGCGGGTGGGTGCCGAGCAGATGGAGGCGGTGAAGGTCGTGCTCGACCGCCGAGTCAACGGTCTGGGCGTGGCTGAATCGACCCTCCAGACCGTCGGGGAGAACCAGCTTGTGCTTCAGCTGCCCGGTGAGCAGGATCCGACGGCGGCGGCCAGGATCCTCGGCGACACGGCTCTGCTGGAGTTCAGAGCTCAGAAGCCTGGAACCGAGGCGGACTTCCGGGCTCTGCGTCAGCTGCGCAGCCAGGCCGAAGCGATTCTCAACCTGAGGGAAGAGCAGATCCGTCGCGGGGAGGAAACCGACCCGCTGGATCTTGAGCGGCTCGGCGAAGCGCAGTCGGTTCTTGGCCTGGATGGCGACATCGGCAGCGAAGAGGACCAGCTCAGGGCACTTCTGGTCAAGGTGGATGCCGAGATCCTGAAGCTTCTCGAGCCGGCAGCCCTCACCGGCAAACAGCTGGTCTCCGCAGGTCGTCAGCCGTTGCAGAACAATCCGAACAGCTGGGAGGTGACCCTCAATTTCAATGGTGAAGGTGCCGAGGCCTTCGCCGAGCTGACCAAGTCGATCGCCGGCACCGACCAGTTGCTGTCGATCGTTCTGGATGATCAGCTGATCAGCGCCGCCACCGTTGGCCCCCAGTTCAAGACAGCCGGCATTTCCGGAGGCGCCGCCACCATCAGCGGCAACTTCAGCGCCGAGACGGCACGGGAGCTGGAGGTGAAATTGCGAGGTGGCTCGCTGCCTCTGCCGGTCGAGGTGATCGAGGTGCGCACGATCGGTCCGACCCTTGGGGCTGAGAACATCCGTCGCAGCCTGGTGGCCGCTCTATCCGGCCTCGCCCTGGTGGCGGTGTTCATGGTGTTTGTCTATCGACTGCCGGGAGGGGTGGCTGTTGCGGCTCTCAGCCTCTACGCCCTGTTCAACCTCGCCATCTATACGCTGCTGCCTGTCACGCTGACACTTCCTGGAATCGCAGGGTTCATCCTCAGCATCGGCATGGCGGTGGACGCCAATGTGCTGATCTTCGAGCGCATCAAGGATGAACTGCGGCAGGGCAACACGCTGATCCGTTCGATCGAGACGGGCTTCGCTCAGGCGTTCTCCTCGATCGTTGATGGTCACCTCACCACGTTGATCAGCTGTGCGGCCTTGTTCTTCCTGGGCACAGGACTGGTCAAGGGATTTGCCGCCACCCTCGGTATCGGGGTGCTGCTGAGCCTGTTCACCGCCCTGACCTGCACGCGGACACTGCTGCGGTTCCTCATGGGGTATGCCGGCCTGCGCAACCCAAGCAATTTCCTGCCGCTGCGGCAGATCTCCCCCCCGTCTGCCTGAACGATGGTCGCTTCATCGCCTGAGCTCTCTGCGTCAACGCTCCAGCTGCGCTGGTCCTTGAGCAGCATGCGCCGCCGCATCTGGCTGGTCTCCGCCGCCGTCGTTCTGGTCAGCCTGACTGCACTGGTGCTGTGTTGGCTGGATCCCTCCGTTGGGTTCCCTTTGCGTCCCGGTCTTGATTTCACAGGGGGGACGCAGATTCAGCTTGAACGGAACTGCGGGTCATCCTGCGGTGCGCTGAAGACGGTTGAGGTTCAGGAGCTGATCCGCTCGCTCGAGCTTCCTGAAGAGCCCGACACGACTCCACCCAATCTCAGTGCTCCCCGTGTGCAACTGCTTGACGGTGGTCAGTCGCTGTCGCTTCGACTTCCAACCCTGACGGCCGGTCAGGGCCAGGCGGTGATTCGTGGCGTGGAGCCGCTCGCCGGTCCCTTCATCGAAGGGGGGCAGGCCGTCGACACGATCGGCCCGAGCCTGGGCGGTCAGTTGTTGCGCAGCAGCCTCATTTCACTGCTGGTGGCCTTCAGTGGCATCGCTGTGTACATCTCCTTCCGCTACGACCGTCGATACGCCCTGCTGGCGCTGGTGGCTCTGGCTCACGATGTCACCATCGTCTGCGGCCTGTTCGCCTGGCTCGGTCTGCTTCTGCAGCTGGAGGTGGACAGTCTGTTCGCGGTGTCGTTGCTGACGATCGCCGGATATTCGGTCAACGACACGGTGGTGGTGTTCGATCGCATCCGAGAACGGCGTCGCGAGATGGAGGAGCTCAGCCTCTCCCAGCAGGTGGACCAGGCCGTGTCGGCAACCCTGACGCGCACGCTTTACACCAGCGGCACCACCCTGATGCCGTTGCTCGCACTGATCTTCTTCGGAGGGTCAACGCTGGTGTGGTTCGCCACGGCTCTGGCCGTTGGTGTGGTGGTGGGCAGCTGGTCGAGCATCGCCCTGGCTCCATCTCTGCTCACGCTCTGGGACCGCTCCCGTGCGTAGGGGTCTGCCGTCGACCCCCGTGGGAGCTCGCACCTACAAATGGTTTCCGTTGCTGTTGATGGTCCTGTCGCTGTGGGATCTGAAAACTGAAATCATCCTGCTTGCCGATCAGTTCACCTTCACTGGCCTGAATTACGCCCTGCGCCATCACATGCTGGCCGTCGTGGTACTGGTGGCATTCCCTTCTCTTTGGCGTCGTTATCGATAGATTTCAAGGAGTGATTCTGGTCAGGCTGTGTTTCTCAGGTTCCAAACTCCTGCCAGAGTGAGTCCCACGTTCTGCGCTTGACTTCGTCATTCCAACGGCCTGCAGATTGATTTGATTCCCACCACGATTCAAACAAATCCTGTGCTTCTTCGTACAGGGAATCAGGGTCAATGTTGTCTCTCACCAGTTGAAGTACGGCCTGTTTCAGATCGTCGTAGCGGGAGAAGTTGAAAATGACATCCACGCGCGATGACGCAGTTGGTTGGATTCCACCGTATGCCAGCGATGGGCCTCATGGCCATTGATCCATCACCTGCTGCACCACCACGCGCTGCATGCCCACCTGCATCACCACCACCAGCGGCAGAGCCAGAAGTACGCCGGGAAGTCCGAGCAGGGCGCCAAGGCTGAGCTGCGCTGTCAGTGCAACCGTCGGGAGCAGGTTGACGGTCTGACGGAGCAGTAACGGCGTGAGGACGAATGCTTCCAGGTTCTGCAGGACAAGACGGAACACCAGCACCGAGATCGTCAGCTCCGGTGACTGCAGCAGCGCCAGTCCTGCCGGCAGCAGTGTGGCTGTGGTGGGTCCGATGGTGGGGACGAACGTGAGCAGACCGCAGACCAGGGCGCTCAGCAGTGCCAGGGGTGCCTTGAGCAGGCTCAGTCCTGCCCAGCTCAACAGGAAGACTGTTGTGGCGGAGATGGTCATGCCGCTCAGCCATCCCCCCAGTGCGGTCCGGCATGCATCGAGCAGTTGAACCATCTGAACCCGGGCCGGGCGGGGAGTCACCGCAACGACCATCTGGCGGTGTGATGCCGGGTCGAGGGCGAGGAGCACGGCAAGGAGCGTCATCAGCCCGAGCTGCACCACGCTGTTGGCGGCATTGCCGGCCATGCCCAGCAGCCGTGATCCAAGCGGTTGAAGCTGGTCGAGGCTGACGTCACCGCCGATGGCCTTGTCCAGTTCCACAAAGCGTGGATTGGTCGCGAGGATGGTGTTCAGTTTGCTGAGCAGCTCCGGCAGATCCCGCCCCAGTTGCTGGATCTGAGTGATCAGCTCCGGCAGCAGCAGCTGGGCCACGATCACGGCGGCCAGCAGCAGCAGCACCAACACGATGCTGAGAGCCTGCGGACGGTTGAGTCGCGTGCGTGTCATCAGCTGCGTGATCAGCACATCAAGGGCGACAGCGACCACAACGGCCCCGAACAGCACCAGCAGAACCCAGCGGAGGTGCCAGGCCATCAGGGCAAGGCCGATCGATGTCAGCGCAATCAGCAGTGAACGTGAGTTCATGTCTGAAGTCTTGTGCGCTTCCAGTGATCCAGAACGTCGTGAATCAGGATTTCACGTACCAGCACCTGGATCACCACGGCCAGCGGCAGGGCCATCAGCAGTCCGAGAGGACCAAACAGCAGGGTGAAGATGAACTGGGCCATCAGGGTCAATCCCGGCAGCAGTTTCACCTGGTGATGCATCACCGAGGGGGTGATCAGATAGCTCTCCAGGTTCTGGATCAGCACATAGGCCCCGAGCACGGCCACGGCTTTCCAGGGGGCGTCAAGAATGGCCACAGCCATCGGAAACACGGTGCTGATCGTCGGCCCCACATTGGGGATGACGTTGAGCAATCCCGCCAGCAGGGCGTTGGCCAGAACCAGCTTCACACCGAGCAGGGAGAGAGCGATGCCGCAGAGCATCGCCACAGCGAGCGAGCTGATCAGCACACCGACCATCCAGCTGCTGAGGGCCTCCCCGCACAGGGTCAGGATGCGACGTGCCCGTCGTCTGTAAAAGGATGGAACCAGCTGAATGCTGACGTCGCGGTAGGCCTGGGGTTGGATGCTGACCATCAGCCCGATGGCGAGCACGAACAGCACCCGGAGCAGTCCATTCCCGAGATTGCCGGCAACACCGACAAGGCTCACCAGGCCTGTGCCCACTCCTGACAAGAGGGAAGAACCATCGGGGATCAGCCGCAGTTCCGAACGTCCCAGCTCCTGCAGATCAGGCAGCGTGTCAACGCCGTAAATCGCATCACTGACGCGATCAAGAGAACTCAGGGTGCTGCTGATCAGGATCCGTGCGGCCTCCGGAAGTTGTTCCAGCAGAACCGCGAATTCCTTCACGAAGGGTGGAACGACGACGGCCGATGCGATGGCCAACCCGCCGATCACCCCACCGATGCAGGAGAGCAGGGCGATGGTCCGCGGCATCGGTCGCAGGGCCTGAAGCTGGCCGACCAACGTGCACAGAGCCATCGCCAGAACAATGCCTGTGAACATCAGCACAAGCACGTGACGAAGGCTCCAGATCAGGACACCGGCAGCGATCAGCGCCGCCAGGGACAGCCATCGCGCCAGGTTCACGCGTTCGGGTCGGAATCCTGGTTCGTGTCGTCGCCGTTCTGGTTCTGGGCATATCCCAGTCCGTTAGCGGCGGCATAGCGCTGGGCGAAGCGCATGAAGCGTTCGAAATCCTCCTCGGATTTCCATGAGTACACAGCTTCAAGGGCACTCGCTTTGCCGTTCACGAACTTGCCGTTGATTTCCCTGGTGACCATCTCTCCTTCTTCATCAATCATCCACATCCCCGTGATGTCACCCATCGTCTCCGGCGCAATCGCAGCCGGCTGCTCGAAACGGAACGTCGCTTGACCGGTGCGTCCATCACGACTGCGGGTCAGGCGGATATCTGGAACCACAGGTTCGTTGACTCCCCGGAAGAACTGGATGGCTGCCGCCCCGGATGCTTCGCTCATTGGCCCACTGATCTGAGGGCGGATCTTAGTCGGATCTCTCCATGCAACTGAGCTGGATCAGGTGATCTGCTGCCGCCGAGGGTGACAGACCGCTGATGTCGATGCTCTGGCGTTGCGGTGTCCGTTCCAGCTCATGGTCGTAACAGCGGTCGTAGTAATCGAGGGTGGCCCGACAGGCGGTTCCCCAGTCTTCAGCCTCAATCGCCTTCAGGGCCATGGCCGTGCGCTGCGGTCCCAGCCGCCGGCTGATGCGTTGCGTGGCCTCGCTCAGGGCTTCCTGCCCCTGTGATCCGTAGACCTCCACCAACTGGTTGACCCGTTCCTCGAGTGTTCGCTGAATCTCCAGCACCGGGGCCTGTTGCATCTGCTGGAACAGACCTGCAGGAATCCGGCAGCGTCCAACCTGCACACTCTCGGCTTCCAGCCAGATGCTTCGGGCCTGCGACCGCCGATGCCGGTCGAGACACTCGGCCAGTTTGTTCTCGTAGTGCTCTGTGGACGGCTGCTGCGGCAATCCCAGCCCTCCGAAGCTGCTGCCCCGGTGATGGGCCAGTCCCTCGAGATCGACCATGGCCACGCCCCGCTGTTCCAGAGCCAGCAGTAGATCGGTCTTGCCCGTCCCGGTGCGGCCTCCGAGCAGGCGCAGGGGCCAGGGTCTGCTGAACTGCTCGAGCACCCAGTGCCTGTACTGCTTGTAGCCACCCTTCAGAAGCAGCGGTTTGAGGTCGATCTGTTCCGCCAGCCAGGCGATGCTGGCTGATCGCATGCCTCCTCGCCAGCAGTAGATCCTCGGGGGGACTCCCCCGGCGAGAGACTCCAGCCTGGCGGCGAGTTCGGCCAGCTTCGGGCCGGTGATCTCAAGACCGAGCTGCACCGCCCGGCGGCGCCCCTCCTGCTTGTAAGCCGTGCCGACGGCAGCGCGCTCGTCATCCTCGAAGAGAGGAAGGTTCCGAGCCTCTGGCCAATGCCCGCGGTCGAATTCCGATGGACTGCGCACATCGATCAGCGGACCGCTCTGCTCCCGCAGTTCCTCGACGGTGACGGAACGGGCGATTCCCATGCCTGACATAGTGGGCCAACGCCGAGCCAGTCAGGGCCGGTTGCAATCCATGCTTTCTGGTTCCTCACCCGCCACCAGCCTCAGTCCCGACCAACTGCTCGAGCGGTTCGCGACCGGCAATCCACGTCAGCGCCGCAGTCTGATCAAGACCGTCGAGGCTCGGATCGGTGATCTTGAGGCCTTAGGAGATGGCTTGCTGGAGCCATTTGACCCTGCTGGTGATGACTGGGCGGCCGGCTGGATCCTGCAGCTGTTGCATCGCCAACACCCCGAACGGGTCAGCGCATTGCTCGGCAGCTGCCCGGATGGATGGTTCAAGGTTGAATCAGCTGTCGGCATCGACTACCGGGGCCTGCAGCAGGATCTGCTTCAGGAGGATTTCCAGGCAGCCGACCGCTTCACGAGTGCCGCACTCAGGCAGTTGGCAGGTCCGGAAGCTGAGAGGCGGGGTTACGTGTACTTCAGCGAGGTGCCGGCAATGCCGGGGGTTGACCTGACCGTGATCGACCGTCTCTGGACCGCGTATTCCCAGGGACGATTCGGTTTCACGACTCAGGCACGGCTTCTTCAGGCACTGGGTGGGCGTTATGACCTTCTCTGGCCTCGTATCGGCTGGAAACTTGATGGTGTCTGGACCCGCTATCCCGGCGCCTTCACCTGGAGCCTGGAGGCGCCGGAAGGGCACATGCCCCTGGTCAACCAACTGCGTGGTGTCCGTCTGATGGATGCCTTGCTGAATCACCCAGCCCTGCAGCAACGGCGGTAACCAATCGATCTGTGCAGACCGCAAAGAACCGTTAGGTTCGAGAAAGTCCAGCAGTGATCCGGATCGTGCCACCTCAGCGGTCCTTATCCCTCGTTCCTCCGTCGAGCGATCCGATCGCGTCGATTCCGTCGTTCCGGTGGGCCGATTTCGTTCTGCCCTCCACGCTTCAGCTGGCACCGCTGATGGAGCTTCTGATCGAACCGGTCGGATGTCTGGTGACATGCCAGCGCATTGAGCTCGGTCTGCACGAGGCACTGGTCAATGCCGTTCGTCACGGCAACGCGGAAAACCCCGCCAAGCGGCTCCGGGTCCGTCGCATCCTCACGCCCAACTGGTTGATCTGGCAGATCCAGGATGAAGGTCAGGGGATGCCGAGGGGGGTGCGTCAGCCCTCTCTCCCGGATCAGCTTGATGCCGCCAGCGGCCGAGGTCTTTTCCTGATCCATCAGTGCTTCGACGATGTCCGCTGGAGCCGACGGGGCAACCGTCTGCAACTCGCCTGCCGCAGGCCCGTCAGCGATGGGGGCAGCCAGGATCCTTCAGCTCACCTCTGATCCAGCCGAGAGCCTGTTCGGTGAGGCTGGCCACATCCTCGCGGCGGCCATTGGCGGTCAGCTGAGCCAGTGCTGCCATGAGCAGTTCAGCGGCGCGACGATCGGAACTGGTTTTCAGACGATGCCAGTCCCGATCGCTGATCTTCATCAGATCATGCAGCTCCTGGGTCAGCTTGCGGGTTCCATCAGGCCATTCAGCGGGCGGCATCGAGCTGGAGGAGAGGAGATCGGTCTAGTTTCAGGGAAACAGTGCAGTGGTTGATGCCTCAGCACCGTGCTGAACGTCGCCAGCTCCGCTGGCTTCACACCGCCTCCCTGTTGATGCTTCAGGGTCGCCGTCAGGCTGTCAGCCTGCGGAGCGGGAGAGGCAGTTCCCAGCGTCGCTGGAAGCAGCGCCAGAACCTGGCTCAGAAACTTCTGGAAAGCCCAGCAGAAGGTTGGACGCTGCCGCGTCAGCGAGGTGCAAGGTTCTGGCGGGCCCTGCGCTGGGGGGGAGCAGGATTCGTGGTCGCCTGGTGGCTGAGGGGAGGCTGAGGAGAACCCTCAGCCCAGCTTTTAGGAATTCTGCTGAACAACCACGAGGGAGACGGGTCGCTCTGACTGAGCTTCCCTGAGGGGCGGAAAGGGGCGTTCCGAAGGTCTGGGCAGATCATTACCCCGAAGCCAGGCACTGTGGAGCGCACGGCGACGGCGGTCCTCAGCGAGCACCAGACGATCAGCTGCGCTCTGAGGACTTTCCCCGGGGAGCACAGCGGTTCGCAGGCAGATGCCAAAACCGTGGGCTTCCACCTGAACATGGCCTTCCATCAGAACGACCTGGAAGATCCATCCCTGAAGCCAACGCAACCGGAAAGGATTGGTCATGGATCATCCCAACGGTCGAACACACCCTATGGATGTTGAACGGATCTGCAAGGTGGGCTGTCAGCGAACCCGTTCAGAGTGCTGAAACCACAGGTTTCCGCGCGGTCCATACCCTCGTCATGAAATGGGATTCGCCTTTGATGGCCTCGAATCCTGCGCTGGCCAGGCGTGCGGGGATGTCATCACTGATGTAATCGCGGTAGTAGGGCTCGTGAAAGACCCTTCTGAAGTTCTCCATCGCGACGCCGAACTCCGGCGAGTCGTTGATCTGGACCGAATCCGCGAGAACGAAGGTTCCGCCGGGCTCCAGCACCCGCCAGGCTTCGTTCAGCACGTTCTGGCGCGCTTCCCCCGGGAGCTCATGGAGCAGAAACACACAGGTCACGGCCTGCAGGCCGTCATCAGCCAGAGGAAGACGTTCTCCATTCGCCCGCAGTAGCTCCACCAGTGGTGACGTCCCACCATTCAGCCAGCGATTCGCCTGCCTGAGGTAGGCCTCCGAAAGATCGATCCCGATCAGTTCCGCGTGGGGAAAGGCTCCGCGGATCTGATGCAGGGTTCGACCGGTGCCGGTCGCCACATCAAGAATCCTCAGCGAGGCCGGCGATCGATCTGAGAAGTGACGCAGACCTCTCTTGAGAGGTGCCAGAACGCGGCGACGCATGGCATCGGCGGTGCCGTTGAACAGAATCTCAACCTGGAGGTCGTAGAGGCCTGCCGAGTGATCGCTCAGATACCCATCCGTCTGGTGGTGGAAGTTCTGGAGGTAGTAGTCGGGATAGAGGCTGGGGTCGGTTCCTTCCGGCAGATCTCTCACATTGCGCTGCTTGCGGCGGGACCAGGTTGAGGGCAGATCGAGCCAGACCATCGGATACGTTCTGGCCCACTCCAGCCAGGGCGCATCAAAGAGCAGTTCCTGTGGATACACACCCTGCTCAGCGTCAGCCCAGTCCCGTTCCTCGAGCTTCGCCATGGCAGCTCGGAGGGTGTTCAGCATCTCGGGAGGAACCGATTCCGTGCTGGGGACGGCTTCCGGAGCCACAAGCGACATCAGCCGCGTGCTGAGGTCTTTGTGAACCAGACCGGCCAGACCTTTCCCCTGCTGCAGGGTCTGGTAAGCGAGCTTGCTGAAGGGCGTGGTCGCCATCGGAGTGCGTTGAAGACGACCATTCCAGCGAATCCATTGCTGAAACGGGGACTCTGCTCATCAGACGGAACCTGACGGTCATCAAAAAGGCCCGTCTCCTGAGAAGACGGGCCCCTGAACACACCGACCGGATCCCCGGATCAGGCGTCGTAGTACATCGCGAACTCGTGGGGGTGAGGACGCTGCCGGAGCTGCTGAACCTCCTCGTATTTGATGTCAATCCAGTTCTGGATGAAGTCATCAGAGAAGACGCCTCCCTCGGTCAGGAATCCCCTGTCGGCATCCAGAGCTTCGAGGGCGCCGTTGAGAGATGGCGGAACCGTGGAGATGCTGGCGAGTTCTTCGGCAGGCAGTTCGAACAGGTCCTTGTCGAAGCCGTCACCGGGATCGATCTGATTCTTGATGCCGTCGATGCCGGCCATCATCATGGCGCTGAAGGCCAGATAAGGATTGGCCAGAGCATCACCCGAGCGGAACTCCAGACGCTTGGCCTTGGGGCTTGGGCCTGTGAGGGGGATGCGGACGGCGGCGGACCGGTTCCCTTCGGAGTACACCAGGTTCACAGGAGCTTCGAATCCGGGCACCAGTCGCTTGTAGCTGTTGGTGGTGGGGTTTGTGAAGGCGAGGAATGCCGGAGCGTGCTTCAGGATTCCACCGATGTACCAGCGAGCCGTCTGGGAGAGGTTGGCGTAGGTGCCTTCTCCGAAGAACAGGGGCTGGCCGCCCTTCCAGAGGCTCTGGTGCACGTGCATGCCGCTTCCGTTGTCGTTGAAGACAGGCTTCGGCATGAACGTGGCCGTCTTGCCGTACTTCTTCGCGACGTTGCGGACGACGTACTTGTACGTCATGACGTTGTCGGCTGCCTGGATCAGCTCAGCGAATTTCATGCCCAGCTCGTGCTGGCCAGCGCCGGCCACTTCATGGTGGTGCTTCTCGATGGGAATCCCGAGCTGGCCCATGAGCAGAAGCATCTCCGAACGGATGTCCTGGGCTGTGTCGTTCGGAGCGACGGGGAAGTACCCCTCCTTCTCCTGAATTTTGTAGGCGAGGTTGCCGCCTTCCTCGAGGCGACCGGTGTTCCAGCCCGCCTCGATCGTGTCAACGCTGTAGAAGGCGCCACCGGAGGACGAGTTGTAGCGGACGTCGTCAAAGAGGAAGAACTCAGGCTCAGGACCGAAGAAGGCCATGTCAGCAAGGCCGGTCGAGCTCAGATAATCGAGAGCCCGCTGGGCCAGGGCGCGAGGGCAGCGCTCGTAGGGCAGACCGGTGCGCGGCTCCTGAATCGAGCAGATCATGCTCAGGGTTTTGTGCCGGTAGAACGGGTCCACCCAGGCGGTGTTGGGGTCGGGCACCATGGCCATGTCGGAGGCCTGGATGCCTTTCCAGCCGCGGATCGATGAACCGTCAAAGGCAAGGCCCTCGGTGAAGGACTCCTCCTCCAGCAGATCGGTGCAGACCGTGAGGTGCTGCCACTTGCCGTGGAGGTCAGTGAACTTGAGGTCGATCAGTTCAATGCCCTCGTCTTTGATCTGACGGAGGACATCCTGTGAAGTTTTTGCCATGGAAAGACGTCTCGGCCCTAGGCGTGCTTTTAGGACCGTAAAGATCCTGAATACCCCATTGTGTAGCAAGGGGTACAAAATTCTCCACCCATCGCCTGGGGCGACATCTCTGCTCGGCCGGTTCCGCTGACGCTCCGCGTAACCGTTTCTGTCAACTTCGCTGGAACTCAGGCCCCCAGAGGCTTTTCGCCGGATGACAGGTGTTAGCTTCCGGCCGGGAGTGTCTGTCGAATCCACAGCATGCGCGACGCCATCAGCGGATTGATCGGTCGATATGACCAGCAGGGTCGTTACTTCGACCGCATGGCCATCGACCGGATCGAGTCGTTCCTTGGTGAGTCCGAACTTCGGATCCGCGCCGTGGAGCTGATCAACCGCGATGCCGCCGAGATCGTCCGCGAGGCGAGTCAGACGCTGTTCCTGGATGAGCCGGAACTGCTGCTCCCGGGAGGCAACGCTTACACCACAAGGCGCCTCGCGGCCTGTCTGCGGGACATGGACTACTTCCTGCGCTACGCCAGCTATGCCCTCGTGGCTGGAGACAGCACGATCCTCAACGAGCGGGTGCTCAACGGGCTGGATGACACCTACAAGAGCCTCGGGGTACCAACCGGTCCGACGGTTCGAAGCATCGTGCTTCTCGGTGAGGTCGTCTGTGAACGACTCCGGTCCGAAGGGGTCCCCCTGGAGCGCCTGGCCACCGTCCGAGAGCCCTTCGATCACATGGCCAGAGGCCTCGCTGAGACCAACGTGCGTCAGCGCTGATCCGAAGCTTCAACGACTGCGTTGCAAACCGACGGATTTCGTCCGCTGGGTGAGATGAGTGCGTAGCATCTGCGGCCAGACCTCCTGCTCAGGGCCTTGGCGACGACCCACTCACTCCTTCCCGTAGACGACAGTCACCGCAGGAGCTTCGATCCGATCGCCACCCCGGACAGACTGCTTCTCGGACCGGGGCCGTCCAATGCCCACCCGACGGTGCTGAAAGCTCTGTCTCGCACGCCCATCGGCCATCTCGATCCGCTCTACGTGGAATTGATGAGCGAGGTTCAGGAACTGCTTCGTTACGCCTGGCAGACCGAAAACCGACTCACGCTTCCGATGAGCGGTACCGGTAGCTCCGCAATGGAGGCAACCCTGGCGAACACCGTCGAACCCGGTGACACCGTTCTCGTCGCGGTGAAGGGGTACTTCGGTTTAAGGCTTGTGGACATGGCCGGTCGCTACCGCGCCGACGTCAGAACCATCGAAAAGCCCTGGGGAGAATGGTTCTCCCTTGAGGAGCTCGAGGCGGCGATCCTCGAGCACAAGCCGGCGATCCTGGCGATGGTGCATGCCGAAACCTCCACAGGGGTCTGCCAGCCCATGGAGGGAGTCGGCGAGCTGTGCCGCCGGCACGACTGCCTGCTGCTGCTGGATACGGTCACGTCTCTCGGCGGTGTTCCGCTCTACATCGATGACTGGCAGGTCGATCTCGCTTACAGCTGCAGTCAGAAGGGACTCAGCTGCCCCCCTGGGCTTGGTCCCTTCACGATGGGCCCCCGCGCTGAGGCCAAGATGGAAGCTCGCCGGGACAAGGTGCCGAACTGGTATCTCGACGTCTCCCTGCTCAACAAGTACTGGGGCAGCGACAGGGTTTACCACCACACAGCGCCTGTGAACATGAACTTCGGCATGCGGGAGGCCCTGCGTCTGCTTGCCGAGGAAGGGCTGGACCAGTCCTGGGCCCGACATCGTCGCAATGCGGAAGCGCTCTGGAGCGGCCTGGAGGCACTCGGTCTTGAAATGGTCGTTCCCGAGGAGCATCGGCTTCCCACCCTCACCACCGTTCGCATCCCTGAAGGGGTTGATGGAAAGGCATTCAGCCAGCATCTGCTCAATACCCATGGCATCGAGGTGGGTGGTGGCCTCGGCTCCCTCGCCGGCAAGATCTGGCGCATCGGTCTGATGGGCTACAACTCAACCCCCGAGAACGTCGACCGGCTGCTTGATCTGTTCAAGACCGAGCTCCCCAGCTTCAAGGGGACCGTCGCCGCCGCTGCCTGAACCAGCCTTCCAGCTGATCTCGGGCTTCGATCCGTAGAACCCCTCCCTGCACCGACATGTGATGGTGCGCACTTGCATGGGTGGACAGATCGAGGCTTCCCCCCAGGCCCCCTCGCTTGGGATCCGATGTTCCATAGATCACACAGCCCATCCGCGCCTGCACAAGGGCTCCGGCACACATCGGGCACGGTTCAAGCGTGACGATCAAGGTGCAGTCGTTGAATCTCCAGTCGCCCTGAACCCAGGCGGCCTGTCTGAGCGCAACCAGTTCGGCGTGACCAAGAGGATCCCTCCCCGTCTCGCGTCGGTTGCTGCCATGGCCGATGCAGCGACCTTCGGCATCCAGAACCACGGCTGCCACCGGCACTTCCCCGGCCTCACCGACCCTCTCCGCCCGCTGAAGCAGCACTGTCATCCAGCGCTGCACGGTGGCTTCCCGCATCAACGCACATCGAACGATCTGTGAGCACGTTCCCACGAAAGGCGAGGATCAGCGAAGCTCCACCGTTGCCGGTGCACGCCAGCTCCGATCTGCGTCAGCCCGTGACCTGGCTTCCACCCTTCGCCTCCCCTGACAGCCCGGACCCTGTCCTGCGCCATTTCCTTCATCAGGCGAGCGACCTGCTCTGCGAGTGGATCGGCACGGCCGCGGACCGCCCACCGCTGCCTGTGGTCCGTCCCGAGCCGGAGCTGGTGCCTGGGGATCAGGGATGCGACGTACCGGCGCTGTTGAACGACCTGCAGATCGTCATGGACGGGGCCTATCAGCCGTCCCACCCCGGGGCGCTGGCCCACCTTGATCCCCCTCCGCTCACCGCCTCGATTGCAGCGGATCTGATCTGTGCCGGCCTGAACAACAACCTGCTGGCCGAGGAACTCTCCCCAGGCCTGTCCAGCCTGGAGCGCCAGCTCTGCCGCTGGTTCTGTCAGCGACTCGGGCTGCCTGAGAACGCCGGAGGTGTGCTGGCTACAGGTGGAACACTCAGCAACCTGATGGCCCTGGTGACTGCCCGTAGCCTGCAAGGCCCCGGTGATGGCGTCGTCCTCTGCAGTCGGGATGCCCATGTTTCCCTTCAGAAGGCGACACGGGTGATGGGTCTGGCCGGAGACGGTCTGCAGCAGCTTCCCGTGGACAGCGAGGGTCGCCTCTGCTCCACCGCTCTCGAGCGGGCGCTGCAGGATCTTCACCGCCGTGGTCGACCCTGCCTTGCGGTGGTGGCGACAGCGGGCACGACGATCCGCGGTGCCATCGATCCTCTTGCTGAGATCGCCACCGTCTGCCGTCGCTATGAGGCCTGGCTTCACGTGGATGCTGCGATCGGGGGCGTCTTCGCCCTCTCGGAGGACTGGTCTCCCCTGTTCCGTGGGCTTGAGCAGGCGGATTCGATCACGCTCAATCCGCAGAAGCTTCTGGGGATCGCCAAAGCGTCTTCCCTTCTGCTGGTCCGGGACGTCGGTCATCTGCATCAGAGTTTCTCCACCGGCCTGCCGTACATGGACGGCGCCAGCGGTGAGCCCCATGGCGGTGAGCTCGGATTGCAGGGCACACGTCCTGCCGAAGTGCTGAAGCTCTGGCTGGGACTGAGACAGCTCGGTGAACAGGGAATCGCGATGGTGTTGCGATCGGCCCTCGAGCGGCGGGACCATGTCCGTCGTCGGTTGGACTTGGACCGGTTGACGCTGCTGGACGGCTCACTGCATCTGCTGTCCCTGCATCCCCACGCCGCTGACGCGGACCATTGCGACTCCTGGTCGCAGACCACCCGCCAATGGCTTCTGGGTCAGGGGTTCATGCTGTCGAGACCGCGCTACGGCGACCGCTATTGCCTGAAGGCCGTCTTCGGCAACCCCCACACCGGACCCCAGCACCTGGACCGGCTGGCTGAGCTGATCAACGACTCGCTCCTCTGAGCGTCATCCCTCAGAATCGCCCCACTGCGCAGTCTGTGATGAAGGAGGAACGAGGCCGTTCCCGCTGGATCGCCATCATCACCGGTGCGATCTCCGTCGCCATCGGCGTTCTCTATCTCGGGATGATCACGGTCCTGGACGCCCGCGGTCCGATGCTCCCCCCTCCTCCCGAGGCTCTGGCCGGGGTGGGAGCTTCCGATCTGGGCGGCGCTGCAACGGTTCCACCACCTGCCGCACGGCCATCTCAACAAAGCTCCTGAGAGAGGCATCGCGACGGTTCAGTTCAAAGGCCTGCCGCACGGCATCCTGAACACCTCCGTCCCCCCAGTCCTGGTCCTGCTCGAAATAGCGGATGAAGCTGAACCCGGCGATGCGGGTCAGCCAGGCCGCAGCCACGCCCTGGATCGCCCGTCCGGCCAGCAGGGTCGGCAGACTGAGGCTGAGAGCGGTACCGATCAGGCTCATCGCTCCCTTGACCAGTCCCAGGGTCGCCAGCGTCCGTCCCACGGACAGCGCCAGCTCACGAGCCCGATCTCTGGAGAGTTCGACTCCATAGACGCCGGCCATCTCCATCACCATCTGGGCATTCACGGCAGCCGTTCCAAGCAGGTCAACGCCGGGCAGCGGCGTGGCTGCCACGACCCCGCCACTGATCCAGCTGTAGCGGTCCACGCAGCGCTGAGCCTCCCGTCGTCGCTGGCGGTTCAGCAGCTGCCGACCCTGCTCATCCAGCCTGCGGCACTGCAGAAGGATGTTGTCGGCGATCAGTTCCTCGCCATCAGCGTGGAGCACGGCTGCGAGCCGCTGCAGCAGCTCCACCACATCCGGTGCCGGTTGCAGCGGCTGGCCCCCCGGTCTGGGAATCGACTGGGGTGAGGCACTGCAGGCGATCACATCCAGCTCCTCCACCAGCCCTCTGCAGCGGTGACGCAGCACCTCCAGCAACCGTCGCTCCTCTTCAACACCTCGCAGATCACGCTTGTTCAGCACCAGCAGCAGACGCTTTCCAAGGTCGGCGATCGACTGCAGAACGCCGAACTCGGAGGCCCTCAGATCTCCATCCACCACCACAAGGAGCAGATCGGAACGCACGGCCACCCTCCGTGCCGTTTCCTCACGGGTATACCCGGCGTCCCCGGCCTCGAGGATGCCGGGGGTGTCCACCAGCTGCAGGCCACGCTGCAAGCCCCGCAGTTTCAGGCGATAGGTGCGGCTGTGCTGGGTGGAGCCCATCGCCGCGGCGACCTCCCCCACCATCTCCTGAAGCAGTGCACGGATCAGAGAGGTCTTCCCGCTTGAGCCGCTGCCGAACACGGCCACCACGAGGTCGCCGCGCGTCAGATCCTCCGCGACCCGCTGCCGCTCCCGTCGCAGTCCCTCGCGGGTGATGTCGTCCTGAAGCTGTTCCAGCACGCGGTCGATGCTGTCCAGACTTCGGGTCGCGGCCTCGCGCCGATCGCTCGGAACCTGAATCTGCGGTTCCGTGGTCTGATCCGGCCGCCGCTTCCGTCGCTGCCAGCTCTGCCACCATGGCCAGCCGATCTGGATCCCGAGAGCGAGGATCAGGCCGACGGCCAGCAATAGCACCGGAGTGAGCAACCAGCCCGGCAGCAGATAGCTGAGATCCCAGAGCAGGCTGCGGACCGCCTGGAGGATGGCTCCAATCACCACAAGGGCCAGGAGCCCGGCAGCAAGGCCGATCAGCAACCGGCTGCGCGGCGGAATCATTGCGTGACGCTGCCGCGACCCGCTGCCCGGATGATGTCGCCCCAGAGGACCGCGGCAAGGGCGCTGGAGCTGGCGGTCGGACTGTTGTCGTCGTTGCCCAGCCAGATGCCGAGCACCCAGTGACGCGAGGGTTCGTAGCCGATGAACAGCAGATCACGACCGTCGTTCGTGGTGCCCGTCTTGCCTCCCTCCTTGCCGCCGAGATAGGCCCCTCGACCGGTGCCGTTGCGCACCACCGCCTGCAGCAGCGTCTGCATCCGCTTGGCAGTCTCGGGCCGGACGGCCCGACGCTCGGCGTTGAGACTTCCGCTGCCGGTGGCTGTGAGACTGCGGCAGGACCTGGCCTGCTCGGCTGTGCAGGTCTCCGCGTCCACAAGCCTGCGGATGGTGGTCGGTGGATGCCACAGTCCGTCGTTGGCCACCGCGGCATAGGCACTGGTGAGTTCGATCAGTCGGACTTCGCTCTGACCGAGGGCAAGACCCGGTACGGGGTCGAGCGGTGTGGTGATCCCGAGAGCCCTGGCCTGACGCACGACCTGCTCCAATCCGATCCGACGGGACAGTCGCAGGGCTGCGGTGTTGTTGCTGAACGCAAAGGCGCTCAGCAGCGTCAGTTCCCCCTTGCAGGTGCTCTCAAAGGTTTGACCTCCCCACTCCAGCCCCTCGCAGTTCAGCTTGGTTCCCGGGCTAATGCCGCGCTCCAGCGCCGCGAGGTAGGTCATCAGCTTGAAGGTGCTGCCGGGCTGCCTCAGCGCCATCGTGGCCCGGTTGAACTGGCTGAATCGATAGTCACGGCCACCGGCGATGGCGAGAACACCACCGTTGCGGCTGTCAAGCACCACCGCTGCCCCCTGCCCGACGCCAAGGCCGGCGCTGCTCTCGAGCAGATTTTGCAGCTGTCGGACCACCACGGACTGGAGCACAGGGTCGAGATGGGTCTCGATCAGAAAATTCCCTTCCGCTGCCACCTCCGGTCCCACCAGGGCAGTGAGATCTCGGCGCACCTGGTCGCTGTAGAAGGGTGCTGTACCGGCATTGACCTGGCTGCAGGCCTTCGGCGACAGCTGGATCGGTCGACGACGGGCTTCGCGGGCGGCTTCCAGGGACAAGCGCCCCTCATCGGCCATCTTGTTGAGCACCAGATTGCGGGCCTCCAGTGCCCGCTGGGGGTAACGGCAGGGATCGTGTCCGTTCGGAGACGGCAGCAGGCCCACCAGCAGGGCCGCCTGCTCCAGGTTGAGCTTGCTGGCCGAGGTGTTGAAGTAGGCCCGGGCGGCGTCCTCGAATCCGAAGCCGACACCGAGATACACCCTGTTCAGATAGCTCAGCAGCAGCTCTGCCTTGCTGAAGCGGCTCTCCAGCTGCAGAGCCACCAGCAGCTCCCTCCATTTGCGTTCGATCGTGTCGCCCTGCCCGACCTGGTCGGGATACAGGCTGCGGGCCAGCTGCTGGGTGAGACTGCTGCCCCCTTCAAGCACCTCGCCACCAACGACATTGGTCGTCAGTGCCCGCAGGGTGCCGATGGCATCGATGCCGGGATGCCACCAGAAGCGGTTGTCCTCGCTGGCCAGCAGAGCATCGACGATGGATGGAGAAAATTCCTGGATGCTGCCGAGTTCACGGTGGCGCTGGGAATCAGCAGAACGGATCGGCTGGTTGTTCCGGTCGTAGATGGCGATCGGACCCTGAACCGTGGCCAACCTCCCGCGGACCGGGACACTGAGATTGGCGAGAAGCAGCAAGGCGCCGGTGGTGCTGAGTCCCGCCACCACCAGGGCCCCGGTCAGCCAGGCAAGACGCCGACCGTTGTGTTCACGCGGGTTGATGAAGCGAAGAGTCGGTGATCCCGCCTCGGAAGCGGGTGCCAGGGCAATCCGGTCACCGTCACGCAGTTCCAGTTCTCTGACACGGCGGCCCTTCCACCAGATCCCGTTGGTGGAGTCCTGATCGATCAGCAGCCAGTGCCGTCCACGACGTTGCAGCAGAGCATGCAGGCGGCTGATGGCCGGATGATTGAGCGGAACCTCGAGACTGTCCTCCCGCCCGAGTCGATAGCCGTCTCCATGCAGGGGGATGCTTCGGTCCGGCTGATCCAGCTGGTGAACAACCAGGCTGGGCACTCCGGATTCAGCAATGCGTTCAGCCACGGCGAATCCCGCTGCGGTTCGACCAGAGGTCCACAGCGAAGCAGATCACGGCGAGATTGATGGCGACATCAGCCGGATTGAAGATCGGGAAGTCGATCGGAACAAGGGCCAGAAAATCGACCACATAGCCGAGCCGCCAGCGGTCCAGTCCATTGCCGAGACTGCCCCCCAGCAGGAAGCCGACAGCCAGCCCCTGCCAGATCGGAAGCCTCTGCTGTCGCCAGAGCCAAATCAGAACGGCGATGACCACCACCAGACTCAGCAGTGCAAGCAGCGGTGTCGCTCCCCGCAGCAGGCTGAACGCTGCTCCGGTGTTGTGCACCAGGCGCAGATCCAGCAGACCGGGAACAACCTTGATCGAGCGGCCATCGCTCAGCAGGGCCGTGATCCAGGCCTTGCTCAGCTGATCACAGAGCACAACGGCGACGGCGATCAGAATCACGCCACTCCGTCCCAGCACGCGATGGTTCATCCCGGCACCATCAGCAGACGGCGCAGCACGACGGCGATCAGGCCCACTCCGCAGCACAGCAGGAGCTGCGCCGGCAGGGGACCCAGCGAGTACTGAACGATCAGCTGGGGCAGGGAGACGCTCCAGCGGCTCAACAGAGCACCAAGGCCAAGGTTCAGAAGTCCGCAGAGCTGCAGAACCATCAGCCCCGCGATGGCGGAGCCGGTTTGCGCGGTCAGATCCCCCATCTCGTTCTGCTGGGACAGCCGTCCTGTGAGCCAGGCGGCCGGAATGAATCCGGCCAGATAGCCGAACCCGGGCTCGAGCACATAAGTGATTCCGCCACCGCTCTGGAACACGGGCAGATCAGTGAGGCCGATGCTCAGATAAGCGACGGCAGCGATCACCCCGGCCCTGGGACCACAGACCAGTGCGCAGAGCAGCAGGGCCGGGACCTGCCAGGTCGCCGGCAGCTCCACCACTGACAACGGCAACGGCACCAACAGGGCTGCCGGCAGCAGGCTGCCGATCAGGATCAGCAGCAGACCGGCGAGGGCGCCGCTCCATGTGGCCAGGGCCCGCACGGCTTGGCTTCGACTCGGCCCATCCTGCTTGACAATGCAAGCCCTGCCCAGACTCCATGGATGCGTCGATCGGCGACCGCCTGCGCCTGAAAGAACCCATGCCGTACCTGAAGACGGCGGATCCCATGCCCATGCTGCGACCTCCGGACTTGGTCGAAGCCGGAGAAATCGGTGAGGTGGTGGCCCTGCGCCCGCTTGACACCCTGGCTGTGCGCTTCAGGCGCGGCACGTTTCTGATCCCCATGGATCGTCTCGAGGCCGTCGCTCAGGACCGCGACGACTGACTGCACCAGAGCCGGCTGAGGGTCTCCAGAGGCTGCCGGGGTCCGCAGAGACTCAGGCTTGGTCTGTGCAACCAGCGATCCGCCACCTGCCGGAGTGCCTCTGCATCCAGCGATTCCAGACTGCTCTGACACTGCTGATCAAAATCCTGCGGCAGACCGAGGCCGCACAGCTGCACGTTGCGCTCAGCCCGTTGGGAACAGGTCTGGCCGGCATGGGCCATCTGGCCGATGAATTTGGCTCGGGCCAGGGCCAGCTCAGCCTGGTCGAGGAGCCCCTCCCGGAGCTCCCACCAGATCTGCATCAGCAGGCGCAGGGTGAGATCAGCCCGATCGGCACTGGTCGAGGCATGCAGAAGAAACGGAGCTGCGCCGGCGCGGACCGGATGATGCACGCCGGTTTCATAGGCGACACCGTTCTCCTCCCTCAGCCGCTGGAACAGGAGGCCCGACATTCCGGCCCCGAGATGACAGGCCAGCAATCGCAGGGCGAGATCATCCGGGTGTCCGTGCGGGATGGTCGCCTGCCCCAGCATCACGACCACCTGTTCCGTGGCCATCACCGACCCGTGCAATCGGTTGTTCGAATGCTCCGCACCGGTGTCCGGCAGCTGGCCGGCATCGGCAGTCCCGGGCGGCCAGGAGGCGAACCCGGGCAGCGTTCCGAACTGCTGGGTCAACTGATCAGGCCACTGGCCACAGAGCGCCAGAACCGCCGGTTGCCGTTGCAGATCAGAGGCGAGGGGTTCGAGTGCGGATCGCTCGAGGCTGATCAGATCCGCTTCGATTCCCAGCGGATCGTGGCCATAGCCGCCCTCTCCGTAGTTCAGGTTTCGCCAGCCGTCAAAGGCGATCTGCACCGGGTCCTCGCGCTGGCGCACCAGGGCCTGAACCGACAGCTGCCGCTCCAGCTCCAGCTGATCAGGCTCCAGGTGCGGGGCCGTGACCATCCAGGCCAGGCTGGGCAGCAGCTCCCGAGCATCCTCGCTGGCGCAGCGCAGGCTGATCAGCAGCCCATCCTCGTGAGCCTCGCTGCGTAGTCCTGCTCCCCGGCCTTCGATCAGTTCAGCCAGTTGCTGGTGGTTGTGCGGACCGCATCCTCTGGTGAGCAGGGCGGCCAGAAGCTGATGGGCGCCACGCTGTCCGGCGGGATCACATGCGCTTCCCCTGGGCAGCAGCAGCTTGGCTGCCATCACTCCAGGCGTGGAGCGTGGCTCGAGCAGCAGTTCAGGCCGTCCCATCACGCTGCCGCTCCGGGGGTGGCAATCAGGGTGCAGGCTCTGTCGCTGCTGAGCGTCGGCATCAGCTCCTGCAGGAGGCGGTCAGCACTCCAGCCGTTCAGAACCTGCAGGGGTTGCAACAGGTCCTGCTGACGCTCCCAGAGCTGTTGACTCCCCGCTGTGCCAGCCACCTGCGCCGTGGATTCAAGGGAGAAGCGCAGTCCGTTGCCAACGAGCTGTCGGGCTCGATTCAGCTCCCACTCGGCTGGTGGCTCATGGAGGCTCCTGGCCAGTTCTGCCTCGAGCTCCCGTTCCACACTCGCCAGATCCTCCTCTCTGCAGCAGATCTCGAGGGTGACCAGGCTCCCCTGCTCCAGCACCGTGAGATCCATGTCCACGGTCTCCGCGATGCGCAGTGTCTCCCGCAACCGCCCGACCAGACGACTGCGTCGTCCCTCGGCAAGAAGCGTGGTGGCCAGATCCGCCCCCATCACCATCTCCTGATCGGCTGCTTCCGCTGTTGACCACAGCATCAACAGCCGGGCGGACTCGAGGCGATCGACCCGGATCGCATGGCGGCCGCTGCGCACGGCTGCAGCCGGCGTCGGGATGGCATCGAGCGGTGCCGGCTCCAGATCCATCAGCGCTGAGGAACGGATGTGTGCTTCCAGGAATCCATCCGGAGCGCCGGCGATGGCGAGACTGCAGTTCGAGCCCCGGTACCGTCGCTGATGAAAGCGCCGGACCATGTCCGGTGTCATGGCCATCAGGCTGGAACGTGCGCCGAGGATCGGCCGGCCGTAGGCATGGTCCGGACAGCCACGGCTCAGCAGCACCTGCAGGACCAGTTCGTCGGGTTGATCGGCACACTGGGCGATCTCCTCAAGCACGACTTCCCGCTCGGTGCTGAAATCGCGCTCCAAAACCGCCGGATGCAGCACCAGATCAAGCAGCAGATCCAGGGCACGGGTGGTCTGCTCGGCGGGAATCAGCACATGGAAATGCACATCGTCGAATCCGGTGGCCGCATTGGAGCTGCCTCCGAGAGCTTCGATCTCGCGATCGAAGGCACCTGCTGGCAACTGATCGCTGCCTTTGAACACGAGGTGTTCAAGGAAGTGCGCCATCCCCTCTTCTCCCCTCTCTTCGCTGGCGCTTCCAGCGCGACACCAGAGATCAAGGCATGTCAGCGCAGCCTCCGGCATCGCCGCTGTCACGCAGCGGACGCCGTTGGGGAGTGTCCAAGGGGTGAGGTCAGGTCCGACCAGCGAAGTGCTCAGAACTACGTGGCAAAGTTCCATTCTGTGCCTGCTGCCCCTGATGCAGTCCTCCGTGTCGGACTCCTGTGAGGGACTGCACCCCCTGGTGAAGGCGTTGTCGGAGGGAATCCGCAGTGCCCGGGGTGAGCTGCCCGAGCTGCGGCTCCTGCCGCTGGCGGCCGATCTCGAGCAAGTCCAGGGGCGGCTGGATGGTGAACGCCTGTTCATCGCCAATGAGGTTCACCAGTGCCGTGGGCTGCGCAAGCTTCACCTTGAGGTCGCTCGCCTCGGCAACGGTCTGCAGATCCTGCACTGCGTCTGGTTCCCGGACCCCCGCTTTGACCTGCCGATCTTCGGAGCGGATGTCGTGGCGGGTCCGGCCGGCATCTCGGCGGCCATCGTTGATCTCTCCCCGGCAGGGGAGAACCTTCCTGCGCCTGTGGTGTCGGCTCTGCAGACCGTGCCTGTGCCGGGATTCCGGCAGGTTCGCCAACTGCCTGGCTGGGGGACGATCTTCTCCAGCTTCGTGCGTTTCATCCGTCCGGACGGTGCCGACGAGGAAGAGCTGTTCCGTCAGCTGGTGATGGATTACCTGGCCGTGATGCGGGAGGCGGTGGCCGGTGCCTCACTCGATTCCCCTGAAGCGACTTCTACGATCCGCAGACATGAGGGTCAGCTGAACTATTGCCTCCAGCAGAAGCGCAACGACAAGACCCGCCGGGTGCTGGAGAAGGCCTTCGACCCGACCTGGGCGGATCGCTACATCGAGCAGCTCCTGTTCGACGATCCGCCTCCTCTGAGATGAGTCGGCTGCGCCGCTGGGGGCTGCTGACTGGCGGAACTCTCGCGCTCGCCGCCGGCGTCTGGGCCGTTGTCAAGAACCTGCCGTCAACGTCACAGCAGGTGGCAGATCCTGCCCCGCTGACGCGGGCACCCGAAGCGGTGGCGGCGCTCGGGCAGCTGGAACCCTCCGGTGAGGTTCGGCGACTGGCGGCTCCCTCATCAGGGCTGGCCGGCAGTGCGCGGATGGCGGAGCTTTTGGTGGCGGAGGGTGAGACGGTCCGGGAGGGCCAGCCCCTGGCGCGATTCGACAGCCGATACAAGGTTCAGGCGCGCCTGGCGTCCAATGCGGCTCTGCTGAAGAGCCTGGAGAGCGAGATCGGATTCCAGCGCATCGAGGTCGAGCGCTACTCCAGAGCGGCCCGTGGAGGGGCTGCTTCGCTGGTGCTGCTTGAAACGAAGCAGGCCGAGCTGGGGCGTCTCGAGGGACAGCTGCTTCAGGCCAGGGCCGAGCGCGGGGTTCTCCAGGTTGATCTGCTGAACAGTGAACTCAGGTCTCCGATCGATGGCCTTGTGCTCAGGGTGCACGCCCAGGTCGGCGAGCGTCCGGGATCGGAAGGGGTGATGGAGGTCGGTGCCAGCCAGCGCATGCAGGCACGGATCGAGGTGTACGAATCCGACATCTCAAGAATCACCATCGGCCAACCTGTGACGCTCACCAGCGAGAACGGCGGGTTCAAGGGTGAGTTGCAGGGTCGCGTGGCGTCCATCACACCTCAGGTTCAGCAGCGTCAGGTGCTGTCGACCGATCCCACCGGTGACGCGGATGCCCGTGTGGTCGAGGTGAACGTGGCGCTTGACCCGCAGGACGCAGCCAGGGTCAGCCGGTTGTCCGGACTGAAGGTGATCGCCCGTTTCGGAGTGACGTCGTGAAGAGGCCCTGGCAGGGCCGTCGCATTCCTTTGTCGTGGCTGCTGCTGACGCGCCAGCCGATCCGGCTGCTCGTTGCCCTCGCCGGCATCAGCTTCGCCGGCATTCTGATGTTCATGCAGCTCGGCTTTCGCGACGGGCTGTTCGACGCCAGCGTCACAGTGCACCGGCTGTTCGATGCCGATCTGGTGCTGATCAGTCCCCGATCCGCCAGTTCGGTGCGCATGGCGGGTTTTCCGCGTCGCCGTCTGGTGCAGACCCTGGCTGATCCGGAGGTCGAAGGTGTCACGCCGGTCCACTGGGGATTGATGCTCTGGCGCAACCCGGAGACCCGTCGCAACCGGGCGATTCTGGCTCTGGGGTTCAATCCCGATGATCCCTTCTTCATGGATCCCGGTCTGGCGCAGAAGACGGGGGTTCTTAAGCAGAAAGGGCGCATCCTGTTTGATCAGCTGTCCCGCCCTGAGTTCGGTCCGATCGCGCAATGGCATCGCGAGGGGCGCACCGTCGAGACCGAGATTGCGGGCAATCGCGTCCGTGTTGCCGGTCTTGTAAGCCTCGGCACCAGTTTCGGTGCCGATGGCAACCTGCTGACCAGTACCGAGACTTTTCTCGATCTGCTGCCTCAGAAACCGCCCGGGGCGATCGAGGTCGGTCTGATCCGTCTTCGAACAGGCAGTGATCCTGATCGGGTGCTGGCTCGATTGAAGCAACGGCTGCCTGATGACGTGATCGTCCTCAGCAAGCAGGGGTTCATCGATTTCGAGCAGAACTACTGGCGCAGCAGCACCTCGATCGGATTCATCTTCACGCTCGGTGCCGCCATGGGCTTCGTGGTCGGTTGCGTCATCGTTTATCAGGTCCTCTACACGGATGTGAGCGACCACCTGCCCGAGTACGCCACGCTGATGGCGATGGGCTACCGGCTGAGCCATCTGCTTGGGGTGGTGCTGCGGGAGGGGGTCTACCTCGCGGCGATGGGCTATGTGCCGGCCTATCTCGCCGGTCAGGGTCTGTACTGGTTCGTCAGGGATGCCACCCGGTTGCCGGTGGGCATGAACGCCACGAGAGCTCTGACGGTTCTGGTGATGATCCTGGTGATGTGTGTGGCGTCCTCCCTCCTGGCGATGCGCAGGCTTGTGGATGCCGATCCTGCGGAGATCTTCTGATGGCCGCCGTTGAACTGAGCGGTCTGAGTCACGCCTACGGCCGCGGTGCCATGCGCCGTCAGGTGCTGCAGAACATCAGCCTGCGGATCGATCCGGGGGAGGTTGTGCTGCTGACCGGACCATCGGGCTGCGGCAAGACGACGCTGCTCACCCTGATCGGAGCCCTGCGTTCGGTGCAGTCAGGGGATGTGACAGTTCTCGGTGAACGTCTGGATGGAGCCGGCCGTCGTCGACGTCAGCAGGTCAGACGCAGGATCGGCATGATCTTTCAGGGACACAACCTGCTCCGTTGCCTCACCGCTGAGCAGAACGTTCAGATGGGGTCGGATCTTCTTCCGGGTCTTGGTTACAGGGCCCGTCGGGATGAAGCCCGCCGCTGGCTGAGGGCTGTCGGCCTCGAGGACCAGATGGCCCAGATGCCCCACGACCTGTCCGGAGGGCAGAAGCAACGGGTCGCCATCGCCAGGGCTCTGGCTGCCCATCCACGTCTGCTGCTGGCGGATGAACCCACCGCAGCCCTGGACAGCGCCACGGGCCGCGGTGTCGTTGAGCTGCTGCGCACCCTTGCGCTCGAACAGTCCTGCGCCGTGCTGATGGTCACGCACGACCCCAGGATTCTCGACGTGGCTGATCGGCTGCTGAGAATGGAAGATGGCTGCCTGCTGCCGCCCGTTCAGTAAGGTGATGGTCTGTGTCACGCAGACAACATTCCATGGCTAAGCGCAGGAACTTGAAGAAGGAGAAGCAGGAGCGCAATCGCGCCTACGCGCGCAAGTTCAAGAAGCGCAAGCTCCGCAACGACGGCCGCGGTGAGGGAGCCGGCAACGGTGTGACCGGAACCGCAAACAACGGCGGAGCGGCGGACTGATCCGCCGAGTCATTCCATCGCAAAGGGGCCTGAAGGCCCCTTTTTTTGGTCTCTAGGCTTGCTGATCTCTGCCACGAGGGTTCCGCGATGTTCGCCAGCGTCGTCATCCCGACCTACAACCGGAAGCCGATCCTGGAGAAGTGTCTGCTCGCTCTCGAGCAGCAGCAGCTCGGTGGAGCACTTGATCGTTATGAGGTGGTGGTGGTGGACGATGGATCCACCGATGGGACGCCCGACTGGCTGCGCGAGCACGCGGCCCGCTTCCCCCACGTCCGCTTGATTGAACAGGAACATGGCGGCCCTGCCGCGGGCCGCAACCGCGGCGTGCAGCAGGCCGATGGAGACGTGATCGTTTTCATTGACAGCGATCTTGTGGTGACTGACACGTTTCTTGCCAGCCATGCACGGGCGCTCAGCCAGCACTGGCAGACCCACGGGGACAGGCTGGCCTTCACCTACGGAGCCGTTGTCAACACGGCCGACTTCGACAACCCAACCTCGGAACGGCACAAGCTGCGTGATCTGTCCTGGGCGTATTTCGCTACCGGGAATGTGGCGATCGATCGCGATGTGCTGGAGGACTCCGGTCTGTTCGACACAGGATTCCGTCTCTACGGCTGGGAGGATCTCGAACTCGGGGAAAGACTCCGACGCATGGGGGTTCAACTGATCCAGTGCCCGGAGGCTGTGGGGTACCACTGGCACCCAGCCCTGAGCCTGGATCAGATCCCCCGCCTGATTGAGGTGGAAGGGGAACGGGCCCGCATGGGTCTGGTCTTCTATCGGAAGCACCCGACCCGGCGTGTGCGCTTCATCATCCAGTTCACCTGGCTGCACCGAGTTCTCTGGGAGCTTCTGACGCTCGGAGGTCTGCTGAATGAGCACAGCCTGCGACCCCTGCTGCGCTGGCTCATCCGTCGGGGCCATGCGGGAACGGCCATGGAGTTGCTGCGGCTTCCCCTGAACCGCATCGGCGTGCGGGCTCTGTTCCGGGAAGCCAGTGCTGCCGGCGTCCCCTGCCCCTTGCTTTGATAACGTCGGAAAGTCCTTTCAAACCGCACACCTGCTCGTTTCGGGTGAATGCGATCGCGGAGAATGCCCTCAGGCAGTGCCGTGATCCGTCCCTAGCAGGTGGAGGCGAACCCGAAACCCTCAAACCATGGCTGTTGTAACCCTCGCCGAGATGATGGAGGCGGGTGCCCACTTCGGGCACCAGACCCGCCGCTGGAATCCCAAGATGTCGCGCTACATCTACTGCGCGCGCAACGGAGTCCACATCATCGATCTCGTGCAGACCGCGGTCTGCATGAACAACGCGTACAAATGGACCCGCTCTGCCGCCCGCAGCGGCAAGCGGTTCCTGTTCGTGGGCACCAAGAAGCAGGCCTCCGAAGTGGTGGCCCAGGAGGCTGCCCGTTGCGGTGCCGCCTTTGTGAACCAGCGCTGGCTTGGCGGCATGCTCACCAACTGGACGACCATGAAGGCGCGCATCGATCGCCTCAAGGATCTCGAGCGGATGGAGTCCAGCGGAGCCATCGCGATGCGCCCCAAAAAGGAGGGCGCCGTGCTTCGCCGTGAACTGGAACGTCTGCAGAAGTACCTGGGTGGTCTCAAGAGCATGCGGCGTCTTCCGGACGTGGTGGTTCTCGTGGATCAGCGCCGCGAATCGAACGCTGTGCTCGAAGCCCGCAAGCTCGACATTCCGCTCGTGTCGATGCTCGACACGAACTGCGACCCGGATCTCTGCGAGGTCCCGATTCCCTGCAACGACGACGCCGTGCGCTCGGTGCAGCTTGTGCTGGGGCGCCTGGCGGATGCCATCAACGAAGGACGCCACGGCAACAACGATCAGCGCGGTGGTGACGACGGCGAGGCCTGAGTCCCGCTGAAGCGCTAAGTTCGCGCCGCCGCTCCATCACCCTGGGGCGGCGGTATTTCATTCCCCCTCATCTCTTCGAGTTCTGATGGCTGACGTATCCGCCAAGCTTGTCAAAGACCTGCGCGACAAGACCGGCGCGGGAATGATGGACTGCAAGAAGGCTCTCAAAGCCACCGACGGTGATGCCGCCAAGGCCGTGGAGTGGCTGCGTCAGAAGGGCATCGCCAGCGCCGAGAAGAAGTCGGGCCGCACGGCTGCCGAGGGATCCGTCGGCAGTTACATCCACACTGGCGCCCGCGTCGGGGTGCTTCTCGAAGTGAACTGCGAGACCGATTTCGTCGCCAGAGGTGAGATCTTTCAGGAGCTGGTCCGTGATGTGGCCATGCAGGTGGCGGCCTGCCCGAACGTGGAATACGTGTCCACCGATGACATCCCCGGTGAGATCCGCGAGCGGGAGAAAGCCATCGAAATGGGCCGTGATGATCTCGAAGGCAAGCCCGACAAGATGAAGGAGAAGATCGTCGAAGGCCGCATCGGCAAGCGCCTGAAGGAGCTGGCGCTTCTGGAGCAGCCGTTCATCAAGGACAGTGCGATCACCGTTGCCGAACTGGTCAAGCAGACCGCCGGCAAGATCGGCGAGAACGTGAAGGTCCGGCGATTCACCCGATACACCCTCGGGGAAGGAATCGAGGTGGAGGAAAGCGACTTCGCCGCGGAAGTGGCTTCCATGAAGGCCGGCTGACCCCGGTGCCTGGAAGGGACCATCCGCCCTGCCACGATCCATCCGAGCAGCTGGCGCGCCTGCGCAGGGTGTGCCGGCAGCGATCGGTCTCCGTCTACAGGGATCAGGCGCTCTATCTCCAGATCCTTCGGGATGAACTGCTGTCAGCGACCCGTCAGGCGCTGTACAGGCTGATCAGTGACGTTGATCCACTGCGTTTCCGCGAACTCAGTGAGACGGCACGGCAGGGATTTCATGCAGCTGTCGACAGCCTGGTGCAGCGATGTTCCGTGCTGCTCACCGTCGAGCAGCTGAGGCTTCTGGTTGACCAGATGCGTCAGGAGAACCGACGCCGGCAGGCCCGTGCCAGCCGGGGCATGCTCGAACAACTGGCGAAGCAGAGCGAAGCCGGTGAGGAAGCGGCGGACACGGCGCCGCGACAGGAGGCTTCCGGCTCCATCGAGCTCAGCCTGGCGTCTCCCCTCGACAGCGATCAGCCGTTCCGGCCGATCACCGGTCCGCAGGAGCAAGAGAGATCGGAGACTGCGGACGCTGACTCCAGCGCGGATCCCGCGGATCTCGATGTGCTCCGCTCGCTGTTCCAGCTGGCTGGTGAGGCATTGGATCATCCATCCCCGGATCCCACGGTCAGCACGTATCCAGTGCATCCACGGGAGGACAGGGACTCTGGCCTGTTGCCCTCCCAGCCGGATGCTCTTGGCCTCTGGATGGAGGGATTCGATCAGGCGATGGACCGTCGTCTTCGCAACCTCTCCCATGCCGTGAACGTGCAGTTGTTGCGCAGCGGCCTGGCCAGCACTCTGCTGCCCGTGACCTTGCTGGAGGCGGTGCTGCGCGGTCAGATGGAGACGCAACCGGCCGCTTCCAATCTGCTGCGCTTGCACCTGCCGATCGCAGTGGGTGAGATGGAGCAGGGAATGGATGTGCTGTGCCTGCTTCTGCGAACCAGCGAACTGGAATTCGACAGTCACCGCCTGCGACGGGTTCGCCGTCGTCTGCGCGAGCATCAGCAGGAGGTGCACACAATGGTGCGACAGCAGCGCCACTGGGAGCGCCGCTGTCTGGATCGTGAGGCCCTTTCCCATTGGCAGAGCCCATCCGAGCCGAAGCTGCCCCCGGAGAACGGGGACTGACCGCCGGTCAGCTCCGGCTGATCCTCGATTGGATCTCCCCTCTGCAGCAGGCCCTGGCACTGGAGGCTGACCGCGGCTTCTCCGATCTCGAAGGCCGTCGGCAACGCTTTCATGCCTTCCTTGCAGAGCAGCTGGAAACGCTTCCGGCCGTTCCCCTTCCCCGTGGTGCCGGGGACCGCGTCCGTGGCCTTGCAGAGGGATACGGCCGTTATCCGGGGATGACGGACGCCGCCCGCCGCCGTCTGGTGACGGACACCCGTCAGTGGCTGCATGAGCTGCGTCATCGCGTCGAACCGTCGGCACCGATGGCTCCACCACGTCTGCGACTGGAGACCGCCTCGGCCAGCTCCGCTGCTGGAGATCGCTCCGGACCGCTGCCGCTCGACAGTCCGCTCTCCGCGCTGCGGGGAGTGGGACCGAAGCTGGCGGCCCGTCTTGCCTCCCTCGGACTGCTTCTGGTGCGCGACCTGTTGCGCCATTACCCGCGGGACCACGTCGACTACTCAGCGATGCGCCGCATCGAGGCTCTGGTGACCGGTGAGACGGCCACGATCGTGGCGACCGTCCGTCGTTGCAACGGTTTCGTCAGCCCTCGGAATCCCAATCTCGCGATCCTGGAACTTCAGCTTCAGGATCCCACCGGTCGCCTGCGCATCACCCGGTTCCTCGCAGGCAAACGGTTCAGTTCTCCGGCTGCGCTGAAAGCTCAGCAGCGGCTTTATCCCGTCGGGTCCAGGGTTGCCGTCAGCGGGCTGGTCAAGGAGGGGGGGTACGGGATCACGGTGCATGATCCGTTGATCGAGGTGCTCGATGGTGCCGATTCCACGGTGCGATCCCAGACCATCGGCAGGCTGTTGCCCGTCTATCCCCTGACCGAGGGGGTGGCCTCGGATCGTTTCCGCGCTCTCATCGAACAGGCTCTGCCCTCGGCTCGCCTGTGGAGCGAGCCGCTCGGCAGTGGGGAACGTGAGAGCTGCGGGTTGCTGAGCATCGCTGAGGCGCTGCGCTGCATCCATGCGCCCCGTTGCCGTGAGGAGCTGGATCAGGCCCGTCGTCGCCTTGTGTTCGATGAATTTCTGCTGCTTCAGCTCGGACTGCTGCAACGCCGCAGTGAGCTCCGTTCCAGGCCGGCTCCCGAACTGCTGACACGCGTTGCCGAAGGAGGGCTGCTGCAGCGTTTCCAGGAGCTGCTCCCGTTCGACTTCACTCGGGCTCAGCAACGTGTCTTCGCCGAGATCGAGGCGGACCTGCAGCGGTCCGAGCCGATGGCCCGCCTCGTGCAGGGGGACGTGGGTTCCGGCAAGACCGTGGTGGCCATCGCCGCCTTGCTCAGCACCATCGATGCCGGCTGGCAGGGTGCCCTGATGGCCCCCACCGAGGTGCTGGCGGAACAGCACTACCGCAACCTCTGTCGCTGGATGCCACCGCTGCACGTCACGGTCGAGCTGCTCACCGGATCCACGCCGCGACCACGGCGGCGGCAACTGCTCGATGACCTCGCCAATGGCTCTCTCAAGCTGCTTGTGGGCACCCATGCGTTGCTGGAGGATCCGGTGGTGTTCTCCCGCCTCGGTCTTGTGGTGGTGGATGAGCAGCACCGCTTCGGTGTGCATCAGCGCGATCGCCTACTCAGCAAGGGTCTGCAGCCCCATCTGCTCACGATGACGGCGACACCGATCCCGCGCACCCTTGCCCTGTCACTGCACGGTGATCTGGACGTCAGTCAGATCGACGAGCTTCCGCCCGGCCGCACGCCGATCCGCACCACGCTGCTGAACAGCTCCCAGCGGGAGAAAGCGCATGAGTTGATCCGCTCGGAGGTGGAACGCGGTCAGCGGGCTTATGTGGTGCTTCCCCTGGTGGAGGAGTCGGAGAAGCTCGCCCTGCGTTCTGCGGTGGATGTGCATGCGGAACTGGCATCCGAGGTGTTTCCTGATCTGACCGTGGGTCTGCTGCATGGTCGTCTCAGCAGCCCTGAGAAGCAGTCGGTGTTGGCGGATTTTGCAGGTGGGCGAAGCCAGATTCTGGTGTCCACCACCGTGGTGGAGGTGGGCGTCGATGTCCCGGAGGCGTCGGTGATGGTGATCGAACACGCAGAGCGCTTCGGGCTGGCGCAGCTGCATCAGCTGCGTGGCCGCGTGGGCCGGGGGGCCGCTGCGTCTCACTGTGTGCTGATCAACGGCAGCTCCAATGCGCTGGCCCGGCAGCGCCTCGATGTGCTGGTGCGCTCCAGCGATGGATTCGAGATCGCCGAGATGGATCTGCGCTTGCGGGGGCCAGGACAGGTGCTCGGTACGCGTCAGTCCGGCCTTCCGGATCTCGCCCT
This sequence comes from Synechococcus sp. KORDI-49, assembly GCF_000737575.1. Lineage (NCBI taxonomy): Bacteria > Bacillati > Cyanobacteriota > Cyanophyceae > Synechococcales > Synechococcaceae > Synechococcus > Synechococcus sp. KORDI-49. The sequence continues at coordinate 454,537 of NZ_CP006270.1, read as the reverse complement.
CGCCAGCCTCGCCGACGATGGTGCCGTTCTCGACGATGCCCGCAGCTTCGCTGAGGGAGTGCTGGCCGCGGATCCTCACCTGGAGGATCACCCCAGGCTTCGTGAGCTGTTGCACGACCAGCAGAGACGCCTCAGCGGCGGAAACCCGCTGAACTGACCATCGCCACGGGCTGTGGAAGGATTTCGTTTTCGCACCTGAGCAGGTGAGGCCCTGGAGTGATCGTCCGATCGTGGAGTGCCACGAGCCCCTTGAACCGCTGCCGCCATCCCTTCTGCGGCTGACCCCCCATCCCTATCAGGCGATCGGGGCTCCCTATGGCCGCGGTGCGGATCCGTTCCGGCTCAGGTCAGGGGTCGTGGCACGGTTGCTTGAGGCCCAGGGCCAGTTGCAGCTGCGGGAACCCACGCTGCAGCTGGCCATCTTCGATGCCTGGCGCCCGGTGGCCGTGCAGGCCTTCATGGTGGATCACGCCATCGCTGAGGAATGCCAGAGGCAGGGCGTTGATCCCTCCGATGCGGGCCAGCGGGATGCACTCAGGAGAGTGACAGCCGAGGTTGGGCGTTTCTGGGCTCCTCCGAGTGACGATCCCGCCACGCCTCCCCCTCACAGCACAGGCGCGGCCGTGGATCTGACCCTCGCCGAGTCGGGTTCGGTGCTCGACATGGGCGGGGCGATCGACGCCATCGGTGCGGTCTCCGAGCCGGATCACTACAGCGCGGCGGCTCGATCACAGCCGCAGTCGCAGGCTGGCGTCTGGCAGCGACGGCGAGACCTGCTGAAGGAGGTGATGGCTGCAGCTGGATTTGAACAGCACCCCAACGAGTGGTGGCATTTCAGCCACGGTGATCAGCTGTGGGCGTGGCGCTGCGGCGCGCCGCAGGCGATCTATGCCGGAGCGCTGGTTCCGAGCAGTTCGGCGACGGTCTGATCCCCCAGCCGTTGGATGTGGTCGCCGAAGCTGCGCCGTCCGCCTGCCTCCTTCCAGCTCTTCAGAAGGGGTTCGATCGTCGTCTCCAGCTCCTGCAGGGGCATGCGCTGAAGAAAGGGCTGGGCAAGGCGCTGCAGATTCGGAGTTCCACCAAGCCAGAGCTGATACTGATTCACACCGCTGCCCACCAGCCCGAGTTCCGCCATGTAAGGGCGAGCGCAACCGTTGGGGCAGCCGGTCATGCGCACGAGCAGGGATTTTTCAATCCCGAGCCTGCGGAGCTGCGCATCCAGTCGATCCAGAACTTCGGGGAGGATGCGCTCTGATTCAGTGATCGCCAGTCCGCAGGTCGGCAGCGCGGGACAGGCGATGGCATGACGTGCCAGGGCGGCCGGTTCCTCAGGCACAGCGAAACCGAGTGCCGCAAGATCCTCCCGAATGGCGGCACGCTGGGTTGTGCCGATGTTGCAGAGCAGCAGATCCTGGTTGGCGGTGAGTCGGATCTCCAGCTGGTAGGTCTCCACCAGACGGCGCAGGCCCGACTTCATCTCCCCCTTCAAGCGTCCGCAGAGCAGGGGCAGGCCGACGAACCAGAGACCGGCGCGCTGGCGGTGCCAGCCCAGATAGTCCTGCAGTTTCGCCTTCGGCTCGTTGCGCAGCCCCTTCAACTCCCCATCGAAGTAGTTCTGTTTGAGCTCCGTGCGGAACCAGCCGATGCCACGGTCCTCGATCAGATACTTCATCCGGGCATGGCGGCGCACACGCCGATCGCCATGATCGCGCTGCAACGCGACGATCGCCTGCAGCAGGTCGAAGACATGCCTGGCATCGACGTAGCCGAGAGGATCGGCAATCCGCGCGAAGGTCTCCTCCTTGTTGTGGGTCCGACCCATGCCTCCGCCGACGTAGACATTGCAGCCGCGCAAGGCACCATCGGCGCCGGTGAATGCCACCAGTCCGATGTCCTGAGTCAGCAGGTCAACGGAGTTATCCCCCGGAACCGTGACGGCAACTTTGAACTTGCGGGGCAGATAGGTGTCTCCGTACAGCGGTTCGTCCTTGCTGCCGGAAAAGACACCACCTTCGAGCTGACGCTCGCGCGCCTTGCGGACCTCGCGCGATGGTTTGAAGCGGTAGCTCAGATCCCCATCGACCCAGAGATCGAGGTAAGACCCTTCGGCGGCCTCAGGACTCAGCAGATCGGCAATCTCATCCGCCAGTCGGCGGGCGACTGGATACCCCCCTTTCTCAAAGGGAGCCGGTGGAGCCATCACGTTGCGGTTGATGTCCCCGCAGGCCGCCAGGGTTGATCCCAGATTGGTCACGATCGTCCCGATCACCTCCTTGAGGTCGGCCTTCGGGATGCCGTGCATCTGAAAGGCCTGGCGGGTGGTGGCCCGCAGTGTTCCATCCCCGAGGCGATCGGCGAGGTCGTCGAGCGCGAGGAACAGCTGGGCCGGGATCCGTCCTCCCGGGCTGCGCAGGCGCAGCATCATCTGCCAGCTCTTGTCCTTTCCCTTTTCCCGCTTGTCGCGATCGTCCTGCTGATAGCTGCCGTGAAATTTGAGAATCTGAAGAGCGTCCTCACTGAAGTGATGGCTGTCATTAGCCAACTCGTCCAGCAGGGGCTGTCGCAGGTGCTCACTGTCCAGCTTCCTCTGCTCCGCCTTCGGGAGGGCGCTCTCCACTGATTGCTTCACCGCCGCTGGCCCGTCGCTCACTTGCATCGGATCTCGATTGTTTGAAGGTAGCGAAACGGCTTCCAATACAGTCACCTCCGGTTAAGTCAGTGGCGTGACATCTACGTTTCTTCTCGAGATCGGCACCGAGGAGCTGCCCGCTGATTTCGCCCGGCTGGCCCTGCAGCAGCTTGTGCAGCGCGTCACCAGAGATCTGGGTGAGTGCCGCCTCAGCCATCAGGGCATCAGCGTCAGTGGCACGCCACGGCGTCTGGCTGTCCGAGTGGCCGATCTGCAAGTTCGTCAGGACGATCTGACAGAAGATCGCAAAGGTCCCCCCGTGGCCCAGGCCTTCGTGGAGGGAAAGCCCGGTGCGGCGGCGATTGGATTCGCCCGTCGCTGCGGCGTTGAACCGAGCGAACTCGAGGTGCGGGAGACCCCGAAAGGCCCCTGCGTCTTCGCCACGGTGCGAACGCCCGGTCAGAGCAGTAGCGATCTTCTCCAAAGCCTGATTCCTGCCTGGATCGATTCCCTGCAGGGGAGGCGATTCATGCGCTGGGGGACCGGTAACCAGCGCTTCAGTCGCCCGATCCGCTGGCTCGTGGCTCTTCTGGGAGCGGATCTGATCCCCGTGGAGCTGGAGGGTGCCGATCCCCGGGTGTGCAGCGATCGTTTCAGTCGTGGTCACCGGCTGCATGGCGATGCCCCGGTGGAGATCTCCGATGCCGAGAGCTATGCGGACATCCTTGCGGCTCTGGGTGTGCTGGTGGATCGCGAAGCGCGGGCCGAGCTGATCCAATCCGCCATCGACAGCGAAGCTGAGGCGGTTGGAGGGGTTCCGAACTGCCCTGTAACTCTTTTCGAGGAGCTTGTCGATCTGGTGGAGGATCCGCGCGTGCTGCGGGGATCGATCGCTGACCGCTTTCTGGATCTCCCTCCAGAGGTGATCAGCACCGTGATGCAGGCTCATCAGCGCTACATCCCCCTGGATGTCCCGGATGTCGAGAGTGATCCGCTGCGGCTGCAGGCGAAGTCGGTGTTGCGTCCAGAGTTTCTGCTGGTCAGCAACGGTCGCGCTCAGGCCTCGGAACAGATCGTCCGAGGCAATGAACGTGTGCTCGGGGCCCGTCTCGCGGATGCGGAGTTCTTTCTGGCCGTCGACCGCCGCGACTCCAGCGTCAATCGTCGGGAGTCACTCCACCGAGTCACGTTCGCCGAGGGGCTCGGGAGTCTCCGCCAACGCTGCGAACGGATCGAACGTCTGGCGGAACGTCTCCTGGAGGCTCTTGTGTTACCGAAGGAGATCGCAGGTCATGCGAGTCGCGCCGCCCACCTCTGCAAGCATGATCTCGTCAGTCAGATGGTGGGGGAGTTCCCGGAGCTTCAGGGGCTCATGGGCGGCAAATATCTGCTCGAGGAGGGGGAACCGAGGGAGGTGGCTCTTGCGGTGGTGGAGCATTACCTGCCGCGGGGAGCCGGCGATGCCCTGCCCGGCAGCGATGCCGGAGCCGTCGTGGCATTGGCGGAACGGCTTGAATTGCTGCTGAGCATCTTCGCCAAGGGAGAGCGTCCAAGCGGCTCCTCCGATCCCTACGCGTTGCGACGAGCCGGCAATGGAATTCTTCTGATCCTCTGGGACAGAGGCTGGCGCCTCGATCTGCCGACCTTCCTGAAGGCTGCCGTCGCGGACTGGGTGAAGCTGTTCCCGCATTTCGCCATCGAACCGGGCCCGCTGCTGGCGGATCTACTGCAACTGCTCAGGCAACGCATCGTCTCGCAGCTTGAAGAGGACGGCTATGAACCGGATCTGGTTCAGGCGGTGGCCGGGGAAGGGGTCACGGACGCTCGTCTCCTCGGCGACCCGATGGATGTGCAGGAAAGAATTCAGCTGCTGCGTGCGCTGCGTCAGCAAGGCGGACTGGCGGCCGTTCAGGCCGTTGTCCAGCGCGCCGCTCGCCTGGCGGAGAAGGGGAACCTCCCCGAGGACACCCTGGCCCTGCCAGGTGTGGTGGATCCGGATCGTTTCGAATCCGTCAGCGAACAGGGCATGTTCGATGTGTTGAAGCAGCTGGAACCTCTCGCCGCGGAACGGCGCTACCAGGCTCTTTCAGACGGTCTTGTGAAGGCCACGCCGGTCCTGGAAGCCTTCTTCGACGGAGAGAACAGCGTGATGGTGATGGCTGAGGATGAAGACCTGCGCAGGAACCGTCTCAACCTTCTGGGCGTGTTGCGCAACCAGGCCTCAGTGCTGGCGCGATTCGAGTCGATTCAGTCCTGAGTCGCGACTGTTCCCCTGGGCCGCCGTTCCCTTTGTTGGCAACCGGCGATGAACCGGCTATCGAGAGATGGCATCAACCATCACATTCATGGCTGACGAGTCGAGCAATCAGCAACAGCCAGTCGTGGTCAAACAGGGAGGCAACGGCATCGGCCTTGTTCTTGCGGCCCTGATCGTGGCAGGTGCCGTCGTCTATGCCATCAACGTCTGGTCGACCACCAAGAAAGAAACCGCCCCAGGCAAGAACCTGCAGCAGGGGATCGAACGCATCAAGGAAGGCGTCGACAAGGCGATCGAACAGCGGGATTGAGTCAGGCCCCTGCAGCCGGGGTCAGCTGATCCCGGCTTTCTCCTTCTCGTTTTCCATCTCGTTCTCCTTGGCCTGAGCCTTCACCGCCTGAGCAGCTTCCTCAGCAAGGAAATCTCCATCGGAACGTCCAACCGCCGAGGGCACGGGGTTGTAGCTCGAGGGAGCCAGGGCCTCTCCTCTGATCAGGCTGCCCAGAGTGCGCAGCGTCAGCTTGATCTGCTGCCAGGGGTTCATCATCACCACCCGCTTGTAGAGGTAGCTGTCGAAGGTGAGCTTCTGAACGTCCTTGTCGTCGCACATCTCGACGAACGCTTCTCGCGCGGCGTCGTTTCTGTAGAAGATGCGCTGAAGAATGTCGAGCACGGCGTAAGTCGCGCCGTACTTGCGATCCCAGCGCTTGAGATAGCTGGATTTGATCTGTTTCTCGGTGGGGATGACGCTGCCGTTTTTGGAGATCTCCACGATCGCTTCGGCGCACATCCGGCCACTCTTGGCTGCGAAATAGATCCCTTCACCGGAGCTTTTGGTGACATAGCCGGCAGCGTCACCGACGAGGGCCATGCGCCCCACCACACGACGGGGTCGGGGATGTTCCGGGATGGGATGCGCTTCCACCTTGATCACTTCGCCCTTGAACAGGCGCTTGGTGGCACGCTCGCGGATTCCCTTCTGAAGACCCTTGATCAGGCTCTGGTTCTGCTGCATCGTGCCGGTTCCCACGGCCACGTGGTCGTATTTGGGGAACACCCAGGCGTAGAAGTCGGGGGAGACGTCGGTTCCGACGTACATCTCCGCCAGATCCTCGTAGTAGGTCATCTCCTCAGCAGGAAGCTTGATCCGCTCCTGAAAGGCGATCGCCACGTTGTAATCGCCGGCGTCCATGGCCTTGGCCACCCGGGAATTGGCGCCGTCGGCTCCAATGATCAGATCCACCTCCAGGGTCTTGCGGTCACCGGTGGGGCCGCCAGCGCTGTAGTCGGCGTAATGGATGGTGTATGGGCCCTGTCGGTTGGTGCCGGTGTCGATCTTCTGCACCAGACCGTTCACCAGGGTGGTGCCGAGATCGGCGGCACGGTTGCGGAGGAAGGCGTCGAACACCTCCCGGCGGCACATGCCGATGTAGGCGTTGTCGTCGTAACCGAGCGGATCGAGTCGGATGTCCACCTCCCGGTTGGAAGGGGAGATCATCTTCATGTTGCGAACCTTGCGGTCGATGATGTCGTCCGGCAGATCGAATTCCTCGACCATGCAGAGGGGGATCGCTCCACCGCAGGGCTTGGCGTTATCCAGCTTGCGTTCGAACAGCCAGGTCTCGATTCCAGCTTTGGCGAGCACCTCGGCAGCACAGGATCCGCTCGGACCACCGCCGACAACCGCAACACGCAACATCTCAGCCATTCTCCGCTGGATTGTTTTTTGAAGCTACCACTGCGTCATCAATGACGGTGGGGCTCCCTGGCCATCGCCCTTACGATCGAAACAACACGCATCAGCGCTGTGAGTCGGGCTGCCTCTGCTCGTCGGCAACAGAGGGACGACATTCCGGTCGCGCGTCGCTCCCGTCCGGCTCCGCGTCGCTCGCGGGGCCGTGGTCTCGGGCTGCTGCTCGCCTGCCTGGTGGTGTGCGGTGTCAGTGGAGCCGTCGTGCTGATGGGGCCGCAGCTGATGGCGAGGCTGAATCGCACGCCGCCAGCGCCTGTTGTTCCGGGGATCCCCGAGCCGCCGGCAGCGGATGGTCGGTTGCTGGGCCACTTCCCCTATGACCAGGTCAGCCCGGACGAGCTGATCGTCGTCGAGCCGGGTATTCAGCTTCATGTCGATGCGGCCGAGGCTCTCGACGGCATGCTCCGGGCTGCCGCCGCCGAAGGCATTGATCTGCGGTTGCTCAGCGGCTATCGATCCCATGACCTGCAGGAATCGATCTTCTTTGATGTGGCCTCGGAGCGGAATCAGACCGCCGAGGAGCGGGCTCAGGTGTCGGCACCGCCGGGTTATTCCGAGCACAGCACCGGTTTCGCTGTGGATCTGGGAGATGGGCAAGCTCCTGAGACCCACCTCTCGACCGATTTCGAGCAGACGCGCACCTTCCGCTGGCTGCAGGACAATGCCGCCCGCTATCACTTCGTGATGTCGTTTCCGGACGGCAATTCCCAGGGTGTGAGCTACGAGCCCTGGCACTGGCGCTTCGAGGGCACGGCCGATGCACTCCGACGCTTCGAGGCAGCCCGGCGTCTCGCCCGTCGTCCGTTTTGAACATTCCTGAGCTGCTGGCGCCAGCCGGCGACTGGCCGGCTCTGCGGGCAGCGGTGGCATCTGGAGCCGATGCCGTCTACTTCGGTGTGGACGCCTTCAACGCCCGCCAGCGGGCCGAGAATTTCCGCATCGACGAGCTTCCGTCGGTGATGCACTGGCTGCACGAGCGACAGGTGAAGGGATGTCTCACCTTCAACGTGCTGGTGTTCAGCGATGAGCTCGAGCGGGCAGCTCAGCTGCTGATCGCCGCAGCGGAGGCCGGTGTGGATGCCGTGATCGTGCAGGACGTCGGCCTCTGCAGGCTGGCCCGGAGACTCGTGCCCCAGCTGACGCTGCACGCCTCCACTCAGATGTCGATCACCAGTGCCGCCGGCGTGGCTCAGGCCGCATCCCTGGGCTGCGAACGGGTGGTGCTGGCCCGGGAACTGGCGCTGAGAGACCTCGAACGCCTGCAGCGTCAGCTGCGGGATCGCCACCTGGCCATGCCACTCGAGGTCTTCGTGCACGGAGCGCTCTGCGTGGCCTACTCCGGCCAGTGCCTCACGAGTGAATCCCTGGGCCAGCGCAGTGCCAATCGCGGGGAATGCGCCCAGGCCTGTCGCCTGCCCTATGAACTCGTCGTTGACGGCGTTCCCCGTGCGCTTGAGGATCAGCGCTATCTACTCTCACCCCAGGACCTGGCGGCCTGGGAGCTGCTGCCTGAGCTGCAGCGCATCGGCATTGCCAGCCTCAAGATCGAGGGGCGTTTGAAGGACGCCAGTTACGTAGCAGCGGTGACCGATGCCTATCGGCAGCGCCTCGACCGTCCTGAGCCCGAACCCGTCCAGAGGCAGCTGGAGCTGGCCTTCTCCCGGGGGCTTTCAACAGGCTGGCTTGAGGGAGTGAACCATCGCCGGCTGGTCCATGGGCGCTGGAGCAAGAAGCGTGGACCGCTGATCGGTCGCCTGCTGCAGGTTGATCGCGGAGGCTGGCTGCAGATCCGCAGCCGGGAGCGCCTGCGACCCGGTCAGGGAATCGTCCTGGAGGCTCTGTCGGACGACCCGTTGCGACCTCCCGACGAGGTGGGAGGCCGCGTCATGGCCTGTGAACAGCTCGGACAGGAACGCCTGAAACTGCGTCTGGGTCCTGGAAGGATCGAAACCCGCGCCCTGCGCGCCGGAGCATCGGTCTGGCTGACCAGCGATCCGGAATGGCAGAGCCAGTGGCAGCGGATGGCGCGTCGACCCACCGAGGCCCGGCCCCGTGATCTGTCGCTGCGGGTGGTTGGACGCCGTGGTGACGTCCTGAGGCTCGAGCAGCCGGAGAGGGGCGTAGTCATCAGCAGTGCCATGCCCTTGCAGTCCGCGGATCAGCGCCCCCTGGACCGGGCGCGTCTTGAGCAGCAGCTCGGGCGTCTCGGCGGCAGCGGCTGGCGGTTGCGTGATCTCAAGGTCGAGCTCGAAGGCGATCTGTTCCTACCGGTGGCAGAACTGAACCGCATGCGCCGGGCCCTTCTGGAGGCTCTTGGATCACCGGTCGCTGAGCAGCCGCTTGCTTCTGTGCCTCTCGATCCTGCAGCCGTCCTCTCGGAGTTTGTCCCGGCGGCAGCAGACGGTTGCCAAGACGAGCCGATGGGTCTGGTGGTGCTCGTGAGAAGCCTGAACCAGCTTCGAGCGCTGATGGAGCTTCCCGACGGGGCAGCGCCGATCCGCTCCGTGGTGGCCGACCTCGATCAGCCACGGCAGCTCCGGGAGGCTGTGGCCATGGCCCGGGGCGTCTGGCCCGAGGGCATCTGGCTTGCCGGCAGCCGGATCACCCGGCCTGATGAGCGCTGGACCCTGGAGCCGCTGATCCGCGCTCGACCGGATGGCTATCTGGTGCGCAATGCCGATCAACTGGAGATCCTCACTCCCCTGGCACCCTGCGTCGGTGATTTCTCCCTCAATGCCGCCAATCCCCTCAGCTTCGACTGGTATCGAAGTCACTGGGGGCTGAAACGGATCACAGCCAGCTACGACCTCAATCTCCAGCAGTTGCTGGATCTGTCCGCCGGGGTGGAGTCATCGCGCCTGGAGGTGACCCTGCATCAGCACATGCCCCTGTTTCACATGGAGCACTGTCTGTTCTGCGCTTTCCTCTCCGAGGGGCACGATCACACCGACTGTGGTCGCCCCTGCGAGCAGCACACAGTGACTCTCCGTGACCGCAGTGGTGTGGAACATCCTCTGCGCGCGGATCTGGGCTGCCGCAACACCCTGTTCAACGGCACGGCTCAGACCGGTGTCGAGGGGTTGCCGGCTCTGCGTCAGGCCGGCGTGCGTCACGTCCGTCTGGAACTGCTCGACGAGGGGGCAGAGGCCACCCGAAGACGCGTCCTCCTTTACGCGGATGCCCTGGCTGGCCGGCTTGCATCGCGTGACGTCTGGAAGCAGGAGCGCATCGACCATCAACTCGGGGTCACCCGCGGCAGCTTGCGCGTGCAAGGTCCAGAACGGACCAGTCGGATCTCACGTTGAGATATCCTTTCGCCCTGCGCCTATGGCGTTCTTCACAATTTCTAACGGTCAACCCGCATGAGCGCCCAGCAAAAGGCGATTCGCAATATCGCGATCATCGCCCACGTTGACCACGGCAAGACGACCCTGGTCGACTCACTGCTGGCTCAGTCGGGCATCTTCCGCGACAACGAAGCGGTTCCCACCTGCGTGATGGACTCCAACGACCTGGAGCGCGAGCGCGGCATCACAATCCTGTCGAAGAACACCGCTGTCACGTACAACGAGACGCGCATCAACATTGTTGATACCCCGGGTCACGCTGATTTCGGCGGGGAGGTGGAGCGGGTGCTCGGCATGGTCGATGGCTGTCTGCTGATCGTCGATGCCAACGAGGGTCCGATGCCACAGACCCGTTTCGTCCTGAAGAAAGCCCTCGAGCAGGGACTGCGTCCGATCGTGTTCGTCAACAAGATCGATCGGGCCCGGGTTGATCCCGAAACCGCCGTCGACAAGGTGCTGGATCTGTTCATCGAACTGGGCGCTGATGACGACCAGTGCGATTTCCCCTATCTGTTCGGAAGTGGTCTGGGCGGCTTTGCCAAGCCCGACATGAAGACCGACAGCGAGAACATGCGGCCGCTGTTCGACGCGATCCTGCGCCATGTTCCACCCCCGGTGGGTGATTCGGAGAAACCGCTTCAGCTCCAGATCACCACTCTGGATTACTCCGATTTCCTGGGTCGCATCATCATCGGCCGCGTTCACAACGGAAAAATCAAGCAGGGCCAGAGCGCTGCTCTGATCAAAGACGATGGTTCCGTCAAGAAGGGCCGCATCAGCAAGCTGCTGGGCTTCGAGGGGCTGCAACGCGTTGAAATCGAAGAGGCCTCCGCCGGAGATCTGGTGGCTGTGGCCGGCTTCGATGACGTGAACATCGGCGAAACCATCGCCTGTCCCGATGAGCCCACAGCACTGCCGCTGATCAAAGTGGATGAGCCCACGCTGCAGATGACGTTCGTGGTCAACGACTCCCCTTTCGCTGGCAAAGAGGGCAAGTTCGTGACCAGCCGTCAGGTGCGCGACCGTCTTCAGCGGGAACTGCTCACCAACGTGGCGCTCCGGGTCGAGGACACCGATTCTCCGGACCGCTTCGCCGTCAGCGGCCGCGGCGAGCTGCACCTCGGCATCCTGATCGAGACGATGCGGCGTGAGGGATATGAATTCCAGGTGTCGCAGCCGCAGGTGATCTACCGCACCATCGATGGCACCCCCTGTGAGCCTGTTGAGACGCTGGTGATGGATGTGCCCGAAGAGGCGGTCGGCGGTTGCATCGAGAAGCTGGGCACCCGGAAGGGTGAGATGCAGAACATGGAGACCGGTCAGGACGGCCGTACCCAGCTGGAGTTCATCGTTCCCTCCCGTGGTCTGATCGGCTTCCGCGGTGAATTCATCCGTGCCACCCGCGGCGAGGGAATCATGAGCCATTCCTTCTTCGAGTACCGGCCGATGGTTGGGGATTTCGATACCCGACGCAACGGTGTTCTGATCGCCTTCGAGGAAGGCACCGCCACGTTCTATGCCCTCAAGAACGCCGAGGACCGCGGTCAGTTCTTCATCTCGCCCGGCACCAAGGTCTACAAGGGGATGATCATCGGCGAATACAACCGGCCCCAGGATCTGGAGATCAACGTCTGCAAGACGAAGCAGCTCACCAACATGCGCTCGGCTGGTGCCGATGAACTCGATACCCTCCAGGCACCCATCCAGATGACCCTCGAGCGTGCGCTTGAGTACATCGGACCCGGCGAGATGCTGGAAGTCACCCAGGAATCCATCCGTCTCCGCAAGCTGCCGGCCAAGAAGATGGCCAAGCGCTGATGCCCGAGGCGGATCCCCGCTTTCAGCAGGCGATCGAGCTCTTCAACAGTCAGCAGTGGTACGACGCCCATGACGTGTTCGAGGAGCTCTGGCATGAAACCGGCGAGCCCGAACGACGCAGCCTCCAGGGCATCCTGCAGGTAGCGGTGGCCCAGCTGCATCTGCAGAGGGGCAACCGTCGTGGGGCCACCATCCTGTTCGGCGAAGCGCTCGGAAGGCTTCGCCGGCCGGGAACACCCGATCTCGGTCTCGATCTCGACGGCCTCTGCGCTGTGATCCAGGGGCGTCTCGAGCTGCTGCAGCTGGACGGCGATCCCGAGTCGTGCACTGTCCCCGTGCTTCGGAACAGCCCATGAGCAGGCTGTAGTGTCCACGCAACATCCAGCAGCTTCAGGCTGCGAAAGCGCCTTCCGAGATGTTCAGGTCCACCGGCTGGTCACCCCTTCTGATCCTGCTGTCATCACTTCTGTTCGGAGCTGTTCCGCTCCAAGCCGCTGATCCGCAGGGGGAGGGGCTGATCACCATCGAATCCGATCAGCAGTCGGCGGACAATGTCACCGGCGTGATCACCGCCTCCGGCAACGTGCGGCTGGTTCATGCCAACCGCGGTGTCGTCGCCACCAGCCGGCAGGCCCAGTACTTCACCAAGGAGGAGCGCATCGTGCTCAGCGGGGATGTCGACGTGGTTCAGAAGGATGGCAATCTTCTGAGGGCCGGACAGGTGACCTACCTGCTCGACGAAGAGCGTGCTCTTGCCCTGCCAACCGATGGTGGGCAGGTGTTCAGCCAGTGGTCCCTCGAGACGAAGTCCAGCAGTCCGACTCCGATGGTTCCATGAGCCTGACGCTGGAGACTGTCTCCATCAGCCTGGGCGGTCGTCAGCTTGTTCGTGACGTGAGCCTCGATCTCTCTCCGGGCGAAGTGGTGGGGCTGCTGGGTCCCAACGGTGCGGGAAAGACGACCACCTTCAATCTCGTGGTCGGGCTGCTGAGGCCCGACCGTGGAGCGGTGAATCTCGACGGCCTGGCCGTTGCCGGACTCTCCATGCCTCAGCGCGCCCGGCTGGGCATCGGTTATCTGCCGCAGGAACCCAGCGTCTTCCGACAGCTGAGCGTCCGGGAGAATCTGGAGATCGCTCTTGCCCAGACCGATCTGAGCAATCAGGAGCGTCGGGACCGCCGCGATCAGCTGATCGATCAGTTCCATCTCACTCTCTTCATGGATCGCCGCGGGTTTCAGCTGTCCGGAGGTGAACGCCGCCGTTGCGAGGTGGCCAGGGCTCTGGCGGTCGGCCGCGATGGTCCCCGTTATCTGCTGCTGGATGAACCGTTCGCCGGGGTCGACCCGCTTGCTGTCGCCGATCTTCAGCTGCTGATTCAGTCTCTGCGCAGCCTCGGCATGGGAATCCTGATCACCGATCACAACGTTCGGGAGATCCTCGCCATCACCGATCGCGCTTACATCCTCAACGATGGATCGATTCTGGCGTCGGGACTTTCCGAAACGGTGGCCTCCGATCCCCTGGTCCGTCGTCATTACCTCGGGGAGGGATTCCAGCTTTGATCAGCCTTCCCCCGCTGCCGCGCAAAGTACCGCTTCTTGATCGCTGGCTGTTCGGTGAACTCACGGGGCCGCTGCTGTTCGCCATCGCGGCCTTCACCGTCGTTTCCCTCTCCGTCGGTGTGATGTTCGATCTGGTGCGGCGCATCGTCGAATCGGGATTGCCGGTGACGGTGGCCGTGCAGGTGATGGCTCTCAAACTCCCCAGTTTTCTGGTCATCTCCTTCCCGATGGCCACGTTGATGGCGACACTTCTGGCCTACAGCCGGCTCTCGGCCAACAGTGAGCTCACGGCGCTGCGCAGCGTTGGAGTCAGCACGGTGCGACTGGTGGCACCGGCCCTGGTTCTGGCGATCCTGCTCACCGGGCTCACCCTGGTGTTCAACGATGTGATCGTTCCGCAGGCGAACCGAAGCGCTGAATCCACTCTGCAGCGTGCTCTCGGCCGCTCCCTGGCCACGGAGAAGGGCAAGGACATCATCTATTCACGTTTCGGGCGGTTGCAGGGCAGGGACGATGAACAACGCGGACGAGGGCTCAATCAGCTGTTCTATGCCCGCCGATTCGAGAAGGGGGAGATGCTCGATGTGACCGTGCTGGATTTCTCCCGGGTCGGTTTCCGCCAGATGCTCGTTGCCGAAAAGGCTCTCTGGCGGGAACAGGAGGCGAAATGGGAGTTTCTCGACGGTCAGATCCTCACGCTCAACACCAACGGCAGCACCACCCGTGTGGATTTCGATCGCTACCTCTATCCCCTCAGTGCCGGGCCTCTGAAGGTGGCCCGTCTTCCGCGGGATGCCAACAACATGACCATCGGGGAGGCGATCAAGGCCAGGCAGCTGTACGTGGAGGCAGGCAACGCCAAGGAAGCTCGCCGGCTTGCCGTTCGTATCCAGGAGAAGTTCACCTTCCCGGTCTCCTGCCTGGTGTTCGCTCTGATCGGCAGCAGTCTCGGCTCCAGGCCAGGGTCACGCACCAGCCGCAGCCAGGGCTTCGGCATCAGCGTGCTGTTGATTCTCGGCTATTACGTGCTCAGTTTCAGCTTCAGCTCCCTGGGCGTGAAGGGCACGCTTCCGGCTGTGACAGCCGCCTGGTTACCGGTGCTGATCTCCCTGGGCTGCGGCGGAGCGTTGCTTCGCCAGGCCAGTCGTTGAGGTGAGCCGTCAGAATTGATCTCTGGTTGATCGCACGACACCGTTGCCGACCCCTCCGACTGACGTGGTGACCCTGCTGGGATTCATCGCTTTCTCGCTGCTGCTGCTGGCTCTTCCTCTGGCGTTCTGGGCGGTCTCCGGTCGATCCCTGCAGTCGCAGGTCAGGCTCCTGGTGGCGGTTGCGAACCTTCTGCTCACAACCCAGCTGGTTCTGCGCTGGTGGCAGTCGGGTCATTTCCCCATCAGCAACCTCTACGAATCCCTGTGCTTTCTGGCCTGGGCCTGCACGCTCACGCAGCTTCTGGTGGAACGCAGCTGGCCGTCTCCGCTCGTGGCCGCCGCGGCAACACCGATGGGGCTCGGCTGCATCGCCTTCGCCAGCTTCGCGTTGCCGGATCAGCTGCAGGAGGCAGCTCCCCTTGTTCCGGCCCTGCGCTCCAGCTGGCTGGTGATGCACGTGAGCGTGATCATGGTCAGTTACGCGGCTCTGCTGGTGGGGTCGCTGCTGTCCCTGGCGGTGCTGTTCACTGATCGAGGGGACGACCTGGAGCTGCGCAGCAGTTCCATCGGCAGTGGTGGATTCCGTCAGTCCGTTGCCGCCTCTGATGTCGGTGTTCTGCAGCTGCAGTCGGTTCAGCTCTCCACCAGTGAGCAGCTCGACAGCCTCAGCTACCGCACCATCACCGTCGGGTTCCTGATGCTCACGGTGGGCATCATCAGCGGTGCCGTCTGGGCGAATGAAGCCTGGGGCAGTTACTGGAGCTGGGATCCCAAGGAGACCTGGGCCCTGATCTGCTGGCTGGTCTATGCGGCCTATCTCCACACCCGATTCAGCCGGGGTTGGCAGGGGCGCCGTCCGGCACTGGTGGCGGTGGCCGGCCTTGTCGTGATCGGCGTCTGTTACATCGGCGTGAACCTGCTCGGGATCGGATTGCACAGCTACGGCTGGTTTCTAGGCTGAGAGCAAACAGCACCCAAGCGCCGTGAGTCAGGCCAGTCGCCGTGGCTGCCGCCGTTGTGCTCCGGCCTACCGACCGGTGGATGTGCGCCCCGCTGTGACGGGAGTGCTGATCGGTTTGGCGGTGGTGATGCTGATCGCTCTGCTGGCTCTTCTCTGAACGGAGGCCCATGAAAAAGCCCCGGCCATGGCCGGGGCATCGATGACGAAGCGACACCGCCTGGTTCAGACCAGAACCGCTTCCTTGCTGCTGCTGCTGCGGATTCCTTTGATCGCCTCGGCGTAGTCGGGCTGGTTGAATACACCGGATCCGGAGACGATCGCATTGGCTCCGGCCTCGATCACCTTCCAGGCGTTGCCGGCCTTGATGCCGCCGTCCACCTCGATCCAGGGATCCAGGCCCCGCTCGTCGCACATGCGGCGGAGATCACGGATCTTCTGCACCTGGTTCTCGATGAAGCTCTGACCACCGAAGCCGGGGTTCACGCTCATGATCAGCACCAGATCGCAGAGCTCGAGGCAGTACTCCAGGGTGTCCAGGGGAGTGCTGGGGTTCAGCACAGCACCGGCTTTCTTGCCGAGGTCCTTGATCTGGGCCAGGTTGCGATGCAGGTGAGGGCAGGCTTCCACCTGCACCGAGATGATGTCTGCGCCGGCCTTGGCGAAATCAGGGACGTACTTCTCAGGCTCAACGATCATCAGGTGCACATCCAGCGGCTTCTGCGTCACCGGGCGCAGGGCGCTCACGATCAGGGGGCCGATGGTGATGTTGGGAACGAAGCGGCCATCCATCACATCAACGTGGATCCAGTCTGCGCCTGCCTCGTCAACGGCCTTGACCTCCTCTCCGAGACGGGAGAAGTCGGCCGAGAGAATGGAGGGCGAGATCACCAGGGGCTTGGTGCTCATGGCGGGAACCGCGGAAGTGCGGGGTGATTTTAGGGACAACGGAAGCCACTGATACAGTGAGCCGCGCTCAGACGCCGAGATCCACTGCGGCAAGGGCAAACTGCCCGCCCCGATGGACTTGCTAACCCCTTCACCCCACATCTGGAGTCCCGTGGATCAGACCCTCATTCAGGAAATTCTCGAGGTTGTCGAACAGGCTGCCATCGCCTCCGCCAAGCTCTCCGGCAAAGGCCTGAAGAACGAGGCCGATGCCGCTGCCGTGGAAGCCATGCGCAAGCGCATGGGACAAATTCAGATGCAGGGCCGCATCGTCATCGGTGAGGGCGAGCGTGATGAAGCTCCCATGCTCTACATCGGTGAGGAAGTCGGCAGCGGCACCGGTCCTGGCGTTGACTTCGCTGTCGATCCCTGCGAAGGCACCAACCTCTGCGCGTTCAATCAGCGCGGATCCATGGCGGTTCTGGCTGCTTCCGACCGCGGCGGTCTGTTCAATGCTCCCGACTTCTACATGAAGAAGCTGGCCGCGCCTCCGGCGGCCAAGGGCAAGGTGGACATCCGTAAGTCGGCCACTGAAAACATCAAGATCCTCAGCGAATGTCTCGGCCTCGCTGTTGATGAACTGACGATCGTGGTGATGGATCGTGCCCGTCACAAGGACCTGATCGCTGAAATCCGGGCCACCGGAGCCCGCATCCAGCCCATCTCCGACGGAGACGTTCAGGCCGCTATCGCCTGTGGTTTCGCCGGCACTGGCACCCATTGCCTGATGGGCATCGGCGCCGCTCCTGAAGGTGTGATCTCCGCTGCTGCCATGCGGGCTCTCGGCGGTCACTTCCAGGGTCAGCTGGTGTACGACCCTGCTGTGGCTCAGACCTCCGAATGGGCTGACCTGACCAAGGAGGGCAACCTGGCGCGTCTCGCTGAGATGGGCATCACCGATCCCGACAAGATCTACGAAGCTGACGAGCTGGCCTGCGGTGAGCACGTTTGTTTCGCTGGCAGCGGCATCACGGATGGCCTGCTGTTCCACGGGGTTAAGTTCGAGCGTGATTGCACACGAACCAGCAGCCTGGTGATCAGCAACCTGGATAACACCTGCCGCTTCACCAACACCGTGCACATCAAGGACGGCGCCCAGAGCATCGCTCTGAGCTGATCGTCATCCATTGGTTGAGAGGAACGTCTCCATGCACATTGCCGTCGTCGGCCTCAGTCATCGCACGGCACCGGTGGAGATCCGGGAACGGCTCAGCATCCCTGAGCAGACCATGGAGACGTCCCTCCAATCGTTGAAGGGCAACGATCAGGTGATCGAGGCTTCGATTCTCAGCACCTGCAACCGCCTGGAGATCTACACGCTGGTGCGGCATCCAGATCTGGGTGTGTCCGCCGTCAGCGATTTCCTCAGCGGCCATTCCGGTCTGGGGACCGGCGAACTGTCGCCCCACCTGTTCAGTTACCACCACGCTGATGCCGTGGACCACCTGATGCGGGTGGCGGCCGGGCTGGACAGCCTGGTCCTGGGTGAGGGACAGATCCTCTCCCAGGTGAAGAAAATGATGCGCCTGGGACAGGAGCACAAATCCCTTGGACCGATTCTCAACCGGCTGCTCACCCAGGCCGTCAGCACCGGCAAACGGGTGCGCAGCGAGACCAACCTCGGCACCGGGGCCGTGTCCATCAGCTCCGCCGCTGTCGAGCTGGCACAGCTGAAGCTCGGTCAGTCCCGTGGCCTCGATCAGCTGGTCACCCTCGAGAGCGAACAGATCGCCGTTGTGGGGGCCGGCCGCATGAGCCGTTTGTTGCTTCAGCACCTTCAATCCAAGGGTGCCGCTGGGGTGGTGCTGCTGAATCGCACGGTGGAGCGGGCTGAACTGCTGGCCAAGGATTTTCCCGAGCTGCCGGTTCAATGCCGGCCACTCACGGACCTCGATCAATACCTGAGCACCTGTTCCCTGGTGTTCACCAGCACGGCAGCCGACGACCCGATCATTGATGCAGCACGGCTGAAGCCGTTGAACCGCCGCAGCAGGCTGCGCCTGATCGATATCGGTGTGCCCCGCAACATCGCCGCCGATGCGGCGGAGGTGCCCGGCGTGGAGTCCCATGACGTGGACGATCTTCAGGAGGTGGTCGCCCGCAACCAGGAGGCGCGCCAGGCCATGGCACGCGAAGCCGAGCAGCTTCTGAACCAGGAGGCTCAGCAGTTCCTCGACTGGTGGGACAGCCTCGAGGCCGTGCCGACCATCAACCGACTCCGCTCGGCCATGGAAGCGGTCCGAACTGAGGAGCTGCAGAAAGCCCTCAGTCGGATGGGGCCGGATTTCTCCGCTCGCGAGCGCAAGGTCGTGGAGGCCCTGACCAAGGGGATCATCAACAAGATCCTCCACGTCCCAGTGACCCAGCTGCGGGCTCCTCAGTCCCGTCAGGACCGTCAGCAGTCTCTCCGCACCGTCGAGCGCCTGTTCTCGCTGGAGGAGTCCGGGCTGGAATGATCCCAGTCCGCCTCAGTCCCGACCTGATTCGCACCAATCTCGTCGGATCTGACCGGTGATCAGCTCCGATTCCCTGAAACTCCGGTAAGTTCATCCCGCTCAACCGAGTGAACAAGGCATGAAGCGGGTACTGGCCATCATTCTCGGCGGCGGTGCCGGCACCCGTCTCTACCCGCTCACCAAGATGCGTGCCAAGCCTGCGGTGCCCCTGGCAGGCAAGTACCGACTGATCGATATCCCCATCAGCAACTGCATCAACTCGAACATCAACAAGATGTACGTGATGACGCAGTTCAACAGCGCCTCACTGAACCGCCATCTCAGCCAGTCCTTCAATCTGAGCGCCTCCTTCGGCCAGGGCTTCGTGGAGGTTCTGGCTGCGCAGCAGACCCCTGACAGCCCTTCCTGGTTCGAGGGCACCGCTGATGCTGTGCGCAAGTACCAGTGGCTGTTCCAGGAATGGGATGTGGACGAGTACCTGATCCTCTCCGGTGATCAGCTCTACCGGATGGATTACAGCCTGTTCATCGAGCACCATCGCAGCACCGGAGCGGATCTCACGGTGGCGGCTCTGCCGGTTGATCCCAAGCAGGCTGAAGCCTTCGGTCTGATGCGCACCGATGAGAACGGCAACATCAAGGAATTCCGTGAGAAGCCCAAGGGTGATTCACTGCTGGAGATGGCCGTGGACACAAGCCGTTTCGGGTTGACTGCTGATGCCTCCAAGGAGCGCCCCTATCTGGCTTCCATGGGGATCTATGTGTTCAGCCGCGAAACGCTGTTTGACCTCCTGGACAAGCATCCGGGTCACAAGGATTTCGGCAAGGAGTTGATCCCTGAGGCTCTGAACAGGGGTGACAAACTCCAGAGCTATGTGTTCAACGATTACTGGGAAGACATCGGAACCATCGGTGCCTTCTACGAGGCCAATCTTGCGCTCACCCAGCAACCCACTCCTCCCTTCAGCTTCTACGACGAGAAGTTCCCGATCTATACCCGTCCCCGCTATCTGCCGCCGAGCAAACTGGTCGATGCTCAGATCACCAACTCGATTGTTGGTGAAGGCTCCATTCTGAAGTCATGCAGCATTCATCATTGTGTGCTTGGAGTGAGAAGTCGTGTGGAAACTGATGTTGTCCTGCAGGACACTCTTGTCATGGGAGCTGATTTCTTTGAATCCAGTGACGAGCGCGCTCTGCTGCGTGAACGTGGAGGGATCCCTGTGGGCGTCGGTCAGGGCACCACGGTGAAGCGGGCGATTCTTGATAAGAACGCTCGCATCGGTTCCAACGTCACGATTGTCAACAAGGATCATGTTGAGGAAGCGGACCGATCTGACCTTGGTTTCTACATCCGTAACGGCATTGTCGTTGTGGTGAAGAACGCCACGATTCAGGACGGCTCAGTCATCTGATTTCGGTTCGTTTTTCGGTATCGCCGACTACAGCGACCTGGTCAATCCCTTATTCCTGACACAAGGCATCGAAAGTGCGGCCGGATCCCGATCTGACGCTCACACTGACGTCAGTTGTCAGTGGTCCCTAAGACCATGTCCCAGTCTCACTTCGGTCTGATCGGTCTCGGCGTGATGGGGGAGAACCTCGTCCTCAACGCCGAGCGGAACGGATTTTCCAGTGTTGTCTACAACCGCACCTACGCCAAAACAGAGGAATTCCTGAACGGTCGCGGACAGGGCAAGAACATCCAGGGAGCCACCGATCTCCAGGACTTCGTCAGCAAGCTGGAGCGTCCCCGCCGCATCCTGATGATGGTCAAGGCCGGGCCTGCTGTGGATGCGGTTGTGGATCAGATCTCCCCGTTTCTTGAAGAGGGTGACCTGCTGATTGATGGTGGCAACTCCGACTACCACGACACCGAGCGCCGGGTGCAGGAGTTGGAGAGCAAGAGCTTCGGCTTCATCGGCATGGGTGTGTCCGGTGGTGCCAAGGGTGCTCTGGAAGGACCGAGCATGATGCCCGGCGGCACGAAGGCGTCCTACGACGCCATCGAGAGCCTGGTGAACAAGATGGCGGCACAGGTGGAAGACGGCCCCTGCGTCACCTACATCGGCCCCGGTGGTTCCGGCCACCTGGTGAAGACCGTTCACAACGGCATCGAGTACGGCATCGAGCAGATCCTTGCTGAGGGTTACGACCTAATGAAGCGGGTCAAGGGCATGAACGGTGAGCAGATGGCCGATGTTCTCGGTCAGTGGAATGCCACCGAGGAGCTGTCCTCCTACCTCGTCGAGATCACCGAGGTCTGCCTGCGCACCAAGGATCCAGAGGATGGCGCGGATCTGGTGGAGAAGATCATGGACCAGGCCGGCCAGAAAGGAACCGGTCTCTGGACTGTGGTCACAGCACTGCAGATGGGTGCGCCTGTCCCCACCATCTATGCGTCTCTCAACGGTCGCGTGATGAGCTCCCTGAAGCCTCAGCGTGTTGCCGCTGAATCGATCCTCAAGGGCCCCTCCATCAAGGATTTCGATCTCGGGACTCCCGCTGACGCCATGGCTCCGTTGATGGACGCCACGGTCCTCAGCTGCATCGCCAGCTATGCGCAGGGCATGGAGCTGCTGCGCATCGCCTCCCAGGATCTGGATTACAAGCTGCACATGCCGTCCATTGCCCAGATCTGGAAGGGTGGCTGCATCATCCGGGCGCGACTGCTGAAGCGCATTCAGGACGCCTTCAATGCGGATCCCGAGCTGTCCAACCTGATGATCGATCCCTGGTTCGCGGACCAGATCAACCGTCGTCTCCCCGGTCTGGCCAAGGTGGTGGCTGGCGCCGCCGAGTCCGGCATCCCCGTTCCCTGCTTCAGCAGCACCCTCGATTACATCAACAGCTACCGCAGTGGCCGTCTGCCGCAGAACCTGGTGCAGGCCATGCGCGACTGCTTCGGCTCCCACACCTACCAGCGGGTGGACAAGGACGGCAGCTTCCACACCGAATGGCTCAGCTGAGCCGAACGGTGATGACCACTTACCGCATCGAGCGGGCGGGCGATTCCGACTCCCTCGCCCGCCGGGCCTCCGAAACCATCGCGACCCAGATCAGTCAGGTGCTCGATCAGCGGGATCGCTGCAGGATCGCTCTCTCGGGAGGCAGCACGCCGGCCAAGGCGTACGCCCTGCTCGGTCAGGAACATCTCCCCTGGGAGCGGGTTGATGTCGTCCTCGGCGATGAGCGTTGGGTGGCCGCCGACGATGAATCCAGCAATGCCCGCATGCTGAGAAACACCCTGTTCGACGGAGGACCCGGGGCATCGGCCAGCTTCCATGCGGTTCCGACCGTGGAACTTTCCGATGCTGATGCCAGCGCCGCTGCCTTTGCTGACCTGGTCAGCCGCATCTGTCCAGGCGAGCCGCCGGTCTTCGATCTGATGCTGCTCGGCCTCGGGGACGACGGTCACACGGCGTCGTTGTTTCCCGGTACCGAAGCGCCGGGTGTCACGGATCGATGGGCCACCGTGGGGCGCGGCAAGGGACTGGACCGGATCACTCTCACGGCTCCGGTGCTCAGCGCCGCTCGCCAGGTGATCTTTCTGGTCGGAGGTTCCGCCAAGCAGGAGGCCCTCCGGCGACTGATGGATCCGCTCGAATCGGCGGAGCGAACCCCCGCCCGCCTGGTTCAGCCTGCTAAGGATGTCCTGATCCTCGCTGATCAGGATGCATCCGCCGGCCTCTGAACAGGTTCTTGTCCAGGAAGGCGGTTTCGCCGAATGGGCCAGCCTCAATGACACGATCATGGGGGGGCGCAGCCGGGCGGGCTGTCGCGTCACCCCCGAGGGTCTTCTGCTGGAGGGGGAGCTCGTCGAGGCCGGCGGTGGCTTCGTCAGCTGTCGCTCGCCCCGGCTGCAGCCTCCATTGGATCTCTCAGCCTTCTCGGCTCTGCAGCTGGATGTCGAAGCGGAAGGGCGCACCCTCAAGATCGCTCTCGGCTGCCGAGATGGTGCTCTTGGGCTCACAGAGCTGATTCCCGGTGGTCTGCGCTGGGTGATCGATGTTCCAACCCAGACCGATGGCATCACCCGGTTGACCGTTCCCTTCCGTGATCTGCATCCCACCTTCCGGGCCAAACCAGTGGGCCTGCCGCTGCGATTCGACGCCAGTGGGGTCACACGGATCCAGGTGCTGCATTCGAAGTTCGGGGAATCCGGAGAACTCAACCCAGGATTCCGCTCCGGACCGATCCGCCTGCTGATCCGATCCATCCGGGCCCTGCCCTGAACGGATGGATCTTCTGGTGCTGATCGCCAAGGCTGCGGATGTCTGCCTCAAGCCCTACAGCCATGCCGTGGTGCCCGCCGATCCCTCCGCGCCGGCGGACCTGGAGGACCTGACGGTGCGGATCGAATGCCGTGACGCCGAGGGGGCCCGCCATTGCGATCGCGATCTGGACCTTGAGATCTATCGCAGCGGTGACGAGATCAACCTGATGCTGGCCTGGAGGGATCAGCCGGAACGGCCGATGCTCTGGCAGGGGCGTCATCCGGTTTGGATGAACGGAGACACCGGTGTGCGCTGCCAGGGACCTGAGGATGCGGCTCCGCTCGAGGCCCTTGGCCGGCGACTGCGCTCCCTGCTGCAGCCGGACTGATCAGTCCGGCTGATCGGTGACGGCGCCTTTGCTCGAACTCGACACCAGACGGGCGTATTTGCCGAGGATCCCTGTGCGGTAACGCGGTTCCGGACGGATCCAGGCCGCGCGCCGCCGCTCCAGTTCAGCGTCGTCCACGTTCAGCTGCAGCAGCAGCTGATCGGCATCCACCGTGATGCTGTCGCCCTCCTCAACCAGCCCGATGGTGCCCCCGACGGCAGCTTCCGGAGCCACATGCCCCACCACCAGCCCGTAAGTGCCACCGCTGAAGCGGCCATCGGTGATCAGAGCCACCTTGTCCCCAAGTCCCTGGCCGACGATGGCGGAGGTGGGGGCGAGCATTTCACGCATACCGGGGCCGCCCACGGGGCCTTCGTTGCGCACCACCACCACATCACCGGCTTGGATCTGCTTGTCGAGGATGGCCGCAAGGCAGTCCTCCTCGCTCTCGAACACGCGGGCCGGACCCGTCAGCACCGGAGTTTTCACACCGCTGATCTTGGCCACACTTCCCTCTCGGGCCAGGTTGCCCTTGAGGATCGCCAGGTGCCCCTTGCCATAGAGAGGATTGTTCAGCGGACGGATCACGTCCTGACCGGCAGGAGGTTCCGACGGCACATCGGCCAGCAACTCCCTGAGGCTCTTTCCCTCCACGGTGCGGCAGTCGCCATGAAGCAGGCCGGCATCCAGGAGCAGCTTCATCACCTGAGGGATTCCACCGGCCCTGTGCAGATCCACGGTCACGTAGCGACCGCTGGGTTTGAGGTCGCAGATCACCGGCACCCTCTGACGGATCACTTCGAAGTCATCGATGCCGAGTTGCACGCCTGCGGTGCGGGCGATGGCCAGAAGGTGCAGCACCGCATTGGTGGATCCACCCACGGCCATGATCACGCTGATGGCGTTTTCAAAAGCCTCCCGTGTCAGCAGATCCAGCGGCCGGATGTCGGCCTTCACCGCGTTCAGCAGCACCTCGGCGGAACGGGCCGCACTGTCCGCCTTCTCTTCATCCTCCGCCGCCATGGTGGAGCTGTAGGGCAGGCTGAGTCCCATCGTCTCGATGGCTGCGCTCATCGTGTTGGCGGTGAACATGCCGCCACAGCTGCCGGCTCCGGGGCAGGCATTTTTCTCAACCGCCGTGAGCTGCTCCTCGTCGATCCTGCCGCTGGTCAGCTGACCCACCGCTTCGAAGGCACTGACCACCGTCAGATCGCAACCCCCGAGCTTTCCCGGCTTGATCGTGCCGCCGTAGACGAACACCGAGGGGATGTTCATCCGAGCCATCGCCAGCATGGCGCCCGGCATGTTCTTGTCGCAGCCGCCGACAGCAAGCACCCCATCCATGCTCTGGCCGTTGCAGGCGGTTTCGATGGCATCGGCGATCACTTCCCTGCTCACCAGGGAGTACTTCATGCCTTCGGTGCCCATCGAGATGCCGTCGCTGACGGTGATGGTCCCGAACATCTGGGGCATGCCACCGGCCTGCCGGGCCGCTTCCTCAGCACGCCGCGCCAGATCGTTCAGCCCGACGTTGCAGGGAGTGATCGTGCTGTAGCCGTTGGCGATGCCGAGGATCGGCTTGCCGAAATCCTCATCCCCGAATCCGACAGCCCGCAACATGGCGCGGTTCGGGGAGCGCTGGATTCCCTTGGTGACGGCGTCGGATCGAAGCATGGGCCTGAGGGCTGAGCCTGTGGCGATTTGGCCAACCTACCGATCGTTCAGTCGCCGCCCCCCATGCTCTCCAGCTGACGCCGCACATCGGCGATGGCGGCATTCAGTTTCTCCACCCGTTCCTCGAGATGCTGGTTGTGATGGTGTCCATTGCCGCTGGGGTCGAGGACCTCGGATCCGTCCTGCATGCGCGGGGCGTAGAGCATTGCCTTCTGATGGCCGATCCGCCGGCGGCGATCCGCTTCGTTGAGAAGCCACCAGGCCAGGCCTGCGGCTCCGATCACCGCTCCGGTCGCAAGAGTGGCGATGGTTCCTGGAGCGGAGTCGTGCTGCTGCACCATCACGGGTCGTCAGGTGATCACAAACTAGTCACGGCCTGCTGTTCTGAGATTCAGGCGTCGTGAAGGGTCACCGATGCCCGGAACAATCTCTCCTGCGTCGTTCAGATCGGGGTCGATGCAGGCGGTGTGCAGGGTGAGATCCGGAATGGCCTCGCCGATGCGCTTCAGTCCTGGGCTGGCACAGACGGCGGTGACCAGCCGCAGGCGGCGTCCGTCGATGCCGCGGTCGACCAGTTGCTGGAGCAACGCCAGCGTGCTGAAGCCATCGCTGATCGTGTCCTTGAAGACGATCACACCGGCGCGGCTTTCGATCGCAGCTGGAACGCCCTCCAGGCAGAGGGCGGCATCGGGCAGAACAGCGCGTGCTCCCTGCCAGAGTTCCAGGCCGGCCGGCAGAACGGGCATGGCCAGCAGCGGCACGTCCCGTTCCACGACGGTTCCCTCGGTTTCGCCATGATCGGTGAGCACGGCTTCCCTGCGGTGCGGCAACCAATCGCGCAGGGCCTCGTAGCTGAGCCAGCGTCCGAGCTCCTGCAGAGCTGTGGCGTAGAGCGCCGGAGGGGTCTCGCGGAACCGGAGCACCGTCAGCCAGTGGCCGATCAGTGGGTGGGGCGGTACCACCACCCGCAGGGTCATGGCCATGAACGTCGCTTCTCAGGCAGCTGCCATAACGTGAGCAGACAAGCTACCGGCCCTGATGCAAGCCCTCCTTCGCCCGGCTCCCCTGCTGGCGGCGCTGCTGGTCGCGGTCACGTCTCTGCTGTGGTCCGGCAGTGCCGAAGCCATCACCGCTCCAGAGCTGCGCGGGCAGCGTGCCGTGCAGGAGATCACCGCCGACATGCACGGCCTTGATCTCAAGGAGAAGGAGTTCCTGAAGGCGGATCTGCGTGACATCGATCTCAGTGGCACCGATCTTCGCGGTGCCGTGATCAACACCTCTCAGCTGCAGGGAGCGGATCTGCGCAATGCCGACCTGTCCGACCTCGTCGGCTTCGCCAGCAGGTTCGACGGTGCTGATCTGCGGGGCGCGAATTTCACCAACGCCATGCTGATGCAGAGCCGGTTCGCCGATGCCCGCATCGACGGAGCGGATTTCACCAATGCCGTGCTCGATCTTCCCCAGCAGAAATCCCTCTGCTCACGGGCCGACGGCTCCAACCCAGTCACCGGTGTCTCCACCCGTGAGAGCCTCGGGTGTCGTCCCTGAACCGAGCCACCATGCCAACCCGTCTGCCGGTGACCGTCATCACCGGTTTTCTCGGTGCCGGGAAAACCACGCTTCTGCGCCATCTGCTGACCACCAGTGGTCAGAGACTGGCGGTGATGGTGAACGAATTCGGCAGTGTCGGGCTGGATGGTGATCTGATCCGCAGCTGCGGTTTCTGTCCGGAGGATGAGCTCGAGGGGCGTCTTGTGGAGCTCAACAACGGTTGTCTCTGCTGCACGGTTCAGGACGACTTCCTGCCGACGATGGAACGTTTGCTGGAGCGGGCGGATCACCTCGACGGCATCGTCGTGGAGACCAGTGGTCTGGCACTGCCGCGCCCGCTGCTTCAGGCCCTGGAGTGGCCTGCGATCCGCAGTCGCGTCCACGTCAACGGTGTGGTCACCGTGGTGGACGGTGAAGCCATGGTCGGAGGACATCCGGTGGCGGATCGGGAGGCTCTGGAGAACCAGCGGCTGAATGACCCGAGCCTGGATCACATCACCGCCATCGATGAGTTGTTTGCCGATCAACTGGGTGCAGCTGATCTGGTGCTGATCAGCCGGGCGGATCTGGTGACGGACGACAGCATGGAGAGGGTGCGCTCCTCGCTCGCATCGCAGGTTCGCGACGGCACGCCACTGCTGCCCGTTCGTCAGGGGACGATCGATCCAGCTGTGGTGCTCGGCCTTGTTCATCGCGATGAGCATCAGGCTGACCACGACCACGACCACGATCACGATCACGATCACCATCACCACGATCACAGCCATGTGGAGATCGTTGGTGGTGTGGTGCGCCTTGCCGGTGCTATCGACCGCGCTCAGCTGGAGCGCCTGCTGCCCGACCTGGTGAGAGGTCATGGCGTCGTTCGACTCAAAGGCCGCGTCTGGTTGGCAGGCAAAACCCTCCCGCTTCAGATCCAGATGGTGGGACCGCGTCTCAACAGTTGGTTTGAAGCTGCGCCGGCCACGGCCTGGCATCCGCCCCAATCGGTTGGACTGGATCTGGTGGTGCTCTCCTTCGAGGAGTCCGCGACCGACGCGATCCAGACGGCTCTTCAGAGCGTGGTCACCGCGACTCCAGCAAGGGCAAGCACTGCCGCCAGCAGTCCCAGCGGTTGAATCGCATCGCCTTCCAGGGGAGCGATCAGAAGAGCCATCACCGGTGCCGTTGCCATCAGGGTCACCCCTGGCCCCACCGGTAATTCACGGAACACCAGTTGCTGCAAGGCAATACCGACGTTCGTGCCGAGCACGGTCGCCATCAGGATCCGGAACCATGGACCCCGCCGGCTGCCCAGCCGGTTCCATGGAGTCTTTCTCAGAACAGGCATCAGCACCAGCCAGCCACCCAGCAGCCGGATGGCTGCCGACTGCAGCGGCGACAGGCTGGTCTCCAGCAGCACATGGCGGGCGAGGAAGGCTCCTGCGAGTCCGCTGATCACCGCCATCAGCGACAACATCAACCCATGAACCACCGGAGGGTTGCCGGAGTCAGACGGGTTGGACTCCGAACTCTGACGCGCCACCAGCAACACGGCTGAGCTGACAAGCACGGCGCCAATCCATGCCTTCCAGGGAAGGGTGTCCTGCATCAGCAGCACGGACCCGACACTTCCGAGCACGGGCCCGACCGCTTCCACCGTGAGCGTGCGACGGGTGCCCAACCGTCGCAGCGCGGCCAGATAAAAGCTGTCGCCGATGGCGATGCCGATCACCCCGCTGAGCAGCAGGAGGGCCACCCCCTGTCCGTTGTCACCCCAGGGAAGGCTCAGCAGCACGGGGAGGAACAGCAGTGTCGCCAATCCGTTCTTGACCGTGTTGAGCTGCAGTGCGGAGCCGCTGCTCGAGACGGATCGCCACAGGCTGCTGGCTGTGGTCCAGACCATGGCCGCTCCCAAGGCTGCGAGCAGTCCGGCCATGTCGTCGTGCCCTGGAGACCGCCAAAGTCTGGCGCCAGCGGTCGGGGGCCGGGAGACAATGGCGATCAGTCTCTTTTCGTCACTGAATGCTGCTGGATGCTCTCAACCGACTCTCGGGTCAGTGGCAGGTGAATCTTGAGACCCGTGTGGCGCGGACAGAGCTGTATGAGAAGCGGATCGCATCCTCGAGACCGTCCCTCGGATTCTTTGTGCTGCTGATCAGTTCGGCGGTGATCGCCACGCTCGGGCTGATCTCCAACAGCACGGCCGTGGTGATCGGAGCCATGATCGTTGCTCCATTGATGGATCCGATCCTCAGCCTTTCCTTCGGTCTTGCGGTCTCTGATGACAAGTTGATCCGGCGTTCCTTTGTGACCGTGTTGCTCGGGGTGATCACGGTTGTTGTCACGGCGGCCTTGATTTCTTCTGTTCTCGATATCACTCACGTGCAATCGGAGATCCTCGGTCGCACCACACCGAATCTCATCGATCTGGGAATTGCAGTGGCGGCTGCTGTGGCGGGGTCGTTCTCGATGACCAGGGAGAGACTGTCGAGTTCCATTGCCGGAGTTGCGATCGCGGTTGCCCTGGTTCCACCGCTCTGTGTCAGCGGGATCGGTCTGAATCTCGGTCATGAGATCACCGCCGTGTTCGGACGCGGCAGCGTGACAGGACTCTCCAATCAGGTTGCGGAAGGCTCGTTTCTGCTTTTTCTGGCCAACCTGATCGGCATCGTTGTTGCCAGTTTGATGGTGTTCCTGATTCAGCAATACGGAACAATCACCCGATGCTGGCGCAATCTTCTGGTCTGGCTTGGATTGCTTGGACTGCTGTGCATTCCACTGTCATCGTCTTTGCATGATTTCAGCCTCACCCAGGAGATGAATGCTCAGTTCAGCCGATTCAAGGCGGGTAAGGTTGAACGCCTGCCTGTGATTCAGAAGAACCCGGGGTTATGGCGAAGGGTCCGTGTGATGTACAGCAACGTCAGGGTGGTCAACAACAAGGCGGTGGTGGATCTGGTGATTAACGTTCCCGAAGCCCTGGCGAAGAATGACCAGACGTTCGATCGCATCATGACCAGTCTGGTGGAACGCTCGAAGGACTACGGACTGGATGACACCGTTGTGAATGTGAACGTGATTCCCAACCACAGTCTGAGTTACAGCTCCAAGGGGTCGGAGGGCTGAACGCCGGGCATCACGGTCTGCATCAGCTCTGAACTGAGCCTCCACAACGCCGTTGCCTTGGCTTGATCGCGGGCCTCCGCACTGGTGTCCACCGCTTCGAACCGATGCTGTCCCGGTCGGGTCAGGTGGTTGCTGAAGTAGTGGAAGCCAGGATCCGACCAGCGGTTGTCGACGCAGAGATCTGCCAGTAGTTCCCCGGCCTGAGCCGGGGTCTCCGTGAGACGCAGCACGTCCCGGGCCAGAAGGGCGAAGAGGGTCATCCCCAGAGGATTGCAGGCGCGACTGGTGCGGAAGAATCCCTCAGGTCCACGAGGAATCACGAGCCCAGGACTCCAGCTGAGCACAGGAAACGGGGTGCCCTGTGCCTCGAGCCGACGGCTCAGTTCCCGCCCGAGCAGCACGTTGCAGAGCTTGCTGTCCTTGTACGCCTTGTCGGCGTCGAACGTGCCCCCGTCCACCATGGCGAAACCGGTGCCGCTGCGAAGACCATCGAGGCTCCCCAGATCGGCCGGTCGACCGACCCGACCACCACCGCTCAGCGGATTATGGACATCCGAGGCCGTGATCACGGCCCTCGGCTGGTGGCCACGTTTGAGCAACGGCAGCAGATTCTCAAGCAGTCGCTGGTGTGCCAGCTGGTTGACGGCGAAGGTCAGCTCGATACCTTGCCGACTCCACTGCGGCGCACGGGTTCCCGCTAGCTGCAGACCCGCATTC
The DNA here is from genome assembly GCF_000737575.1 of Synechococcus sp. KORDI-49. NCBI lineage: Bacteria > Bacillati > Cyanobacteriota > Cyanophyceae > Synechococcales > Synechococcaceae > Synechococcus > Synechococcus sp. KORDI-49. The sequence continues at coordinate 424,003 of NZ_CP006270.1, read as the reverse complement.
AGAACCAGGGTGTCAATGACGTCTGCCTCATCGATCAGCTGGCGACTGATCCGATCCACAGCTTCCAGATCAGCGAGGTCAGCGATCAGGATTCGCGGTGACGGACCCAGTTGCAAACGGGTCCGTGCTTCCGCCTGCTCCGATCGGCACAGCAGCGTCAGTCGATGCCCCATGGTTTGAAGACGTCGTGCCGCTTCGGCTCCGATTCCGGAGCTGGCTCCGGTGATCAGCAGGTGCCTGGCGTCATTCATGGCCGTGCACCCGGAACACGTAGAGCTGAGCGTCCCGTTCGCTCACGACGTAAAGCCTGCGTTTCACCGGATCGAAGGCAACGCCTTCGGATTTGCGGATCTTCGCTGGTTTCTGATCGCTCTCCAGGTTCAGATCCAGACGTTGCAGAACCTGATCGGTGGACCAGTCGTAATGAAACAGGCACTGGCCTTTGTCGCTGGTGATCCAGAGCGTGTCACGGGTGCTGTCGTGGCTCAATCCGGAGAAGTCGAGCTTGTCCGGGCCGACGCGTGGATGGTCGAAACCGTTCGTGGTTGTGAGAAGACGTGCGGCGATGATCGCCCCGAGGTCCGGGCTGATCTCGATGAGCACCCCCGGGCGGCCTTCCTTCACGACGAACACGTGGTTGTTCCTGGTGTTCACCGTGATGCCCTCCAGTCCCTTGTTGTCCGGCGGATCAGGAAAGTGATGGGCCACCAGCCCGTAGTTCTCCATGGCGGCCAGCGGTCGGCGGCTGATCTCCTTCCGGCTCGCGATGTCGACCGTGATGATCGAATTGGTGTCCTCCTGGACAGCCAGCAGGCGGCTGCCATCAGCGCTGATCGCGATGCCCTCGAGATCGTCGACACCGATGAAGAAGGATTCGCTGATCCTCAGCCGTCCCTTGAGGTCGAGCTTGAAGATCGCCTTGGTGTCGTCACTGACGGTGTAGAGCGCGGTGCCGTCAGTGTTGAGGGTGAGTCCTGACGGTTCGTTGAGGCCGGCTCCTTTGTCGAGAATGCGATGTTCGCCGATCAGGCTCAGCGTTAGTTCCTCAGGCCCGGCCATGGACGGATGGTTGGAGGTGCTCAAAGCATTTCAGCTGTCGTGGGGACGGGGAAGTGCCCAGATCACCCTGAACGATGATCGGAATTCATGCCGCTGATCCATGCCAAGCATCTGCGTGTACTGCGGATCCAGGGTTGGCCATGACCCGTCGCACCGGCAGGCGGCAGAGGAACTCGCTGCGGTTCTGCTGCGCCATCGACTCGGGCTGATCTATGGCGCTGGGCGGATCGGCCTGATGGGCGTGCTGGCGGACGCGATGCTTGCTGGAGGAGGGGACGTGATCGGTGTGATCCCGCGCGCACTGATGGATTCGGAGGTCGCTCATACGGGCCTCAGCCGTCTTGAGGTGGTCGAGTCGATGCACATCCGCAAGGCGCGGATGATGGAACTGGCTGATGCGATGGTCGCGCTGCCCGGTGGCCTCGGCACGCTCGAGGAGTTGTTCGAGGCGCTCACCTGGGCACAGCTCCGATTCCACAGCAAACCCTGCGGGCTGCTGAATGTGCGGGGCTATTTCGATCCGCTGCTGACCTTCCTCGATGGGGCTCTCGAGGAGGGGTTCATCTCAGCTGAGAACCGCCGGCTGGTGTCGGTGGAGTCTTCTCCGGCCCAGCTCCTGGATGTCCTGCTGAAAACCCTCTGATGGCTGAGGAGATGCGCGTCGTCATGCTGAGCGGAGGCAGCCGTGGCATCGGTCGTGCGATCGCTCAGGCTCTGCTGAAGGAGGGGCATCTCCTCAGCCTCGGTCTGCGCGACGTTGAATCAGCAGACATCGGCGATCTGGAGGATTCAGGGCGTGTGCTGCTTCAGCGGTATGACGCGGAGGATCCGGCATCGGCCGAGTCCTGGGTTGAGGCGACGGCTGCCTGGGCGGGACACGTGGATGCTCTGGTGCATTGTGCCGGCATCCTGAGGCGCACCCCGCTTCTCTTCTCTGACGGGGAGCAGCAGGACATCGAGGCGCTCTGGCGAGTGAATGTGATGGGCCCCTGGTGGCTGACTCGTGCTGCCTGGCCCCATCTGGTGCGCAGCGGGCGAGGACGGATCCAGGTGCTGGTCTCGATGAGTGGACGACGCGTGCGTGGAGGCATGGCGGCCTATCCGGTCAGCAAGTTCGCCCTGATGGGGCTTTGCCAGTCGATGCGGAATGAAGGCTGGCCCCATGGAATCCGCGTGACCGCCTTCTGTCCCAGTTGGGTCAACACCACGATGGCCGCTGGAATCAGCCAGGTGAGCTCGGATGACATGACGCAGCCTGACGATCTTGCGGCGATCTCAGCACTTCTGCTTCGGTTGCCGGCTGCCAGTGTTCCCTTCGAGGTTGCGGTGAACTGCAATCTGGAAACGTGATCCCCACGGCTGTCTCAGCTTCGTCGCAGCCATGAGGGGGCTCCTCCGAACCAATCCTCGAGATCATCCCGATCGGCGTGAAAGTTGCCATCCGGCTCGCTGCACCCGAGATCCAGTTCCTGAAGCAGAACGTCCTCCTGGAGCGGACGCTGTCGCTGTCGCTGGCGGCGACGGGCCCGTCGCAACCAGGCGGCCACGGTCGAATCATGGTCTGCGAACGTGTGCAGTTCGATCCGCTCGGCAAGGGTCACCTGGCAGCCGGAGGCCAGGCGTCGCAGGATTGCCTGCAGGCGGAGACGGGTCTGTGTGGTCAGCATCGACCTTTGCCACTGCACACCTGTTAGGGCTGCTGAGCCCATGACGCACAAGGCCCATGGAATCTCTCCAGGGTTGTCTCTCCGTTCACAAGCCCGGCCATCCCCCCGTCTGAGGCTGATCCCTGTGGCCGATGGTCACCTTCGCTCGCGACGGCGTCCAGATCCGCTTCAGCAGGTTCAGCATCAGTGCGATCCACAGCAAGAGCAGCACGGCAAAGCTGCCATGAACGATCCAGTCCGGCAGCAACAGCCGGGCTCCCCAGCTCACGTTGCGGACAATCCCCGACATCAGCACGGGGATCACCGAACCGAACCAGCCGATGCAGACACTGAGCAGAAAGCGCAGCACCATGCCGGTACGAGCTCCGATCATCATCACTTCATCTCAGCGGCTGTCGGCGTGATCCATCCACACGCTTGAATCTCCCAGATGATGAACTCCGACTGCCCCATCTGCGCCCTGCATGTCGAGCCGGCCATGGTGGGGAGCTACGAGATTGAACGGTCCGGTCTCTGGGTTCTCCGCCATCACCCCGATCCGGCGCCGCTGGTCGGTTGGTTGCTCCTGGACAGCCTGCGCCATTGCTCAGGCCCGCTCGCGTTCAATGCGGAGGAAGCCGCCGACTGGGGGCGGGCCGTTCGTGATGCCAGTGTTCTTGTTCAGGACCTCACCGGCTGTGATCGGGTGTATGCCATTGCCTTCGGCGAGGGCGCACAGCATTTGCATCTGCATCTGATTCCCCGTTTCCTGAACGAACCCGCCACGGCCGCATGGTCCGTGGCAGATCACTACCGGGCTGTGGCGGGTGGGGATCGCCAGGCCGCCGGACCAGCCGCGGTGCAGGAGCTGATCCGACGTGCCCGGACGGTTACCAGTTGACGAATCCGCCGCCGTAGCGCGCATTGGCGAAGCCACCGCCGCCGTTGCCCCAGCCGCCGCCGCGGGCATTGCCGAAGCCGCCGCCACCGCCGCCGCCGTTGGCCCAGCCCCGGCCACGACCGTTGCCCCAAGCGGCGATCTGCAGGTCTCCATTGCTGTGGCTGTCGAGGAACTCCTGCCAGCCACTGGCTTGATCACGGGCGCTGGCGATCCGCGCTTCGATGCTGTTGTCCGCTTTTTGGTCTGTGTAGGTGCCGGTCTCGGCGATGGCGCTGAAGGTGCTCCAGGAGCTGAGCAGCGCCAGAACTCCAAGCAGGGTGGTGGTTTTCATGGGATGTAAGGGAAATGGATGGATTCAGGAGCAGGACTCACTCGTCCTTGCCGATGCCGGCCACCGTGCCGAGCACACTGTTGTAGTAAGCCGCGATTTTGTCGGCCTCGAGGCCGACGGGGCTGTCGGGACCGATCGAGGAGTTGATGATTCGGGTGCTCTCCTCATCGCCATCGATATAGCCCTGCAACAGCTGGCCGATGGCGAGGTTTCCTGAAGCCAGCAGCGCATCGTTGCCGTGGGTCACCGCACAGCCGACACCTGCACGGCCGTAGGGACGGACCGGAACCATCCTGCTGCCGGGGACTTCGGCCATGTTGGCCTTGCTCCAGAGCGCACCTCCGGCAATGGTGGCGATTTCACCGTCCTTCAGGGCTTTCAGTGCTGCATCGGGGGAATCGAATCCCTTCGCGTCGGCTTCGGGGAGCTGGCTTTCAACAAGGTTGGCCGGAATGCTGCCGGTGATCACACCGATCTGCTTTCCCTTCATGGATTCAGGAGTTCCGTCCACGCCTTCGGTGGTGAGCAGTCGCATTCCGCCCACGGCGAAAGGAAGCGTGTAGTTGATCTGCCTGGAGCGTTTCCATGAGAAGCCAACGCCGCAGACGATGTTGGCCGTTCCGTTGGTGAGGGCGTCCTTGGCCTCTGAAACGCTGCCGACCTCCACATAGCTCAGTTCCGTTGTGGCATTCTCCTCCGACTGTTCCTTCTGAATGGCCTTGAGCACGTCAACAGCCAGGCCTGTCCATGCGTCGCCGTTCTTGGTGCTGTAAGGCAGGGCATCGTTGATGACGACGGCTTTCAACCCCACGTGATCGCCGGTGGCTGATGTCGTGGTGTCTTTTGTCTGGGAGCTGCAGGCCGCAAGGCTCAGCATTCCAACAGCCAAAGCGGCGGGAAGGATCTTCATCCGTCTGATCGGTTGAACTCCCCGTTGTTAAAGGATTTGTATCGGATGCGACGTGTTGCGTAAAACAGCTTGATGACGTGTCAGTTGTCTTCCACCAAGTGATCCTTCCGCTTGCTTTTTCGCTTGCGAGGGTGATCCGCCCGCAGGTCGCCCATCGGCCAGCCAAGTTGATGCAGGTGCCGGATCACCGGTGCATCAGCTTCGAAATAATTGCTGCCGTAGGTGGTCTTCAGTCCGATCTCCTTGAGTGTCAGCAGCAGGAGTCGTTCTTCACGGCGCGTTCCCCGGCGTGCATCGACCAACTGAAACCCACGGGCCTCGAAATCGCTCTGAACCGAGCCGATGTCTTCGCTGTAGCCGATGGCAATCGTCTGATCGATGCCGCGCAGAAAGGTGAAGACAACGGCTTCCGGTTTCGCCTCCAGATCCTGGAATCGTTCTGTCAGCGCAATAACGGCGTCCATCACCGGTGCCTGCAGAGCCTGTTCGATCAGTGCGAATTCCATGGTCAGAGGCCTCCGATGGCAAGGCGTTCGTCGCAGGCCGTTTCGTAATTGCGGATGGCGGCGCTGGGGATGGAGCCGTTGCTCTTGAGCTGCCGGATGGAGAGTTCGACGCACTGAAGCACAACACTGGTGAGCTCGCGGCCCTCGCACAGAGCCCAGCTTCGCAGCAGCACATGCAGGCTTGGTGGCACGGAGACCGTGAGCTTCACCTGGTTTTCGCGAGTGGCGGTTTTGATCATCAGCGGCTCTTCTGAGCAACCCAAAAGTAGCTCAGCAGTCACCAGGAAGCAACTCTGAAGTGTCTTCGAGGTGGCTTCGGGGTCTATTCAGAGCGTCTGCGCAAGAATTGCTGGTGTGACGCAAGGTGCACATGCGGCTCTGGCTCCTTCTGGCAGCAGCGCTTTTCAGCTCCTCTCCGGTGCGAGCCGCCGGTGGCGATGACGCCTGGGACTGGTACACGGGAATGACGCCCTTCGAGCAGTGCGAGGAGTATCTGCTCGGGGATCCCTATATCGAGACTGTGCTGGCGGAGGACCTTTCAGGATGCGCTGAAGTTTTTGGCCTCCCGCAGGTCATTGAGCCCTGAGGAGCAGCGTTTAAGGAAGAAAGCGGAGAGGGCGGGATTCGAACCCGCGGAGGCTTGCACCTCGCTGGTTTTCAAGACCAGAGCCATCAACCACTCGACCACCTCTCCCTGACCGTGATCAAGATCACGACCACCACTTTAGCAAGGTGTTCGCAGCTGTTCAGACCTGCCGATCAACATCTCAATGGCGTTCATCGAGCGACTGTTTCACCCATCAAGAGTCGGAAGGCTGATCCTCAAAGAGATATTCTTCGTGTTGGTGGTAACTGCTTTTTGCAAAATACGAATGCTATCGACCTGTTAAATCTTCTTTTTGCAAGAACAATAACGTTTTTCTTGGTTGGCAGTGTTGACGGACTCGTTCACGCCCTCTGACGGATGTCATGTCCTCTGTCTTTCATCGGGTCCCGCTTCCGGTGAGTTGGTGGTGAGAATGATGTTGCGAGGAATTCTCATTGTTTGGCCATGAAAAAGGAGGGGCCGAAGCCCCTCCCCTCCTGATTAGATCAAGCGATCAGATCAGTCAGCAGCGAAGGCCTGCATGAAGGCGGACGCGGTGCGCTGGTTGTTCTGAGTCGCGAAGGAGTTGGTGGACAACGTCGCTGTGGCAGAACCGTTGGCGGTCGCAGAAGAATTCTGCTGCGTGCCGGTGGACTTGAACGCTTCCAGGCGATCCAGGTTCACGGTGAAACTGGAGGCCTCATCGGCGTTCACGCTGGCGATGGCACCCAGACCTTCGATGGCAACCTGACTGTCGCTGACAGTGCTGGTCTGACCGACGGACTGCTGATAGCCAGCCTCATACGCTGCGTTGAAAGCAGCGGTCCAGGATGCACCACCGGTGGTGTCGTTGGTGCTGTTCGCGGCTGCCAAAGCGGAATTCACGATGGCACCCAGCTGACCTTCCTGACCGATGGCGGTCACAGAATCCTCAGTGGACTGGAAATCACCTTTGATGATTCCGGTCGCCGACGACTCGGTAGCCGTGGAGGAACTGTTGGTGATGACGTTGTTGTAAGCAGAGCTGTAACTCGCGTTGTAGTTCTGGTTGTAGGCCTGTGTGTAGGCGTTCTTGAACTGTTTGAAGTTGCTCTGCTCGGTTTCGTAAGCAGTTCTTCCCTCAGATCCATAGGAAGCCTGGACGGAGGCATCCAGATCGCCCCATGCGCTGTCGTAATCAGCAGACCACTGCCAATCACCATTCCGGTCGTAGCTGCCGTAATTACCGGTTGTGGTAGAGGACAGGTTCGTCGCTGTCGTGGCTGATTCCCAACCAGTGGAGTGGGATTCACGCTGAGCAGTTTCCGTTGCAACCGAGTTGGCGGCAGCAGAAGCGGCCTGGGTGGCAGCAGCGGAGGAGGAGGTGCCGTTGGTCTGCATCAGGCTGCTGCCTGCACCCAGCTGCATCACACCCAGGGACAGACCGTCAAATTCCTGAGTCGCAGACACGCTGGCGTTCACACCGATGCTGGTGTTGGAGCCGACGTTGAACTGGTTGGAGGTGCCAACTGCGTTGTTGAAGGTGGCAGTACCGGCGCCCGAGAAGGTCAGTCCACCGGGGGTGGTGGCGTTGATGATGAACATGCGCTGGGTGGTACCAGACATGTTGGGGTCATCGGACCCGGCGATGCTTTGAGCGTTCGCCGCAAGCGGTGCCAGGAGAAGCAGTGCTGCCCCAAAGCAAAGCCGAGGATCTAGACAGGATTTCATGGTTCAGGGAACGAACGAAGGATGAAGAAAGAGATTCACCCATCAAAGATTAGTAACCACCGGCGGACTAGAACATGTCGAAAAAATTAAATCACCGGCTCTCTGGAACGCCTGTTTTGCGAAAAGTAGAATTAAAAATGAATTTCTCGCGACTTTGGGGTTGTTCCGTGCAAGCCGTTGTTCTCATGAACACAAAAAAGGAGGCAATCAATGCCTCCTTGTTGTTTGATTGTCAGCAACGTTGATCTTCAGCTGGGTTTTGACAGAGGCAATAAGCACTTGTCCGAATCACAGCCGGCAGGACCTGCTTCTGCAATCTCGCCCATGTCGTATCGCTTCAAGGCAGCAAAGAAGTCGCTGCTGACGCGTCTCTGCACCACCTCAGACTGCATTCTCTCGTAGGTCGCTGCGTCGATCGGCTCGAAAGGCAGGCGTGGGAATGTGGCATTGGCGTCGAATCGAGCCAGCAGAGCTGCCGAGATGTAGCCATCTCCATGGAGCATCGCTCCATGGAGCGCGTCGGCCAGGGGCTCGATCTCGTGCTCGCGGAATTCGATCGTGGCAGAGGTGTTGTGGGCGGTGTAGTGGCGCTGCACCTGCATGTAGAAATCAAACTGGGCCATGGCCGAGAAGCCGTTGATGTCGACGGCATCGGCTCCAGGCAGATTGGCCCAGCTCACTTCGGTGGGGATTTCCACCAGCCATTCGGTGCAGCGGGGATCAAACGGATCATCCAGCAGCCGGCCCTGGTCGTCCTTGTCCGACTGGGAGGGAACCACGGTGTAGCCGTAGTCCATGCAGGCCATCGCCACCGGGTCGTTCTTGCGGAAGGTGATCCGGCGAATAAAGCGCTGGGCCTTGGGGGGATGCCAGCCAGGGGCTGCACCGGTGAGCAGGCTCTTGGTTCCTGCCGGTTGAACGGTGGTGCAGCGGTTCGGACGGCGCAGGCCGTGGCGATCGCAGTAGTCCCAGACGGTGTCGTTCACCACCTGCTTCCAACGGCTCAGGTAGGCCGCCTCCTGTGCCTTGAACGCCAGGCCTTCCTCGGTGTCCGGACGTCCGGCCTCCCACCACTGCAACCAGGGGGTGCCGAAGGCATGCACGAAGAAATCGAACAGGCCCGTGAAGCTGACACCCACGATCGGGTCCCATTCGCGGCTCTGGCGATAACGCTCCACCTCGAAGCGGTGGTTCAACAGACAGGCCACGGAAAGGGCGGCTGCACGGAAGGCATCAGCCTGCCCCTCCTCATCGCTCGGATCGATCTGATTCAGATGGATCTCCGCCAGATTGCAGTGGAAATCGGCACCGAGGATTTCTCCGCAGGGGTTGAGTCCGTAGCGGCCGAGGCGATGGTCCAGTTCTGCCTCGCTCATGTCGCTGTTGTGCAGGCGCAACCAGCGGCCGGCCTCATCACGACCCTGATCGCAGTAGATCTCAATGAATTCCTGGCGAAGTTCAGGGGTGCTCAGCAGGTCGGCATTGGAGCGGGCGATTGCTTCGGGTGCGAACTGAATGGCGCCCTCGCCGGAGTGGAACTGCTTGGTGACAGCCGCCAGCACCACATCGCGGCTTGGGCGCGTGTGATAAACCCGCGTGTGATTCGCCATGCGCAGGGCATCGCGCTCAGGGTCGATCCGCCAGTTGCCCTGTTCATCCTGTTGCCAGAGGTTGTCCTTGGCTGATGACGCCGCATCGTCATCGGCGGCGAACTGACGCATCCCCGCACTGCGACGGATGTTGCCGGCCACGATGGTGACGGCCGCTTCGTCGATCAGCAGGCAGCACTCCACGGAGGTGAGGCGTCTGCCGATCGCCTTGTTGAGCAGCCGTTCCACCCGTCCGTACAGATCCTTCAGCTTCACCGGGTTGGCCATGCCACCGAAGCCCTTCAGGGTTTCGCCGACCGGGCGTACGTCGTTGAGATCAACCTCGATCTCGATCAGTCCGCCATCGAACCGTTCATCGCTGCACAGTTCCAGCATCAGCTGGTAGCTGTCCACCCAGCCCCGACGGGTATCGCCCACCTTGATGGTGACCCGGTTGCCCTCGATGCGATGGGTGCACTCGTCCTGGCGCTGTCCTGCAGGGGTGACTCCGATATCGGAAACCGACACCACCTTGAGTCTGTTGCGCACGACCGGAAGGCGATCGATCAGGTGCGGCTCGATGATGGCCCCGGTGCCGCAGCCCATCATGGCGAGGTCCATCATCAGACCAAAGGCCTGCCAGTCCACCAGGTTGGTGGAGGTGCAGTTGTAGGCACCCGAGAAATTCACCGGTTGCTCAATCCAGCCCGTGCCGCCGATCCACAGCCAGCGGCCCGAGGGAAGAGCCTTCTTCTCTGCCTGCATGCGTGCCAGCAGATCCAGTTCCTGCTGATTGAGATTGCCGAGTTTGCGCAGGCCTTCGAGATTCCGTTGGCCAACCTGTGCCCAGCTCTCACGCCCTTCAGGAATACGGCGGCTGTAGGTGCGGTAGAAGACAGGGTTGGCGGCGGGGGCGGTAGCGGGGAAATCGCCAAAGCTGGCGATCTCTCCCGCGTGGAGCGCCACGCGATTCGGAGTGAGGGTCACGTGCAGCTGAGCACTGGAGTTGTCGAAACCCTAACGCCACCAATGGGGTCAGCAAGGCCCGTTTTCCACCATCAGCAGTGTCCTGCTCAGACTGGTGCCCTCAGCCTTCATCCAATGCAGCGTGTTTGCGAGCCGGAACTCATGGACGATCCGCAGCAGGTGCAGGCTTATGCGCAGGCGGATTTCAGCGACGGAGATCGCCACACCCTCGCCCTGATCGAGTCCCTGCTGGCGCGGTCCCCAGCATTGCCGGAAGCTCCTCTGTTCATCGACCTCGGTTGCGGACCAGGCAACATCACCCTGCCGCTGGCGGTATCGCATCCCTCCGCTGAGCTTGTTGGGGTGGACGGCGCCGGTTCCATGCTGTCTGTTGCGGCTCAGCGCGCTGCCGCCGCGGGCCTCACGGTGCGCTGGCAGCAAGCCTCGCTTCAGGATCTGCAGAGGGGTGATCTGCCTGAGCTGCTCGGACGTGCCGATCTGATTGTCAGCAACAGCCTGCTGCACCATCTGCATCAGCCCGGACTTCTCTGGTCGCTCACCCGCGTTCTCGCTGCTCCGGGTTGCCGGGTTCTGCACCGGGATCTGCGCCGTCCCGCAACTCTGATGGAGGCCCGGCAGCTCCAGGAGCGTCATCTCCCGGACGGTCCGCAACTGCTGGTGAGGGATTTCCTGGCGTCTCTTCAGGCCGCTTTCGAGGTTTCCGAAGTCGAGGCTCAGCTCGCGGCTGCTGATCTGAATGGCCTGAATGTCCGCGCGGAGAACGACCGCTATCTGGTGGTGTCAGGCTTGGTGGATTGACGCAACACGATGAGCTTGAGCACCTCTGCTGCGGAGTCTGATCCCGGCGCTGCGGTCGCTGAGGCGGTGGATCGGCGCCGCAATTTCGCGATCATTTCCCACCCGGATGCCGGCAAGACGACTCTCACCGAGAAGCTGCTGCTCTACGGCGGTGCGATTCAGCAGGCCGGTGCTGTGAAGGCCCGGGGGGAGCAGCGCAAGGTCACATCCGACTGGATGGAACTTGAGAAGCAGAGAGGCATCTCGATTACCTCCACCGTTCTCCAGTTCGACTACGACGCCACCACCATCAATCTTCTGGATACTCCGGGCCACCAGGATTTTTCGGAGGACACCTACAGGACCCTGGCGGCCGCTGACAACGCCGTGATGCTGGAGGACGCCGCCAAGGGACTCGAGCCGCAGACCCGCAAGTTGTTCGAGGTCTGTCGCATGCGCCAGATCCCGATCTTCACCTTCATCAACAAGATGGACCGTCCCGGTCGGGAGCCGTTGTCGCTGCTCGATGAGATCGAATCGGAACTGGAGCTGATCCCCTGGGCTGTGAACTGGCCGATCGGCAGTGGCGAGCAGTTCCGTGGCGTGATCGACCGTCGCAGTCGTGAAGTGGTGCTGTTCAGCCGTGCGGAACGGGGCCGACAGGCCAGCGAGCGGCGCCTGACCCTGGATGACCCTGCTCTGCGCGAGCTGGTGGAGCCTGAGCTGCTCGATCTGGCGGTGGAAGAGATGGAGCTTCTCGATGTCGCCGGCGCTGAACTGGATCTGGAGGCGGTGCATTCCGGAGACCTCACCCCCGTGTTCTTCGGCTCCGCAATGACCAACTTCGGTGTGCGTCCCTTCCTGGACGCGTTTCTGGAAATGGCCCAGCGTCCGATCGCCCGATCCAGCAGTGATGGCCTGGTGGACCCCCTGCGTGAGGGGTTCAGCGGATTCGTGTTCAAACTGCAGGCGAACATGGATCCTCGGCACCGGGATCGGGTCGCCTTTGTTCGGGTCTGCAGCGGTCGCTTCGAGAAGGACATGACCGTGAAGCACGCCCGGACGGGCAAGGCGATCCGTCTGTCGCGGCCCCAGAAGCTGTTCGGACAGGATCGAGCGGTAGTGGAAGACGCCTACCCAGGTGATGTGATCGGTCTGAACAACCCCGGCATGTTCTCGATCGGCGACACCCTCTATGTGGGGCCGAAGGTGGAATACGAAGGAATTCCCTGCTTCAGCCCGGAGATCTTCAGCTGGCTGCGGAATCCCAATCCCTCAGCATTCAAGAATTTCCGCAAAGGGGTGAATGAATTGCGGGAAGAGGGCGCTGTTCAGATCCTCTACGACACCGATGAAAGCAAGCGTGACCCGATCCTGGCGGCCGTCGGTCAGCTGCAGCTGGAGGTGGTTCAACATCGGCTCGAGCATGAGTACGGCGTTGAGACCCGTTTAGAGCCTCTTGGCTTCCAGGTGGCGCGATGGGTGTCGGGGGGCTGGTCGGAACTCGAGAAGGTGGGACGCATCTTCAACTGCAAGACAGTGCGTGACGCCTGGAATCGGCCTGTCCTGCTGTTCAAGAACGAGTGGAACCTCAATCAGCTCAAGGAAGATCATCCTGATCTCGCTCTCAGCAATGTGGCTCCGGTGGTCAGCGGTGTGGAGCCGATCAGCCTCTGATCGCCACCGTGCTGATCAGTGGGAACTGAAGTGCATCGCTTCGGTGGTTCCCCACAGATGTTTCCGCGCCAGTTCAGCGCGCCGAATCCATTGCTGCGCTTCGGTGCGGTTGCGACAGGTTCTGGCTTTCTCCTCAATCGTCATCAGCGACAGGAGTTCCTGAAGAGTGTTCATCCCTCTAGCCCAATTGATTCACTGTTAACCCGCCTTTAACCTTTGTCAAGCGCGGGCAGGCGTTCTTCACGCTCGTTTCAGCGCTGATGCATCAAGCGGGGGCGGGTGAGCAACCGCGGATCTCCTCGCGGGCCTCTGACTTCATCGCCAGACTGCACCGACTCACCACAACGATCCGTTGGACAGTCTCTGGCTTGTGCGAAGCACGTCGGACGGCGGAACCGAATACGTCTGCTTCCGCGGGGCCAGCGAACCTGTGGAGATGGTGGAGGGTTATCACCTTCCACCCCAGATGCCGCTGATCAAGCGACGCCAGTGGTTGAACCGCAGCGAAGCTCTCCATTGCCGTGAGCGCCTGGAGGGCAGTGAAGGGTTCCGACACGCAGCCCCCCTGTTCTGAGCTGCTGTCGATACGCTCAACTGCAGTTGGTTGAACGCCGTCATGGCAGCCGTGGGTGAATCCGGTCCACAACCCGATTCCGATGACCCCTATGCCCGGCTCGGGCTGTCGGCGGGCGCCAGCTTCGAGCAGGTTCAGAGCGCCAAGCAGCGCTGCCTCAGCGATGCCGACGATGATCCCCAGGCCAGGGCGAGGATCGAAGCGGCTTACGACGCGGTCTTGATGGCACGACTGCGGGATCGTCAGCAGGGCCAGCTCAGCCCGGCTGCTGCCACGGCATCACAGCGCGAGGACGGCACTGCTGCTGCAGCTGCTTCCGCTCCTGCCGCTGTCGGAGTTCTGCAGCGGATCCGCAGCGGTCTCCCCGATCCAGGCCCGGCTCTCTCCGGCCTGGCACCGCAATGGTCTCTGGTTGAGGGGCGTGGCCTGATCGTGCGACTGGTCGCCGGTGGCCTCGGTCTCGTGCTGCTGCTGTTGTCACCCGGAAGCGTTCAGCTGATCCTGGCGCTTGCCGTCATCGGCTGTTTCCTCAGCCAGATCCGTCGCGGTCGGCGCCCCCTGGCTTCGCTGGGCTGGACGATCCTTCTGCTCGTGGCCGGCCTGGTCACCGGCGTTGTGCTGGTCTCGGCGTTGTCTCCTTCGGCCCTGTCCCAGCTTCAGCTCGCCAGTGATCAGATTCAGGCGATTCCAGCTGCTCTGCTGCTGCTGATCGCATCGTTGCTGCTGGCTTAAGCCACCGGTGTCTGGTCGGCGATCAAGGCGCGCAGTTCGTCGCCGCTGATCTCATAACGGGCATTGCAGAAATGACAGATGAGTTCAGCCATGCCATCGGTCTCGAGCATGTTGGTCAGTTCCTCCCGCCCCAGCAACATCAGCGCGCCAACGCTTCGCTGACGGCTGCAGGGGCAGTGAAAGCGAACGTCCTGGTTGGCTGCGGCATCCTCCAGGGGGTGGGGGTCGAGGTCTGGGAAGACATCGCGAAGGAGATCCTCGAGCGCGTCCCCGTGCTCCTCCAGTCGGCCGCTGAAGTCGGTGATCTCACGGCAGCGCTGTTCCAGCAGCTCCACGAGGGCGGGCTCCTCCGCCGCCTTCGGCAACACCTGCACCAGCAGTCCTCCACTGCTCCTCACCCCTGATCGGTCGATGCGTTCGCCGACGAAGACCGCAGAGGGGGTCTGCTCGGAATGCAGCAGAAAGGACGCCACGTCCTCACCGACGGCACCACTGACCAGTTCGACGGTGCTGCTGAACGGTTCTCCCTTGCCGTCATCCCGCACCACATGCAGGTAACCGGTGCCGGTTGCCCCCTTGAAGTCGAAGCCGTAGCCCCCCTGGCCATCACCGATCGGATCCAGTTCCAGCTGCGGGGTGCCCACGTATCCACGCACCGTTCCGTCACGCCCGGCATCCACGCTCATTCCCTTCAGCGGTCCGACCGAGCTGATCCGCAGATTCACCCGTCCGTGCCGCACCTTCATCGAGCTGGCCAGCATCAGTGCGGCACTCATTCCTCTGCCGAGCATCACGGTCGTCAGGTACGAGAGGTCATGACGCTCCCGGGCTTCCCGCAGGGTCTCCGTCGTCGCCACCGCCACCAGCCGGATGCCGCCACCTGCCGCCGTTGCCCGAACCAGACGGTCGGCCATGCTCCCGCTCCAAGTCAGGGCAATGTAATCAGTGGCTTCAGCTGTCCGTCCAGGAGGGCATGTCGGTCGCAAAGCCAGCCCTCGAACAGTTCCGGTTCATGGGTGACAACGATCAGGATCCGCTCATCGGCCAGGTCCGACATCAGCTGCAGCACCTCGCGGCGCACCGACCAGTCCAGGCCGGCAGTGGGTTCATCCAGCAGCAGCACCTCTGCACCGCGAAGCAACTGCACCGCGAGGGCAAGCCTTCTCTGCTGGCCGCCGCTCAGTCGCTCCGGCGGGGTGCTGAGGTCCACATCCGCCAGACCGACCCGTTTCAGCACATGTTGCTGCTGCTCCCATCCGAGTCGCTTCTGACCCAGCTTCAGCTCCTGCTGGATGCTCAGCCCCAGAAAATGCCGTTCCGGGAACTGAAACACGATGCCGCAGAGCCAGCGTCGCTGCTGACGGTTGACGGCCTGACCCTGCCAGCGGATCTCGCCGTGCTGGTTGCCGGCAAGGCCGCTGATCACCTCCAGCAGGCTGGTCTTGCCACTGCCGCTGGCTCCGGCGATCAGCACGGGTTGCCCGTTCCTGGCCGACAGGGTCACCCCACGCAGCACTGGATCCGCGGCTGTCGCCGGGCTGTAGTGCAGCGCGTCCAGATCAAGCATGTCGTCCAGCTTGAATGATGATGAGGTGAAATCGATGGACCCATGGACATCCGGTTTCGGGAGGTCGACCCCTTCAATTGCTGGCTCTGGCTGCGTTTTGCGGAGGTTCCAAGCCAGGGGGAGCGGAATTACGTCGATGGGATCTTCGACAGCTGGTATGTGATCGGCCGTCTCGGCGGATTCAATGCCGAGAACCTGCAGGTGCATGAGGAAAGTGCTGACCTGAGTTGGATGGCCTACGACAACGAGGAGGCCGAATCGGTGATGCCCGCCCTGATGCACAACATGGGGCAGATGGAATACCGGGACGCGTGGGGCCGATGCTGGGTTGATCTCGGCACCAGTGATGCCGTCGGCCTTGATGTGCTTATCAATGCGCTGCGACAGCTCGATTCCGACGTGGTTCAGATCGAGGAACTGGTCGTCGGCGGAGTGAATGAGGACTGGCCCGTGGAGGACCATCCAGACAGCCTGTTCCCGGCGGGTGGCTGAACTGCGCCGGCTGCTGATCGAGCCGGAACGTCTGGGGGCTCTCTCCAGCCGGAACCGGGTTCTGACCCTCAGGGAGCACGAACGTCATTACCTGCGTCGGGTGCTGCGCCTTAAGGTCGGTGATCCGGTGGCCGTCATCGATGGCTGCGGCCATCTCTGGAGTGCTCGTCTGGATGTCGACGCTGCCCTGATCCTGGACACCGCCCCCTCCGCACCCGCCGAAAGCGAGCCGCGACCGCGTCAGCAGCTGGGTCTTGCAGTGGCCCTGGTCCGCCGTGGCATGGACGATCTGCTGCGCATGGCCTGTGAACTGGGGGTGGACCGATTTCAGCCACTGCAGACGGCGCGATGCACCCCCCAGGCGGAGCACCGTCCGGACCGCTGGGCCAGCATCCTGCGCGAAGCGGCCGAGCAGTGCGAACGCCTGTGGCAACCGACGCTGCATCCCTTGCGCACGCTTCAGGACTGGTCTCCTGCTCCCCCGTCTCAGCTGGCGGTCGCTGTCACGCGCTGTGATCAGGTTCAGGAGCTGAGCCTCTGGCTTGAGCAGGCGGCGGCTCCGGATCAGGATCTGTGGCTGGTGATCGGCCCGGAGGGCGGTTGGACAGCGGACGAGCAGACCCTGTTCGGGCAACGCCACTGGCAGCCGGTGGGACTGGCTCCGACGATCCTGCGCTCCTCCACCGCCGGCGTTTGTGCGGCGGTGAAGTTGTCGTCGTGGCGCCAGATCAGACCTTGAACAGATCGCTGGCGATGGCACGGAAACCGCGCATGGAGGCCCCTGGCTGCCGGCGACGTGCCCTCAAGCCTGTGCCGGGAAGCAGGTTCTCGGGAGCGAAGGTCGCCATGGTGACGGCCGGACGGGATTGTTCCGCCGCGGCCAGTTCGGCGGCGATCGCCTCGGCCGTGGTCTGCGTGGCGCTATCGGAGTCAGGAGCGGACGCTGTCACCGCCGTTGGGGTGAGGACCGGTTCCGGAGTGATCTCAGACGGTTCGGTGACCACAACCGGAGTGGCCGTCGGTTCGGGGCTTTCCGTCGCCTGGCTCGGAATGCTCAGATCGGCAGGGGCTGCCTCGTCATCGAGGGTGAGGAAGAATCCTTTGTTCTGCTTGTTGAACACCATGCCCTGGTCGCTGCACGATCACGGGTGATTCTCCCCCGTCGGCCTGGCATGACGAGGGATGCTTAGGGCAGTGCAACACAGTCGGCATGCCCTGGCTCTCAGCCCTGTTGATTCATGGGGTGCTGATCGCCCTGGCGCAGCGACTGCCGCTGCTCACACGGGCGGGCTGGATCCATGCCGGAGCCCTTGGAACGATTCTGCTGGGTTCCCTTGGTTGGCAGGGTTGGCTGGCCGTGGTGCTCTATCTGGTGCTCGGCAGTGCCGTCACCAAACTCGGTTTCCGCGACAAGCAGCGCCGTGGTCTGGCCGAAGCCCGCGGAGGCAGCCGTGGGCCGGAAAACGTCTGGGGTTCGGCTGCCACCGGTGCTGCGCTGGCGTTGCTGATCGGCGCCGGAGTGGAGCCCAGGTCGGTGCTGCTGGTGGGTTTCGCCGCCAGTTTCGCCGCCAAGCTGGCGGATACCTTCGGCAGTGAGATCGGCAAGCGCTGGGGACGCACAACCGTTCTGATCACCAGCTTCCGTCGCGTGCCACCCGGTACGGAAGGGGCGATCAGCCTGGAGGGAACCCTGGCCAGTGCCTTCGGCAGCCTGCTGATGAGTGTTCTGATGCTTGCGCTGCAGCTGATTCCGTCCTGGCCGTTGACCGGTCTGGTGATGCTGATCGGTCTGGTGGCGACCCTGGCCGAGAGTCTGTTCGGTGCGCTGGTGCAGGACCGTTACGACTGGATGAGCAACGAACTGGTGAATGCGCTGCAGACCTCCCTGGCGGCAGTTCTGGCCATCACAGCGATGCGGATCTGAGCGACAGCTCACCGTCTCTCTCCGCCAGTTCCTGAAGACGCGCGATCCCCGCCTGGATCACAGATCGGAGTCCGCCGGCATGCACGTTCTGACGTCGCGCCACCTCGCGAAGGCTTTGCCCGTCGATCAGATGGGCCTGAAGCACCCGGCGTTGTTCCGGATCCAGTTCGACCATGGCCTTGACAAGCCACTCGCGTTGGTCATCAAGGGCTCGCTCATCGGGCAGCTCGCATGGCATGGCGTCGAGGCTCTGGCTCCGGGCGCAGTGGAGGGCTGCAAAGGCATCCTGCAGCCGTGTCTCCGTGACGCCGAGACGTCTGGCAAGACCCTGGCGTGACAGAGGCGGCTGACTCTCCGGCGAGAGACCATCGCGGAGACGTCCGGCACGCACGGCCAGATCCCTCAGTCGCCAGGGGATGCGCAGCGTTGCCGCACGATCCCGTCGGTAGTGCATCACCTGGCCGTTCGCACGGCTGAGCAGATAGGAGCTGGGCTTCAGTCCCCGACTTGCATCGAAGCGATCCACCCCGGCGATCAGACCAAGGCAGGCCTCCTGGAGCAGATCGTCGTACTCCTCCGGACCCTGTCGCCGCTGACGTTTGGCGACCAGGTGGGCCAGTCCCAGGTGCTGAAGAACCCGATGGTTGCGACGCCGCAGGGCATCGGGCAGAGGTCGGCGCTGCTCATGGCGCCAGTGATGTTGGTTGATCAAAAGGAGAACGCATCGTCCTCCCCAGGGTTCCCGGCTTCAGGACGACGGCACGCCCACTCGAGTGCCGCTGTTGACCACCCGGGTGTCGCCGATGCTCCGTGATTCAGGAGGGATCCAGATCGCAGCGGGCAAGCTCCGGCTGGGTCAGCCGATCGATGATGCGAGCCATGTCCACGGCGGTGAGCTCACCGTTCTCATCCCATTTCAGTGTTGTCTTCCGCTGCGCGGAGGTGCGTCCGGTGGTCGGGTCGAGATTGCGGTCGGGCCCCACGTCCATCAGTTGTGTCAGGGAACACGCACATTAGGTCTCAGGTCGTGTTCGGAGTCAGTGTCTTCAGGGGTTGTAACCCGGCCCAGGCGAGCAGAGCGGGCCATTGCCGCAGCCTCTGATGCATCCAGGCATGGCCATCGGCGTTCAGGTGAAGTCCATCGGGCTCCAGCCAGCTCAGCCAGTCCGTTTCAGCCTGCACTGGCCTGTGCATCGCGAGGAAGGGCACATCGTGTTCCCGGCAGGTTTCCGCCAGCACCGCTTCGTATTGCTCGATCACTGGGTTGGCGTACCAGAGACAGTCCGCAAAGGGCATCACGTGGTCGTCCACCGGCGTCATGCCGATCACCAGCACGCTGCTCTCCCGGCTGATGGCTTCCAGCAGCTGCCCCATGCCGAAGGCGTAAGCCTCCTCGCTGAGCTGTGGTCGACCGTTGGGCCTGCCGATGCGAGCGGTGTCGTTCAGGCCGACGCTGAGCAGCACACCATCCGGTTGCTGCCGACGCAGTTCGCCCCGGCAGCTCCATTCCCTCCGCCATCGGGCCGAGACGGCCTCCAGTCCGTCACCACGCACGCCGAGCGGGTAGATCACCGGCGCCTGGGGCAGTCCCATCCATTCCAGCCTGAGCCGCTCGCACCAACCACCGCCCAGCCGATCCCCCCAGCCATGAACGCCGCTGTCACCCAGAACCACCAGCTGCCGCGGTGCCATTGCCATCAGCCTGGACGACTCAGAGCGAGCCAGCCTGACAGGCCCACTGTCTCTGCAGCCGGTCCATCAGCAGTTCCCCGAGGCTGGTGAGGGTGGCATAGGCCAGCACCAGCCAGAACACCTGGGCCCAGTGGAAGGAACCGAGCGCTTCGATCAGCTGCCAGCCCAGTCCGGCGCCACCGACCAGTCCCACCACAGCGGTGTCACGGAGGATCACATCGCAGCGACTGGCGGCATAGATCAGATAGCTGCGACTGCATGGAGCCAGCTCCCCCATCAGCCACGCCTGGCGCTGTCCGGCTCCCATGCAGCGCAGAGCCTGGGAGAGCCTGGGATCGTTGTGATCAAGGTCCTCCACAAGAATCCGGCCCATCACACCGAGATGATGCAGTCCGAGGGCCAGACCGGCGAGCCACAGACTCGGCTTCACCATCATCATCAGCAGCAGGGCTGTGAGCGGTGGTGGTAGCAGACGCAGCAGTCCCCATCCCCACCGCTGCAGATGCGCCGCTGACCGCCCGGGCCAGACCATCAACCCCAGCACCGGCCCGCTGATGGCGACAGCGCTGCCCAGCAGTGTCAATCCGAGTGTGGAAAGAATCAGGCCTGGCCAGGGTGTCGTGGTTAGGGCCTCCATCAGCGCAGCGCCATCCACCGCCTGGAACAACGACAGATCCGCCAGCTGCGGTGCTGTGAGATCCAGCTGGAGCATGGATCCCCACAACAGGCCTGCCGGCAGTGCTGCCGTCAGGAGCAGCAGGATCATTCCGGTGGGAAAGAGGTTCAGCAGCACTTCGAGCAGAACCATGGCGAGCGCCAGGATCCAGAGCCCGCTCCAAAGCTCACGGAACTGCAGCGACTGAAGACTGAGGACCAGATCGGTTCCCAGACCTCCGAGACCGAAGACCCCCAGCAGCACAGCCGAACGCAGGGCACAGTCCAGACGCTGAGCCATCTGACTGATCAGCGACGGTCCGACCGTCGGCAGCACGGCGGTGACGAAGGCGGCTCCCGGACCGGCTCCACCTCTCTGCAGCGCCAGGGACGCCGGCGGATTACGACTGTCGATCTGATCACTCACGACCCTGGCCAGCAGAGCGGCATAGGGGACGGCGATCGCCAGAACCGCCACCCATCCATTCAGACCGAACACCTGCAGCAGCAGCAGTCCCCAGATGAGTTCATGCAGGGAACGGATCGGAGCAAGCAGCCGTCGGACCAGCACGGCACCTGTGGTGGTGCCGTTCACCAGCAGCCAGACATGACGTGAACTGAGCAGTCCCAGGGCACATCCCGCCAGGCAACTCACCCCCCAGGCGAGCAGGGCCGTGATCAACGTCACCTGGAGACCCTGCAGCAGGCTTGCGATCAGCGGAGGATCCAGGCTGGGCTGCACGGCAGCGAGTGCGAAACGGCCGAGCAGGTTCAGCCCGCCGCCATGCAGATCCAGCGCCAGCACCAGCAGCATCACTGGAAAGACCAGGCCAGGCAGCAGAGGCCACAGGGGCAGAGCCGGTTTCAGAGGGATTGGTAGAGGCATGCGATCGCGTCAGACGTGACATCGCCGGTGGATTTGTCGAGCACGAGGCGCCCTTGCCGCAAGCCGATGACGCGGTCGAAGCGATGCACCAGGTCGGGACGGTGCAGGCTCACCAGGCAGCCGGCCTGATCCAGCAGACCGAGCATCACCTCCTCGGCAAGGACGGGATCCAGAGCGGAGAGGGGTTCATCCGCGAGCACCAGAAGCGGTTGCTGCCGCAACAGGCGGGCCAAAGCCACCCGCTGACGCTGGCCGCCGGACAGACGGCTCACCGTGGTGTCCATCAGTTCAGGCTCCAGACCCGCTGCGGTCACCGCGGCCAGGCACTCCCGCCGTTCGAGCGGCTGGAGCAGATTGCGCAGGGCCCAGAGCAGGGAGTGTCGCCCGAGGGCACCGGCATTGACATTGCGGCTGACCGTCAGTTCCTCGATCAGCCGCAGGTCCTGCCAGAGGGTTCCGATCTCCAGACGCCTCCGCCGCGGCAGTGTCCTGATCGGCTGGCCTCGCCACTGCACCTGGCCCTGATCGGGCTGAAGACTGCCATTGGCGAGGCTGAGCAGCGTCGTTTTTCCGGCGCCACTGGCTCCGAGCAGAGCGACACGTTCTCCGATGGCAATGCGCAGATCGAGCGGTTCCAGGCGCCCCCGAACGCCCACCTGCCGCATCGCCAGCACAGCGGTCAACGGATTTTGCCGAGCTGCCGACCGATGTTGGCGATCGCGTCGTAGTCCGACGCCTTCGCCGGAATGAAGCTGCCCGCACCGAACAGTTCCAGGATCGTGCGCCGGCGCTCGGTATCCGGTTTCAGCGCGATGAAGGTGCCGCGCACCCGTTCGGTGAATCCGGTGCCGAAACGGTCGTCCAGTCCGGGACGTGCCAGCCAGTGATAGTCGGCATACGGAGGCGTGCGCCAGATCACCTTCACCTTGCTGCTGTCCACCCGTCCATCCTTCACCTGGCTGGTCCAGACCTGCTCGTTCAGAGCGCCGACTTCATAGGCCCCGCTCTGCACCAGAGCGACCGTCGCGTCGTGGCTGCCGCTGAATCCGCCTCTCCCTCCAGCGAAATCACGGGGGGTGACAGCGGCTTGCCGCAGGAAGTGCTCTGGCATCAGCCGTCCTGAGGTGGAACTTTCCGAGCCGAAGGTGAAGCGTTTTCCCTTCAGTTGCTTCAGCTGGTCCTGACTGGTGATCGGACGCAGACCGCTCCCGCTGTTGGCGATGAACACACTGGTGAAACGGGCGTCGATATCGCGCTGAGCCACGACTTTGGCCCCGGGGGTCTGCAGGCGTGCCTGCACACCGGTGAGTCCTCCGAACCAGACCAGATCCAGACTGCCGGTGCGGAAGGCGCTCACCGCAGCGGCGTAATTGCTGACTGGGACATAGCGCACCGGCACTCCGAGGGACTCACTCAGTTCCGCGGACAGTGCCCCGTGCAGGCGGTTGAGCCGTTCGGGATTCTGGTCAGGGATCGCTCCGATCCGAAGAGGACGGACGGCGGCGGTGGGGGTGGCCGTGATTCCGAGACCGAACAGCAGTCCGGTGACGACCACGGCCAGGCGTTCTCGCACAGGCATCAGGAATTCGTGGGTCTTGAACGATTGATCAGAACGACTGCAGCATCTGACTGAGTCGGTTCAGACCATCCCCGATCGTCTCACGCGACACCGCACAGGACAGTCGGATGCAGCGGTCCTCTCCGAAGGCGACACCCGGAACGACGGCCAGCCCGGACTCGTCCAGGGCTCTGCGGCAGAACGCCATGGAATCGTTGATCCGTTCCGGAAGCTGAGGGAAGGCGTAGAACGCACCCTGGGGCGGCAGCAGCGTGATCTCCTCGATCGCCTGCAGTCCCTGCGTGAGCAGAGTCCGGCGGCGGTTGTAGCTCTCCGCCATCTGAATCACACAGTCCCGCTTGCCCTGCAGTGCCGCCAGCGCACCGCGCTGGGCGAAGCTGCAGACGTTGCTGGTGCTCTGGCTCTGAAGCGCCGACGCCGCCTTGATCACGGTCTCGTCTCCGGCCAGGTACCCGATGCGCCATCCGGTCATCGCCCAGCCTTTGGCGAACCCATTGACCGTGAAGCAGCGTTCCGCCAGATCCGGTGCGACGGCCGCGAAGCTGTGGTGCTCCTGCCCTTCCGCCAGGAGGAATTCGTAGATCTCATCGCTCATCACCAACAGACGAGGATGCCGGCGCACCAGCTCGGCCAGAGCTTCCAGCTCCGCACGGCTCATCACCCGTCCGGTCGGATTCCCGGGGGTGTTGAGCACCAGCAGGCGCGTGCGTTCCGTGATGCGTGCCTCCAGCTCGGAGAGATCGAGCCGGAAGCCCTCCTCAGGGTTCGACGCAATCACAACACTCCTGGCTCCCGCCAGAGCGGCCATGTCCGGGTAACTGAGCCAGTACGGCGCAGGGATCAGCACTTCGTCGCCGGGATTGAGCAGCACCTGGAACAGGTTGAAGATCGCCTGCTTTCCACCGTTGGTGATCAGCACCTGGCTCGGCCTGGTGGGAATGCCGTTCTCGCTGCTCAGCTTCTCAGCCACCGCCGCTCTCAGTTCGGGATCACCGGCCGCCGGCCCGTAGCGGGTGATTCCATCGCCGAGGGCCTTGCGGGCGGCGTCGACGATGAACTCGGGGGTGTCGAAATCCGGCTCTCCGGCGCTCAGACTGCAGATGTCGCGGCCCTCGTTCCTCAGCGCTTTCGCTCTGGCCCCGATTTCAAGGGTCAGGGACGGCTTCAGGGCTTCAGCCCGTTGGGACAGAACGGTCGGGGTGGGCATCAGCAACGCACCTCCCCCGGATGCGTTTGAAAGAGCCAATCCTGCCTCATGTGGTGTCCCAGACAACCAGTTGCCAGCTCATCGCCATGAAACCGATCTCGATCACCTGGGTGCTGGCGGCCCACGCCCCCGAACCCCTGGCCCGTTTCTATGCCCTTGCCTTCGGGACCGTCGCCGAACAGGGTTTCTCTCGGCAGCACTGGCGCGTGCCGCTGGCGGATGGGGGATGTCTGGAGATCTACCGCCCCTCTCGATCGCGTCCTTTCCCAGAGCGTGGACGAACCCTGGCGCCCTGTCTCAGGCTCTCCGCCTGTGAGCATCCCCTGGAGCTGCTCGAGGCGTGTCTCCCCGAGTTGATCGCCTCTGGCGCCAGAGTGCAGCAGCCCCCGCGCGTGGAGCCGTTCGGGGCTGAAGCCTGGCTGGAGGATCCCGAGCAGAATCCGCTGCTTGTGGTTGCCCCGTCCATCTGATCCGTCATGGCCGAGACCCCGCTCACGGAACTGGACCTCTGTGGCAGCTGCACCGCCTGTTCCCTCTCGGAGACCCGCACCAGGGTGGTGGTGAGCCGAGGTTCCGCGTCGGCGCCTCTGATGCTGATCGGTGAGGCCCCCGGAGCCCGGGAAGATGCCACCGGCCAGCCGTTTGTCGGACGATCCGGCCAGGCGCTTGATCGTCTGCTGGTGGAAGCCGGATTCGACCTCGAGACGGACGTCTACATCTGCAATGCCGTGAAATGCCGACCGCCGGGCAACCGACGCCCGAAGCGGGTGGAACTCGCCGCCTGCCGGCCCTGGCTCGATCTTCAGCTGCAACAGGTGAACCCCGCAGCGGTCGTCCTGGCCGGTGCGACGGCGGTGGAGGCGATCCTGGGCATCAAGGGCGGCATGACGCAACTTCGGGGACGTTGGCAGCGATGGCAGGACCGTGCGGTGATGCCGATCTTCCACCCCTCGTATCTGCTGAGAAATCCTTCGCCTGATGAAGGTGCTCCCATCGATCTGACGCGCCGGGATCTGGCCGCGGTGCGACAGCACCTGTGCGAACGTTGAATCGCTCGCGGCGAACCCTGTCATGACCGCCACACTGCCGACCACGCCAGCTGTTGTGGATCGTCGTTACGACACCCAGATCCACCGGCGCGTCACCCGCACCGTGATGGTGGGGGACGTGCCCATCGGCAGTGACCATCCCGTGGTGGTGCAGTCGATGATCAATGAGGACACCCTCGACATCGAGGCCGCGGTGGCGGGCATCATCCGGCTGGCCGAGGCGGGCAGCGAGATCGTGCGGGTGACCACTCCCTCCATGGCCCATGCCCGAGCGATGGGTGAGATCCGGGCTGCCGTCCGATCCCGTGGCTGCACGGTTCCGCTCGTCGCTGATGTGCATCACAACGGCGTCAAGATCGCCATGGAAGTGGCTCAGCACGTCGACAAGGTCCGGATCAATCCAGGCCTGTTCGTCTTTGACAAGCCCGACCCCGGGCGTCAGGAGTTCTCAGACCAGGAATTCGCCGCCATCGGAGCCCGCATCCGCGAAACCTTCGAGCCACTCGTCACCCTGCTGCGGGATCAGAACAAGGCTCTCCGCATCGGTGTCAACCACGGCTCCCTCGCCGAACGGATGTTGTTCACCTACGGCGACACCCCCAAGGGAATGGTCGAGTCGGCGATGGAATTCGTGCGCATCTGCGATGACCTCGACTTTCACAACATCGTGATTTCCATGAAGGCCTCCCGCGCTCCGGTGATGCTGGCGGCGTACCGCCTGATGGCCGACACCATGGATCGGGAGGGTTTCCATTACCCGTTGCATCTCGGGGTGACGGAGGCCGGAGATGGTGATTACGGCCGCATCAAGAGCACCGCTGGGATCGCAACCCTGCTTGCCGATGGGCTCGGTGACACCGTCCGGGTGTCGCTCACCGAGGCTCCAGAGCGGGAAATCCCAGTTTGCTACTCGATTCTTCAGTCGCTGGGCCTGCGCAAGACGATGGTCGAATACGTGGCCTGCCCCAGCTGCGGTCGCACCCTGTTCAACCTTGAGGAGGT
The DNA here is from genome assembly GCF_000737575.1 of Synechococcus sp. KORDI-49. Classification (NCBI taxonomy): domain Bacteria; kingdom Bacillati; phylum Cyanobacteriota; class Cyanophyceae; order Synechococcales; family Synechococcaceae; genus Synechococcus; species Synechococcus sp. KORDI-49. Next base: position 397,966 of record NZ_CP006270.1, on the reverse strand, counting down.
GTTGCACAAGGTGCGCGATGCCACGGCTCATCTCAAGGGGCTCGACATCGCCGTGATGGGTTGCATCGTCAACGGTCCAGGCGAGATGGCGGACGCTGACTACGGATATGTCGGCAAGACACCCGGCGTCATCTCTCTCTACCGCGGTCGCGAGGAGATCCGCAAGGTTCCCGAGGATCAGGGCGTCTCCGCTCTGATCCAGTTGATCAAGGAGGACGGCCGCTGGGTTGATCCGGCCTGAAGTCGTTAGGCTGAAACATCAACTTTCAGGGCGCATGCCCAGCGTTTCACCCATGCGGAAGGTGGTGCGGTCGGGCTCCCTGCTGATCCTGGGTCTGGGTGGAATCGCAGCTGCCGTTGTGCTGTCGCGGCCGGGGCTGAGTCTTCCGAGCGCCACCGGCGGTTCGATCACCGACAGCCCGAAAGAGGTGATCGATCAGGTCTGGCAGATCGTGTATCGCGATTACATGGATTCCAGTGGTGCCTACACCGAATCGCGCTGGCGTCAGCTGCGGGGCGAACTGCTCAGGAAGTCCTACGCCGACAGCGATGCCTCCTATGAGGCGATCCGCGGCATGCTTGACAGCCTGAACGACCCCTACACGCGCTTCCTGGACCCGAAGGAGTTCAAGGAGATGCAGATCGACACCACCGGGGAGCTGATGGGTGTCGGGATTCAGCTCGGTCTCGACAAGGAGACCAAGGAACTGGTGGTGATTTCGCCGATCGATGGAACTCCTGCCTCACGGGCCGGTGTGCAGTCCAAGGATGTGATCGTCACCATCGATGGTGCCTCCACCGAGGGCATGAGCACCTCCGATGCCGTCAAGCTGATCCGCGGACCTGAGGGCTCCGAGGTGGTGCTCGGCCTCCGCCGCGACGGCAGGGTTCTGAATGTGCCTCTGATCCGGGCCCGCATCGAACTCAATGCGGTGAAGTCCAGCCTCAACACCGCCCAGGACGGCAGCAAGGTCGGATACATCCGCCTGAAGACCTTCAATGCCAATGCATCCCGCGAGATGCGCGATGCGATCCGCGAACTCGAGGAGCAGGAGGCGGACGGCTATGTGCTGGATCTGCGCAGCAACCCAGGTGGTCTGCTCGAAGCCAGCGTTGACATCGCCCGCCAGTGGCTGAACGAGGGCACCATCGTCAGCACGCGCACCCGTGAGGGCATCCGTGATGTGCGTCGTGCCACCGGCAGCGCTCTCACCGACAAGCCCATGGTGGTGCTGATCAACGAGGGGTCGGCCAGTGCCAGCGAGATCCTCTCCGGAGCACTGCAGGAGAACAACCGTGCCGAACTCGTCGGCATGAAGACCTTCGGAAAGGGGCTTGTGCAGGCCGTTCGCGGCCTTGCTGATGGTTCCGGAATGACGGTGACCATCGCCAAATATCTGACCCCCCGTGGGACGGACATCCACCAGAACGGCATCAAACCGGATCTGGAAGCCGATCTCACTGAGAAGGAGATCAAGGGACTCACCCCGGATGATCTCGGAACGGCAAAGGACGGTCAGTACAAAGTCGCTGAGTCCGCCCTCGTGAAAGTGCTCACCAAAGCCGACGCCGGTCAGACCTACAACCCAACTGGTGCCAATCTTCAATCCGCGCTTCAAACTCCTGAGTAGTCAATCTCAAACACGCAGCAACAACGATTCAGGTCTCCATGACCTCAGGATCGTCTGTTAAACGCCATCGGTATGAAAGGTATAAACCGCTGCAGACACAGGTAAAACCACAATTAAGGTTAGGTTAACGAGGCGAAGCTGAGTTGCCTGACAGAATCCTCTACTTCTTCTTTTTTCTAAGCATCTACAACACGTGCTTCATCTTCGCTTACACGACAGGTCATAAGCGATTGAGACCCGACTCCCCTTACAGGCTTTCTCGAGAAGTCTGGTTGGTGACAATCATCGGTACTTTGATTGCTGCTATCTGGGATCTGGATTTGATGTAGGTCTCTTGAAGAACAGCTGAATGTTGTGAAGGCAGATCCCTTGCCCGGATCAAGCGCTTCCACCGAACCCTTCTCTTTGTGTTCGGAAGACTTCGCTCAAGCCGGACATGCGTGATGGAAGGTGAATCAATGCCAATACCGCAAGTCATTCCAGCGGCAAGCGATCGAAACCATGGAATCGAGTCAGCGGTATGGATAGAGACCGAAAGCTTCCCGCTGACTTCGACCTTGATGGCCTCCGGCCACCTGGATGGGGGCTCCCGGCCATGCGCTTCCAGGGGCGTTGCCGTTCAGCAAGGCCCGGCAGCCTCCGGCCGAATCGATGGTGCGATCCACCACTGAGATCGGCACCGACCGACCCCAGCCCCGGGACCAGCCCCAGGTCTCACCCTGCCGGTCCAGCAGGGTGATGGCCTGGTCACGGCTGATCCGGCCGCTGCGCAACAGGCACGTCGTGGAGGCCAGCGTGCTGGCCTGCATCGACGGCTGCCAGCCATTGGAGACAGGTGCCGGGCTGCTGTAGGGAGCCATGGGCCTCGACGGCATCGGTATGGGCATTCCACCGGACATCGGGACGGATCGACCGCCACCGAATTGGCTCATGGCAGCCATCGCGAGTTGCATTAAGAGGGATTCCATTGGTCGTGAGGATGTGGGTGTGCGTTAGGGAGAGTCGTCAGATCTGATTCATGCCGAACGAGCGCCGCAGTAGCGGTCGAACAGCCTCATCACCTGTTGAGGAGGAAGTTGCGCCGTGTAGCGGGCCTCGATTTCGCTGCGGTGTTGCCGCCTCGGGTAGGCGCGCAGTGCGGCGACATCCTCCGGCGAGTAGCGCCGGAGCGTGCTCAGCATGGTTTGCGTGTACTCCGGTTTGGAGATGGGACCACCGGCGCAGTCCTGCATGCGATGGGCCGCCTCGTGCGCCAGCGTGTTCCAGACCTGTCCGGGGCTCCGATGGGCACGGCAGACGACAAGCCTGTTGCGTCTGGAGTCGTACGCCCCCTGCAATCCCCGCTGGCAATCCGTCTGGGACACACGGACACCATTGCGCTCGAGACGCCAGCGCAGCGCATCAACCTCTGCCCAGGATCTGGCCTGGGCAGGACCTGAGACTGCAAAACAAAGCAGGCCGAACCAGAGCAGACATCGGACCGGAACGTTGCTCATCAAGATCTGAAAAGGACTTCCTCACGCTGGAGGAGGACACCGTCCCATTCATCTCAGAAGTGTTGGCAAGGTGCGACCAGATGCGTCCGGATCCAGCGGAGCTCAGGAAATCGGCTGCATCAGGCCGCCACCACCACCGCCATTGGAGTCGTCATCGTCACTCGGGCCGGTCTGAAACAAGGCAAACAAGCCAAGCGCCGCAACACAGAAAACACCGCTGACCGCTCCGATGGAACCGCCCGCTGAACTGAGTTCGATCACTTCACCCATCGGAGATCCAGCGTTTCGAGCAATGTAACGAAGAATTGCGGGTCTGTGGAGTTTTTCTCAGAAATGCGACTACGCCGTCACACGCGCAGCACCGACGCGTTGCGTTCGCGCTCAGCTGCCTCGCGCTCAGCGCTGCTGACCCCTTCTGCATCCGGAATCTGAGCGGCCATCAGTCTCAGCCACTCCATCAGCTGCTCCAGCTGTTTCTCCATCGGCAGGACCCCGAGGCCCCTTGCCATCACCTTGTGGAGGATGCCGTTGCCGGCCTGGTACACAAGCCGGCCATGCAGGTGCTGGGGAAGTCCCTGGCGCAGCAGACGGAAGGCGGGTTCCTCCATGGGTGTTTCCAGAACGATGTTCGGTTTCTCCGGTTTGATCCTGGAAAAGCCGCAACGCTTGGCCAGCAGCTTCATCTCCATCAACTGCAGGAGGGACTGCACGGCGGCGGGAAGTGCTCCGTACCGATCGGCCCAACCGGCTGCGAGCTCCACCAGAGCCTCTGAGCTTTCGCAGTCAGCGGCAGCGCGGTAGGCCGCGATCTTCTCGTCCGCATCGGTGATCCATTCCGCTGGGACGAATGCGGTCACGGGCAGATCCACCTGGGTGTCGTCCACCGATGGAATGTCCTGCCCCTGGATTTCGGCGAGGGACTCCTGCAGCATCTCCATGTAGAGGTCAAAGCCGATCGCCTCCATCTGGCCGCTCTGCTCCACGCCGAGCAGATTGCCCACGCCGCGGATCTCCATATCCCGCATCGCCAGCTGATAGCCGCTCCCCAGCTGCGCAAACTCCTGAATCGCCCGGAGCCGCTGCCGGGCGGTGTCACTCAGGGAGGCATTGCCGGGATAGAACAGCCAGGCGTGGGCCTGGATACCGCTGCGTCCCACCCGCCCTCGCAGTTGGTAGAGCTGCGACAGTCCGAAGCGATGGGCATCCTCGATCAGGATCGTGTTGACCCGGGGGATGTCCAGACCGCTCTCCACGATCGTGGTGCAGAGCATCACATCAGCTTCACCGGCGTTGAAGGCCACCATGGCGCTTTCCAGTTCGCCCTCCGCCATCTGACCGTGGGCCACCAGCAGCTTCAGGCCTGGAAGCATGGTCCTCAAGCCTGCGGCCACATCCTCGATTCCTTCCACCCGTGGCACCACGTAGAAGACCTGGCCGCCGCGATCGAGCTCCTGGCGGATGGCGCTGCGCACCGCTTCGGGATCGAGGGTGGCCAGATGCGTCTTGATCGGTCGGCGCAGCGGCGGCGGTGTGGTGATCAGACTCATTTCGCGCACTCCCGACAGGCTCATGTAGAGCGTTCGCGGAATCGGGGTAGCCGACAGGGTCAGAACGTCGACGTCCTTGCGCAGAACCTTGATCTTCTCCTTCTGATTGACGCCGAAGCGCTGTTCTTCGTCCACCACCAGCAGCCCGAGCTTGTCGAATGCCGCCCCCTTGTTGAGCAGCTGGTGAGTCCCGACCACGGCATCGATCGTGCCCTGCTTGAGGCCTTCAAGAATGGTCTTGCGCTCCGAGGCCGTCCGGAACCGGTTCAGCAGTGAGACCTTGATCGGATACGGAGCGAACCGTTCCGAAAGGGTGCGCCAGTGCTGCTGGGCCAGAACGGTGGTGGGGGCGAGCATCGCCACCTGGCGTCCTGCGGTGATCGCCTTGAAGATCGCCCGGATCGCCACCTCCGTCTTGCCGAATCCAACATCACCGCACACGAGTCGATCCATCGGCTCCGGTTTCTCCATGTCCCGTTTCACATCGGCGGTCGCCTTCAGCTGGTCCGGGGTGGGTTCGTAGGGGAAGGATTCCTCGAGCTCGCTCTGCCAGGGCCCATCCGTGGGGTAGGCGAATCCGTTCGCCTTGTGTCGCTCGGCGTAGAGCTTCACCAGGTCCATCGCCACCTTGCGCACGGCCTTCCTGGCCCGCTCCTTCGCCTTGGTCCAGGCGGTGCCTCCCATGCGGTTCAGCTCCGGAGCTTTTTCACTGGTGGCCCGATACCGGCCGAGGCTGCCCAGCTGATCGGCGGCCACCCGCAGCAGCCCGTCGGCGTACTGCACAACGAGGTAGTCGCGGACATCCCCGCTGATGGCGAGCTTCTCCATCGCCTTGAAGCGTCCGACCCCGTGGTTGCGGTGCACCACGAAATCTCCCGGCCGCATCTTGTTCGGATCCACCGTGCGACTGGCGGCTTTGCGCCGGCGTCTCATATAGCCGCTTGATGTCAGCGTCTGCTGCCCGAAAAACTCCCGGTCGGTGACCAGCGCAATCCGCCAGGCCGGCAGTTGCAGGCCCTCCAGCTCGGCATTGCCGCGTGCCTTCAGAGCCACCGGAGTGTTCTGCTGGATCAGGCGCGTGATGGCCGCGGCATCGGCACTGTTGGACACGAACCGGCTGATGCAGTCGTGTTCCTCGAGAAGGGCCACGGCCCGACTTGGCTGAGCGGAGACCAGCCAGGTGGCGATCCGCTCCTGCTGGAATCCCTTGATCAGTTCTCCGAGCTTGCCGAACTGGTTCGGATAGGCCGGGACGGGGCGGCTGGCGAGATCGAAGCTGTTCGGATGGGAGTCCTCCTCCAGCAGTTCCGCCAGATCGAAGCCTTTGAAGCCCTCCGCCGCGCCGAAAGCCTCGTCGATATCCCGGTGCAGCAGACCTGGCCAGAGACGGTCCCGATCCCCATCGTTCAGGCCCCGTTCCGCGGCCATCTCGTTGTGATGTTCACGGGCATGGTCGAGCCATTGCTGCCCGTGGGCGAGACCGTGACGGCGTTCGTCGATGACGACGAAGCAGTCCTCGCCGAGGTAGTCGAGCAGTGATGCCGGTTCCTGCCAGGCGAGCCCCATCAGGCGTCGCATCCCCTCCGGTGTGCCCCCATCGAGCAACAGATCAACCTCCTGCTCCTGCAGCAGACGATCCAGACCCTCGGGCATCCGTTCGCGCAGAGCGTCGGCGATCAGAGGGCTGAAACCGGTGGGTGTCAGCTGCAGCTGATCGATTGGATCAAGGGAGCGCTGGCTGGCGGGGTCGAACTCTCTGAGCTTGTCGAGCTCCTCCCCGAAGAACTCCAGTCGCACCGGCAGCTCGCTGCTGACGGGAAACACATCAACGATGTCGCCCCTGCGGCTCCAGGTCCCTTCCTGGTCGATCGAGGAGACGCGTTCGTAGCCCAACCTGGCGAGGGTCTCCCCCAGGTCCTCGAGATTCACCTGATCTCCCCGCCGCAGGATCCGGCAACGCTCTGAGAGGGCCTTCGCAGGTGGCAGATGCGGCTGAAGGCAGCGTTCCGTCGCCACGATCGCCCGGTTGGCCTGGCTTGGCTCTGCGATCAGATCGCTGAGAACCTGAAGCTGTCCCCACACGATCTCACTGGTGGGATCGAAGGGTTCGTAAGGAGAGCCCTCGCTGGTTGGATACAGATGGGTTGTGCTCCATCCCATCAACTCCAGCAGCGCGGTCCAGCGGCCCGCCTCCTCCAGAGTTGGCACCACCACCAGCAGCGGTCGTTTGTCGCGCTGGGCCATGGCGCTGGCCACCAGCGCCCGGCAACCACGACCGGCACCGCGCATGAGCAGACGATCAGGACGCCGGCTGCGCTCCAGCAGTTCCCCGGTGAGTGCTGCCTCCTGCAGCTGACGCACCAGAGAACTGAGGGGCATGGGTGGCTGAGTGCAGCAACAGACGATCTTCGCAATATGGTGCGCCAAGCCGCGACCAACGGTCGATGCCGCGCTACCGCTGTCCTTCCTGCTGCTGCGGTGCGGCCCTCGTGCTTCATCCGCCGAAGGGAGCCACACCGATCTGCTCCCGTTGCCGCACTCCGCTTGAGCGCCAACCGCTTGTGCGGCCGCTTCCCCTGCTGATCCTGTTGTCAGTCGGCAGCGTTCTGGTGTTGTCGTCAGTGCCGATGTTGTTCAATCCTTCCGCTCCGGTTCAACCGGAACACAAGGACCGCTCGGCGTGAAGGCCAAGGTCCTCAGCAGCAGCCTGATGCTGTTGCGTTTGGGGATTCAGTTAGCCCTGGGGTTCAGACACTCACTCTCGTTGTGGACAGTCTTCATCGAGTTCTCATGTCGCCGGAGACAGATTTGACGACACTGAATGTGAAAGGCAGAGGTGCTTTTCAGCTTTCAGGGAAGATCATCCGGCCTTGGCATTCTGCTGAAGCCGGATTTTTATTGGCCATTGTTCCCGGATGGGTCTGCAGCTGAGGTTGTTGAACCGGATTCCGTGGCCCTGAAATGGCGGGTTGTCACCTGTTCCAATGTTCTGATGGCTTCCAGGTTCTCAAGTCGCTTCTGGGCCTGAGCAAGCATCGGTTTTCCATGGGGCACACAGGATTCGATCAGCGAAACAGCTTCTGAAACTTCTGCTCTGACCCATCCAATGCAGCGATCGATCTGCTGAGAGAGATTTCCATCTTCGAGGGCACCGGCATAGTTCGGACCCGCAATCGTGGTCAGCAGCAGACGAAGAGCCTGCGTCGTGTCGTCTGAACCGGGGTTCATGGCTGTTGCCTGACTGAACCGGAAGTCTGAAGCCTCCGATCGATCTCAGCCACTCAACGTTTTTCCATCAGGAGTCCTGATGCCAGAACCTGATCAGAGGATCGAAATGATCGGTCTGAACAGGCCAAGGAATCCGATTGTGATGATGATCACAGTCAACGTGTACATGATCAGGATTTACCCGGCGTCAGTGCAGCAGCGAATCCACCGGAGATGGCAACGATGACGACAACGGCGAGAACTTCCATCGGAAAAGGGTGTAATGCAAACAACTTCCGGCATCCGGTGGATTGGAGATGTAGTCGTTGAGGCGAAATCTCTCGCTTGAGTTCAAATGCCTAACTCATTTGGAAAGCATCCATTGCGACGCTTCTCTGACGTTCTGGAAATGACAGATACAGAAGCGCGCAGTCTGTGCCTGCATGGTGATGTCAACTGCTCCGGCATCTATGGAATTCATTCTGGCTGGCTGTCTCGTTTTTCCCATCTCGGCGCTTTGGCTGCAATCCCTCGAGGATGATGAAGTCGAAGAGGAGTTTGATTTTCTCTGAACATCGGCCTCAAGTCTTATTTCGGTGTTGTTGTGATGGTCCGGATCCTCGGGTTCTCGCAGGATCTGGATACCATCTCCACAACAGTTGCAGGTTCGATGCGCGGTTTTCAGCCTGATGAGATTGACAGGATCATCGAAATGGCCTGGGAGGACCGCACAACTTTTGACGCGATACACGCTCAGTACGGAGTGACTGAGCCTGAGGTGATTGCGTTGATGAGAACGGAACTAAAACCATCATCATTCCGGATGTGGCGCAAGCGTGTGACAGGGCGGAAGACGAAGCATGGTTTCACATCCGGATCTCAACGGTTCCGAGCGGCGTGCCATCGCTGAACCTGCTGGCTGGCTTCCCTGCCGAGAGCGATTCTGCTGATTGACAGCCTTAGCGCATTGGCTTGACTGCGGCATATGGGGTTTTGATCATGCAGGATCTCTCAAGAGCGGCCGCTGAAACGATGGCCATCCTTTCTGAGATGAAGGCGGACCTCCCCGATTCCGCCCTCGGCACCCCGAGCTGGAGCCGGCTCGGCAGGTTGGAGGATCTGTTGATGCGCGTTCTTGCCCAGTCTGATCTGGCTTTGTCGGAGCTCGGCAGCCATCGGCGTACCAGCTGAGAGCTTCAGGCAGCCATCCCGTGATGTTCCTTCAGGGCTGGTAACGACCATCACTGGATTTTTGCAACCGAGTTGGGATAACTTGAAATATGGCCATTTTCCCAGCTTCTCTCGCTGTTTCTGCCTTGTTGATCCTGGCGGCGGGTCCCGCTGCCAGATCCCAGACACAGACGGCGATCACGCGACGGACCTTCGTCAGCCCCAGTCACACGACCAGTGTGACAACCCCGACGACCAACAGTGCGGTTGATTTCTCGGTTGATCGCCGTTTCCGGGGATCGCTTTATGTGCTGATGGTGAACGTTCGTGAGCCGGGCAACGAAGACTGCCGACAGCCGCTGTCCGACAGTTTCCTGTGCAGCAAGACCATCACCAACACGCTTGATCCGAGTGAGGGGCCAGTCTTCGACTAACGCATGAGAGCGATGGCTGTCTGATCCCTTCGATCATGCTGCCGATTTGTTCTGTCGCTTCGGTGTTGATTGCTTCAAGAAGCTTCCGCTGGTTCGAGCTCTTGCTAACCAGCAGAAAGAATCAAAAAAATCATGCAGCATTACCTGATTGTCTGGAGCTTCCCGACAGTTGAGGGGTCCTGGCAGTCATGCCCTGGGTTCGCTGATTACATCAATGGGGGATGTCCTGGTGATCAGTTCGATGGTTTCGCTCTGCAGTACCGCGTCTGTGAGCCGATCAGTGGAAGCGGTGTTGCCATTGTGCAGGCCACTGACATCGGAAAGGTCTGGGCGCATCTCGGTCCCTGGATCGAGGGCTATGGCATTCAGTTCGAGGTCAATGCCGTGGTGACCGATCGCGAATTCGCAAGCATGTGGCCGGCGGTGGAAGCTGCCGCGGCCGTTGTCTGATCTCAGCCTGAACGGGAGGGTGTTGCTTGACATAGCCACCTTACGCGGCTAGTACTGGTGTACTTAAGGGTTGAGTGATGGTTGCCCCTGCTGCCTGCAGGCCCGCTGGTCTGCCACCCGTCTTTCTCAGTGTCACCGCCGGGATGACGGTGATCTGTGGTGATCCGGACGGCGACGATTGGTGGATGGCAGATGTCGTTCACGTGTCCTGTACGGCTCGGGAGCCCGAAGTGCCGAGCCTGTTTCATGTGGTTGATGTCGATAGCGGAACGCTGCGATGGGTCTGCGCCGATCTGGTGACGCATATCGTCCCGGGTGGTTAATTGCCAGGACGCATGCCGTTCAGCTGCAGGGCGTTGATGTATTGGCAGGTCTGAACATCTTCAAATTTTCTGGAGTACGATCAACGGCATTTACTTCGGCTGCGGAATTGCTATGGGCGCGAAATCAATCGGTCTGGCTGCAGCGTCGACGCTTCTTTTTTTCAACGCTGCCGCTCTGGCGGCACCAAAGCCCGTCATCGATGAATTGTTCAAATCGAATCAGACGCTGGGCGGTCGATCCGTCGTCTATCCAGAAGGAAAGCCGGAGATGAGGGTTTATAAAGTCACTCTCGCTCCCGGTTCAACCATTCCTCTCCATACCCATCCGTCCCCTGTTGTCGCTTTTGTACAGGAAGGCGCCCTGCATAATGTTCGGGTTGTAGATGGTGCCGAAGTCGTTGATCTGATTGTGGCCGGGGAGGGTTTTCTTGAAGGGTCTCCCGATGAGCCGCATTATGTGGTCAACAAGGGGACGACACCAGCTGTTGTGATGGTCACATTCGCTTCTGTTGAAGGAATGCCGAATCTTGTGGCGATCGACTGAACCTGTTCCCGGTTTTACTTGATCAAATCATTGCAGGACCTGTTCTCTGGCTGAGCGCAGAGTGCGCTGTGCTGTTCTGTGTTGCTGTGCATGTTGGCAACAGCATGATCCACGCCGTCGCTGATGAACACGCCAAATGCAATCGTGATCAGGCAGATTCCCAGTGGGTTGAAATGGACGAGGCGTGATGTTCTGCGCCGGAAGATGAGTCGATTGTTATCCACAGATCAGGACTGTTATGATCTTCTGTGATCTTGATGCGCTTGGTTGCACAGATCTTGTGATTTCGCTGAGAATTTCGTGAGGAACTCCACGGATATCGGAACGGCCATGAAGTTCGCTCTTTTGATGCAACGAATGGTCTGCTATTCCTGCGGATGTTGCCGGTTCAATTCCGGTGGTTCGTCACATCTTGATCCATAGGCTGCAGTTTGTGTCTTGCGGATTTCGGTCCTGCGAGCCTGTCGCGTCTTCTCAAGTCGGAACTCTGTTCGATATCGGTTAGACTGACTGAATGACACGAATCAACTGATTTCGCGTGATTCAAGCTCTTGAGGTTGCTGCAGCGATCATTGTCACGGCAGGTTTGGTTGCCGGAAATCTGATTTTATTCTCGCCCCTGAGATCCGACGACAGGGGCAATGCACTGAGTTCCCATTCTCGATCAGCAGCCACTGGTGTTGATGTGGCGCCTGTTAGCAATAAGGTGACCAACAATCCTTGAACGATGCTCCGAGTTTCCTGGTTGCATTCCCGCTGGGTTGAGATGAAACGCTGCTGATTCAGGATGCACCCCCTGCTTGCAACGTCTGCTCCTCCAGCAGCATGTTGAATTGCAGTAACTGTTCGTCGCTGAGCTGCTGCCGGCTTGTTGCGCCGAGATGCTGTTGCAGGAAACGGCGTGCCTGATCTGCTCCCCAGCTCAGCTGCTGCAGCATCAGGTCTCCCTGGTTGATCAGATCATTACGGCGGATGGGGACAGGAGCTGACTCCGGACGATCTCCTGGTTGGAGACCGCGCAGCTGCCGCAGAAACGACACCAGATCGGCATAACGGGTCAGCCGATGGCGACTGGCATGTCCGAACGCTCTCTCCAGATAGGTGCTCTCCAGCTCACGATCCCAGCCAATGCGACGCAACTCCAGATCGATGGCAGTGAGCTCCTCACTCCAGTCCTCAGGGTCGGTCGGAGCTTCCGAGGGGGGCTCTGGGGTTGGCTCGGGAGTCGGCTCTGGTGATGGAACCGCTGCAGCTGGTGGTCTCAGGTCCGGATCGGTGTCGGGTCTGGAATCAGTGGATCGTGTCGGGGTGGTCTGCGGACCCTGAGGAGCCTTCCTCGCTGGAGCCGGTGTCGTGCTGGCGAGACGCTGGCGGGCCCGGTCCTCCGCTGCCTCACAGCTCTCGGCCTCTCCCAGTGTGCTGGCCAGCAGCTGACCGTTCTCCCAGGCCTCGACGCGCACCACGCATCGGAGCGTATCGACGTGACACAGCTCAGCCCGGAACTGCACGGTCATGCAACGACTGCGTACTTTCTAGGCTGCCGCCATGGATGTCACAGCACTTCCCTCGATCAGCGATGCGTTCGAGGGCGTCGACCAATGGAGAGAGGTCCTCTCCGTGCTGCCGGTGCTCGTGGCCCTCGAGCTGGTGTTGTCGGCTGACAATGCCGTGGCTCTGGCGGCCATCGCGCGTCGTTGTCGTCAGCAGGATCAGGAGCGACTTGCTCTGAACATCGGTATCGCACTGGCGTTCGTGCTCCGGATCGCGTTGATCGTGATGGCTCAGTGGGTGCTGCGCCATCCACCGGTGCAGATCCTGGCGGCGACCTACCTGCTCTGGTTGTTCATCGACCATCTGCGCAGCCGATCGAACCCGGCATCAGAGGATTTGCCCGAGGAGGGCGGTCTGTCCGGCTCACTCGCACGCACGGTGGTTCTGCTGGCCTTCACCGATCTTGCTTTCTCGATCGACAGTGTCGCGGCGGCTGTGGCCATCAGTGATCAGACCCTGCTGATCGGCACCGGCGCGGTGATCGGGATCATTGCCCTGCGATTCACCTCAGGGCTGTTCATCCGCTGGCTGGAGATTTACCCTCGCCTCGAAACCGCCGGTTTTCTCGCGGTGGCCTTTGTGGCGGTTCGTCTGTTTGTGCATGTGGCACTTCCGGCGGTCCAGCAACCCGACTGGTTGATGTTCCTCGTTGTCATGGTCCTGTTCACCTGGGGGTTCTCACTACGGAATCCCGTTGTTGACGCGCGTCATGCTGGTTGAGCTGCGCCAGTCGGGAAGTGATGTGCTGCTGGATCGCCTGCAGCTGGATGTTCCCCCTCACCCCGGCCGCTGGGTTGAACTGAACGGGAGGTCTTACCTGGTGATGCAGCGTCGGCATCGATACCAGCTGCGCAACGGTCGATATGAGATCGGTTCCGTCGCCCTTGTCGTGAAGCCTCAGAGCAGACCAGTTGACGCCAAGGCCTGGCGCCACGGTTGGGTCATCGGAGATCCTGACTGTCGATTCAACGCGCACAGTCCATTGCTGCGTTGTGCGGTCTGGCCGGATGGCCCCTGTCATGAGTGCCAGCACCGCGAGTCGCGATGAGCCGTGTCGATACCAGTCGCCTGATCGGACACATCGTGAGTGGTCATGGCGTGGCCTCAGGCCGCAGCGATGGCTCCCCGTACCCCGCCGGGACCATCGCGATGCAGACGCCAGTGTTCCGTCAGGCCGGTCTCGACCTCAGCGACTGCTGGCCCGGCACGATCAACCTCAGTTTCGCGCCGTTGGAACTGCGTCTGAAGGATCCGGACCATTGCTTTCCGCACCTTCGCTGGACCGATCTGCATCCACCCGAAACGTTTTCGTTCTGGCGGGTCGATCTCATCTCCGAAAACGGGCAACAGGCCTGCGGCTGGGTTTACCGCCCTCACCCCGAAACGAAGCAGCGTCATTGGCAATCCTCCAGCACCCTTGAGTTGCTGGCTCCGCGCCTCAACGGGGTGAAACCGAACTCCCGCATGGAGATCGTCGATCACCGATCCCGGATCGCCCTGGTGGATGGGGTGCGGTTGCGGTCCCGTCTTCTGGAATGTCTGAAATTCAGGGTGCTGGCTGCTCAGCAGAGCTTCTTTGTCTCCACGGAGGGGGAGCAACGGCGTGTCTGGCTCCGGCAGGCCTGGCCTGAAGCTCTCGACCTGGACGATGGCGATCTGGAGGCGGTCTGGTCCCAGGCCAGGATGCTCTATGCCGACGACTGAGGCTTGGACGATATCGTTTCAGAATCGTTTCAATATCGTCACGTGTCCGTATCGACATCGTTTCCCAGCTGGTCGCCGGGCTGAGCGCGCAGTTGCTGGAGAAGTGTGTCTGCGTCGCTGCGCGACTTTCCTTCCAGCTGCGCTGCGCGGATCAACAGGGGGCATCCCCGTGTGCTGACCACCAGTCCGAGGCCCGCCTCGGTGCTCAGAACAGTCCCGGGTGTGCCCTCGCCGGTCGGCCAGCGACCGACCAGATCTCTGGCGTCCTCTGAAAGTTCCCCGCGCAAACGCTCGATCAGCGGTTCGCAGCGCAGCACCTTGAGGCGTTGTCCCCGCCATCGCGTGAAAGCGTTCGGATGCAGCGCCATCACACGCCGGTGCAGCGCCAGGGCCGACTCACTCCAGTCCAGCCGCAGGTCGTCCTTGGTCAGCATGCGTGCATAGGTCACCTCCCCGTTCCGCTCCTGCTGAGCAGTGACCCCCAGACGCTGCCAGCGAAGCTCCTGAGGGCCCTCTCCAGCTGATTCGATGCGGGGGAGCGCCTCCAGCATCAGCTCGGCCGTCACAGCACTCAGGCGTAAGGCCAGCTCTTCGGCGGTCTCCAGCAGACCGATCCTGCAGCGCCGTTCCAGCAGCACCGGCCCTGTGTCCAGGCCCTCCTCCATCGCCATCACGCCGACACCGGTCTCCGGGTCACCTTCCAGCAGGCTCCACTGGATCGGTCCGGCTCCGCGCCAGCGCGGCAGCAAGGATCCATGGCCGTTCCAGCATCCCAACGGAGGCTGCTCCAGCACGGATCTCGGCAGGATCTGGCCGAAAGCCACCACAACGGACAGATCCGCATTCAGCCTTGCCAGTGCTTGCTGGCACTCCAGATCCCGACGGATCCGTTCCGGGGTGAACACCGGACATTCGATCTCCAGCGCCACCTGTTTGACGGGCGATGGCATCAGCTGCTTCCCACGCCCCCGCCGCCGGTCCGGTTGGGTGACGACACCGACCACCTCGTGGCCGGCGGCATGCAGTGCCTTCAGAGTTGGGACGGCGTACTGGGGAGTGCCCCAGAACAGCACTCTCATGCTTCGCCGGTGATCGAGAGTCCGTCCACCCAGACATGGGGACTGACCCCCCTCGGGGTGACTTCCGATTCCGTTTCAAGATGCAGAAGGCTGTTGAGCACGGTGCGGATATCGCCGGCCACGGTGGCGGCTTCCACCGAAATGCGTTCGCCGCCCTTCACCAACCAGCCATCAAAGGGGAGGGAGAACGAGCCCTGGCTCGCTTTGACGCCGGCATGCAGGGCGCTGAGATCTTCAATCAGCACAAACGGATCCTGATGGGTCTTGTGATGCAGATCGTGACCGCTGCTGACGCCTTCTGTGGTGCTCACCACAAACCAGTCCGGACCGACCGAGACTTTCGCGCCCAGGCCGGCATGGCCGGTGGGTGCGACGCCGAAGGCCCGGGCTGTGGCCTCCGAGTGCAGGAAGTTGGTCAGCACGCCACCCTCGATCAGGCTGATCCGTCGCGTCGGTGTTCCTTCTCCGTCGAACGCCGATGCGCCGATGTTGCCGCTGTGCAGTCCGTCGTCGTGAAGGGACAGGAACGGAACAGCGACGGAGGTCCCGAGCGACTCCCGCCGGCTGAGGCTGACGCCATCCAGAACCGAGCGTGCATTGAGCATGCTGCTGAAGGCCCCGAGCAGAGACAGAAACGCCTCCGGTGTGAAGCAGATCCGATAGCTGCCGGTGTCGATCGGTCGATAGGCGAGGTGACTGACGGTGCGCTCGACGGCCTCCTCGATGCAGCCGCTCACGTCGAGGTCGCCACTGCCCAGAGCGAGGCGAACGGCACCGGAGCTGCGCGGTTTACGACCGGTTTCTTCCGCCTTCGCGTAGAGATAAAGCGAGGCCTGGGTGCGCTGCATTTCGCGCAGGGCTCCGTCGCTGTTCAGATAGAGGCTCTGCGAGAGCGACTCAGCAAGTCCGTTGTACGGCACGCTGTTGATCGCGGGGTGGCGGGCGAGCAGGTCGGCTTCGGCCTCGCGCAGGGTCGACAGCAACGGCAGGATTCCCCGGCGCTGTTTCAGTGGGCGGTCCAGCTCGGGCAGCGGTGCCGTCGCCAGCGGTGAAAAGCCGGGCACATCGTCTGGATTGCCGAAGCGGCTGGCTTCGTGGGCTCCGGTGAGGGCCTTCTCCAGGCCGGCCTCGGAGAGATCGGTGGTGCTGGTGATCCCCACCAGCCCATCGCCGTTCCAGACACGCACGGTGATTGAGCTGCGCTGAGCCGCCTTCAGCTGTTTCGCTTCTCCCCGATCGACCTGAACAGAGCAGTCGTCACTGCAGGCGGCGCCAAGGTCCCACTGATGGATCCCTTCGCGTCTGGCGAGTTGCTGCAGCCGATCACGCAGGGCGGAGGCGTTGAGACCGTTCGTTTCCGTCATCTTCAGCGGCCTCCGACGGTGATGGAATCGACCTTGATGTGCGGTTGCCCCACGGTGACGAAGATGCTGCCGCTCACGGAGCCACAGAAGCCGGCTGCCAGATCGAGATCATCCGCGCACATGGAGATTCGCGGCATCACCTCCTTGGCATCCCCGATCAGCGTGGCGCCCTTCACCGGTTGTCTCAGTTGACCGTTCTCGATCAGATACCCCTCCTCCACGGCGAAGTTGAACTGACCAGTGGGTCCAACGCTGCCACCGCCCATGGCCTTGCAGTAAAGACCGTGATCCACCGACGCGATCAGATCCTCCGGCTTGTGGGGACCGGCATCGATGTAGGTGTTTCGCATGCGACTGGCGGCCGCGAAGGCGTGGCTCTGGCGCCGACCACTGCCGGTTCGACGGTGGCCTGTCCGGAGTTCTCCGGCGCGGTCACTGATGAACCGCTGCAGGATGCCGTTCTCGATCAGCACCGTGCGTTCCGGCGCCATGCCTTCGTCGTCCATGGAGAGGGTTCCGAAGGCCCCGTCACTGAGGCCCTCATCAACCGCCGTGACCGCTGGATGGGCGATCAGCGAACCGACGCTGTCCGCGAAGGGGGTGGTGCCCCGTTCGATCTGAGTTGTCTCCAGCAGGTGACCGCAGGCTTCATGGAAGATCACACCGCCGAAGCGGTTGGCGAGCACCACCGGCATCTGGCCGGCCTCGACGTAATCAGCGCGGAGCATCTTGCCGGCGCTCTCGCAGACCTCCGTGGCACTCGTCTCGCTGTTCCAGTTGACGAGATCCTCCGGTCGGTCCGTGCTGCCGTAGCGCCGACCGATGCTGGCGCGGTAGTCGCCATCGGCTGCCAGCACCGAGAGTCCGGTGGACTGGTGGAGACGGATGTCCCGCGCGAAGGTGCCGTCCGACGCGGCCACCAGAACCTCCTGCCAATCGCGGGAATAGCTGCCACGACGCACCTGCAGATGCTTGCCGAGGCGCTCCAGATGAGCGGTTCCCTGCTTCAGCCTGTCGCCGGCTGCCGCCATGGAGGGGCAGCGCTGCAACCAGTCCTCTTTGGTTGCGGCATGGTTGATGAGTGCACGCAGACCCTGGAAGCCCGCAGCGGAATCCCGGGTTCCGATCTCCAGCCCAAGCATCGCCAGGGCCTGGTCGAGAGCCCTGGTCAGGCCATCCCTCGAGAGATCGTTGGTGCTCACGAAGCCGTCCCGCTCGCCGCGGAACACCCTGATTCCAGCGCCGCAGGCGAAGGACGGGTTGACGCTGGTGATGTTGTCCTGTTCGGCGAGCAGACCGAGATGATCGGTTCGTTCAGCAAACACCTCGACGAGCGAGGCCCCGGCCGAAACGCCCCGCTGGAGAAGGTCCTCCAGCAGTGCGGCTCCGTTGGTCGTGAAAAGAGCGGCGGTCAAGTGCGTTGTCGTGAGAAGAAGCCCGTCAGCGGACGGCGGGCTGGAAACGATCACTGGGGATCGGGGACATCAGGAACAGCTTCGCCATCACGGAGACGTTGCCGAGCCAGTGGGGGAGCTTGCGGATCAGACGCACAGGCGCAGGGGACGTGCCGGCATCCGCAGCCTGAAGAGCTGCGTTGTTGCTGACCAACTGCTCGAGGCGCTCCCAGAACTTGTCGTTGCGCACATCGAGCACGACCGGGAAAACGCGGGCCGAGGTCTCGTTGGTCTTGTCGATCACCATGCGGTCGTAGGTGCGGGCGTCAAGGCCGAGTGACTCGTAGAACTCCTTGCGGGCCACATCACGCACATACATGGTGGCGAACACGGCCAGCAGGAAGAACCGGCACCACAACCTGGCGATGGGGCCACGCACGGTGTCGGGCTGAGCCTTCATCAGGGCGTCGAAGAAATCGCCATGGCGGTTCTCGTCCTGACACCAGTTCTCGAAGAAGTTGAAGATCGGGAAGATCTTGCTGTCCGGGTTCTTCTCCAGGTGCCGGTAGATGGCGATGTAACGCCAGTAGCCGATCTTCTCTGACAGGTAGGTGGCGTAGAAGATGAACTTGGGTTTGAAGAAGGTGTACTTCTTGCTGGCCGTCAGGAACCCGAGGTCGAGCTGAACTCCGAAATCACTCATCGCCTTGTTGAGGAAGCCGGCGTGGCGGGCCTCATCGCGGGCCATGTGGGCAAAGCACTCGGCGAGAAGAGGGTTCTTCTGCTTGATCCGACGGCTCAGCTCCTTGTAGAGGAGGAAACCGGAGAATTCCGACGTGCAGCTCTGCTCGAGAAATTCAACGAAGACCTGTCGTGTTTCAGGGTCGAGTTTGTCGGCGGCGCCGTCGAACTCGTCGTTGCGGACGAAATGATGACGGTTGTAATCCTTGCGGAATTCTTCACAGATCGCTTCGAGCTCCGCCTCGTTCGGGCGCAGGTCCATGGCGGCCATGGCCTCGAAATCGGTGGTGTAAAACCGCGGAGTGAGGATTGTGTCCTTGACGGGCTCCTTGACGGCGACAGCACTCTCGGCTGCCTGCTCGGCCATGGCGGTGGGAGGGACCATCAGCTCCGGTACAAGGTGTCATCCAATGTAGGGGTGACACCGTGATCTCCGTCGCGCTTCAGTTCCCCCCCAGCCATTTCTGACCGTTCAGGCGCTGCAGAAGCCTGGACACGAGCAGAGCCAGTGACATCCGCTTCTCATCGATCAGGAAGGACTCCAGCAGGGTCGGGTCGCTGCCCGGGTCCGCCAGGGTGATGGTCTTTCCGCTGGCGATGTCCTCGCTGTTGAAACACAGCCAGAAGCGACGGTCACCAGGCAGTTCCCCGACCACCATCGGGCAGGTGCCTCCGACCACCGGTCGCTCGCCTGTGACCAGCTCAAGCCGGTCCGGGGCGATGGCGTGATCCTTGAGCTGGCTGCTGACCGCCGGCAGAAACTCCTCGCGCATGAACAGCTCGAATGGTTTGTCCTCCGGTTTGGGAGGTTTGGCCTTCGGCTTCGGTTTCGCCTGCGCTTCGGCTTCAGCAGGGGTGTCGCTCACCGGATCCAGATCTCTGCGGGAACTTTAGGCAGCCCCGGAGGTGCCTCACCAATCGCGGTCGGGATCCTGATCCCAGTCCGACGTGTCGCTGTCGCTCGGTCGCGACCGGACGCGCTCGGGTTGCTGAATCACCCGGTAGGCGACAGCAACGGTGGGTGCCGGCTCCCGGATGTCCCGTTCGGGCATCGACGGGCTCGGCTGAGGAGGTTGCGGTTCCCGCTCGACGTTCTCGACGGCACGATGCACCTGACGGCGCAGGGGCTGGCGGGACGGCCTCAGCAGCAAGGTCGTGCCCGCCGCCAGAGCGGCGCCCGTGGAGGCGGCCAGAGCCGTCCAGGCTCCGATCGGCAGGGGTGGCGTGCGCCAGATGAGCAATTGCAGCCGAACCGGTGTTCCGCGCGTCAGCGCAGACAGCACGATCACCATCACGAATGGTGCCAGGCAGGGCAGCAGCAGCAGTCTCTGCAACGCGGTCATGCGACAGGGCCCTGCCAGCGATCGAGCGGACCGAGATCCTCCTCAAGACCATCCAGCAGGCGGATCACGAGGAAATCGACCATGTCATCCAGGCTTTCCGGCCGTGTGTACCAGGCAGGAATCGGAGCTGCAATGCGTGCCCCGGCTTCCGCAAGGGCCGTGAGATTGCGCAGATGAATCAGGTTGAACGGCATTTCGCGAGGAGCGATCACCAGCGGGCGACCCTCCTTGAGATGCACATCGGCGCAGCGTTCGATCAGATCCATCGCCACACCGGCACGGATGCGACCGACCGTGCCCATGCTGCAGGGAAGGATCAGCATGGCCCGTGTGCGGAAACTGCCGCTGGCGATCGAGGCGCTCTGATCGTTCCAACGATGGCACACCAGTCCACCCGCTGATTCCTTGAGATGCTCGCGCCAGAAGCGTTCCTGCTCATCGGGTGCCACTGGGATCCTCAGTCCCTGCTCGGCGCGGAACACCTCGTGGGCTCCGCGGCTCAGCACCAGATGAACGTCGCGGCCGCGTCGCAACAGCAGCTGCAGAGCCCGCTCCGCCAGCGGCTGCGCGGATGCGCCGGTCACCGCAAGGACGTAGGGATGCATGGTCAGGCGTTGCTGAGGGTGACCGGAATCGGTGTGATGCCGGTGTCCTCTGCTTCCGGCGCCGGCAAGGGGTCGGCGATCACGTCCAGATCGATCTGATTGCGCAGCACGTCGACTTTGATCACACGCACCCGAACGCTGTCACCGAGTTGATACACGCGGCGTGTCTTGCGTCCGACGAGACGGTTCTGGCGCGATCGGTACTCATACCAATCATCGTTCAGGGAGCTGACGTGCACGAGCCCTTCAACCCGTGTCGGCCCCACCTCGACAAAGAATCCGTAGCTCTGAACACCACTGATTCGGCCTTCGGTTTCGCTGTCCACCAGCGGCTCGGCGGACCGCGCCTGAACCATGGTCACCAGATCCCGTTCAAGCTCATGAATCTGACGACGGCGGCTGTTCAGTCTCTGAACGAAGCGTTCCGTGCAGATCCCCTGCAGTTTCTCCTCCTGGGACGCTGTGAACAGAGGCCAGCTCAGCGCTTCGCCGCATCCGCGTTCCCCGAGGGTGAGACGGGTCTTGTGGCGCACGGTCGGCCGATCCTTGCCGTCCTGGAGCAGGCTGACCAGCACCTGCTGGTTGGCGAGGTGGGCATAGCTGAGGCCTGCGCAGCACCACGGGACCTCGGCGACCAGAGGATCTGTCGCCTTCTCGCCACCGGTGGCCGATGCGGTGGATTCCTCGGCTTCCGTCGGCACCGGGGCCAGGCCGGCAAAGGCGAACACCGGTTGCGGCAGGGCATGGCTGAGCTGTTGCTCCAGCACGCGTCGATGGGCTGACTCGCTGAAGCCTGCGAGCAGTTCCTGAGCGGATGGGCTGCCCTCTTCATCGAGTTCAAGCGGCAGATCGAGGGCAATCGCGGTCTTCGCGACATCCGTCAGAACAGCGGGATCCGGTTCCCCGCTCTGCAGAACGATGCCCGGCAGCTGAAGCGACTCACGATGCTGTGCCCAGGCCCGGTTGGCGGCACGCAGCAGCGGCTGCAGCAGCGACTGTGGGTCCTGTGGAGCCATGGCATCGACCCAGCGATGCCGCAGCCCTGTGGGATCGGCCCAGATCAGGTCTCCGAGCGCTTCCATCTCCGGCAGCTGCAGATCCAGTTGCACCACGCCGGCCTGACGCTCGCGATCCATCAGACAGCGGGCACAGAACTGCAGTGTCTCCAGCTGTCCGAGGTGGTCCTTGATCGGCTTGAGCGCGGTGGGGAGACTGCGGCTTCTGGGCTTGCGCTCCGCCAGCGCCTTCATCTGCTCCGAGGACACCGTCGCCGCCGGACGGATGGTGCTGAGCATGAAGGTCCAGTCCGTGATCTCTCCCGTCGCGGAGACATCGAGGCGCACCGTGATCGCTTCGGCCGTTTCCCCTGACACGAAGCTTCCGGCCTTGCTGAGTGCTGGCGTGAGCAGCGGTTGCCAGGCGTTCCCGAGGCAGAGAGCTTCCCCCTGATCGCGCAACCACAGATCCAGACTGTTTCCGCTGCCGATCCGTTCGGCGACCGTGGGCGCATGCACCCAGAGCCGGCTCCCGCCCTCATGGGCTTCGACGTGAACGGCGGGCAGCCCGGGGGCGTCCTCGACGGACCAGCTGCGCAGCAGCAGACAGGGCTGATCACTGAGATCGGTGCGTCCCTTCGTGGTTGGAGCCTTGGCGGATCCACGCGGCGCGGCCTGCCGGTGATGCAGCCCTGCCTTGGTGAGCAGCAGTTCGCGATCGGCCGCAGGGCCCCCGTTCAGGGGAAGCGGACGCGCCACATGACCCATAGCCGCATGCTGAGCCACCGGGTAGCGATCGACCTGAACCTCCACAACAGAGGTTGGTTTGTCTTCCTGGAGATGCTCTCCAGCTTCTTTCGGCAACTGAATGCTGGCCAGCAGCCGGTCGTCGAGGGGAACGGCCACCAGCTGCTCGTCCTGACGTTCCACCTGGGCCAGCAGCGAGGTGGTGCTGCGTTCGAGGATGCACTGAACACCTCCCTCCGGTGATCGTCGTCGCCCGCCTTCTCGGGTGATTCGCACCAGCACGCGATCACCGTTCCAGGCGTGATTGAGCTGATGGTCGCGGATGTAGATGTCATCCCCGCCGTCATGACGGATGGCGAAGCAGAAGCCTTTGCTGCTGCAGCGAAGCCGGGCATCGATCAGCTGATCGTTTTCACAACGGATGACGCCACCGTCGTCCTGGATCGCGACCACCCCGATCCTGCCGAGGGCGTCGAGGGCCAGATCCAGGCACTGCTTCTCGCTCTGCTTGGTGAGCTTGAGGCTCTTGGCCAGCTTCGGTGGCTCGACCGCTGCATCGATGGACAGTTGATCGAGCAGGTCGGCGACCGTGAACTTCATCGGAAATCGGGAAAAGACCGGCCGTCAGGACCGGGGGAAGGTGACGCGGAGCGGGCCACCGGTGGGGTGGACCATGCAGCGAACTCCAGGCCGTTCCGACTTTAGGAGTCGGCGGGTCCCTCCTTCTCCTCCAGCAGGTTTGCGCCGCGAAGTGCTGGCCAGAGCAGACGGGTTCCGATCACCAGGAAGCCGATGGAGGCAGCCAGCTGCAGCAGATCAGCGGGGATCATGCTCGCCATCGACCCTCCCGCCAGAGCCCCGAGAAGGCTGGCCAGCACAAGGGCGGACGACGATCCCAGGAAGACGGCGAACGGACGGTCGGAGGTTCCACTGAGCGCCACGGTGGCCAACTGGGTCTTGTCCCCCAGCTCCGCCAGGAAGACCGTCACGAAGGTGGACAGCAGCAGCGCGAGGTCCATGACTCAGAACATGGGGTGGGTGATCAGCAGCGCCCGTGCCGCCTGCAGACCGAGCCAGAGGCCGAGGCTCACCATCAGCACGCCGGCCATCAGTTCCAGCCGTTCCGGAGGCAGCACCTTGGACAACCACTGGCCCACCAGCACCCCAACGAGGCTGGAGGCGATGAGCGCCAGGGCAGCACCGAGGAAGACCAGCCAGGGCGAGCCTGACTGAGCGGCGAGGAGCAGGGTCGCCAGCTGCGTCTTGTCCCCGAGCTCCGCCAGGAAAACCGTGGTGAAACTGCTGATCAGAACCGTCAGAAACGGGGGCCGAGCGGACTCAGTCATCGCCGGGGGTGGACCTGCGCAGGGCTCGGTCGAACCTACGCAGGACGCGGCTGCGTCCTCCATAGACGGATCGGATCTGCTGACGGCAGCAGCTCACCGCGAACTCCTCGAGGTCGGAGTCGCTCACATCGAACAGGCTTCCGAGCTGCTGGACCCGGCAGAAGTCCGGTCGCGTCTCATAGATGCGACAACGGCGGCCGCCGCTGTCGTAGTTGATGCACCAGCCATCCGGCCCCACCATCGACAGATAGTCACGGCGTTGATCCTCACTGAGGGCCTCAAGCGCCTCGCCCCGTTCCTCCGGGCAGAGCCGGCAGCACGCTCCGCACTGGCTGATGCAGGTCCAGCTCCCGAGCACCCCGTTCATCGGTCTCGCTGTGACAAGCAATCACAGAGCTTCACCCCTCGCGGACCCGCAGGTCCGCAGGCCCCGTAGCCTGGGTTGCCAATCGTCGTCTGACAGCGCTTCCGAACCATGGGCATCGACATCCATCTGATCGCCAATTTCGCCGCCCTTGCGCTGATCACTCTCGCCGGCCCCGCTGTGATCTTCATCCTCTTCTATCGCCGCGGCGCCCTCTGAGCCCTGCTCAGGGCCTCAGTCCAAGGGCCAGGCTCGCCTCCTCGAGAAGGTGCAGAACCTGTCGGTTCTGAGCGAGAGGGTCCCGGCAGTTCAGCGGTTCCTCCGCGGGCACGCGTGCCTCGATCGAGCGTCCCTGGTCGTTGCTGAGGGTCAGACCTTCCCCGTTGCGGGCGGCGGTGTACCGGTTGGTTCCTCGGCAGAGCGTGATGCTGTCGCTGTGGGGTCTGAGTGCTTTCACATCGAGTTGCAGCCGCTGCTCCCCCTGCCACCGATTGAGGTTGATCCGGAAGGCCACATCACAGCGGCTGGGAACGGAACGCTGGTCTGACCAGCGCCAGGCGACAGCCCTTCGTTCGGCGGATCCCTGGCTCAGCTTCAGAGCCAGATGACCACCGTTCATGGTGCGTGATTCCGTCACCCGACAGTCCCGCGACCAGAAGAGGGGCGTCTCATGGCCGATGCCGAAGGGCTCCAGGCGCTGCAGCGCACTCCAGAGATCCCAGTTCACCTGTTCAAGGCTCAGCAGGGCGTCAGGGCGGATGGGAATGCCCTGTCCCTGCCGGCTCAGCCAATCCTCCGCCAGGGAGTTGAGCCGTTCCTGGAGTGGATGCACCTGCTCCGCCGCCACGGTGAAGCCACCGGCTGCCGGATGACCTCCGAAACGTTCCAGCAGGTCACTGCAGCTGTTCAGGGCGGCATCCACGGCAAATCCGGATGGTGCCCGCACGGAGGCCCGCAGGCGGCCATCCCCCTCTCCCGCCAGCAGGGCGGCCGGCCGGTGATAGCGCTCAACCAGGCGCGCCGCCACGATGCCGATCACGCCGTGATGCCAGTGTCCCTGAGCCAGCAGCAGGAACGGCGGCACTGTTCCCCGGTCTGCTTCCACCAGAGCCACGGCTTCGGCCTCGATGGCGTTGCACAGATCCCGGCGCTGCCGGTTGTAATCGTCACAACGGCGTGCCAGAGCCATGGCCGCTTCAGGGTCCTCCACCGTCAGCAGGTCCACCACAAGGCTCGGTTCCCCGAGGCGCCCCACGGCGTTGATTCTCGGAGCGATCTGAAACCCGATGTCATCGCTGCGAAGCGGCCGGTCACCAAGCCCTGAAAGGCGTTGCAGCGCCTGAAGCCCTTCACATCGACTGCGGTGCAGTTGTCTCAGCCCGTCCCGCAGCCAGCGACGGTTCGCTCCGGTGAGGGGAGCCATGTCGGCGACGGTGCCGATGCAGAACAGATCCCGGGCCGTCGCCACCGCTTCCGGACGCTTCAGTCGGGATGCCACCGCCTCCGCCAGCACGTAGGCCAGTCCGACGCCCGCCAGTCCTCGGTAGGGCGAGCTTTCGGGGGTTGTGGCCGGATGAATCAGCGCTGCCATCGGCGGTCGCTGAGCGGGAATCGTGTGGTGATCGGTGACGATCACCTCCACATCGAGTTCGATCGCCTTCTCCAGGGCCGCTACCGCTGCAACTCCGTTGTCAACGGTCACCAGCAGTCGGATCCCCTGGGCCTGCAGGCGTTCGACCATGCCGGTGTTGAGCCCGTAACCGTCATCCATCCGCGAAGGGATCGCTGCCACAGCGTCCGCTCCAAGGGGGCGGAGGGCGCGAATCAGCAGGGCTGTGCTCGTCATCCCATCGGCGTCGTAATCCCCGCAGATCGCCAGGGATTCACCGCCTCTGCAGGCCCGCGCCAGGCGTGCTGCCGCTGTTGCCAGATCCGGGAACTCCTGTTCCGGATCCGGCAGATCCGGCGGATCGAGCAGGTGTTCCGCTGCTTCCACCGTTCGGATGCCCCGTCGTTGCAGCAGGCTCCGCAACGGCAGGGGCAGATCCACCTCCGCCAGCGGGGACGGTGTGATCACCTCCGGCAGGGACCAGCTCCAGAGAGGTGAATGGTGCGTCAACGTCGGCCGCGATCGTGTGCTGAGATGCTCGTGCATTGTGCGTCCGACGGCACGTCGGCACCGGCGATGGCTGAGCTGCGCGGCGTGTTCTGGGATGTGGACGGAACCCTGGCGGACACCGAGATGGATGGCCATCGCCCCGCCTTCAACCAAGCGTTCGAGGACCTCGGTCTGCCCCTTCACTGGACTCCCGAGCACTACGCCGATCTGCTCTCCGTTCCAGGAGGGATGGCCCGTGTCAGGTTCTCTGCCCGGCAGCAGGGCGTGAGCCTTGATGATGACCTGCTTCTGACACTTCGTGGCCGCAAGCGGGAGCGTTACCTGGAACGCTGCCGGTCCGGCCATGTGCGCTGGCGGCCGGGCGTGCTGCGACTGCTCCGGGAGCTGGACTGCGCCGGTGTGCAGCAGTGGATCGTCACCTCCAGCGGCCGTGGCTCGGTCAGCGCGTTGCTGTCCGGTGGTGGCGACGGATCATGGCCGTTCCAGGGCATCGTCACGGCTGATGACGTGCCTGAGGGCAAACCATCGCCTGCCGGTTATCTCCACGCTCTGCAGGCCAGTGGCCTCAGTGCCGAGGAAGGACTGGCCCTGGAGGATTCGGCGGCTGGACTCCGGGCGGCCAGAGCCTCGGGCCTCGCCTGCCTGCTGACGCCCTCTCCATGGGATCGGGACCTTCCGCCGCTGCATGGGCTGGCCGTTGCCGTTCTCGAGCATCTCGGTGAGCGGGAGCGGCCGGCTCACCAATGCTGGGGGCCCCCTTGCCCGCAGGGCCTAGTGACGCTGGAGTACCTGAAGTTTCTTCTGGATCCACCGGCGTGATGCGCTCCTACCAGACCACGCGTCTCGCCGGGGTTCAGGGTCGATTCGGGGCGCGTCTCAGCCAGTCCTTCGCTGGCCCCTGGTGGCGGCGCAGCCTCTCACTGATCGCTTTGTTGCTCGGATTCCTTTCAGGATCCGTGGCCACTGTTCATCTGGTGAACGCCGTATCGATGCGAACGTTCGCCGGGCTTCTCGTTCTGGCTGTGTGTGAAGCCCTGGTGTTCTTCCGCCGCCGTGTCTTCCAGGAGCCGCTGCCACTCTCCTGGCAGCTTCTGGACAATGGCCGGATTGGACTGGTCTACGGAATCGTGCTGGAGGCGTTCAAGGTTGGATCCTGAAGCACCGAGGGATCTGCCGCAGGCGGATCTGATCGCACTGCTTGAACATCTCGGGGATGTTGACCCTCAAGGCTGGGAGAGGCGCTGGCGTCAGCGTTCCGCCACCGATCTCGCATCGGATGCCTGGGCTCGCGGTGCATCGGCCGACTGGTTGTGGGCGCTCGGGCTGCCTCTGCTGACCCTGGCTGAACAGCTTGAGAGCCGTGGAACACGCCATCTCATCGGCCTCAGCGCCCTGCCGGGCTGTGGCAAATCCAGTCTCGGACGCTGGTTGGAAGGCGCCGCATCTCAGCTCGGGCTGTCGTTGCAGGTGGTGTCCATCGACGATTTCTATCTCGATGCGGCCGGTCTCGATCTGGCGATGCAGGGCAACCCCTGGGGAGTACCCCGGGCCTTGCCTGGAAGCCATGATCTGCCTCTGCTGCTGGATCGCCTCAGTGCCTGGAGGCAGGGGAAACAGCCCAACCTTCCGATGTTCGACAAGGCACTCCGGCAGGGGCGCGGGGACCGCTGCGGCTGGCGTCCGTGCCCGGCGCGGATTCTGCTGCTGGAAGGTTGGTTCGTGGGCTGTGAACCCCTGGCCGCCGGTCAACCGATTTCGGCGGGTTCGGAGCATCTGCTTCCTCCCCTCAGTGCGGAGGAACTCCGGTACCGCCAGACCGTGCAGGACCAGCTGCGCACTTACGCCCCGGTGTGGTCGAGCCTTGATGCGCTCTGGCAGCTTCAGGCCCTGGACTTCACATCCTCCAGGCTCTGGAAGCTGGATCAGGAGGCCACGATGCAGCAGACGAGCGGTGTCTCCCTGGATCGCAGGGAGCTGGAAGGCTTCACCCGGATGATCATGGCCGCCATTCCCGCCGTGAGCTTCCAGCTTCCATCCGCTGATGTGGTTTTCGATATCGATGTTCAGCGGCGGCTCCGCCGCATCCGCATCGGACCGGATCAGCTCTCCTCGTCGTCGGTATCGCGGACGGGGTAGACGAATCCCTGGGCCCGGCCGCTCAGCACCGATTTGCCGATCGACATGGCTCGCTGGGCAGCGACCGCCGCCTTGGCTTTCCAGGTGGCATGGCGCTGGTTGCGCTTGGCCTTGGATGTCTTCTTCTTCGGGACGGCCATTGCGGCTGCTGTATCTCCAAACAGGGATTGTCCCGCCTGGAGATGCCCGGCGTCAAATCGCTAGTCTCATGACAGAGCAGAGATGTCGTGAGTTCAGGTTCGAGCGCTCCGGAACAGACCAGCCGTCCTCAGCCGTCCCTGATGCCCGCTCTGGGTCGGCGACAGCCCCCGACGAGCTATTCCACGCTGCTGCGTCAGATTGAGAAGAAGGACGTCAGCAACCTCGAGCTGATCCCCGGGCGCCGGGAAGTGCAGGTGACCTATCGCGATGGCCGGCGCGCCACCGTTGCTGTCTTCGCCAACGACCAGCAGATTCTGCGGGCTGCCGAAGCTTCCGGCACTCCACTGACGGTGCGGGATGTCCGCCAGGATCAGGCCCTGGCCGGCATGGCCGGAAACCTTGCCCTGATCGTGCTGATCGTTGTGGGGCTTTCGCTGCTGCTGAGGCGCTCAGCTCAGGTGGCCAACAAAGCGCTGGGTTTCGGACGCAGTCAGCCTCGGGTCAAGGCTCAGGAGGATCTTCAGGTCCGCTTCGAGGACGTCGCCGGCATCAACCAGGCGAAACAGGAACTCCAGGAGGTGGTCACCTTCCTGAAGCAGCCGGAGTCCTTTATCCGGCTCGGGGCCAGGATTCCCAGAGGTGTTCTGCTGGTGGGACCACCGGGAACCGGCAAGACACTTCTGGCCAGGGCGATCGCCGGGGAGGCCGGCGTTCCCTTCTTTTCGATGGCCGCCTCCGAATTCGTTGAGCTGTTCGTCGGTGTCGGAGCCAGCAGAGTCAGGGATCTGTTCCGAAAGGCCAAGGAGAAAGCTCCCTGCATCGTCTTCATCGATGAGATCGACGCCGTCGGTCGTCAGCGCGGGGCAGGAATCGGTGGCGGAAATGATGAACGGGAGCAGACGCTGAATCAGCTGCTCACCGAAATGGATGGTTTCGCGGAGAATTCCGGTGTGATTCTCCTGGCGGCCACCAATCGGGCCGATGTGCTCGATGCCGCTCTGACGCGTCCGGGCCGTTTCGATCGCCGCATCGATGTCTCGCTGCCCGATCGCCGTGGCCGCGCTGACATCCTCGCGGTCCATGCCAGAACCAGGCCCCTGGATCCCAGCGTGAATCTGGAGCACTGGGCACGGCGGACACCGGGATTCTCCGGAGCCGACCTTGCCAATCTGCTCAATGAGGCGGCGATTCTCACCGCTCGTCAGCAGGAGCAGGCGATCACGGACACCCAACTGGAAGGCGCCCTGGATCGGATCACGATGGGGTTGAGCGCCAGACCCCTCCAGGACAGTGCCAAGAAACGTCTGATCGCTTATCACGAAATCGGCCACGCTCTCGTCGCGGCGCTGTTGCCGGCAGCTGACCCCGTCGACAAGGTCACGATCCTTCCCCGCGGTGGCGCGGCCGGCTACTCCCGTTTGATGCCGGATGAGGAACGCCTCGACTCGGGCCTCTACACACGCGCCTATCTGCAGGCGGATCTTGTGGTGATGCTGGGGGGACGCGCCGCTGAACTCGTGGTGTTCGGAGCTCAGGAAGTGACCCAGGGAGCCAGCGGTGACCTCCAGACAGTGGCCCGTCTGGCCAGGGAGATGGTCACCCGCTTCGGTTTCTCCAGCCTGGGACCGGTCGCCCTTGAGTCGGCAGGTTCCGAGGTTTTCCTCGGCAAGGACTGGTTCAACCAGCGTCCCGACTACGCCGAGACGACAGGACGGGAGATTGATTCCCAGGTCCGTGCCCTTGCCCGACGCTCCCTTGAGCAGGCAGTGGCTCTCCTGCAGCCGAGACGGCAGGTGATGGACCGTCTGGTCGAGGCCCTGATCGACGAGGAGACCCTGCCGGGGGACCGCTTCATGCAGCTTGCCGGCCTGACGTGATCCGTCTGCTTCTCCTGCTCCCGCTGTCGTGGCTGGCAGCCCGGATGCTGGTGGAGTGGCTCTGGTTCGCTCAGTTCGACTGGCAGGGCGTGTTGCTGCAGCGTTGGGGCCTGCAGCTTCTGTCAGGGGGGTGCGCCGCGATCCTGCTGCTGGCCGCATCCCGCTGGAGCCGAACCGTCCTGGCGTCTCCGGTGGACCGCTCGGACAGCCTCGCTCCCGTGCTGCGGGGGTGGCGCTACAGCCTGCTTCTGGCCGTGAGTGGTGCCGTGCTTCTGGTCAGCGGGGTGCTGATCGGCCTGCTGGTGGTCGAGGCGCTACTTCATCCGACCACGCTGGGGCAGTGGTCCTTCGATCTCTCCGGCTCTCGCCAGGTCCTCGTGCTTCTGAGTCTGGCCGTGGGCCTGCTGGCTCTCCGACTCCCCTGGATGGTCTGGCTGATGCGTCTCGGCTGGATCGGCCTTGTGGTGATCACCGCCAGGGCCTGGAGTGTGTGGGCGCTGGCAGTGGACATTCCCGATACGGGCTTGACCGAACCTCTGCTCGGCGGCGACATCAGCTTCTCCCTCGCCCGTTTCGCCGCCATCAAATTGCTGCTGGAGCTGGGGTTGCTGGCTCAGCTGTTCACCCTGTCGAGCACGGTCTGGGGGCGGTTGATCCGTCCTCCGTGTCTCAGTGACTGGGAATGTCCCGGATTTGCCCCTCACGCTCTGAACGGTCTGCGCCGCTGGAGCGGCCTGATCCTGACCACCGCTGCCTGCTGGTGCTGGCTGTCACGCCATCAGCTCCTCTGGACGCAGTCCGGCATGGTCGCCGGTGCCGGCTGGTTGCAGGTTCATCTGACCCTGCCGTTCCGCAGCCTGATCGCGCTGTTGCTGCTGCTCCTGGCCATTGCTGTGATCGCTGGCGGAGACGATCGTCTCCGCCGGCGCGCGCCGCGTCTGCTGCTGGTGCTGCTGGTGATCACCGTGCTGATCGAGCAGTTGGTCACCCCTCTGACCCGCTGGCTGTTGCTGCGACCCCAGGAACTGACGCTGCAGATGCCTTACCTGGAGCAGGCGATCACATCGACCCGACGCGCCTTCCAGCTGGATCGCATCAGCTTCCGCTCGGATGATCTGAGTTCCAATCTCACCAGCGCCGATCTGGAGACGGCAGCCAGCACCGTCGACAACATCCGTCTATGGGACAGCAGGCCTCTGCTGGAGACCAATCGACAGCTGCAGCAGCTTCGTGTCTACTACCGCTTCTCCAACGCCGCCGTTGATCGCTATCCACTCCTCCCCGATCGCGACACGGCTCAGCAGGTGATCCTCGCGGCCCGGGAGCTGGAGCAGTCCGAACTGCCCAGACGGTCCCGGACGTGGTTGAACCGTCATTTCGTGTTCACCCACGGCTACGGATTCACGCTGAGCCCGGTGAATGCGGCCCGTCCGGATGGCCTTCCGCCCTATTTCATCAGCGATCTGGGCTCCGCCACCCGCATCGAAGGCAATGCAAGGCTTGGCATCTCCCGCGGGGATGTTGAGCGGGTTGTCCCTGTGAACCGGGCGGCGCTGTATTTCGGCATGCTGCCGTCGCCCTATGCGGTGGCTCCGACCCTCGTGGACGAGTTCGATTACCCGGAGGGCGATGTCAACGTTTACACCAATTACTCGGGGGCAGCTGGTGTTCCCATCGGTTTCCTCCCCCAGAGGCTTGCTGCTGCTGCCTATCTGATGGAGCCAAGGTTGCTGACAACCGGTTCGATGACATCCGACACCCGTCTTCTGCTCAGGCGTGATGTCCACCAGCGGGTCAAAGCGATCGCCCCGTTCCTGGAGTTCCGCGGCGATCCCTATCTGGTCTCCGTCCCGATCGAGCAGGGACGGGCCGGCTATGAGCAGGATCAGAACCAGTACTGGATCGTTGAGGGTTTCACCCGTTCAGCCACCTACCCCTACAGCGCAGCTGTCGGCGACGCCCTGAGTGATCGCTATCTGCGCAATTCGGTCAAGGCCGTTGTCGATGCCTTCAACGGCAGCGTCCACTTCTATGTGAGTGAACCGGAAGACCCGCTGATCCGTGGATGGTCAGCCTTGTTCCCGGATCTGTTCGAACCCCTCAGCGCCATGCCTGAGAGCCTTCGCCGGCACCTGCGTGTACCGGAAGCCCTGTTCAAGGTGCAGGTCCAGCAGCTTCAGACTTACCACGTGATCGATCCGAGGGTGCTCTACAGCGGTGACGACGTGTGGCAATTGCCCGTTGAGACCTACGGCGACAGGGAAGTGCCTGTTGAGCCCTATCACATCACGGCACAACTGGAAGCCAACAGCAGTTCGGAATTCCTGTTGCTTCAGCCCTTCACCCCCCAGGCCCGACCGAATCTCACCGGCTGGCTTGCAGCACGCAATGACGGCGATCACTACGGGGAACTGGTGCTGATTGATTTCCCTCAGGACAAGCCCATCCCCGGGCCACAGCAGGTGCAGGCCAGGATCAACCAGGATCCCGATATCAGCAAGATGTTCGGACTCTGGGATCGCGGCGGATCTGAAGTGGTTCAGGGCAATCTTCTGGTGGTCCCCGTTGGCAGCAGCCTTCTCTACGTCGAGCCGGTCTATCTGCGCGCCAGCCAGGGGGGGCTTCCCACGCTTGTCAGGATCGTGGTGAGTGACGGACGCGGGATCGCGATGGCGGATACGCTCTCTGGCGCGATCGATCAGCTCATGAAAAAGGCTCCGGCAGGTCAGAGACCGCCGGAGCCGGATAACGAGGATGTGCTCGGTTGATCAGCCGATGGCAGAGAAGTACTCCTTGCTGCCGACGGGATCCTCCTTCATGGTCTTTTCGCCAGGAGTCCAGTTGGCGGGGCAGACCTCGTCGGGGTTTGCCGCCACGTACTGGTAGCCCTGAAGCACACGAAGGGTTTCATCAACATTGCGACCGACGGGCGCCTTGTTGATGGTCATGTGCATGACCATCCCTTCCGGGTTGATGATGAACAGTCCGCGATCGGCTTCGCCGTCGTCGTTGAGCACGTTGTAGGCGGTGCAGATCTCACGCTTCAGGTCGGAGACGAGCGGATAGCTGATATCGCCCACGCCACCCTGGTTACGAGGAGTCTGGATCCAGGCCAGGTGGCAGTTCTTGCTGTCGACGGAGACCGCGAGAACTTCGGTGTTCTTGCTGGTGAAATCAGCGATGCGATCGCTGAAGGCCGTGATCTCTGTCGGACAGACGAAGGTGAAGTCCAGGGGGTAGAAGAACAGCACGACGTACTTGCCCCGGTACTGGGACAGGCTGATTTCCTTGAACTCCTGATCCACCACAGCGGTGGCGGTGAAATCCGGGGCCATCTGGCCCACACGCAGGCAACCGTTTTCGGGCATGTTCGGGATGCGGTGGTGATGAACCGGTCGTCGACGGCGACTAAGTCGTAGTCGGATCGACTTCCAATTGCGCGCGCAACCTATCACGGGTCCCGCTGCTCTAGACCATACACTTTTGCAACAACCTTTCGGTCTTGATGAGCTGGGATCCCTCATTGCTGCGCAAATTCAGTTCCACCGGGCACTTCCGGCTTCTGAATCAGCTGCGCGGTGACCTGAAGAAGCGACCGCTGGATCGTGACAGCACGACGGGAGCTCTCAGGATGCCGGGCACATCCGGTCGCTCCGAGCGCCAGAGACGTCAGGCGCCGCCGCAGTCCAGGTCGACTCCAACGGCATCCACCACCTCCATGCAGGAGAAGGACAACAACCGCACGTTCCGCGACCGGCTCAACGCCATCGACATGCGTTGAGAAGTTGATGTTCAGAACAGACGAATGGCTCGGGGGAGACTTGAACTCCCGACCTTGGGGTTATGAATCCCACGCTCTAACCAGCTGAGCTACCGAGCCTTGTATGAACGGATTTTAGAGGATCACCAGACGCTCAGGCCTGACGGGTTGGAAGCTTGGAGAGGGGATTGACAGCAGCTCCACCGGAACGGCGGATCTCGAAGTGCAGATGGGGGCCGGTGCTGCGTCCGGTGCTTCCCATCAGGGAAATGCGGGCTCCCTGAGGGACCACCTGGCCTTTCTTGACCAGCAGCCGGCTGTTGTGGGCATACCGCGTGGACTCTCCATCGGCGTGGGACATCTCCACCAGATAGCCGTAACCGCTGCTCCAACCCGAGTAGGTGATGATTCCATCCCGAGCGGCATGGATCGGGGTGCCCGTGTTGTTGGCGATATCGATGCCCTTGTGCATCCGACCCCAACGCCAGCCGTAGCCAGACGTGAAGATGCCTTTGGTGGGCCAGGAGTAGGAATTGTTGAGAAGCTTGGGAGCCTGCTTTACCGGTGTCTCGAACTGAGGCCGCCGAGGCCAGCTGGCACCACCACTGACGGTGGGTCGGATGGCCAGAAGCTGTCTTGCGCTGCTGGCTTTGGCGACCGTCAGTTCACTTCCGGCGGCCATCGAGCTCAATTCGAGGCCGGGATTCAGGCTGCGCAACTCATCCCAGGTGAGTCCGTTGCGGGACAGGAACGTGTTGAGAGAGTCACCCGACTGAACACGCGCCGTGTTGCCGACCGGAGGAGGTGCCAGAACGGGAGGCGATGTGCGGCGGGACTCAGCATCAACCGCTGAGATGAACTCGAGTTCTTCAACGGCCTCGGCTGGAAGCTTGACCCACGAGCCAGATAGGTAGAGGTGAGCTTCCGATTTCTCGTTCAGTCTGGAGAGCTCCTCACCCTGCAGCCCAAGCAGTTCAGCCAGGCTTCCGAGGCCGATCCTCTCCTGAAGCTGCACCCAGATCATCTTGTCGCTGGCGATTTCCTCCTCCGTCAGAGATGGAAGCGGAGGGAGTTCAGCGATCAGTGGGCGGTTGTTGGCTTGTCCAGGCTGACCCTGCCAGATGCCGAGGGTCAGCATCGGCGCAGTGACCGTCAGTAGGACCTGGACGAAACGCATGCACCCCGGAGGAAGTCTTGGACGGCATACGACCGTCTGAGTGGGCCGAAGGTAACGAGCCAAACATTTGGGTGCAAGGGGGACTGGATCACTCCGTCGATCACCACAAACTCAGTTGAGTTCCTGCGTGGAATGCCACCAGAGCACAGGCCACCGAAAGGTTGAGACTGCGCACGCCTCCTCGGCCCGAGCTGTCCGCTGCGCCTGGCATGGGAATCGTGACCATGCCGTCACAGCGTTCACGCACTGATGGCGGCAGCCCCGTGTCCTCCCGTCCGAACAACAGCACATCACCGTGCTGGAACACCATTGACGTCAAGGCCACACCGCCGTAGCGGCTGCAGCCGATCAGACGGCTCTCCCTCGGGAGCTGTCCTGTCAGATCGTTGAGATCCTCATGGGTGGAGACCCTCACGTGCGGCCAGTAGTCGAGACCGGCCCTCCGGAGGCTGCGGTCGTCAATCCGGAACCCGAGGGGTTCGATCAAAGCCAGTGGCAGCTGGAACGCCGCACAGGTGCGGGCGATATTCCCGGTGTTGGGAGGAATCTGCGGTTCGAACAAGGCGATGCGCAGCGCTGCTGAGGGATCCGGAAGCTTCATGGAACCGGTACCCCCAGAGCGTGAAGATCCAGTGCCCGACCCTGCACCACCAGCCAACTGGCCACCGCCTGACGATCAAGGCGCTGGGCAAGAGCTCCGAGTCGGTCACGGAACAGACCGCCGATGGCGGTGGGCGGAACCACGCCCCACCCCGTTTCCTCGATCACCAGAACACAGGTCTGCCCCATGGTCGAAAGCTGGCTGAGCAGGCGTTCGGTCTGTTGATCCCAGATGTTGCTGTCCGAGTCGAGATGCCGGGCCACGTATCCGCCGAGAGCATCGATCAGAACGGCATGGTTCCCAGGAACGCGCTTCAGATCCTGGGGAAGGTCCGGACCCGCTTCCAGCAACGCCCAGTGATCCGGTCGCCGCATGCGGTGCAGACGCAATCGCTCCTGCCAGCGCGCATCCTGAGGTCGTCCCGGTGATGTCGCGACGTAGGTGACCGGGGTGATGTCCTTCAACAGTGCTTCTGCCCAGCGACTCTTGCCGCCGCGGGCCGGACCGTGGACAAGAACGAGGGATCCTGCCCGCGCTGGGGCTTCAGCCTCCACCGTTCATTCCCTTCAGTGTCGCCACAGACGAGGGTGAGACCCGGTTGAGATAACGGAAGATCCAGTATTTGAAAATCGTTGCCAGGATCACCGGGAAAGTGGCGATAAACAACATGATGAAGTTCTCCTGAGCCGGTAATCCGAAATGGTTGGCAACACCGTCAAGCAGAACAGTCCATCCCTCTGGACTGTGATAGCCCACGAAGATATCTGTGAACAGAATGATGCCGAAAGCCTTGGCTGAATCACTCAGACCGTAAACAGCTTCATCGATGAAACCTCGAAGAACCCGAAGTTCATCTCGGCTCGAAAAGCAGACCACAACGAAGGCCATCAGAGCGGCAAGATCGGAAAGAACATTCTTGATCGCCTGAAGGCTCTCGAATGTGATCTCACGGTTCAGTTCTTCTGCCTTGACTCTCAGTTTCTCCCGCATGGCATCACCCGTCGGAGTCTCGACGCCGCTGAGCAGAGCTTCAAACTCGATTTCTTCCTTGTAAATCCGCAGCTTCTCCACAGACCTTGCTTCGAGGCCGTCTTTCGGATAGCTCAGAAAGCCGAGATCAGGTGCCAGGCGGTCGACCACCGGGGAGATCAGATAGGTGCGCGAGATCTGCTGCACCATGAGCGGTACGAGGATCAGCAGCAGGACCAGACGCAGGGAGATGAGTGTGGAATCACGGCGCCGCCGAAAACCTGCAACGAGGGTTTCCTCTGAAGAGGGGTCCAGCTGACGACGCATCGAGTCGAAGAGGCTGAGCAGCGACCGGGGAAGAGGTTCCGGGTCCCTGCTGATTTTTCCGCGTTGTGAGGAGCGACCCGGTGCGTAGCGGGCCACGACGGTTTCGATCAGCTGCAGCTGTCGCAGTTCCTGAACATCCAACTGGCCGCGTTTCGGTTCGATGGCCGCCTTGCTCGAGCGGCAGATGTTCAGAGCTGTCCGGAAGCGTCGAAGAATCGTCAGCTGAACCTGCCGGGGAACCGACAGCTCAAGGTCCGGACGAACCGGACGGTCTGCGTAGTACTCAAGCTCGAGGCTCTGGATCAGCAGGGCAGCCTCATACCCCCTCTCCAGTTCATTGGAGAGGTCGAATGACTGGTCGTGGGAAAAGAGCTGGATCCAGTTTCGACGCGTCATCAGCTGCGGTGGTCAGCGTGAGAACACCCACCAGGTCGCCATCGGGATGATGGTTCCGAGCACCATCAGCACGATGATCCAGGTGGTGGCATTGCTGCTCTGGGTCTCTTCCTGGGTGGGGATGTTGGTGGGCAGAGTCGTGCGCACCGTCTCCTCAGGGGGGCCAGGATCCTCACCACCGTTCAGGACTACCGAGATCCGCCCGAGGCCGTCCATCGAGGCCTGGCGGTAGCGATCTCCAGCCCGCAGTGGAATCGCCATCGTGGTGCGTGCCGTGCTTTTCAGCAGGGATTCAGGAAGGCGTGACTGCAGGGAGTCGTCCGCGACAATCGCGGCCCGTTTCCCCTGACTTTCGATCAGAAGCAGCATCAGAGGCGCCTCACCGGGCTGACTCCACTGCTCCAGCAGCTCGGTCCCGAAGCTGTTGAGGGTGTATCCGTAGTCCAGGCGCCGCAGCGTGATCAGCCTGGCGTCAAGGCGGTCCTGTTCAAAGTCCTGCAGACGCGTTTCCAGCTCCCCGCGGCTGGCACGACTGAAGACGTCGGCATCGTCGATCACGTGATCAACCGGCCGTTCGGTGCTGAACGCTGCCGGGGCGACCGCCATGGCCGCTGGAACCATCAGGATCAGAGCCAGAGCCAGGCCGCTCAGTGCGGTGACGATCTGCTTCCAGTGCGGCTTCACGCGGTTCCTCCCACAGGCGATTCATGGCCACAGTCTGCCGTCAGCTGTCGAGGCTGTCGCGGTTGAGTGCTTCGATCGAGCGGATGATCATCTGGGCTTCCCCGGATGGCAGGTTGAGCTGTTCCGTCAACCTCTGGAGAAATTCGGACTCCTCACGTGTCACTTTGCGATCGGCGTGAACGAGATGGGCGGCCACGGCCAGGGCCGACTCCTGCTGACTCTGATTGAGGGCGGGCACAGCCGAATCGATCAGTCCCGCGACACCGTTCTCCCGGAGCAGGGTGAGCAGCCGATCGAACAGCTCACCCATCGCGGCTTCCGAACAGCTGGTGTACAGGCTGCGGTTCTCCAGCTGTCGGCGCAGGGCATGGGCCTCATCGCGACCAAGAGTCCCGTCGCAGGCAACTGCAGCAAGGGCTACGGCGGCAAAGGCTTCGGCGCTGGTCATGCGGACGGGACGGTCTGTCCACATTTGAGCAGGATGTCCTGGTTCTGACAGTGCCCGGTAACGCATGCCCGCCCAGGCCCGCATCGTCCTCGTCTGGGGTCTGCTGATCCTTGTGATGGCCGTGCTGAACACCGTGATGGCGCAGTCCGTCACCCCGGAACTGCAACGGGCCGAAGTGCTCTCGGCCGTCGCTGCGGTCAGTCTCCTGCTGGTGGCTGTGCTCTGGACCCGGGCCGACCCTCGCAGCGCTGCTCGTCAGGAGCTCGGTGGCGAACAGGGTCTCGTGCTGGCATCCGATCTCTCCGATGCGGTCCGCGATGAGCTGGGCTGGGGAAGCCATATGTTGCTGACGGCGACGGCTGCGTCAACCGTGCTGGTCTACTGGCAGGGGACTGTCCTGCTGCGTCGGGGGCTGATCAGCGATGGAGACTTCCACCCCGGAACCATCTGCCGGCGCGTGATGCAGAAGAACAGCAGTGTCTCCCTGGTGAGCACCGCGCTGTTTCCGGGTCGAGGGGAGTTTGACCCCGTGCTGGACGCCCTTCCCTCCGTGTTGATCTGTCCCCTCGGAGGGGATGGGGTGGTCGTGATCGGTGGCTGGTCAGAACGCTGCTTCAGTCGATCGGACGAACGCTGGGCTGAAGGATGGGCCGTCCGACTCAGAACAGCTCTGCAGGGGATCCATTCCGTTGCTGACGGGCCGGTTCCCCCAGTCTGATCCGGGACCGAACCCGCTCACCCCCACCACTGAACCGCAGGTTGCCGTCTTCCCCGACCACCCCCTCCAGAACAGGAGCCCTGGTGATCTGTTCAAGTGCTTCACGCCGGACTTCCACGTCCCCTTCTGCCCTGACGCGTTCATTGCTCCAGTTCCAGCGACAGCGTTGGGCACGCAGCTGCTCTCCCGGCTGGTTCAGACGGCAGTCGCTTGCAATGGTGACCGTGGTGGCCTCCTCATCGATGATGAAGCCAGTGCCACTGGCCTCACCTACCTCGAATGTGGCTGTGAATGGTCTGTTGGAACGGAGTTCCCGTCGCTGATAGTTCCAGCGTGTCCGTCCGGCCTTGATCTCATCCTCTGAATCACCGAGACGAACGTGCACCGGTTCCATCAGGTCCAGATATCCCTCTTTGGTGTTGCCCTCCAGCCGGCTGGCTGTGAGCGAACGATCCGGCTGGCGTTCGCCCAGCACAGGACCGGCGGCATCCAGACGGCCGGTGGCGAGATTCCAGCTGCCACGTTGAACCTGGATGAGCGTGTCAGGAGGCTTGTCCGCCGTTCGCGCCTTGTCCCAGCGCTGCAGGCGGGCAGGCCCCTCGAAGATCAGGTTGTCGGTGTCTGTCCGGTAGTTCAGGCGCGGGGAGGTGAGTCTTGATTCCGCATCCACCGCCACCGGTCGCTGCTCGAGAACCATCTGCGATCGGTCCGGCGTCCACACCAGACGTTGGCCCTGGATCAGGAGGCGTCGCTGATTCAGCTGCTGCAGACGCACGTTCCCTTCCAGAACCACCAGTTCCCCGTCATTGAGAACAGTGGCGAGATCAGCAGTGATCCGGAACCCCGGGCGATCAGCCTTGTACAGCACGCCGGAGGGGCGTTTGGCACGCACGGTTCGGCTGTCGAGGTCGTAGCGGGCCTCCGGACTGCTGAGATCCCAGTCCCGGGAGCCGTCGGGCTTGAGCTGATTGAGGCTGAGGGAGCGCAGCACGAAGGGAGGTGCCTGCTGGTTGCTCGCTGGCTTCTCCTGGCAGCCTGTCATCACGGCAAGGCCGGCAAGCAGCGGGATCAGGCGCCGACCGACGGGACCAAGCAGCATCGCCATCAGAGCGGTTCGTCCAGCTCCAGTCGCTGCATCACAGGACTGGGCTGAGGCAGCGGCGTTCCCGGGGTCAGTCCCCCCCAGACCAGTTGATCCTCCCAGCGGTCGGCTGCCCTGGGATTCCCCAGCTGTTCGAGGATCCTTGCGCTCAGATCCGGCAGCAGCGGGGACAGAAGCACACCGACGATCCTGGCCGCTTCCAGGACCGCATAGAGGTCGATCGCCACAACTGACTCCTGACCCGGTTGCTTCATTCGGCTCCAGGGTGCGGTGTCATTCAGGTGGCCGTTCGCTGCGATCGCCAGTTGCAACAGGGCTTCTGAGGACGTCTTGAACGCCAGCCGATCGAGTCCCTCGAGACAGGTGCTCACCGCCCCGGCAGCCTGCACGGCAAGGGGGTGATCCGCGCCGGCACCATCGCGACCGGGGGGAACGGATTCCTCAAACCACTTGCGTGCCATGGACGACGTTCGGTTCAGCAGATTGCCGATCGTGTTCGCCAGGTCGTTGTTGATCAGATCGACGAACCGCTGCTGCTGGAAATCGCCGTCGTCTCCGAACTGGATGTCCCGCAACAGGTACCAGCGCACAGCGTCCGTCCCGCAGCGTTCGAGCAGCACCTCCGGATCAAGGACATTTCCGAGGGATTTGCCCATCTTCTGCCCTTCACGGGTCAGGAATCCATGGCCGAACACCCGATGCGGCAACGGCAATCCGGCCGACATGAGCATGGCCGGCCAGAACACGGCATGGAAGCGGAGGATGTCCTTGCCGATCACGTGCACTGATGCGGGCCAGCCCGACTGCTCAAGCCTGTCGAGGTCGACATCGCCTCCGTCATCGAGGAGGGCCGTGAGGTAGCCGAGCAAGGCATCAAACCAGACGTAGAAGGTGTGTCCGTCATGGCCGGGTACCGGCAGTCCCCAGGACACATTGACCCTGGAGATCGAGAAGTCCCGCAGTCCCTGGGCAACGAAATTGCGCACCTCCTGGCGACGGCTGGCCGGGGCGATGAAATCGTCCCGGTTCACGAGCTCCTCGATAGCGCTCTGGTACCGGGACAACCGGAAGAAGAGATTCTCCTCATCGCGCCACTCCAACGGCTTGCGGTGGATCGGGCAGTCGGGGTCAACCGCTTCGGCCGGATCGTCCTTGAATTCCTCGCAGTCAACGCAGTACCAGCCCGTCTGGCGTCCTGTCACCACATCGCCGGAGGCCTCGACCCGTGCAAAGAACTGCTGGACCAGGTCAAGGTGTCGCGGATCGGTTGTGCGGATGAAGCGGTCCTGGCTGATTCCCCAGCGGGCCCAGAGGTCGCGGTAGGTGGAACTGATGCGATCGCAGTGTTCCTGGGGTGAAACCCCCTGTCGTTCCGCTGTGCGCTGGATCTTCTGGCCATGTTCATCAACACCGGTGATGAACACCACGGAACCGTTGCGCAAACGCTGGTAGCGGGCCAGGGCGTCGCAGGCGATGGTCGTGTAGGTACTGCCGAGATGGGGCTTGTCGTTGACGTAATAAAGCGGAGTTGTGAGGGTGTAGGGCATCTTGAAAGCGGTAACTCCGCTGCACCGCAGCGACGCCGGATCCTAACGACCATCCTCTGCAGCACCTGATGACGCGCTCCTCAGAACTGGATGACAGGAGCCTGCAGGCCGGGCTCGCCGCTCTCCACCCAGGCGGCGACGCGTGATGTCCTGGGATGTCGTTGTCTGGGGAGGGGGAACCGGTGGTTGCGCAGCCGCTGTTCAGAGTGCCCGGACCGGGGCCTCCACCTTGCTGCTGACCCCAGGTCACTGGTTGGGTGGAATGCTGAGCGCCGCCGGCGTCAGTGCACCCGATGGCCATGAACTCAGTTGCTGGCAGACCGGCCTGTGGGGCGCTCTGATCCGTGACCTGCAGCCGAGGGTGCCGGAAGGTCTCGATCAGAACTGGGTGAGTTGCTTCGGATTCCGGCCTGACCAGGCGGAAGCGGTTCTTCAGGAGTGGGTTGCAGCCGAGGAGCTGCTGACCTGGTGGCCGGGAACCACTCTGCTGGATGTGGGCCGCCGCGCGGATCGTATCGATGTTCTGACGGTGCGGTATG
Source organism: Synechococcus sp. KORDI-49 (assembly GCF_000737575.1). Lineage (NCBI taxonomy): Bacteria > Bacillati > Cyanobacteriota > Cyanophyceae > Synechococcales > Synechococcaceae > Synechococcus > Synechococcus sp. KORDI-49. Next base: position 355,390 of record NZ_CP006270.1, on the reverse strand, counting down.
CCGACGAGAGCATCAGCCTCACTCCGGAGATCGTTGTCGATGGCAGTGATCTTGGTGATCTGATGGCACGGGCGGAGGTGCCGTTCCGCTGGGGCTGGGAGCCCAGGGAATGCTGGAACGAACCGAGTGCACCACCGCGGCAACAGCTGTCCAGCGATCCGTTCTTCCGGCGTCAGCCGGTGCAGTCGCCCACCTGGGTCGCGATGGGACAGCTCACAGAGGCTCGTTTGCCCGTGCAGCCGTTGGTTGAACCCCAAGAGCCCTTCCGGGGCTGCCTCGAGACCTTCGGACTGGAACGCACCCTCACCTACGGCCGGCTGCCCGGGGGACTGGTGATGCTGAACTGGCCGAAGCAGGGCAATGACTGGCACATCGATCTGGGCAGGTGCATCAGTCCAGATCCGAAGGAGAAAGACGACCTTGCCGTCGCGATGCGGCGTCATAGCCGCGCCTTCCTGGACACATTGCGGGCCTGCTCCGGCGGAGCGCTGGAGGCAGGCTCCGCCTTCCCTGGTCCGTCCCCCGAGTTGGCGCTGATGCCCTACTGGCGGGAAGGACGTCGCCTCGTCGGCGATGCGGTGGTCACCGAATGCGACCTGCTGCCTGTGGCGGCTGGTCGGCGCGGTCCCCTGCCTCTGGATGCCTCAGGGCGTTGCACCAGCATCGCCGTGGGCACCTATGCCAATGATCATCACTACCCAGGAGAGGACTGGCCGCTGGCTCCGAAGAGCTGCCGCTGGGGCGGCCGCTGGACCGGAACCCCCTTTTGTGTGCCGCTGGCTGCCCTGGTGTCCAGGTCGGCGCCCAACCTGCTGATGGCGGACAAGGCCTTCAGCGTCAGCCACATGGCCAACGGAGCCACACGCCTGCAACCTCTGATGCTCAATCTCGGGCAGGCGGCCGGACTGGCGGCAGCCCTTTCCATCCGCAGAGCCACTGTGCCGGCCGAACTGCCGGTGGAGGCCGTTCAGCACGCCCTTCTGGAGGATCCGGTCGCTCCGGCGGCGGTCCTTCCGCTTTGGGAATGGCCGAGCTGGCATCCGGACTGGGCTCAGGCCCAGCGCCGTGGCCTCTGCCATCCGGATGCCGTCGATGAGCAGGGAAACCTGCACCCGGCACAGGTCAGCGACCTGTCGCGTCCGCAGCCTGACGGCGCCCCATGCCCCGGGCCTGCCAGACGGTTCAAGGGCAGGTTGTTTCACGGCCCGGATGGCGCTCTTCGGCTCAGTTGCGGCCAGGGGGATCAGACCTTGATCACCCTGGAACCGGCGGTGAATCAGTGGTTGATGGCCATGCGCGACGCTGAACCCGTGGAACTGATCGCCGCCGAGAATCCATGGGGGCCCTGGCTGCGGGTGATTCAGGTGCTCGATGCCTCCAGCTGAATGCGCAGCTCGCCCTGATCCGCATCCACATGCTGGATCCGCATCTGCAGAGACTGCCCCGGGTTGGGATCGACCCCTTCCGCCACACCCACCAGATCCATCGCCAGGTCCGCGACATGCACCAGCGCCAATCGATCCTGGGGCCGCAGCCAGCGCAGGAAGAGCGCTCTCCAGGTCTGCTCGCGATGCATGCTCAGCCAGACCTGCTGCCAGTGACGCTGGTCCTCCCGACTGATCTGAATCCCCTGTCGCAACGGTGAGTCCAGATCCCCGATCAGCTCACCGATCCGGTCCTTGTCGAGCGGTGTCTGGCCTTCAAGGTTGGCGATGAGCTGTCTGTGGCTGAGCAGATCCGCGTAGCGCCGGATCGGGGAGGTGGCCTGGACGTAACTGGCCAGGCCGAGACTGAAATGGGGCATTGGGGTGGTGCCCTGGACGCCACGGCTGAGACAGCGCTTGATCGCAGCATCACGGGCCGGCCCCTCGGGAAGTGCCTGCAGCTCGGCCGGCGAAGGCAGCTCTGCCGGAGGTTGACTGCGGAAGGGCAGTGCCAGATCGTGTCGCACACCGAAATCAGCCACCACGGCCCCCATCAGCAGCATCGCTTCGCTGACCATCCGTCTGGCGGCCGTTGGTTCGATCACCTGGAGTGCCGGACCATCCTCCAGACGTCGGAACCGCCCTTCCGGTCGATCGAATCCGATCGCCCCCTGACGTTCGCGCCACTGCTGGCGACGACGCAACAGCAGCGAGAGATCGGCAAGATCCTCATCCCCGGGCGGGGCCAGTTCGATCAGTTCATCACCATCGTCGTAGCTGAGGCCGTAGCGAGGTCGGACCCAGCTTCGGCAGATCCTGCTCTCCTGCACCGCACCCTCTGCGTCGAGCCGAACGCCGGCACTCAGGGCAGCGCATCTCTGACCGGCCCGCAGGCTCAGCACGTCGGCGGCGAGGCTGAAAGGGAGCATCGGTCGCACCCCTTCCGCCAGATAGAGACTTGTGGCCCTGCGCCTTGCCTCCAGATCCAGTGGGCTGTCCGCTTCGATCAGCCGTGCGGGATCAGCGATGTGGATCCAGATCCAATCTCCCCGGGGATCGCGCATCAGGGAGAGGCCGTCGTCGATCTCGCGTGTGCCGCTGTCATCCAGCGTGTAAACCCGATGATCGGTGAGATCCAGACGCATGGGATCCCCCGGTTGAGGGCGTTCCGAACACCGTTTCAGGTCTTCTGCCGCTTCCAGCAGCTCCGGTTCGAACGTTGCCGACCAGACACTCCCCCGCAGCCCTGCCGGTTGATCCGGATCGAGCAGGTCCCGTTGCATCAGCCACTGCCTCAGGCTGCGACGCGATGCCTCGATCGAGAGTTGCTGCATCTGTTCGCAGGCATCCGCATCGGCGAGCAACTGGCGTTCATCTCCAAGCGCCAGCTCCTGCAGTCGTTCAAGAGTTCTGCGCCACTCCGGATCAAGCTGTTCGCGCAGATCGGTGGTCAGCGGTCGCGGTGAACGCAGCAGATCCAGTTGCCGCTGCTGGTGTTGAAGCAGCAATCTCTGCTGCTTGTTTCTGCCGCGCTGGCGCTGGATCTCCGTGAGTGGGCGCACCTGCAGCGAACGATCCCGTCGCAGCCGAAACCACAGCTGCGGCCCATGCAACCAGTCCCAGAGCGCCGCTATGGAAGCCAGGGTCACGGAGGCCATCACCAGATCGGCGAGTTCCACCAGGGACAGGCAGGGCAGATCGTCGTCAGAACCGTTGTGATCGCTGATCAGCAACCACCAGGTTTCCGCCACGGCTCGCGCACTGACGCCACAGTCCTGAATGGCTTCAGGCGTCGGCAGGGGCTGCCGGGATGCAGCCGGCTCCAGCCCTGCGATCACCGTCAGATCCCTCTGAGGCAGTTCCTGGTCGCGGCGCTGACCGCCGAATCCGATACTCGCTCGGCTGCCCCTGGAAGACAGAACACGACCGATCAGGGGCTGTCCCCTGAGGACGAGCCCGACAATCGCGTCTGTCTGGATGGCTGGCTTCAACGGTGGCCGATCAGCCTTCGGGATTCACGAACGGCAGCAGCGCGACGATCCGCGCACGCTTCACAGCATTGGTGAGATCACGCTGCTGTTTGGCTGTCAGACCGGTGAGACGGCGAGGGAGGATCTTGCCCCGCTCGGTGATGAATTTCTTGAGCAGATCCACATCCTTGTAATCGATGGGATCGCCGGGCTTGATCGGAGAAAGACGCTTCTTGAAGAAGGAGCTGGACATGAGTCAGGAACGGATGGAAGGAAGGCAGGCCTGCAAGATCACTTGATCTCCTTGTGGAGCGTCATCTTGTTGCAGTGGGGACAGAACTTCTTGATCTCCAGCCGTTCGGTGGTGTTCCGGCGGTTCTTCTCTGACGTGTAACGGGACACGCCAGGGGAACGCTTGGCGGGATTGGACCGGCATTCGGTGCACTCGAGAGTGATCACGATCCGGACGCCCTTGTTCTTGGCCATAAAGGACGTTGCGCCGCAGTGCGAAGCGGATTGACAAACAAAGAGCTTACCCGCTGATGCCGCTGGGACCTCCCACCGACGCTTCTTAGGATCACGCGCGCTTCCTGCCTTCCCCCATGCGGGTCTCTCTCTCCTGGTTACAGCAACTGGTCCAGGTGAACGATTCCGTCGATGCACTGGCGGAACGTCTCTCCATGGCAGGGTTCGAGGTGGACGAGATCGATGATCTGAGCGCCCGGGCCCGGGGGGTTGTGGTCGGGAAGGTGATCGAACGGGAGAAACATCCCGATGCCGACAAACTGAGTGTCTGCCGTGTTGATGTCGGAGCAGCGGAGCCGCTCCAGATCGTCTGCGGTGCCGCCAACGTCCGCGCCGGGATCCATGTTCCTGTGGCCAGGGTCGGAGCGGTACTGCCGGCAGTCAATCTCACCATCAAGGCCGGTGAGCTGCGTGGCGTCGCCAGCAACGGAATGATCTGCTCCCTGTCGGAACTGGGGCTGGAGAACGACTCCGACGGCATCGCCGTTCTGGATGATCTGGTGGAGGCAACGCTCGAGCCTGGTGCTGCGGCGGCCTCTGTGCTTGGTCTCGATGACACCGTGCTCGATCTCGCGATCACCGCGAACCGGCCCGACGGTCTTTCCATGGTGGGCATCGCCCGTGAGGTCGCCGCCCTCACCGGCGCTCCGCTCAACCTTCCGGCCCTCACGCTGAATCCGGATCACCAGTCGCTGAACACCTCCGAGGCCAGTGACGCGGCCATGCGACGGGGTGGTCTCTATGGCCTGACCTCGATCGAGGGCATCGACGGTTCCGTCAGTTCACCCGCATGGGTGAAGGATCGCCTGGAACGCGCCGGCATCAATCGCGTCAATGCCGTGGTCGACGTCACCAACGTGGTGATGCTCGAGCAGGGCCAGCCCCTGCATGCCTTTGACGCTGATGCCCTGGAGCAGCTGACCGGCCAGCCGGTGGATGCCGCCAGCTTCGGACTGCGACAGGCCCGTGAGGGCGAAGCGTTCACCGGACTGGATGACCGAGAGCTCGTCCTCGACCCGAGGGCACAGGTGGTGACCTGCCACGACCGTCCGGTGGCTCTGGCCGGGGTCATCGGCAGTCGCGAGAGCGGCGTCACCGAGGCGACCCGGCGCATCTGGCTGGAATCCGCGATGTTCACGCCCTCCTCCGTTCGAGAAACGGCCCGGTCCGTCGGCCTGCGCACCGATGCCAGCGCCCGTTTCGAGAAGGGACTGCCGAAGGATCTCACCCTGGCCTGCAGCGTCCGTGCCGTTGAACTGCTTGAGGATCTGTTCCGTTGCCGGGTCACGGGGCGCTGGGTGTGCGGCGATGTGTCGCCCGAGTCGAAGCCTGTTCTGCTGCGACGTGAAGCCCTGCAGCGTCTGCTCGGATCACTGGAGTCGCAGGAGGAGGTCCGGCATCTGGAGGATGCGGAGATCGAACGCTGCCTGACGGCCCTCGGCTGTGAGCTCACGGCGATGGATGAAGGCTGGCAGGTGATCGCCCCACCCTCACGCAGACAGGATCTCTGCCGCGAAGTCGACCTGATCGAGGAGGTGGCCCGTCTCGTGGGCTTCGATCGCTTCGGTTCCCATCTGCCTGATCCGATCGTTCCGGGACGCCTCACACCGACCCAGCAGGCCGAACGCCGTCTGCGTCGTCTGTTCAGTGGCTGTGGTCTTCAGGAGATCACCACGCTGTCGCTGGTCGGTCCCAGTGAAACGGAACACCGGATCCCGCTCACGAATCCTCTGCTGGCGGAAACCAGCCACCTGCGCACCAACCTCTGGGAAGAACACCTTCAGGTCTGCGTGCGCAATCTGAAGGCGTCCCAGACGGGTTGCTGGATCTTCGAGCTCGGTCACACCTTCAGCGGCCGAGCCGATGCCGTCGACCAGTCCGCTTCTCTCAGCGGCATGATCTGCGGCGAACGTCGACTGGAACGCTGGTCCAGCAGCGGTAAACCCGTGCACCTCGATTATTTCGAGGCACGTGGCGTCCTGGGCCAGGTGATGCAGGCGCTGAAGCTGGAGATCAGTGACCGTCGACTCGACAGCGACGCCCGTCTGCACCCCGGCCGTGCGGCGACGCTGATCCTTGAAGGTCGACCGTTCGGATGCTTCGGGCAGCTGCATCCCGCTCTGGCCGAAGCCCATGATCTGCCGGAGGCCACCTACCTGTTCGAACTGGATCTCAGCCGCGTTCTCGAGGCTGCGACCCGCAGCAACCGCTGGGTGACAGGGTTCCGTCCATTCCCGACGGTGCCCTTCAGCGAACGGGATCTGGCGTTGGTGGTCGATCAACAGTGTCCATCGTCCGATCTGATGCAGGCCATCCGCAAAGCCGGAAAGCCGTTGCTGGAACAGGTGGAGCTCATCGACCGCTTTGAAGGCGATCAACTGGGAGCCGGCAAGGCGAGCCAGGCATTCCGTCTGCGCTACCGCGGCAAGTCAACGCTCAAGGACGAGGAGGTGCAGCCGGTGCACGACAAGATCCGGAAGGCCCTGGAGAAGCAGTTCGGGGCTGAGCTCAGGAGCTGATGCGTTTCAGCAGCGCCAGGCTTTCCAGGTGGCTGGTCTGCGGGAAGAAGTCAATGGGTTGGAGACGTTCCAGCCGGTAGCAACCGGACGGCCCGACCAGCCGGCGCAGATCCCTGGCCTGCGTGGCGGCATCACAACTGAGATAGGCCAACAGCGGTGGTGGAGATCCGAGGATCGCTTCGATCACTCGATCGTCCAGCCCACGTCGCGGTGGGTCCAGCACGAGGCCATCACAGCCGGCCAGTGCCTGGCCGAGATGGTCAGCGACATCCCCGGCGACGAACCGGCACCGGTCGTGCAGCCCGTTCATCCGCGCGTTACTGCGGGCCTGTTCGATCGAATCCGGATTCAGTTCCACCCCCACCAGATCAAATCCGGCTGCAGCGAGAGGGAGGCTGATGGTGCCGATGCCGCAGTAGGCGTCAACAAGACATCCCGAGTCGAGTTCAGCGGCGAACCAATCGCGGATGAGGCCGACGATCCGCTCGGCCTGGGGGGTGTTGATCTGGAAAAAGGTGGTAGTGCCCAGGGAGAGGCTCAGCCCGCAGAAGCGTTCTTCGATGCAGGGGCTACCGCCGAGCAACCGTGTCTCCGCTCCGAGGATCAGGTTGCTGCGTTTCGGTTGCAGGTTCAGGGTCACCCCACGCACGCTCGGCCAGCGGCTCAGCCAGCGGGTTGCCAGTTCCCGGAGTCCGGGCAGATCCTCACGGCTGCTGATCAGGCTGATCAGCACCTCCCCGGTGTGATGACCGATGCGCAGGCCCAGATGGCGCAGGCCATCACGGCCCTGAAGATCATGATCAGCGGGAAGAGCGCTGCGCTCCAGATCCCGTTTCAGCGGCTCCAGCAGAGGGTCCAGCCGTGCATCAAGCACCGGACAGCGATTCAGATTGACAATCCGATGGCTGCCGCGACGGAAATACCCCATGCGCAGACGTCCATCCGGTTCCCGGCGCAGCGGAATCAGTGCCCGGTTGCGATAGCCGAGACAACGGTCACGATTCACCAGCACGGCTTCGGGCTCGTGGGAGAGCGACCCGACGCGCTGAAGGGTCTGCTCGAGTGATCGTTGTTTCCACTGCGTCTGAGCGTCGTCCTGCCAGTGCTGAAGAGTGCAGCCTCCGCAGTCCTTCGCCAGGATGCATGGACTGGATCGCCGTTCGGGGGAATGGTGCTGCAACTCCAGTCGACGACTGAGCCACTGAGCCTTCTGACGTTGTTGCAGCTGAACCCTGGCCCGCTCTCCGGGAAGCAGATCCGGGACCACCACGACCCAGGAGTTCCAACGGGCCAATCCACGACCTTCACGGTCAAGGTCGATTGCCTCGAGATCGACGATCAGACCGGGACGGGGAACCTGCGGGTCCTGATCGTGTCCGTCGCAGTCAGGCATTGCAATGGCGTAACACCGGGCTCTGCATCAGCGGAGGACCCACGTGAGACCACTAAACTCCACTGAGCCTGTTCTGTTCCATGAGCGTCGTCCGGGATCTCATCCTTCAGGCAGATGAGGATCTGCGGTATCCGACCAGCGGAGAACTCCGCTCGATGGTCGACTTTCTCGGCCAGGGTGCCATGCGCATCTCGGTGGTCAGGGTGCTGACCGACAACGAGAAGAAGATCGTGGATGAAGCCGCCAAACAGCTCTTTCTGCGCAAGCCTGAGTACGTGGCACCCGGCGGCAACGCCTACGGCCAGCGTCAGCGTGCACAGTGTCTGCGTGATTACAGCTGGTACCTGCGTCTGGTGACCTACGGCGTCCTCGCCGGCAGCACTGAAATGATCCAGGACATCGGTCTGGTCGGTGCCCGTGAGATGTACAACAGCCTCGGGGTCCCCATGCCCGGAATGGTGGAAGCGATGAAAACGATGAAGGCCGCAGCCCTGTCACTTCTTTCTGAGCAGCAGAGCATGGTGGCTGGTCCGTACTTCGATTTTCTGATCCAGGGGATGCAGACCTCCACCTGATTCATCTCCTCCGTCTCAGTCGAGACACGGCCCTGGTCGCATGATGCGTCCAGGGCTTTTTTTATGGGATTGGCAGGCTTGCTTGCGATTCCCTGGCAAGACTCGGCCTAAGACTTATGTCTGGTCCTGGATGCGACGCATGATGGGCGTGATTGGTCGCTTTTGGTGATTTCAGGCTTGCGTATCTGTGTCTACAGCAGGTACGCAAGCCATCTGATGCCCTTCCTCACTGGGTTCCAGAGCGGCCGTTCAATCTCTGGACCGGACGTGGACGCTGCTATTAAGCATCACAATCAGAATTTTCTGAGGGCGACTGTTGTTGTCGAGGATTGACAGGTTGATGCGGGTGAAATTATGCAAAAACCATTGTTCATTCTTACTCGGGAATCTCGCATGAGACTCTTACGTGGTCTCATGACGGGACTAGGACAGGAGTGCTGCGATGGCTTAGCGCTGGCGCTTCACTAGTCTTCGCTGAGCTTTGATCCGGTTCGTGCCGACCACACTCCTTGAACGACGTTTCGAGCGCATGATCTGGCGCTTCCGGCTGATCAGCATTGTGCCAGTGCTGCTGAGTCTGCTTGGAAGCATTGGTTGCTTTGCGATTGGTGCCAGCGAGGTGCTCTCGGCGTTCTGGCGTTTGCTGAGTCACCCGATCGGCAGTTCGTCGTTGCAGGCCAAATCGATTGCTCAGATGGTCGGAGGTGTGGATTACTTCGTGATCGGTATCGCTTTGCTGATTTTTGGATATGGCATCTATGAGCTCGTGATTTCAGACCTGGACCCCCGCCATGAAGGTGATGATGAGCAGCACGCCAATCTGCTCTCGGTCAGCAGCCTGGAAAGCCTGAAGCACAATCTCACCAACGTGATTGTTGTGGCTCTGATTGTTTCCGCTTTCAAGAAGATGATCGACTTCGAGGTCAACAACTCTCTGGAACTCCTGGCGCTCTGTGGCTGCGTCGCCATGCTCGCTCTCAGCGCCTGGTTGATCGTTCGCAGCCACTCGGAAACGGAATCAATTCAGTCTCGGCCGTCTCGCAAGAGGCGCTCGCCGAGACTTGCCATGCGTCGCAGATGAGACGCATGATCTATCTCTGGCGGTACAGCTCCCGGAGCAGGCGGTAGGCCTCATTCAGTCGGCGCATCGATTCGGTTGAGCCACCGGCGTCCGGATGCTCATCGAGGGCGCGGGTCTTGTAGGCCTCTCGGATCGAGTTCAGCGTCACCGAAGCACCAGCCTGCGTTGACAGGCCAAGGAGTTTCAAAGCCCCATGCACGGTCATGGTCGACTCCAGAGTCTCGAAGGAGGTCACCTGTCGACTGCGCCGGAAGCGATTCACGAAACGCCGAACCAGCGTTGGCATGCGCTCCGCCAGGAACGCCGTTGCAAAGGGATCCTCCAGGGCACCGGCGACGACCATCACACGAGCGAGAGACGGTTCCGCAAGGTTCCATTCGGGGCAGAGCTCCTGAATCGCCGCGTTGGCCGCTGTCCAGGTGAACGGTCGTCCGTCGCTGGCATCAACGCTTGGCCAGAGGTCTCGGCCCAGCCAGAGCATCGCTGCTTCCACGACGGTCTCGCCGGGATCCTGGCCGTACAAAGATCGCCAATGTTCCTCAGCCGCCCCACCGGCCGCGATCAGATCGTCATGGCTGACCGGCGAGAGCAGAGGGTCCGCCTGAGAACGTCCAGACGGTCTGGGATCGGACAGTGACTCCTTCAGCTGTGTCGTGCGGCGACGCACGAAACCGGGCAGGTCAATACCGACTGACGCACTGGCACCTGGAGACGCCGACGATGGCAGCGAAGGCTCCGACGTTTCGTTTGCATCTGCCGTTCGGCCGATGAGAACCAGGCTGCTGGCATCGGATGAATCCTGAGGATCGTCGTTGGTCGATGGTTCGCTCGGCTGCGGAACCGGATCGGCGTCTTCGGCGTCCGCGCTGCAGACGAGATCCTCCAGCAGAGTTTCCAGCACCTTGCCGCGGGAACGCACCCCGAACTCCTTCTTCAACCGGTCGAGGACGTCGACGTACCGTCCGGCCAGCATCAATGTGATCTGTCGTTTCGCGGACTCCTCGTCAGCCAATCAGACGACACTGCTGCCGGAAGGTTATCGACCCTGCAGGGTCCGAAGCCATTGCTGCTGTGTGCGGATCGCATCCGACTGCATCGCATCAACCGAAGGCACGATCGCCGGGATCGGTGGCGGCGGCGGCGGTGGCAACGGCTGAGTCGTCTTGGTCGTGGGTTTCGGTTTCGATTGGCCAGCCGTCTTGGTCGGTGTCGTCAGATTCGGGGGAGGTGCCTTCGGGTTCACCTTGCGTGCTTTCTGCTCCTCAAGCTTCTTCTGTGCGGCACGCTGCTGTTCCTGCCGTCTGTGCAGCATCGCCAGTTGCTGCACAGGAACCACGCTGAGCAGGTGACCCGGTGTCGCATCGGCGGGGTAGACCAGGCTCACTTTCACCGGATTGACCTGCCCCTCTTTCAGGCGCAGGTCAGTGAGAGCGAGACTTTCCCCTGATTTCAGGCCGACATGCACCTCCTTGGCACCCTGATCCGATTCAATGCGGATGGACCCTCTGAAGGCCGTGAAGGGCTTCTTGCCTGAGACCACCGGATGGCTCATCACCAGTTGATGTTGTCCTGATCCGGACAGGTTCAGGGAGACGTCGTAGCGGACGCCGTAGGTCCCGACGTTGTCGAGAGCGGAATCGAGCATGCGTGTCGTCAACTGGTTGACCTGCACATCACGGGTTCCGAAGTTGTGACGCTCCGTGCTGGTGAGCGGCACATGCAGAGATCCGCGTCGCAGATCGTGCTTGATCGATGCCTGATAGGAATCCCCGAGTGCGACTCCGGCGACGCGCGAGAAGATTTTCCGTTGCTGAATCTCCCGGACCCGATCGAGATACACCCGTCCGGGTGCGAGGCGACCTGCATCGAGCACCGCGATCAGTTCAGCGTCCAGCTTGGTTTCCTCAGCAGCGATGACCGCCATCGTGAACGGTCCGTCGCTCCGTCCACGCAGCAACCCATTGGCAATGCCCCGTGCCGGCAGCACTGTGCTCACCACCACTGCCCGACCGCGGGCAGGAATCGTGATGCTGCGTTCAAGACGTCGATCCAGTTCATTGCGAAGCATCTGGACCGCCGTGGCGTCACCGGGGCCTGTGTTCCATGGACGTTTGCCCAGGGGCTTGACCCCCATCAGGTTGTTGGGGTGATACGGCGCCTCGAAGCTGTTCTTGACGGAGCCCCGATCGAAACGGAGGGTGACGGGACGTTTGCCGGGATTGGAGGCGATCAGGGCCAGTGTGAGCAGCCCGCGCTTTCGACGGCCGCCCAGCTTGTTCTTGTCGTCCGGGTAATACTTGTGGTGCATGTGAACGCCGAATTCACCCTCGAAGGTGTATTCCGCATTGCGCAGCGGTCGGTTGGTTTCCGCAGCGATGGCCGCCCCTTTCGCGGTGTCAACAAGAATCCCAGGCCCCGTCACGATCTCGGGCTGATTGGAGTGCAGAACCGGCACGTTGTTGAACCGACCGTTGAGGGCTCTCGCCCGCTGACCGGCCATCAGGGCGACGTAGGACCGCGCGGGCGTCGGCAGGCTCACCTCCAGGAGCGTGCCGGCACCGGTGGCCAGGATCAGAACCAGCAGTGAATCTCGCCTGATCGCCATGAACCAAGGTGCTCAGAGGCTTGCCGATTGATGCCGGCCTCCTCTGAAACCCACTCGACAGTGGCTAAAGGTAATGCGCCTGACATCCCTCGCCAAGCACATGCGTCCGGAACGCATCCACAGATCATTTCCGCCAGGATCATCTCGGTGATTCCCTCTGAGATGTTCCCGCCCCTCTGCTGCGATTCCGGTGTTGATCAGGCCAGCCGCCGTCGCCATCACCAGTCCCGCAAGATGGCCATGCTGACCTTCTGGCGTGATGGTCTGGAGCGTCAGCTCGCTGCTGTCACCGCTGCGATGGACACTCTGCAGCGGCAGATCGATCGGGACGCTCAGTCTGATAGCTGACTTTGCTTCAGCGCTGCCGACAGGCTGCCGAGCCCGCGTTTGACGCGACGTTGAATCGTCATCGCCGAAACGCCGCTGTCTCTGGCGACTGCTCGCAGAGAGGCCCCCTGCAGGACCACCCGCACGATCGCGTCCCGTTCCTGTCCGGGAAGATCGTTCAGAGCTTCGCGCACCTGGTTGCGTCGATCCTCTGCAACCAGATCAATCAGATGGTCTTCACCTGATTCAGCGGCAACATCATCGAGGTCACACCATCGGGTTTTGTTCCGATACCGCGCCACCACCAGCTGCTCTTTGGCATCCAGCTGATCGATCGGTTGCCGGCAGAGCCGCTGAGCCTGCTCCTCGACACGACGCGGAAGCCGTATCAGCGCTGATCGATCCCGCAGGTAATGAAGGATCGCACCGCGGATATGCGGTCGAGCGAAGGCCTGGAAGGGAACCGGGCCGCCGACCTGATAGGCCGACGAGGCCTTGATCAGCCCGAGCATCCCCACCTGGGTGAGATCCTCGCCGCATTGGCCGCTGCGCCTGGCGAAGCTGAGAGCGATCGGTCTGACCAGCTGGAGATGCTCCTCCACTCTCCGGTTGCGCCTGTGAATTGCTGTTGATGTCTTGATGGTGGGTTGTTTCGATGGATCCGGGACGTCGTCGGCGACTCCCTACCTCCAGCGATGCCTTAATGAAAGTCAGGCCGCATCCGTGATTCCACGGACGTTTCTGAAATCACGGATGGTTCCGCGCCACCTGTCGCAACAGCTCCTCCGGCCCCACCGCGTTCAGCCAGTCTCGATCAGAGCTCTCCGTGGCCAGCAGATATCCGGCGAAGCCGAGGGCGTTGACGCTGAAGCCGTGCACACCGTCTCTCGAGCGTCGCACCAGAGCCATCCAGTCCCTGCAGAGAAGGATGTTGTAAGGGTGCCGGGGCCTGTCCATCTCTTCGGGACTGCCGATCCCCAGGCTTCCGCAGAGGTTCCGGTACGTGGCGGAGAGTCGTTCGCCGCTGCAGGCGGCCGCGTCCATCGGTGCCACGGCGCAGCTCTGTTCCAGCAGATCACCATCCGACCTGCCGGGACGTGACGAGCGCATCCGGTACCAACGGTCCCGAGGACACACGGCCTGGCCGACATGCCTCGGCAACAGCTGCAGATGTCGATGCGGCTGACTGGCCCCTGCATCCGGGCCACTGTTGAAGAACCAGAGCCCGGTCGTGTCGCTGTCCACGGAGGCAAGAGCCTGCCAGTCTCTCTCCGTCAGCCATCCCGACTGAGGAGCCCACTCGGATGTGATCAGAAGCATGTGACCGATCTGGACCGGAAACTTGTTGAGAATCAGGGTGTGGTGCTCTCCGACCGAACGGACCGCCAGCCGTTGATCCCACGGTCGAAATGGATTCGGACGCGGACCCGCGGCCCGCAGGTGCTTCGGTGTGGTTCCGGTGAGATGCCGCAGCTCGAAGTCCAAGCCATCCGCCCCGGCCAGGGCGTGGACACTGGTGGGCAGCGGCACCAGCGCTGATGCCGCCAGAGCCGTCTCGCTGCAGGCCAGAGCCTGTTCCCAGATCTGCTCAGTTCCCATCGATCCGTAAGCGGGCCAGAGAAGCGCCCTGGTAATAGCTGCCGAGGATCTCGTTGTACTTCAGTCCCCTGGAGGCCAGCTCCTGCGCTCCCGTCTGGCTCATGCTGGCTCCGAGATGCCCGTGGGCCTCGGCACTGATGGTGCTGTTGGCGGCGTAGAGGCTCTCCACGATTCCTCCGTCGTAGCTGAGGATGATGCCCTGCGTGTCCCTGGCTGCCCTCAGCGTGCGCTCGCTGACGCTCTGATCTCCTGAAAAGACCTGCCACCGTGTCGTGTCACCCAGGTGGTAATCCGAGGAGGCGGGGCGGGCGAGATGGGCCATCGCGTAGGAGCGGGCGGCCACAGCCTGGGCCTTGAGTGCTTCCATCTCCCAGTAGGCCGGCATTTCCCCACCGACCACAGAGGCGATGTAGTCCTCCAGATCCAGTTCGTTCACCGCCAGCCAGCCCTCCCCACGGTTGATCAGGTGCAGGGCGTCTCCGTACGTCCTGTTGTTGATCCTCAGGCGCCCTCCCCGGCAGTGGAACTGGCCCGTCTGCCTCGTGCTGATGACGATCTCGAGCTGCTGACTGTCGAGGACGCGTCCGTCAGGAAGGCTGCAGCGGCAACCTGCGATGGGTGTCAGGGATCGGATCGGTGCCTGACTGAGGAGTGCCACACGGATGGGCAGCGTCACAGGGCCCTGGGGCTCCGGGATCTCCGGAACGATGCGTGGTCGCGTTGCCGTCGTGGAGGCGTCCCCTGCCGTGTTGAGTTGTTCAGCAGGGCGCGGGGGGGCCTGCAGCAGGTCCAGAAGCCGTGCGGACGTTGCGGCGGATGCACGGGGCTTGATGAAGGGACTGTCCGAGCGGCCCATCGACCATGCCCCGGCAAGGACCGCCCCAGTGATCCCTGCGAGCATGAGGGTGCGCTGTGGGGAGACCGGCACGGTGCAGCCAGGCTGGACCCCCGAATCATCGCCGAAATCACTTAGACGACACGGGCATTCAGAGCACCGATCGTGTCAACAGCGGATCCTGCCTCTTGGCGTGGCCTCGCCCTGGTCGTCGGGACCGGGGGGATCGGAACAGCGATGTCCTCAACGCTCCGCCGCAGATGTCCGGATCTCACGCTGCTGACCGCCGGTCGCAGTGGCCCCCCGCTTCAGGATCTGCGTCTGGATCTGGAGGATGACGATTCCCTGGATGCTCTGGCCTCACAGCTGGCGGAGACCGAACTGCCGCTGCGGCTGGTGTTCAACTGCAGCGGACGTCTGCACGGCCCTGATCTGGCTCCGGAGAAGAGGCTCCGCCAGGTTGAACGCCGACAACTCAGTGAACAGTTCGGCATCAATGCGATCGCTCCGGTTCTGCTGGCCAAGGCCGTGGAACCCCTACTCCGGCGCGCTCAGCCCTTTCACTTCGCCAGTCTCAGTGCCCGGGTCGGAAGCATCACGGACAACCGCAGTGGCGGCTGGTATGGCTACAGGGCGGCAAAGGCAGCGCAGAATCAGTTGCTGCGCTGCCTCAGCATCGAATGGTCGAGGCGCTGGCCACGGGCCACCGTCAGCCTGTTCCACCCCGGAACCACCGACACGGACCTGTCACGGCCCTTTCATGGTTTTGTCCCGCCGGAGCAGCTGTTCCCGCCTCAGCGGTCAGCGGACCATCTGGTGGACCTGCTGCTGCAGCAGACCCCTGAGCAGTCCGGGCAGTTTCTTGCCTGGGACGGTCAGGTCATCCCCTGGTGAGCATGTTCCTGGAGCTGCTCCAGGCTCACCACCGCCAATGCGGACTCTTCCGTTGCCTCGAGTCGCACAGGAGGGGCCATCCCGTCGTCGTAAGCCTGTTTCCAGCGCGGCGCGCAGACGCACCAGTGATCTCCGGGCTTCAGCCCGGGGAATCGGAAGGCCGGCACCGGGGTGGACAGGTCATTTCCCTGCGCCTTGCTGTACGTCAGGAAGGATTCGTTCATCACACAGCAGATGCTGTGCTGGCCGAGATCGGTGGGATCGGTTTCGCAGAAACCGTTGCGATACCAGCCGGTCATCGGCTGACAGCCGCATTGCACCAGGGTCTCTCCGAGAACGTTTCTGGTGGTTGAAGTTGCAGGGCTGCTGCTGGTCATCCGAACAGTCCAGGTGCAAGGAGTCTGCCGAAGGAGTGGCACATTTCGACGTCAGACGGTTGACGGACCCCTGGGGGAAGGCGTTAAAGGTCGTTCAGTCATGTCCACTCGATGGATTGGGAGTTCACCGAAGACGCCGCCTTTCTCGCGCTGTGCGACGCCTTTCGCGAGAGCGGTGAGAGCTCGGCGATCGAGTTCCTGGCCAACGGGGAGGGTGCGTTTCATTTTCAGGATCTGGCTCAGAATGCTGCCGGCGAAGGCATCGATCTGAGCGAATCGAATGCCCTCGACGAGTTTCAGCAGGAAGTGATCGACACCATGGAGAAGCTCTGCCAGGACTGATGCAACCGAGCTCGAAGGGAGCCTTCAGCTGAAGTAGAAGGCGATCTCCTTGGCCTTGAGGCCGTCCCAGCCGGCCTCGATCAGTCGCTGATTGAGAGCAGCCTGATCGAAATGCTTGGCGCCGGTCTTGACCACGCGGTTGCGCATGGACTTGAGCACACCGCTGCGGGCACGCTGGCTCTCCAGATCCATCACCTCGTTGTAGAGACTGAGCATCTCCTGGGGGATGGGGCTGCCGTCGAGATCAACGCCCGCCTGGATGGCGGCATCCACGCCGTCGGGTCCGGCAATCGCCATGGTCTTCAAAAAGAGGCGATTCAGGTTATGCGCTGAAATAGCGCGCCTGGCTGTGGATCGTCACGAGAGCGGTCGTGCTCTGTTCCGGTGCCAGCTGATCGCTGGCATCCATGGTCAGACCGATTCTCTCCGCATCGAGCCAGGCCAGTTGCTGTCTTGAATCGGCCACATTCGGACAGGCGGGGTATCCGAATGAGTAGCGACTGCCGCGGTAGCGCTGCGCCAGAACATCCCGCAGAGGCATGTCGGAGGGATCGGCAAAACCGAGTTCCGTCCGGATCCGCGCATGCACCCACTCGGCCAGAGCTTCCGCCATCTGCACGGCGAGACCGTGGAAATAGAGGTAGTCGCTGTAGCGATCGCCCTGAAACAGCTCCTGGGCCACTTCACTGGCCCGTTCCCCCATGGTGACCGCCTGCATCGGCAGAACATCGGCCGGACGGCCATCAGATCCGAGGTCCTGGAAGAAGTCAGCGATGCAGTAACGGTTCCCAGAACGTTGACGGGGTAGATCGAAGCGCCCCAGCTCCTCGGCCCCGTTCACGTCGAAGACACGCAGGCTGTTGCCGTCTCTTCCGACGGGGAAATAGCCGTAGGCGACCCGCGGTGTGAGCAGCTTTTCATCCAGACAACGGGCCATCCACTGCTCCAGGACCGGCTCCGCCTTCTCAGCCAGCATCGCGTCGTACTCCTCACGGCTCTGCTGCTGGGTTTTGCGGATCTGCCACTGCCCGGCGAACAGAGCATTGCGATCCAGGTATGGGAACACTTCTTCAAGTGCGATCTGACCCTCGTCCAGCAGAGCCGAACCCAGGAAGGGAGGCGTCGCAGCCGGCTCGGCAGGCACCGCCTCCGAGCGTTCGGTGCTCACCGGGGTCTGAGGCTGCTGGGGAGTGTCCTTCGGGGCTGAACTGCCGTTGCTGCTGGTCTCCTCGGCTTCCGGCTCGTCCAGCCCGACACCCTGCGGTGCTCCGTTCAGAAATCCGGTGGTGTTGCTCCAGCCGTCCTGCCCCTTCGCCTCCATCAGCGCATCCATGAAACGCAGATCAGCGAAGGCATCCCGTCCGTACACCACCTTGCCGTTGTAGACCTCGCGGCAGTCCTTCTGAACGAACCGAGGCGTCAGTGCAGCGCCTCCGAGAATCACGGGAACGTCGATGCCCGCCTCATTGAAGGCGCTGAGGTTGTCCTTCATGAAGGCGGTCGACTTCACCAGAAGGCCGCTCATCGCGATGCAGTCGGCCTTGTGTTCGTGCTGGGCCTCGATGATCGCTTCACAGCTCTGTTTGATGCCGAGATTGACGACCTCGTAGCCGTTGTTGGTGAGGATGATGTCCACCAGGTTCTTGCCGATGTCGTGGACATCGCCTTTGACGGTGGCGATGAGGAACTTGCCCTTGCTGCTGCTCTCTCCCTCGCTCTTCTCCATGTGCGGCTCCAGGAAGGCCACCGCTGATTTCATCGTCTCG
Source organism: Synechococcus sp. KORDI-49 (assembly GCF_000737575.1). NCBI lineage: Bacteria > Bacillati > Cyanobacteriota > Cyanophyceae > Synechococcales > Synechococcaceae > Synechococcus > Synechococcus sp. KORDI-49. The sequence continues at coordinate 337,158 of NZ_CP006270.1, read as the reverse complement.
GCGCTCTGGAGCACGAAAGGCAGCTGCATCTGACCGCTGCCGAACAACTCACCCACCACCTTCATGCCGTCCAGCAGGAAGGTGTTGACGATGTGCAGCGGCTTGTAGCTGGTCAGGCCTTCCTTCAGGGCCGTTTCCAGGCCGATCCGCTCACCATCGATGATGTGCTGCTTGAGACGTTCTTCCACGGGAAGGTCAGCCAGGGATGGTCCGGATGCCCGCGCTTCCTTGGCGCTCACACCTTCGAACAGCTTGGTGAGCTCGGTGAGGGGGTCGTAAACGCAGATGCCGTCGTCGAAGCGACGCTTGTCGTTGATCAGATCACGGCACACCGTCTGATGGTCTTCGCTGATCTTGATCAGCGGCAGGATCTTCGCTGGGCTGACGATCGCGGCATCCATGCCGGCCTGGCAGCAGTCGTGAAGGAAAACGGAGTTGAGCGTGATCCGTGCGGCAGGTGAGAGCCCGAAACTGACGTTGCTCACCCCCAGCACCACATGCACGCCGGGGAGGTTCTCGCGGATCAGCCGGATCGCGTCGAGGGTGGCCTTGCCGTTGAGTCGGTCCTCCTCGATCCCGGTGGAGATGGGCAGGGCCAGAGGGTCATAGAAGATCTCCTCAGCAGGAATGCCGAACTCCAGGGCATCGCGGTACGCCCGCTGGGCGATGGCGAACTTCTGCTCAGCGGTCCGGGCCATGCCGTCTTCATCGATGGTGCCGACAACGACACCGGCGCCATAGCGGCGCGCAAGGTCAAGCACCTTGAAAAAGCGCTCATCCCCGTCTTCGTAGTTGGTGGAGTTGAGGATGCACTTGCCACCAGCCACCTTGAGGCCGGCTTCCATCTTCTGCCACTCGGTGGAGTCAAGCATCAGCGGCAGGTTGACGTTGGTGACCAGACGGCTCACCAGTTCGTGCATATCCCGCTCGCCGTCGCGTCCGACGTAGTCGACGTTGACGTCCAGGACGTGGGCGTTCTCCTTCACCTGACCGCGGGCCACGGAGACCAGTCCGTCCCAGTCCTCCTCCGCCAGCAGCTCTCGCACTTTGCGGCTGCCGCTGGCATTGAGTCGCTCTCCGATGATCAGGAAGGAGTTGTCCTGGTGATACGGCGTGATTCCGTAGATCGAGGCCGCGGACGGCTCACTGCTGCGACGGCTCCGTTCCGCCGGTTTCAGTTCCGCGGAGAGCTCCGAGAGTGCGCTGATGTGGGCAGGTGTGGTGCCGCAGCAACCTCCGATCACCTGCACTCCCAGGTCCTCCACGAAGTGCATCAGCTGCATCTTCAGTTCCGTCGGCGTCAGACGGTAATGAGCCACACCGCCGATGTTCTCCGGAAGCCCGGCATTGGGAATGCAGCTGACGGTGAAGGGTGAATGCTCCGAGAGGTAGCGGATGTGCTCTTTCATCTGCTCCGGTCCCGTCGCGCAGTTCAGCCCGAGGATGTCGATGGGAAATGGCTCAAGGATCGACACCACAGCGGCGATGTCGGACCCCACGAGCATCGTGCCGGTGGTCTCCATGGTCACCGACACCATCAGGGCACGACGTTCACCGGCGGCTTCGAAGGCCTCCTCGATTCCCTGCAGTGCCGCCTTGATCTGGAGAACGTCCTGACAGGTCTCGACGATGAACAGATCGACATCGCCGGCGATCAGGCCCTCCGCCTGTTCCCGGAAGGACGCGCGCATCGTGTCGAAATCGATGTGGCCGAGGGTGGGCAGTTTGGTGGTGGGTCCCATGGAACCGGCCACGAAGCGCGGTTTCTCGGCGGTGCTGTACTGATCCGCCATCTCCCGGGCGAGTTCCGCCGCCTTCTTGTTCAGGGCATGGGCGTGGTCCTCCAGGCCGTATTCGGCCAGAACGATCGAGGCGGCACCGAAGGTGTCGGTCTCGATCACATCGCATCCCGCCTCCAGAAACTGGCGATGCACCGCCTGAACGGCATCGGGCCGGGTGACCACCAGGTTCTCGTTGCAACCCTCCAGTTCCAGACCGCCGAAGTCATCAGCCGTCAGATCCATCTGCTGCAGGCTGGTTCCGGTGGCCCCGTCGAAGACGAGCACGGGACGTCGGGGACCGTTCAGGTGGCTGAGAAAACGGGAATTCGCCACGGATGTGGTGGTCACCGTCGCTGCCATGGAACCCTTCCAGTAGTCGCCGACTCTAAGAAAAGTCCGTGGCGAGCATCCCTCGAACTCAGATGCTGATCCGGGTCACCCAGTGCTCGAAGGCCGGATCCCGTCCCTCGGTGATCGCGACCAGTCGGGTGCGGAGCGACTCCATCACGGGCCTGTCGGTGCCGAGGGTGGTGGATTCGATCTGGCGGATGGGAGTGATCTTGGCGGCTGTACCGGTCAGGAACACCTCGTCGGCGATGAACAGCTCCGTCTTGTCGACAGGCCTCTGGATCACCCGGATGCCCATGGTTTCCGCCAGTTCGATGACGCTGGCACGGGTGATGCCCTCCAGGATGTCCTGTTCGACGCCAGGCGTGATCAGCTCGCCATCGCGCACGAGGAAGAGGTTCATGCCGCTGGCCTCGCTGACCTTGCCGCGGCTGTTGAGCAGCAGCGCTTCGTCGAACCCGCTCTGCACTGCTTCGGTCTTGGCCAGAGAGCTGGTGATGTAAGCGCCGCTGATCTTGCCCCGCAGGGGCAGGGAGCGATCCTCCTGGCGTGTCCAGCTGCTGATGCGACAGCTGACTCCCTCCGGTGAGAGGTAGTCGCCGAGCGGCAGGCCATAGATGAGGAAGTCGGTCTCGATCTGATGCAGCCGGGGCGCGATGCCGAGATCGCTGGTGTAAACGAAGGGCCGCAGATAGATCGGCTGCTGAGGTTTGTTCGCCTGCAGCATGGCGGTCAGTGCGGAGAGGATCGTCTCCTCGCTGAGCTCTGTGAGCAGCAGACGGGCACTCTGACTGAGCCGGCGAGCATGGCGATCGGCCCGGAACAGCAGCATCGTGCCGGCCTGAGTGGGGTCGGGGATGGCCCGCATGCCGCCGAACGCTCCAGTGCCGTAGTGCAGAGCGTGGGTGGCGATGGAGATCCTGGCGTCCTCGAAGGGCACGCACTGTCCCTGGAACCAGGCGTAGGGCAGGAACTGATGCATCACTGTGGAGCCCGATGGCTGAATCTTCTCACCCACCGGGCAGGAGAATGTCCGCATGCATCGTCTCGCCACCTGTCCCGGGGTCGATCCACCGGAGGACGTTGTGCTGGTGGAGCAGCCGCCGGCGGATGTGCTCTTCCTGACGAGTGCCGGAACCGATCTCACCTGTCTGTCCCGGGCGTTGGCTCGACCAGCCGCTGAAGCGGTGTTCCGAGCCACGATTCGCGGGCTCGCTCTGGACTGTCTGGGCCACCCGGCCCAGCTCGATCACTACCTGAGCACCACGGCCGCGAAGGCCAGGGCGATCGTGGTGCGCCTCCTCGGTGGTCGGGGTCACTGGAGTTACGGGCTTGAACAGCTGCAGGGCTGGTGCGCAGCCGCATCCGATCGCGAGCTGGTGATCCTGGCCGGTACCGCTGATCAGGACGTTCATCTTCACGAACTGGGCTCGATCAATGCCGATCTGGCCGGTCGTCTGGCCGCCTGTCTGCGCGAGGGCGGCGAGCGGAACATGCTGCAGATGCTGGCGGTTCTGCAGCGTCTGCTGGACGGCGAATCACAGCCGGAGGATGCCGGCAGCGTGCACCCGATGCCCGACCCATCGCCCTGGGACTGGCAGTCCGACGCTGGGCCGCGTATCGGTGTCGTCCTCTATCGCGCGCTGTTTCAGAGCGGTGATCTGCGTCTTGCGGAAGCCCTGACCGCGGCTCTGCGATCTCAGGGCCTCTGTCCACGTCTTCTCTGGGTGAGCAGCCTGCGTGATGCCGCCGTTCAGCGCGGAGTGAAGGACCTGCTGCGCCGAGAACAGGTTGAGGTCGTGATCTGTGGCACGGCCTTCGCATCCGTGCGCAGTGCGGATGCCGGGTTCGGCAGTCCGCTGTGGGATGACCTGGATCTGCCGGTGCTTCAGCTGCTGATCAGCGGACGAAGCCGGGAGGAATGGCTCGCGGGCAGCCGCGGACTGACACCGCTGGACCTCACGCTCCAAGTGGTCATGCCGGAGCTGGATGCCCGTCTCTGCACGCGGCCCTGCGGTTTCCGTGATCTGCGCACGGATGATCCCCGGCTCGCCACCGCGATTCCGGGGGTGGTTCCCGATGACGACGGCATCCGCTGGCTCGTGGATCATGCCCGCCGTTGGGTGCGGCTGAGAGAGACCGACGCCAATCAACGGCGGGTTGCCCTGGTGCTGGCGAACTATCCGGTGCGGGACGGTCGGCTGGCCAACGGGGTGGGACTCGACACCCCCGCCAGCTGTCTGTCCATCCTGCAGTGGCTTCAGCAGGAGGGAATGGCCCTTGGTGGGGAACCGCTCCCCTGCGATGGCGAGGCACTGATGCAGAGCCTGCTCGCTGGTCGCACCAATGCTCCGGAGAGCCTGAATCGTCAGCCACTGGATCATCTGAGCCTCTCCGATTACCAGCGGTGGTGGGAGTCCGTCCCCCCCGAGGCCCGTCAACGCATCGAGGAGCGCTGGGGACCGCCGGACAGGGCCTGTGACCTGGAGCCCGGGCTCGGCTTTCCCGTGCACGGACTCCGATTCGGTCATGTGGTGGTGCTGATTCAGCCGGACCGCGGCTACGACGCGGATCAGATCGCGGATCTGCACTCACCGGATCTGCCACCACCCCATCGCTATCTCGCGCAGTACCTGTGGTTGAGGGAGCGGCATGGGACGCACCTGATGCTGCACGTGGGCAAACATGGCAGCGCCGAATGGCTGCCGGGCAAATCCGTTGGACTGAGTGCAGGCTGTGCGCCTCAGCTGGCGCTCGGGGCCATTCCGCATCTCTACCCCTTCATCGTCAATGACCCGGGGGAGGGATCGCAGGCCAAACGCCGTGGCCACGCCGTGATTGTGGATCACCTGACCCCTCCGCTGGGCCGGGCCGGCCTGCATGGTCCTCTGCAGAGGCTTGAGGGGCTGCTGGATGAACTGGTGGAGGCTCGCCAGATGGGGGCCGCTCGAAGCGCCGACCTGGAGCAGCAGGTGCTCAAGACGCTGCGGCATCTGGACTGGCCCGGTCTGCCGGATCCAGAGCAAGCCGATTCCGATTCAGCGGCACTGGATCTCGCTTTGGATGCAGCCGAGACCTATCTCTGCGAACTGAAGGAAGCCCAGATCAGGACCGGTCTGCATCGTCTCGGAACCCGCCCGTCTGCGGGGGCGGAACTGGAACTGCTGATCGCCCTGGCGCGGCCGCCGAGTCGGGAGGGTCCAGGCCTGATCCAGGCGCTGGCTCGGGTGGTCGGTCTTGCGTTCGATCCCTGGTCGGATGAAGACGGTGAACCGCTGTCAGCGGCGGACCAGCAGCTTCTGGGAGAGCTCGGTTGCACGCGTGCGCGCCGCGTGGGGGATGGCACGGCCTGGCTCGAGAACCAGGCCATGGGTCTGGTGAGCCGGCTGGTCGGCCAGGGATCCGGAAGCGACCTGTCCGCTCCGATCCACGACTGGTCGGTACGGACCCCCCGGGATCCGGTGCTGGAGCGATTGCTCACCCGGCTGTGGCCGGATCTCATCCGTTGTGCGGACCAGGAGCGACACGCCCTGATCCGCGGTGCCGCCGGAGGTCGTGTACCGGCTGGACCATCGGGAGCGCCGACCCGAGGACGGCCCGATGTGCTTCCCACCGGCCGCAATTTCTACTCCGTTGATCTGAGGGGCCTGCCCACCGAGGCCGCCTGGGATCTGGGTCGCCGCTCGGCTGAACAGCTGCTGGATCTGCACCTGCTGGAGGAAGGAGAACCGGTGCGGCATCTGGCACTGTCTGTGTGGGGGACGGCCACCATGCGCAACGGCGGCGAGGACATCGCCCAGTTGCTGGCTCTGATCGGGGTTCGTCCCGTCTGGGATGGACCGACCCGTCGGATGGTCGATCTGGAGCTGATCCCGTTGTCTCTGCTGGGAAGGCCGAGGGTCGATGTGCTGCTGCGCATCTCAGGGTTGTTCCGTGATGCCTTCCCCCAGCTGGTGGCCTGGGTTGATCGCGCTCAGCGCCTTGTGGCGGCACAGGACGAACCGGGGGAGGCCAATCCCCTGGCGGAGCTCTCGCGGCGAGAGGGACCCCAGGGTCGGATCTTCGGATCGGCCCCGGGGGCCTACGGCGCTGGATTGCAGGCAGTGATCGACAGCGGTGCCTGGGAGGACCGGGGTGATCTGGCCGAGGCCTTTCTGAGCTGGAGTCAGTGGCGGTACGACGAAGGTGGTGAGGGCGTGAAAGACCGCACCGGCCTGGAATCAGCCCTCAGTCGCGTGCAGGTGGTGCTGCACAACCAGGACAACCGGGAACACGATCTGCTCGATTCCGATGATTATTACCAGTTCCACGGGGGGCTGGCTGCTGCGGTGGAACACCAGCGTGGGCAACCCGCTCAGATGTGGTTCGGCGACCACTCCCGGCGGGAGAGACCCCGCCTGCACCGGTTGGAGAAAGAGATCGACAAGGTGATGCGCAGCCGTCTGCTCAACCCTCGCTGGATCGAGGGAATGCAGCAGCACGGATACAAGGGGGCCTTCGAGATGGGGGCGAGTCTTGACTATCTGTTCGCCTATGACGCCGCCACGGATCGTGTTCCGGACTGGTGCTACGGAGCCCTCAGCGATCAATGGCTCGCGGATGATCGAACGATTGAGTTCCTGATGTCGAGCAATCCCTGGGTGCTGCGCGACATGGCGGAACGTCTTCTCGAGGCGTCCAACCGCGGTCTGTGGCAATCAGCTCAGGCTCAGCAGCTGCAGCTGCTGAGCCATCTGGTGCACCGCAGTGAGGCCTGCATCGAACAGGGCGGACCTACTTGTTGAGATCCCTGACCATCTGACGGAACGGATCGATCGAGCCGGCGGGGCTCCGACCTCCGGTGTTGCCGGGCTTGGTCACCTCAGGCTCTGACTTCAGAGATTCCTTGCGACCGACAGGAGCGGCGTCCGCGCTCGACGGCACGTTGACTCCAGTCACGGCAGCACCCTTGAGACGCTGCTTCATCTCGGCGGTGCTGACCTGTTCGGCAAAGGTCTTCTTGACAGGCTTCGGGACACCGCCGACAGGACTGACCGGTTCCTCCTCCTTCTTCACGACACCACCGAGGCCGTCACTGCGGCGGGTCACCTGTTCGGTCTCCGCTGCCACCACACTCACCCGTTCCTTCGTGCCGGGGGAATCGGCCGTACCAGGGAAGGTGCGGCGGATCGTCTTCGATTCGCGCATGTAGTCGCGGTCCCCCAGGGAGGAGGAGGAGTCGGAATCGAGGAAGAAGGCTTCCGCCTTTTCGGCCTTCTCAGGTCTCGGCTTAATCGGCTTGGAGTCTTCGGAGCCACTGTTGACGAAGCTCTTGACTCGATCAAATAAACCCATGCCGAGTGGATCTGACTTGCGTCGAACTTAGCGGCCGCTCAGGTCGATTCCGTGACTGTCGGTGCCACACGTACGCAAAAGGCCAAGTTCACGGAGCTGCCGGTCGATCGTTTCGCAGATCAAGGGGCTTGGTCGCCAGTGGGGCTGCATCTCATAGTCGTACCAGGCTTCACCTCCATCAAATCCCAGACGGGCGGCCTCCTCGATGAGCAGGTCATGGCCGAGTCGGTAGCGGGCCGGATGGGCCAGCACGGCAAGCCCGCCCGCCGCGTGGATCGCCCGGACGACGCTCTCGGCTCGCAATGCTTCACCGACCACGGCATCACCACGGTTGTAGGGCTGCAGATCCCGGTGATTCAGCTCGAAGCCGAGCGCCAGCACGTGGACCAGACAACCCTTGAGCAGGGCGCTGATCTCCATGCCGCTCCACAGGGTGGGCACGGTCCGGCCCGAGTCCCGCTGCCGGGACAACCAGTCACGCATGGCGGGATGCGCATGGGAGCTGTGGTGATCGGTCACCGCCAGGTGCGTCAGGCCCCGTTCCGTTGCCTGGGTGATCAGTTCCTCAGGGGTCAGACTTCCATCGCTGCAGATGGTGTGGCAGTGGAAGTTCAGCGTCCCGGGGCAACTGGAGGATTCGACCTGCTCCAGCACCGTGCTCAGAGGGTGATCAGTGCGCGTTGGCATCTCAGGCCTCCGCTGCCGCTTCGGCGCGCAGACGACGCCAGCGCGCGTAGAACTGGATCGACGCGGCCATGAACACCACCAGTCCGACGATGAACCAGGTCGCGGCGCTGGTCGGGAACTGGTTCTTGAAGACCACCAGCATCACAACCAGCACCAGCAGCAGGGTGGGCAGTTCGTTGAACGCGCGCAACTGACGCCCGCTCCACTGACAGCCGCCCGTCTTCAACTGTCCCATCAGCCTGTAACACAGCAGGTGATAGGCGAGCAGTGCGGCCACGAAGCCCAGCTTGGCGTGCATCCAGCTCTCATGAAGCCAGCCGGGTTGAAGCAGCAGCAGACCAATCGCCATCGCCACCGCGACAACCATTCCCGGGGTGGTGATGATGTTGGCCAGACGCCTCTCCATCAGTTCGTATTGCGCCCGGAACGGTTGCTGCAGCTCGGGAGCCAGCTCATCAGCCTCAACGTGATAGATGAACAGCCGAACGAGGTAGAAGAGGCCGGCGAACCAGACCACCACACCGACGATGTGGAGAGTCTTGAACCAGAGGTAAGCCTCAGGAGGAAGCGACATCACCGCAACCGCACTGGAAGGACCATACGCAGTGCTCAGGTGAGGCCGTCAAGAAAGTCGCCGGCCCGACGCTGATGGGCGATCAACACCTCCGGGGCCATGCGATCCAGATTCCGGGCCATCATCGCCAACCGGTACTGACTGCGGAAAAAGGCGTCGTGGCGTTTGATGAACGACCAGAACAGACCGTCCCAGATCTCGCACCAGTCACCCTTGCGGTAGTCCGACATCTTCCGCACGTAGTTGGATCCGGAGAGGTAGGGCTTGGTGGTGAAGATGCCTCCGTTCGCGAACTGGCTCATGCCGTAGACATTGGGGACCATCACCCAGTCGTAAGCGTCCACAAACAGCTCCATGAACCAGGTGTAGATGCGGGTCGGGTGAAAACCGCAGAGCAGCATCACGTTGCCCAGCAGCATCAGTCGTTCGATGTGATGGCAGTAACCGGTGCTCAGGGCATGGTGGATGGCGTCATCGATGGGGGGAAGGCCCGTGGTGCCCTCATAGAACGCTGATGGGATCGGCCGGTCCTCGAAGTCCCAGAAGTTGCCGTTGCGCATCGTCACGCCATGGAGGCGGTACATCGCTGCCATGAACTCCCTCCAGCCGATGATCTGACGCAGGAATCCCTCGAGGGAATTGATCGGGATATCCCCCTCCCCGGCTCTGTCCATCGTCCGGTTGATCACCTGCTGCGGCGTGAGCAGGCCGCAGTTCAGCATCGGTGTCAGCACCCCGTGCCACATCACCCGATGCCTGGTGCTGATTGCGTCTTCGTAGGCCCCGAACTGCTGCAGGCGATGCTCCAGAAAATCATCCAGCCATCGGCTCGCATCGGCATGGGTGATGGGATAAGCGAAGTCCTCCCAGGCACCGATCCCCGGTAATGACTCCTGGATCAGCTCCCGACGCGCCAGGTCCACGTGCCGGCCGCCGACCTGACGCGGCTCCGGGGGAACAAGAACCGTTTTGGGCAGCTTCTTGCGGTTGTCGGCGTCGTAACTCCAGCGCCCTCCAAGGGGCCCGCCATCGGCATCGATCAGCAGATCGAGCCTGCGGCGCTGCATCTCGTAGAAGCGTGCCATCAGCGGTTTCCGTCCGCCGCTGAAATGCTCATCCAGCAGGTCGGTCGGCGTCAGCAGCAGCGGTGTGGGGCTGATGGTGAGCTCACATCCGGCTCGCCGGACGAAACCCCGCAGGCGCCGGTGCAGCACGTCATCGACGGGGTCGGCCAGATGGAAGCTTCGGTAGCCGGCTGCATGCAGCAGCCCGAGATGCCCAGCGGTGTCGGCAGCCTGATCATGGCGCTGGTGCAGAACGGTCAGCCCCCTGCCACGGAGGTCGTCGCCATAGGCCTTCAGCGCTGCACGGTGCAGCAACAGACGCTGACGATGGACACGCATCGGCCAACGGGGATCCGTGCCGAAGAACAGCGGATCCTCGATCAGCGCCATAGGTCGCGCGGCCGTGATCGCCGGATGCTCAGCGAACAGCTGATGCGGAAAAACGATGGTGATCTCCATCTCAGACAGGCTCACCGGCAAGCCGGCAGGCGCGCCGACCGAGGGCCGTGGCGAAGCCCCGATCCACCTGTCCGACACGCGGACTGAGAACACCGGCCCTGCAGTCCATCACCACCTTTTCGCGATGGCCCTGCTGGTCATTGAGGCGAAGAACCAGTTGCCAGTGGTTCTTCGCGCTGCGGGTGATGCCATCCGCACACACAGGGCCCGTGCAGAGCCCTGGCGCGGCCTCGACGACGCCCGTGATGGTGAACCACAGCACGCCGAGCAGGATCAACAGTGCCCTGAACGGGAACAGCCGACGGATCATGCGCTTTGCTCCCGGGTGTCATCGCTCTGCTCGGACGCATCCGGATGAAAGAAGCCGTGAATCTCCCGGGCCAGGGACGATCCGACCCCTGGAGCCTGGGAAAGCCTTTCGATGCTTGCCAGCTGGATCGCGTCGATCGAATGGAAATGGGCCAGGAGCTCTTTCACGCGTTTGGGACCGAGACCAGGAATATCGGAGAGGCGTGACCGCTTCATCCGTTCCCCACGTTGCTGACGATGGAAGCTGACCGCGAATCGGTGGGCTTCATCCCGGAGACGACGCAGCAAGGCCACACCCAGCTGATCCGGTTCACTGTCGAGCGGCTGGCTCTCACCGGGCAGAAAGACCTCTTCCCGTTGCTTGGCCAGGGAGCAGACCTGCAGCTCCTCCTGCAGGTCCAGTTCGCGCAGAGCCTCCATCACGGCAGAGAGCTGGCCTTTCCCCCCATCGATCATCACCACATCCGGCCAGTCATTCAGTCCGTCGGTCTGCAGCGCACTGCCGCCCCGCCGGCGAAGTGCCGCCAGATCCGCCCCCTCCGCCTTGGCCCTCGCCCAACGGCGGAAGCGACGCCGGATCACCTCGGCCATGGCCATGAAATCGTCGCTGTGGCCGGAACGGATGCTGCTGCTGCGAATTTTGTATTTCCGGTAATGCTGCTTTGCCGGAAGACCATCGATGAACACCACCTGGGAGGCGACCGCATCACTCCCCTGGATGTGGCTGATGTCGTAGCCCTCGATGCGCCGCGGTGAACCCGACAGTTCCAGAAGCTGCGCAAGATCCTCCATGGCCAGTGCCTGCTGTTCCTGGCCCTGCTTGGCGCGGAGCAGCTCGAACTCGGCATTGCGTTGCACCAGCTCGATCAGATCAGCCTTCCGCCGTCGCTGGGGCCAGTGAATCTGGACTTTGCGTTCTCGCTGCTCCGTCAGCCATTCCTCCAGCAGATCCTGTTGCGGCAAGGAGTGCTGCACAAGAAGTTCCGGAGGAATCTCGACCGAATCCACCTGGCTGTAATGCTCCTCGATCACGCGCTGGAGAATCACCCCCGGCTCCAGTCCTGAAGCATCCGCCGTGTACCCGAGCCGTCCGACAAGCTTTCCCGCCCGCATCTGAAACAGCTGAACGGCCGCGACACGCTCATCACTGGCGAGGGCCAGCACATCCCGACTCACCGAGGAGTCCGGGAGGCTCATCTTCTGATCCGCCGTCAACTGATCCAGCCCTTGAAGCTGATCGCGAACCCGGGCAGCCGATTCGAAATCGAGACGTTCGGCATACCGCTCCATCTGCTGCTCGAGCAGCTTCTGAAGCTCATCGCTGCGGCCCTGGAACACCATCGCCACCTTGCGCAGGGTGCGGTGATAGTCCTGCGAGGTGATCATTTCCTGGCAGACACCGGGGCAGCGTCCGATGCTGAAGTTGAGACAGGTGCGATCCGGATGCAGCGGGCGTGGACGCTGCCGAAGCGGGAACACCCGTTTCACGAGAAAGAGGGTGCGTCGCAGCAGCCCGACATCTACATAGGGGCCGTAGAAGCGATCGAGCGGGCTACGGAACCGTCGTCGACGGGTGATGAAGATCCGTGGATAGGCCTCGCTCCAGGTGATGCACAGATAGGGATATTTCTTGTCGTCCTTCAGCAGCACATTGAAGTGCGGCTGATGGTTCTTGATCAGATTCGACTCAAGGGCAAGGGCCTCGGCTTCGCTGTCGGTGACGATGAATTCGATCTCGCAGACCTGTCGCGTCATCAGACGGATGCGCGGCGACAGGTCATGACGGCTGCGGAAATAGCTGCGGACCCGGCTGCGCAGGCTCTTGGACTTGCCGACGTAGAGGATCCGGTCGTCCCCGTCTCGCATCAGGTAGCAACCCGGCTCAGCGGGAATGTCCCGGAGCCGGCTCTCCAGCACCTGAGGCCGGGTGAGCAGAGGTGCCACCGACGTGGACTCGTCCAAACCGTTTCAGCCGCCGTAATTCCAGCCGGTGCTTGCCAGGGTGAGTGCCTCGCCGTCAGCGAGCAGCTGGGCAGACTTCACTTCGCCGACGAACACGGTGTGATCGCCATGCTTGACCTGGCCCACCAGTTCGCATTCCACTCCGCCGATCGCCTCCTCCAGAAGTGGCAGTCCGAGCTCTCCCTCACGGAAGGGAGCAGCTTCGAATCGACCTCCCATCGCCTTCTGCGGTTTGAAGAACACCGCGACCAGATCCTTCTGATCAGCGCGCATCACGTTGAGAGAGAAGCGCCCGGTGCGCTCGATGATGCCGTGGCTGGTGCTGTCGGCACGAACACCCATCACCACCAGAGGCGGTTCAAAGGAGCCCTGAGTTACCCAGCTGGCTGTGAAACCGTTGACCTCATCCCCTTCCCGCACTCCGCAGACGAACAGGCCGTGAGGGATCTTGCGCAGGAGAACCTTCTTCGCGTCAGCGTCGAGGGGCATCGAGATGGGAGTCGTTCCCTGAAATCTAGGCAGAGCACTTCTGCATAGGATCCGACCACGGTCTGCACAGCCATGAGGGCGCTCTATCCCGGCAGCTTCGATCCGCTCACGAACGGTCACATGGATCTGATCGAACGGGCGTCTGCGCTGTTCGGCGAGGTGATCGTGGCTGTGCTGTCGAACCCCAGCAAGAAACCGCTGTTCACCGTCGAGGAGCGGATCGCTCAGATCCGGGTCTCAACGGCGCACCTGGAGCGCATTGAAGTGATCAGCTTCGACGGACTGACCGTGCATTGCGCGGAGGCCCATTGTGCCGATCTGATCCTGCGGGGACTGCGGGCGATGAGTGATTTCGAATACGAGCTTCAGATCGCCCACACGAACCGTTCGCTGGCGGAGGATCTGGAGACCGTTTTCCTCGCCACATCAGCCCGACACAGCTTTCTGAGCAGCTCTGTGGTCAAGGAGGTGGCCCGTTTCGGTGGGCCGGTGGAGCACATGGTCCCCTGCGAGGTTGCGTCCGACCTGAACAGGCATTTCAATTCGGCTTTCACACCTCCGGTGACATGAGTGACGCCCGGTTCACCGTCCTCGATCAACTCGATCAACTGGAAGAAATCGTGCTGGAGGGAAGTCGCCTTCCCTTCACCGGTGGCCGGCTTGTCAATGAAGGGGATGCGGTCGAGGTGCTTGATGCCATCCGCGAGGCGATGCCCAAGGAGGTGGAGCGGGCCGGACAACTGCTCGACCGCCGCGATGAGTTCATCAACACGGCCCGTCAGCAGGCGGAGGAGATCGTTCAGCAGGCTCAGCGCCAGCGTGAACAGCTGGTGAACAATGCCGCGATCCGACAGGAGGCGGAGCGTCAGGTGAACGAACTGCGCGAACAGACCCGCCAGCAGTGTGAGCAGGTTCTTCAGAACACACGCCAGCAGAACGCCAAGCTCGAGCAGGAGATGCAGGCGAAGACGGCTCAGCAGGAGCAGCAGTTCGCAGCCCGCAGGCAGCAGCTGGAACAGGAGGGGCTGGAGCGTCGTCAGCAGCTCGAGCAGGAGGCTACGGAGATCAAGCGCCAGTACGCCGAGCAGCACGAAGCCAACCGTCAGCAGGCTCTGCAGGATCTCGAGACGATCCGCCGTGAGGGGCTGCGTCTCCAGAAGGAAAGCCGTGACGAAGCGGAAAGGGTTCACAACGATGCCCTCCAGTTCCGTCAGCAGACGCAGCAGCAGTGTGAATCCCTGATTCAACGCAGTCGTCAGGAGGCTGCCAGTGTTCAGGACGGTGCCAATCGCTATGCGGAGCAGACCCTTGGAGAACTGGAGGTCCGCCTCAAGGAGATGGCCCAGGTGGTGATGGCCGGACGCCAGGAACTGGTCAAGATCCAGACCATCCGCACCCATGAGGAGGTGAATGGTTCCTCGGAGGCCAACACCGTGCCGATCACGCGGGCCCGGCGTGGTGCAGGACGGGTTCGTTCCGTCAAGCGCACCGGCTGAGGCGTTGGCTGGCCCTCAGCACCTTGCCCATCACGGTGTTGGGGGTCGATCCTCCGTTGGAGATCATGCTCACGTAGCGCGGTCCATTGGCTGTTTCCAGGATTCCTGAAAGAGTCCGCACCCCGCGCAGTGTTCCGGTTTTGCCCCAGAAACGTCCCTCGAGGGGCGTACCGCGATAAAGACGTCTCAATGTGCCTCGCTGTCCGGCGATCGCCATCGAGGCCTGGTAGTACGAGGCCATCGGATGCTGCCCCATGCGGAGCAGCAATTCAGCCAGCGTCCGGCTGGTGACGCGATTGCCTCTGGAGAGCCCGCTGCCATCACGAATTCGAAGCCCGGCAGTCGAGATCCCCTGCGACTGCAACCAGCGGGTGTTGGCCAGAGCGGCTCGGTTCACGTCCCAGTCGTCCGCGGCTTCACGCAGCAGCACCTCAGCCGTGAAATTGTGGCTTTCGGTGTTGGCCAGACTCAGCAAGGCGTGCATCGGTGCCGAGTCCTCGCTGTGCAGCACCACCGTGTCGTCACCGGCGATCGGAGCCCCTCTCTCACGCTGTTCGTGGTCGACCATCACCATGCTCAGTCGCCCCCCCTGCTGGCGTGCCGTGCTGTCGAGAATGCGCTGCAACCTGGCAGCGGGATTCATCACCGCACTGCTCAGTGCATTGCTGGTGAGCGCCAGTCGCGTGATCGGTGCCCCGTAGGCATAGGTTCGATCCGCCTGTTGCCAGTCGCTGGGCCACCAGCGGCGTTTCGGCTCTTCACGAACCAACAGCCGGATCGGTGTTTCCGGAGTGCTGGTGCTTCGGGAGCCCCCCTCGCCAAGGGCCACCATCGCGAACCGCTGGATTTCAGCGATGCTCAGGTCCGGATCTCCCTCGCCCACGATTTCCAGAGAGCCATCGGGGTGACGCAGCAGCCTGGTGCGCAGGCGGAAATCTGTTCCCAGACGATCCAGCGCAAAAGCAGTGCTGATCAGCTTCTGGTTGGAGGCCGGAACCCGGGGCACTGTGCCGTTCACATCGGCCAGCAAGGCGCCGTTCTCATCGAGAACGGTGATGCTCCAGGCCCCGATCTGAGGTCCGAGCACCGAACGGATCGTCTGCTGCAGGGCCTCACAGAGGCGTCCCGGTTGCAGTTGCAGCGATGGACGTCCCTGCTGATGTTGCGGCGCCGGGGGCGAGAGCAGGGCGGACGGGATTTCACCGGTCTGCGCCAGAGCTGGAACAGACACCGTCAGCAAGCTGATGCTGACCATCGCGCAGCGACGCATCACGCCCATCACAGGAGCTGCACTCCACTGACGGTGCCGTTCACCCGGTAAAGACGGCCCTCCAGCTCGATCGGTGTGCCGATCTTCAGCTTGGTTCCGCCGACCACAACACCGGACGACTTCGCTTCCCCTCTGGCTTCCAGCAGGAAGCGGGCATGGACGGGAAGGGCGGGATTGGGATTGTCCGCCTGGACGACATCCCCATCAGGAAAAACCGAGATCAGGCGATTCTTGAACTGTTCGACTCCGATCAGCTTCAGGCGACCAGCCGGTTGGTTGCGGATGACGAGGCTCACCTCTCCTTCCTCCCGGATCGCATTCATCAGGCCTTCCGGATCGGCGGCCACCAGATGGCGGACATCGACGCTCACGCGGATGGGTTGGATCGCCCCCGTCGCCTGGGCGAGGGCATTGGTCAGCTTCGGTGACCACACGGCACCAGCGAGGGCCGACAGAGCGATCAGAGCAGCCAGTCCGTCCAACGGAGTGAGCTGGCGCAACCACGAAGGACGCTGCATCGATCGCACGATTGGACCCGAACCATACGGATTGTTCGCTGATGGATCAAGCGATTCGGATCAGTTCCGAAGTCCGTCGAGGAATCGGTCGACAGTGTTCAGCTGCGCTGCGATGCCCTGGGTTCCGTCCGTTGACAGCAGCTCGGCAAGATCTTCGGAATCAGGCCGGGAGCTGAGAGTTCCGGCCAACCGGTAACCGTCCGGGTCCTGTCTGAAGACCCGCCAGTCATCCGGATGGATCCGCATCAGGGCTCCGGCATCGAGTGGCTGCAACCAGTAGCAGGCGGTCCAGGACGCAACGAATCCGCGCCGTCGTTCCCGGGCGACACTGCCGATGCCGACAGCAGCGTCCTCGAGCCTGCCGTTGAGCATGACCACCATGCCGGCATGGGCTTCGCAGATCTCCTGGAAATCCTCGTAGTCGGAGGGTTGAGGGGAGATGGCCAGGATCAGATCCGTGCGGTCACCCGCCTCGGTTCCTGCCGACCACTGGTTGAAGTCCTTGATGAATGTCTGCAGCTCCGGTGCTTCCCGGCGGGCCAAGGCGGCAGCACCCGCATCCGGCCAGAGCAGTGTCGGTTGAAGCCCTGCTTGCTTCAGTGCATTCCCAAGCCGCAGGGCGATGGGAAGCAGCCGAAGACCCTCAAAGAGCAGAGATGCGGCCAGACGGCGACTGGGAACAGCACCGATCGCGTCGAGCACAGCCCTCTGAAGATCCAGCTCCGCGGTGGCCAGATCAGCAGGGAGATGGTCCGGTACGGGAGTGGATGTGCTCATTGGACCAGCATCTCAGGTGCACGACTGGCGGGCTGCATCCAGGCGATCCGGGACCGTGGCCAGATCCGCATCGCTCAGCCACGTGCCCAGGGTGAGCCGCAATCCCGAACGGCGCCAGGCCGGAGCCGTCCCCATCGCGGCGAGCACAGGACTGTCCTCCGTCCGGCCTGCATGGCAGGCACTGCCGCTGCTGCAGGCGAGTCCATCCCGTGCCATCGCCCGGACGACGGCACGAGCGGACAGGGGTCTGTCCTTGCGGTCGCCGATCAGGAGGGAGATGTGGTGAGGCAGCCGCGCCTGGAGCGCAGGACCCAGCAGATGCACACCGTCCATGCGCAACAACCTCTCCAGAAGACGGTCCCTCTGGATCCGAACCGACGGATCACCCGGCGGCACAGGATGCACCGTTGGATCGAAGCGGGGCAGACCCCGCATCGCTTCCGCCATGCCAGCGATCAACGCCACAGGCTCGGTGCCGGAACGGATGCCCCCTTCCTGTCCACCACCGCCCAGGAGCGGATCGGGGACCGAATCGCTTCGGTGCAGCAGCAAGCCCACACCACGGGGGCCCCGCAGCTTGTGGGCGGAGAGACTCAGCAGATCGATGGGATGGTCGTTCCAGCGGATCAAACCCTGGGGGATCACCTGAGTGGCGTCGGTGTGGAAGGTGATTCCGCGCTGCCGGCAGGCCTGCGCGACCTTCAGAACCGGTTGCAGAGCTCCGACCTCGCTCTGCCCCCAGATCATCGACACAAGCTGTGTCGGTGGGGCGAGCATCGTCTCGAGCAGCTCGAGCCGGATCAGTCCATCGCCGTCCACAGGCCACTGCAGGAGCTTCCAGCCCTGCCGCTCCAGCCGCCGTGCCGCTGCCACCACGGCGGGATGCTCAACGGCCGAGATCACCAGACGGGCAGGGTCCCTTTTGAGCGCCGTGCCCAGAAGAGCCAGATGCACCGATTCCGTGGCGCCGGAGGTGAAGGTGAGCTGGTCGCGTTCCGCCCCGAGGGCGCTGGCAATCGACTGACGGGACCGTTCCAGGCACTCGGCAGCCCGGATACCCGGACCATGAAGGCTGCTGGGGTTGGCCCAGGTGTCGGCCTGGACAACGCGGATCCGTTCGATCACGTCGGCCGACGGAGGGGTCGTCGCCGCCGCATCCAGGTAGATGTCAGCCTTCGCTTCGCTCATACCGACTGCGGATCCGTTGTTCCAGAGACTCACTCGCAAGATTGAGCATGGAATCCAGCGAGGTGTTGTTCAGGAAGGCCTGGACTTTCTGCTGCGCTTCATCACGGAGGCAGTTGTCTGGCCGGAGACAGGCTTCCGAACAGTCCTTTGCACAGTCGAACAGATCAGGGTCCGGCTCGGCCGTCCCGATGCTGGCCTGCATGGCCGGGGCCATGCTCGGAATCAGATCCGGTGACAGCACCCCATCGAAGACGGCTTCGGCTGGCCCGGTCATCAGAACGGATCCCTCACGTCCGCTCCAGGCGATCTGCAGCGGTCCGCCAGGCAGCAGCACCTCCGCCTGGTCATCACTGAGTCCGAGCAGACTGGCGGCGACGAGCGTCGCGCAGGCACCGGTGCCACAGGCAAGGGTCGGTCCGGCCCCGCGCTCCCAGACGCGGATTTCCAGGGAGCGGCGGTCGTGCACCCGCAGAAAGTGGACGTTCGTGCGTGCAGGGAACATCGGATGCCGTTCCAGAGCAGCGCCCCAGGTGTCGAAGGGGATGGCCTCGAGATCCTCGACCGGCACGACCACATGGGGATTGCCCATGCCGACGGCAGCCACCGCCATCTCCACACCATCCAGATCGATGACGCCTTCCGGAAGACCACGGTCCGAAACGGCCAGGCCCGTGGGCACCTGATCGGACAGCAGGAAGGGTGCTCCCATATCGACCTTCAGCTGACCGTCCCCCTGAAGCTCCGGGCAGATCAGACCTGCCGGGGTCTCGATCGACCAGCGGATGCCGACAGGGGAGCCGTCACTGTCGGCCAGAAAGCGGGCCAGACAACGGATGCCGTTGCCGCACATCTCCGCCTCCGTGCCGTCGGCATTGAAGATGCGCATGCGCAGATCCGCCGCTCCCTCCGGAGGCAGGGCCAGGATCACTCCATCACCGCCCACTCCGAAGCGTCGGTCGCAGACCCGCCTCACCCATTCCTCAGAGGGGTCAACGATTTCAGCAGGGAGCTGACCTCTGCGTCCCTCGAGGATCAGGAAGTCGTTGCCAAGTCCCTGATATTTGCTGAAGTGCAGCATGACCGCTGGGGAACTGTCCGAATCCTATGGAGACCACCCCACTGGACTCGAGCCTTCCCGGCGTCCGATTGCTGCAGTCCTGGATCCGGGAACGCTGTCCGCTCTCCATCGAAGTGCTCGGCGCGGAGCGACTGGAAGGACGGCTGGTGTGGCAGGACCCGGAATTTCTGGCGATCGAACGACCGGGAGCGCAACGCCCGGTGCTGATCGGGCGCCGGCAGATCTGCGTGATCCGTCCACTCGGCTGAAACAGCAGGCTGTGGCACGATCGCAGCCTTGCCGTCGACCGGTCGCCCGTGAACAGCCGCTACGAGCCCTCCGAACTGGAGCAGCGCTGGCAGTCGAGTTGGCGTGATCTTGGGACGGACAGAACCCCCGAGGATCCGACAAGACCGGTTTTCTACGCGCTGTCGATGTTCCCGTATCCCTCGGGAACTCTGCACATGGGTCACGTGCGCAACTACGTGATCACGGATGTGATCGCGAGGGTGCAACGGATGCGCGGCCATGCCGTTCTTCATCCGATGGGATGGGATGCCTTCGGCCTTCCTGCAGAGAACGCAGCGATCGAACGGAATGTCGACCCCGGCGAATGGACGGACCGAAACATCGAACAGATGCGCGGCCAGCTCGACCGTCTCGGACTGTCCATCGACTGGGATCGCGAACAGGCGACCTGCCACAGCGATTACTACCGCTGGACCCAGTGGTTGTTCCTTGAACTCTTTGACGGTGGGCTGGCGTACCGCAAGAACGCGACGGTCAACTGGGATCCCATCGACCAGACGGTGCTGGCGAACGAACAGGTGGATGCCGACGGCCGATCCTGGCGTTCCGGGGCCCTGGTGGAGCAGCGGCAGCTGAATCAGTGGTTTCTGCGCATCACCGACTACGCCGAGGCACTGCTCAGGGACCTGGATCAGCTCGACGGCTGGCCCGAGCGTGTCCGCACCATGCAGGCCAACTGGATCGGCCGATCGGAGGGGGCCGAGATCACCTTTGCGGTCACCGCTGATCCAGCCACCACCCTCACGGTGTTCACCACCCGGCCGGACACGTTGGCCGGAGCCAGTTACGTGGTGCTGGCTCCGGAACATCCGCTGGTGGATCAGCTCCTCGATGCTGATCACACGGATTCCGTGCGTCGCTTTCAGAAGGAGGTTGCACGACTCAGCAACCTGGAACGCACCAGCGACGACGGACCCAAGCGGGGTGTCCCCATCGGCGCCGGTGTGATCAATCCACTCACGGGAGAGGAGCTGCCGGTCTGGATCGCTGACTACGTGCTGGCCGACTACGGCACCGGCGCTGTCATGGGCGTGCCCGCTCACGATCAGCGGGACATGGCCTTCGCAACCAGCAACAAACTGGCTGTTCGCCAGGTGATCGAAGCCGACGGCGCAGCCGATGCGATCGCGGCAGGGCAGGCATGGACGGAGCCGGGGCAGTTGATCAACTCCGGCCGTTTCGATGGTCTGGATTCCAGCGCTGCCAAGACGGCGATCACCACCCATGGCAGCGCAGAGGGTTGGGCCCAGGCCAAGGTCACCTACCGCCTGCGGGATTGGTTGATCTCCCGCCAGCGGTACTGGGGGTGTCCGATTCCGGTCATCCACTGTCCGAGTTGTGGTGCGGTGGCTGTGCCTCGAGAGGATCTGCCGGTCGAGCTGCCAAGGGGGATCGACCTCTCCGGGAAGGGCGGTTCGCCTCTGGCCCAGCAGGAGGACTGGGTGAATGTCCCCTGCCCGTCCTGCGGTGAACCGGCCAGACGTGAGACCGACACGATGGACACCTTCATGTGCTCCTCCTGGTATTTCCTGCGCTTCGCGGACCCGCACAACAGCGAAACACCCTTCAGCAGGGAAGCGGTGAACCGCTGGTTGCCCGTTCAGCAGTACGTGGGCGGCATCGAGCACGCGATTCTTCACCTGCTCTATTCCCGGTTCTTCACCAAGGCCCTCAGGGATCGAGGCCTGATCGATGTCGGTGAGCCCTTTCAGCGTCTGCTGACCCAGGGCATGGTGCAGGGCACCACCTACCGCAATCCGGTCACGGGTAAATACGTGGCACCGGCCGACGTCGTCGATCCCGCAGATCCCAGGGATCCCGTGACGGGTGATGCCCTTGAGGTGCTGTTCGAGAAGATGTCGAAATCGAAGTACAACGGGGTCGATCCTGCGGCTGTCATCGACCGTTACGGCGCCGACACCGCCCGAATGTTCATCCTGTTCAAAGCTCCTCCAGAGAAGGATCTCGAATGGGATGACGCCGACGTTGAGGGCCAGTACCGCTTCCTGCAACGGCTCTGGCGCCTGATCGACAGCTCACGTCCCCTGCTGGATCAGCAGGACGGCGGTGAGGGGCGTCCCGCCGAGCTCACGCCGGAGGAAGCGGATCTGCGACGGGCCGTTCACACCGCTATCGAGGCCGTTACGGAGGACCTCAGCGATGACATCCAGCTCAACACGGCCATTTCCGAGCTGATGAAGCTGTCCAATGCCATCAATGCCACAGATCTCCCAGGCCTGCGTGTCGCCGTGCTGCGTGAAGCCCTTTCGGTGCTCGTGCGTCTGCTGGCCCCGTTCGCGCCTCATCTCGCGGAGGAGTTCTGGCAGAAACTCGGGGGGAGCGAGAGCGTGCATCAGCAGAGCTGGCCGGAGCTGGATGCCTCGGCGCTGGTGCAGGACAGCGTTGATCTGGTGATTCAGGTGAAGGGGAAGGTGCGGGGAACCATCAGCGTTCCCGCCGATGCGGACAAGGAGACCCTCGAGAAACTCGCCCTCAGCAGTGAGGTGGCTCAGAAGTGGCTCGAGGGAGCTGAGCCGCGCCGGGTGATCGTCGTGCCGGGCAAGCTGGTGAATCTGGTGCCCTGAATCACTCAGCTGCAAATCCGTGGTTTCAGACCTTGCTGAATCGCATGCTGGCGGGACTGGACCAGTCGCCTTCAGCGGTGTAGCCGCGCTTGTTGCCGGTGAGGTGCCGCATGATCCAGAAGACTGATTCGTCGGAACCCTCCCCGAGGGCCTGACGGATCTCCGTGACGGAACGGGATGCACCGTCCTTGAGCACGCCCTCCACACGGCTCTGAAGATCCAGCACGGCGGCAGCTGCTTTCTTGCCGGCTTCCACCCCAGGCTGGTGATAGGCATTGATGTTCACCAGCTCTCCGTAAAAGCCGACCGCCCGTTCAAACAGTCCGATCAGCGCGCCGAGACGGCGGGCATCGAAACGGCGCATGGTGATGCTCATGTTCTGTCGACCTCCTTCCGTCAGTGCCGATCGGGTGCCCTGCAGGAATCCATCGAGGAAATCCCCTGGACGCTCCTCCTTGATCTCGGGAATGTCCTCAACATCCTCGAGACACTCGATGAAGGTGGCGAAGAAGTTGTCGACTCCGTCTCTCAGCTGCTGGACGTAAGCGTGCTGGTCGGTGGATCCCTTGTTGCCGTAAACCGCGATGCCCTGGTGCACCACGTTGCCGTCGCGGTCGAGACGCTTGCCGAGGGACTCCATCACCAGCTGCTGCAGATAGCGGCTGAACACCTCGAGACGATCGCGGTAGGGAAGCACCACCATGTCGCGCTTGCCCTTGCCGTCGCCGGCAACGAACCAGGACGCTGCCATCAGCGCAGCAGGATTGCGACGAAGATCGGCCACCCGCGTGGCTTCATCCATCTGGGCGGCACCACCCAGAAACTCGCGGATATCGCATCCGATCAGTGCTCCTGGGAGCAGGCCGACGGCGCTGGTGATGCTGGTCCGTCCGCCGACCCAGTCGAACATGTCGAACCGCTGCAGCCAGCCCTGCTGCCGAGCCTCGACGTCGAGCTTGCTGTCCAGCATGGTGATCGCGACGGCCTGACCCGCCCACTGGCCGCCGTTGGCCTCGACCCGGTGACGGGCCTGTTCCATGCCCAGGTGAGGTTCCGGCGTGCCACCGGATTTGCTCACCGTCACCACCAGCGTTGTCTTGAGCTTCTCTCCGAGGGCTTCCAGCACGGCGCTCATGCCGTTGGGATCGACGTTGTCGAAGAAGTGAAAGGGCAGACCCTCCCCATGGCGCTGGAGTGCCCTGATCATCAGAAGCGGGCCGAGGCCGCTGCCGCCGATGCCGATCCAGAGCACATCCGTGAACGGTTCCCCGTTGGGGGCCTTGATGGTGCCGCTGAGCACGTCCTTGCCGAACGATTCGATCTGATCGATCTCGCGGGACACATGAACGCGCACCTCCTCGGAGGGGGCCAGCTGGGGATGGCGCAACCAGTAGTGACCGACCTGGCGCTGCTCATCGGCATTCGAGATCGCACCGGCCTCCAGCTCCTGCATCGCCGCAAAGGCCTTGTCGAAGCCAGGCTGCAGCTGATCGAGATGGGAGGTGTTGAGATGCATCCGGCTCACATCAAGCCAGAGTCCGAGATCGTCGTGGTACCAGATCAGATCACAGAATCTCTGCCACTGGATCTGTGCATCGGTACCGTTGAAATCCGGAAAACTCATCAGGGCCTGAGGATGCACTCACGATGAAGTTATCCATCTTCGAACGGACTGCCCATCGCCTGCGACACCACGGCTAATTTCTGTGCCGTGTTGTTCCCGTCCAGCTCTGCACTTCATGGGTGAGTTCCTGCGTCAATCCGCTCTGCCACTGCTGGCATGCCTGGGACTTCTCACCAGTTCGGCTGTGCTTCTGTCTGGGAAGGACCATCGACAGACCGTTGCGGACGAGAACGCGCAACAAACCATCACCCAGCAGGGGGACCCGACGGATTTCTCCGCGGAGGAACTGCGGATGCTGCAGGTCCGCTTCGGGGTGCACGGCCCTCAGACACCTCTCGCCCAGTTGTTCACCAACGGAGTCGACCAGCTTCAACCGCTGCGGACCCGCACCCTGGATCAGCTGCGCTCGTTGAAGAGCGATATCCACCGCCAGTCGGCGCGATATCGCGTCAACCCGATGCTGCTCACGGCAATCCTGTTCGATGAGATCCAGCATTCCAAACCGGGGGAATCCCTGCCCTTCATCGCCCACTCCGGTCTGGTCCGCACCCACGGTCCCGCCCAGATCGGGATTTCTGAGCTGATTCATCAGAACTGGCTACCAGAGGATCCCAGCGACACCGACATCGCCTGGGCACGGGAACAGCTTCTGGATCCTGCCTTCAACGTTGAACTGCTCGCCGGCAAGCTGCAGCGGCTGAAACGTGCCCTTGGACTGCCGGCTGAGTCGATGCTTCAGGCGAGCCGCTCCTATCTCGACGCCAAGGCGATCGCCACACTCACCTATCTCCACAACGGCAAACTCGATTACCCGGCTCGGGTTCTGCGTTACATGCAGGACGCCGAGCTGCACGGACTGATCTACAGCAAACAGCACGGCGGCGCGGACTGGCTGATCTGACTCAGGGGGTCAGGGCCCTGGCGACACACAGATCTCCGAGCGAAGCGAGCCGGCTCTGAAGAGCTGCCCAGTCGAAACTGCGTGGGTCACTGCGTTCGCCTCCGATATCCACATGCCGATGGGTGGTGATCGCTGCCGGCGGCAGGTTGAAATCGCGGATCCAGCCCGACAGAACAAGTGCTAGGGCGTCGTACTGAGATGAGCTGTAGCCGCTGTGGCGTGGGTTGTTGTTGGCCCCTTCGCTGGGGGTCTCCAGGCTGACGTGCAGGGCGAAGTTGTTGACCGACCCCTTGAAGCGCTTGTTGGTGATGGCCCACTCCCCCAGGAAGGCGGAGTAGCCGGCGCCATAGGCACGCAGGGACGGGTCCACCAGGTCGAGAACACGACCATCCCTGCCGATGAGCGTGTGATAACTGACCTGATCCTCGTCCCGGGGATGGGGTGTCAGGAAGGTGTTCACCGCAGAGGTCATCGAATAGACCGTCTCGTGCATCACCACCACCCGGGGGGTGATGTCCAGGCGGCGTCCGAAGGCATCGCGTTCGTGTCGCCGACCGAAGTTCGTGGCGTCGATGGCGAGATCGGACCGCCAGGACGCTTCCTGGCTCATCAGCGTTTCCAGGCGCTGCTTCACCGCGGGATCGATGCCTGAACACTGGCGGGCCAGGGGTGAGGTCCAGGATCGAGCTCGGGGGGCCTGCGGCGCGGTGTCGAGGGGAGCATCCTCCAACTGACGGCCCCGCTCCTTGCTCACCTGATCCAGCAGCTCAAGCAGAGAGGGGCGATCACCGGCGTGGGAGCGTTCCCCCTGTTCACCTCCAAGCCAGGTCACCAGCACCAGGGTCAGGGCCCCCGCAGCCAGGGCACTCAGGAGAGCACCTGGATGCCTGCCGATCATCTTCAGAACATCGGACAGGCGACGATTCAGAGGATCTGGAACCATTGATCCCGCAGGGCCCGCTGAGATGCGCTTGACCCAGGGTCCCAGGAGAGCAGCCAGCGGTCTACCGCTTCGTCAGGAATCAGATGCGTTTCAGCGAGGCAACCGCGGCGCGCATAGACGATCCCAACAGGCGTCGAACCCTTGAGTAATCCGGAGATGTCGGTCATCCGCCGCAGCCGCCGGCCCCGAACGGCGATCAGTTCATCATCTGGAACCAGGGCCGCGGTGGCAGCGGGGCCGCCAGGGCGGACGCGGCTGACGAGCACCGCGCCACCCTCGTCCCGCAGAGTCATGCCGGGATCGGGGGATGAACGCATCACCGGATCCAGGCGCAGGCCGAGCTCCTGCGTGCAGGCTTCCAGCGGCAGGGAATCCGGCTGATCAAGCCAGGTTGCGAGATCATCGGAGAGGGCCGGATCGGATTCCGCCAGCAGGGCCTGGATGTCGCCGCGGTGGAACCCGCGGGCGCTTCTGCCGTGGCTGCCCCAGAGCCGGCGCAGCAGAGACGACAAGGATGAGTTGCGCCGGCGCAAGCGAACATCCAGGCAGAAGGCCGTTGCAGCTCCGAGGCGGTAGTAGCTCACCTGCGTGTCGCGGGAGGTCGCCGTCGCCTTGTAGAGCTTCACCCACGCCTCCCGGGCGCTGTCGGACAGGCTCTGCACCCGACGTCCCGGCGTGAGCTGCACCCTTGAAAGCTCATCGCCGAGATCGGCAAGAAAGGTCGGCCGGTCACTGCGGCCCGCGAGCAACGTCAGGGCCAGATCGAAATAACTGGTGATGCCCTCGGCGAACCAAAGCCCCTCACTGATCACCGCGGAGCCGTAGTTGTAGGGACGCAACTCCGCAGGGCGAAGACGGCGGATGTTCCACTGGTGCAGGTATTCATGACCGATCAGCTGCAGCAGCTGCCGGTATCCCTCCGGTTTCTCCAGTGCAGCCCAGCTGTAGTGCAGAACTGCCCCGTGATCATGCTCAAGGCCGCCGTAACCGTTTTCCAGAAGAATCAGCACCAGCTGGTAGCGGTCTGCCGCCGGCGGTGGTGTTCCCATCAGGCGGCAGGTGGCCTCGCAGACGGCGATGACATCGTCGAGGAAGCTGGGGGGCCATCCTCCGGGGGGCGCTCCGATCAGAAGCAGCTGATGCTGATGATCCAGCACGCGGAAGTGACGGACTTCGAGGGAACCGGCATGCACCGGACTGTCGACGAGTGCATCGAAGTCAGCGGCGATCCAGCCTTCGCCGGAGTGATCAAGGGGAACGTGAACGGACCAGTCCTCCGGTGCGCTGACGGTCAGTTGGTGGGCGCTCCAGCGACATCCCTCCACCTCCATGGCCAGGCCCGCCAGGCAGAGGGAGGCGAGGTCCGGATCCAGGTGGCAGGTGCGCACGGTCAGGTTGCGCGCCTCCACGGCGTAACTGAGCGTGAGCGGAGCCAGATGGGGCAGATCGGCCTGCCAGCGCGATGGTGTGACACGTCGGAACGGGACGGGTCCGCCCTCAGACTCGAGCCGCAGGCTGTGAAGGTGCTGCACGTGATCCCGAACCGTGTAGGACCCGGGTGTCCAGACCGGCATCTGCCAGGACTGGTGCATAGTCTCCGGAGACCAGCTCAGGCTGACCCGAACCGTCTGCCGTTCAGGCTCGCGAAGGTCGAGATGGATCCGGACAGCGGAACTCACCTCAGCACTGGCCGATGCTGAACTCAGCGGTCGGCAGATCGAGGGACTGCAGTGAGTCGATCGCCGACAACAAGGCGTAGCGACGCGAGAGGCGCTGCAGACGGGAGGACAACCCCGGAATCCGCTGAAGATCTCCGTGCAGACGGATCACGCCCTGGTCATCGATGCACCAGCCCATGGGACGGGAGCCGTCGCGGAGCGCCAGCAGATCCACGGATCGGGGGGCGCGACCGAAATCAGGCAGGACCCCATGGCGGATCACGTCGAACCCTTCGAGCCCCAGTGCGGTCTCAAGCAGGTCGAGGCGGGTGAAGACGGTCGGCAGGATGGAGAGATGGGACATGAATCCGGATGCCCGCTTTCTCAGACCCTAGCCAGCGTGAACCGGCGGACCAGGCCCTGATGCATCCCCACGCAGAACAGTGCGCCGCTCTGCGTGCTCCGCTGCGACTCGGCGTGATGGCATCCGGAAACGGGACCAATTTCGAAGCCCTGGTGGAATCGATCGCGGCGGGGGAGCTGTGTGCGGAGATCCCTCTGCTGGTGGTCAACAACCCAGGATGTGGTGCGCAACAGAGGGCGCAGCGTCTCGGCGTGCCCTGCAGCGTGCTGGATCACCGGGTCCTGCGCGATCGCGTTGAACTCGATCGTGAACTGGTGCGCCGCTTCCGGGAAGCGGAGGTGGAAGGCATTGTGATGGCCGGCTGGATGCGCATCGTCACACCGGTGCTGGTTCAGGCGTTTGCGGGTCGGTTGCTGAACGTTCATCCCTCACTGCTCCCCAGCTTCCGGGGTCTGGATGCTGTCGGGCAGGCCCTGGCCTCTGGCGTGACCATCAGCGGTTGCACCGTTCACCTGGTCACCGAGGAGCTCGATGCCGGCCCGATCCTTGCCCAGGCGGCGGTTCCAGTGCTGGAAACGGATGATCACGTCAGCCTGTCGGCTCGCATCCGCCGCCAGGAGCATCGTGTGCTGCCTCAAGCCGTTCTCAGGGCCGGACTGCGCTGGCGTCAGGGATAGAAGGCCTGCAGAGGAAGTCCGGTTTCCGGCTCGAGACCAGCCATCAGATTCAGGCATTGAATGCCCTGACCGGCCTGTCCCTTGATCAGATTGTCGATGGCACTCATCAGGATCAGCTGCCCGGTTCGGGTATCGACCTGCACCGAGAGCATGGCGCGATTGGTGTGGCGCACCCACTTGGTGGCCGGATAGGTACCCACCGGCATCACCTGCACGCAGGGATGATGGCGATAGACCGCCTCCAGCACCGTCGTGCAGTCCTCTGCGGTCAAGCCCGGATCACGAAGCCGCGCGTAGACGGTGGACAGCAATCCGCGCACCATCGGCACCAGATGGGGTGTGAACTGCAGTTGCACGGACTGCCCCGCAACCTCCTGTGCGAGCTGCTCGATCTCGGAGGTGTGTCGGTGGCCGACGACTCCGTAGGGCGAGATCGATTCGGAGGCCTCAGCCAGCAGCATGGCCTCCTTGGGAACACGTCCTCCCCCGGAGGTACCGGTCTTCGCGTCGATGATGATCCCGTCGGTGTCGATCAGCCCCTGCTTCAGGAAGGGCAGCAGCGGCAACAGGCTGGCGGTGGGAAAACAACCTGGGGCCGCCACCAGCGAGGCCTCGGCGATCGCCGGACCATGCCATTCCGGCAGCCCATAGACGGCATCTCGGCAGAGATCGGCATCGGTCCTGTTGAGACGGGCGGCTTCCTGGGCGTAGACCTGATTCCACTGCTCAAGCGACCGGTAACGGAAATCGGCAGACAGATCGATGACGCGAACACCCCGCTCCAGAAGACGGGGTGCGAGCTGACAGGCCAGTCCGTTCGGGAGACTCAGCACCGCGTAGTCAGCGGCCTCCGCGACGCGGTCGGGATCAGCCGACTGGACCTGTGGATCGTCGGGAAGGGGGAGGAATGGACAGACCGAACTCCAGCGCTGTCCGGCACTGCGCTCTCCCCCCAGAAAGGTGACATCGAAGCGAGGATGCCCGAGCAGAAGCCTCAACGTCTGAAGCCCGCCGTAACCCGAGGCACCGATCACCGCGACCCTGGACGGCTCCGATGACGTCATCGCGGCCAGGGGCGACGGGATACTGCTGTCCATGGGCGGTATCAAACCGCGGCTGATCGTACAGGTATCGATAATGACAACTCATTCCATCGTTTTCAGGACCCTGGGAGATCAGATCGAATTCGACAGCATTCCCGATGCCCTGGCGGCCATCCGTAACGGGGCCTGCGTCGTGGTGGTCGACGACGAACAGCGTGAAAACGAAGGTGATCTCATCTGCGCCGCGCAGTTCGCCACCCCTGAAGCGATCAATTTCATGGCCACCGAAGCCCGTGGACTGATCTGCCTGGCAATGGAGGGGAGTCGTCTGGATGCCCTCGATCTGCCCCTGATGGTGGATCGCAACACCGACGTCAATGAGACCGCCTTCACCGTCAGCATCGATGCCGGCCGTGAGCATGGCGTCAGCACGGGGATTTCCGCTGAGGACAGGGCCCGAACGATCCAGGTGGCCCTCAACCCGTCCACGCGACCGGCCGATCTGCGGCGCCCCGGTCACATCTTCCCCCTGCGGGCCCGTCCGGGTGGGGTTCTGAAGAGGGCAGGGCACACCGAAGCCGCGGTTGACCTCGCCCAGCTGTCCGGACTGGCACCAGCCGGTGTGATCTGCGAGATCCAGAACACCGATGGCTCGATGGCTCGGCTGGCGCAGCTGCGGGAGTACGCCACCCACTGGGGGTTGAAGCTGATCAACATCGCGGATCTGATCCGATACCGACTGGAAAACGAGCGGTTCGTCAGACGACAGGCCCAGGCGAGCATGCCCAGCCAGTTCGGCGACTTTCAGGCGATCGGATATCGCAATGAACTCGACGGTTCCGAGCACGTCGCCCTGATCAAGGGAGATCCTGCAGCCCTGAAGGAACCGGTGCTCGTGCGCATGCATTCGGAATGCCTCACCGGCGATGCCTTCGGTTCACTTCGCTGCGATTGCCGTTCCCAGCTAGAGACAGCGCTGCGAAGGATCGAACAGGAGGGGGAAGGCGTCGTCGTTTATCTGCGGCAGGAAGGCCGGGGGATCGGACTGATCAACAAGCTCAAGGCCTACAGCCTCCAGGATGGGGGGCTGGACACGGTGGAAGCCAACGAGCGCCTGGGTTTTCCGGCCGACCTGCGCAATTACGGGGTCGGAGCTCAAATTCTTTCCGACCTCGGCATCCACCATCTGCGGCTTCTGACCAACAACCCGCGCAAGATCGCCGGCCTCGGTGGCTATGGACTGAAGGTGGAGGAACGCGTTCCGCTTGTGATGGATGCCGGGGATCACAACGCCGAGTATCTGGCCACGAAACGCGACAAGCTCGGTCATCTGATGGCAGAACAGGGACCCTGCACCGTGCTGGCGCTGGCCGTCGACGCCGCCACGGACCAGTGGCCTCAGATCCGTCGACGAGCCGAGTCGGCGGCCTCGGACCACGGCTTCCTGCTGGAAGCCGTCCAGACCCCCCGCCTGCTGGCCCTTTGGGAGCGCCCCCAGTTCGTCTGGACGCTTCGTCCGGGTCAGGAGGATCCTCTCCCCCTGCTGCGTCTGATGGCGCAATGGCCGGAGACACGTCGACTCGGTCTGTTGAAGGCAGCAACCGACCGGATGGCAATGCATCCGCCCCACACGCTGGAGCGGACCGAGCTTGGCCTGAACGACCTGGTTGATGGGCAGGGGGACGGACCGCTGCCTTCCGAACCGTCCCTGCTGCACTGGACCACGGACTGATCAGTCCTGGATGGTGACCTTGGTGATACGGGATCCGTTGCCCAGCTTCAGCACGGTGTCCATGTTCCCGGTGAGACCGAACACGGTGTGCACGCCATCGAGATGAGGCTGAGCCTCATGGCAGATGTAGAACTGCGAGCCGCCGGTGTTCTTGCCGGCGTGAGCCATCGCCAGCGTGCCTGCCTGGTGTTTCTTGGAATTGATCTCACAGTCGATCTGGTAGCCAGGGCCACCGGTGCCGGGCATGCCCTTGGATCCTTCACGGGAGTTCGGACAGCCTCCCTGGGCCATGAAACCTGGAATGACCCTGTGGAAAGCCAGACCGTCGTAAAAGCCATCCTTCGCCAGCTTGACGAAATTGGCCACGGTGTTGGGTGCGTCCGCCTCGAACAGCTCGAGCTCGATCGGGCCCGCCTCCGTCTCCATCAGAGCCTTGGTCATGGTGCCGCGAGCAAAACTGGAGTGTAGGGAGCTGTGCAGGGATGACTGAGCCCATGGATCTGAGCCATGCCCGTGTCGGTGTGATCGGCGGCAGCGGTCTCTATGCCATGCCCGGACTCGAGCAGCTGGAGGAACACTCCGTGGAGACCCCGTTCGGGAGTCCGTCGGATGTGATGCGTCTCGGACGGCTGGGAGGAATGGAGGTCGTCTTTCTGGCCCGTCACGGCCGTGACCACCATCTGATGCCGATGGAAGTTCCATACACGGCGAACATCTGGGCGATGCGGAGTCTCGGCGTGCGCTGGCTGATCTCCGTGTCCGCCGTCGGATCCCTGAAGGAACATCTCCGGCCGCGCGACATGGTGGTGCCCGATCAGTTCATCGATCGCACCCATCGACGCCCGCAGTCGTTCTTCGGTGACGGCTGTGTTGCTCATGTGAGCCTGGCCGATCCGACCTGCCCGATCCTCAATGCCCTGCTGGCTGATGCTGCCGAGCAGGCGATCCCCGCCGGTCATCATCTGCATCGCGGCGGAACCTATCTGTGCATGGAAGGTCCTGCCTTCTCCACCCGTGCCGAGAGCGAGCTCTACCGCAGCTGGGGATGTGCGGTGATCGGAATGACGAATCACACCGAAGCACGGCTCGCCCGCGAGGCTGAGATCGCTTACAGCTCCCTCAGCATGGTGACCGACTTCGACTGCTGGCAACGGGACCAGGACGCTGTCAGCGTCGAACTGGTGCTGAGCAATCTGAAGGCCAATGCGGAGGCCACCGCACCGATCCTGAGCCGGGTGATGGATCAGCTGCAAGCGACGCGGCCTGTGTCCGCGGCCCACACCGCGCTCGCGGATGCTCTCTTCACCCGGAAGGAGAGGGTCCCAACGGAGACCAGGCGACGGCTTGATCTGTTCACAGCTCCCTACTGGGGATCCTTTGATCAGGCCTGAAGCAGGCTGACACCACTGGCTTCGAGCGCCGCACGCAACTGCTGTCTGTGCTCCTGCAGTCGCTCGGTTGCTCCGGAACGATCCAGACCTGTGGCCGCCATCATCAGCGCGAGCTTCACCGAACCGCCTGTCTGTTCGAGAAGCGCAAGGCCACTCTCCCGATCGAGTCCGGCCAGATCGCGCAGGATGCGCAGGGAGCGGTCCACCAGTTTGCTGTTGCTGGCAGCCACATCAACCATGCGGTTGCCGTACACCTTGCCGAGACGCACCATCACGCCGGTCGACAGGATGTTGAGCGCCATCTTCGTGGCGGTGCCCGCCTTCAGGCGGGTTGAACCGGTGAGCAGTTCCGGGCCGGTGAGCAGCCGGATGTCGAGATCACAGGGGAGTGGTGCCTGCTCAGCGGGCACGCAGGCCATGGCGATCGCCAGAGCCCCGAGCTCGAGTGCATGGCGGAGACCTCCCCTGACATAGGGGGTGGTGCCACCTGCAGCGATGCCGATCAGACAATCCCTGGAACAGAAGCCCCGCTGCTCCAGATCGGAGCGGCCGGCCTGCTCAAGATCTTCCAGACCTTCGGAGCTGCGCAGCAGTGCCGGTGCCCCACCCGCGAGCACACCCTGCACCATCTCGGGATCACTGCAGAAGGTGGGGGGACATTCGGCAGCGTCGAGAACACCCAGCCGTCCGGAAGTCCCCGCTCCCAGATAAAAAAGCCGGCCTCCCGTCCTCAGTCGTTCAGCAATGCGGTCCACGGCATGACTGATCTCTGTGGCGGCAGCCTGGACCGCCTGTTGAGGGCGACGGTCCTCGGCCACGAACAGGTCCACCAGCTCCTGGGTCGGCAACTGATCGAGGTCACGGCTGAGGCTGTTGCTCTGCTCCGTGAGCAGATGCCCGCGGTCATCCGAGGGCTGCAGGTCACGCTGAAACTCAGCCATGGATCAGAGGAGACCCTCCAGTCGCTGACGCAGTTCATCTAGCTCCGGGGAGGACCTCACCGCACTGTCACTCTCACCGTCACTGGCAGCGTCACGGGCACTTTCATCATCGGTGTCGATCTCCTCTTTCCAGCGGGAGACATCGCGATTGGATTCCGGAGGGGAGATGAACAATCTCTCTTCGTCACTGCCCGGTAGGAAACCGGTCTCGATGAAGCGCGGTTCATATCCCGCCTCGCTGCAGAACGCCTCCACTTCCACGCGATCCAGGGCTTCGATGCTCGGCACAGGGAAGTCCTGTGCTTCGAGCAAACCGGCGTACCGCTCGGCGTCATCGGGATTCTCGAACAGGAGAACCACCGTGCGCCCCCCGATCTCAAGGGAATGGATTCCCTCGCTGTCAGTGCCTGCATCGAAAAGGAGCACGTGCACGCGCATTGCGTCGGTCACATCACCGGAGGAGGGCAGGAGTCTCTCACCGATCCTCGCTCAGCTGGCATCCGGATCGAGAGCCAGCTCCTGCAGGCGGCGGTACAGCGCCCGTTCCGCATCTCCGAGATCGGCGGGAATGACGATCACGATCTCAACGAGCTGATCACCTCGACGGTCATCGATGGTCAGCCCACGACCACGAAGACGAAGCAGGCGGCCGCTGGAGGAACCAGGAGGGACCTGCAGTGTCACGGGGCCGTCGAGGGTGGGAACATCCACCGCGCATCCGAGAGCGGCATCGGGCGGGAAGAGCTCCAGCCTGTACAGAACCCTGAGCCCATCAATGCGAAGTCCTTCCGGTGTCACCACACGCAGCTGCAGAAAATGATCACGCCCACCGGCGGCAACCCCCTCCAGCCTGAGTCTCCAGCCGTCTCCAGCGAAGGGAGGGGTGTCGAGCTCCACCAGCGTTCCATCCTCCAGGGCAAGCTCCACACGGGTTCCGAACAGCGCCTGATCAGGGGTGAGCTCGATGGTGGATTCCAGGTCTTCCCTGACCTGAACCGGCGGCGGCGGCGGCGGTGCGGAGACCGGTGAATCCCCGCGATCTCTCGCAGGTTCGTCCTGCACGGCCGTCGTCGGAATACCGAGAACCACCTCGAGGTAATCCTCGAAATGGGGAAATCCGCTGGCGAAGGGATCGTGGCTGGTCTCCGATGCGCGATCACCGGCTTCCCAGCTCTGCCGGCGACGCGGGTCGCTGAGCACCGCATAAGCCTCATTGACCAGCTTGAAGCGCTCTTCCGCAACAGGGTCATTGCCGTTGAGATCGGGGTGCCATCGGCGGGCTTCCTGGCGGAAGGCACGCTTGAGCTGGTCCTGGCTGCTGCCCGGTTCGAGTCCGAGCAGCGACCAGTAATCAGGATCAGCGATAGAAGTCATCGTCCCAGGGATCGGAACCCCGCTGGCCTAGTCCACGGCTTCGCGAGGGAGGACGGCTGGGGGAGCCCCAGGGGTCATCCTCCCAGTCATCGGAGAACAGTTCATCCTTCAGGGATCCAAGCGTGTTGCGGAGACCCTGGAGGGGATTGCCATCCCCTTGTCGCTCCATGGAGAGGCGCCGGTTGAGGCCGAACAGGGCCTCCTCCAGGCCGCTCACGGTGAGATCGAGTTCCTGAAGGTCATCCTGAGCCAGACAGTCCTGGACATCACGGATGGCCATCTCGACCGCCCTCTGCTGGCGATCCGCTCCGTACGGCCCAAGTTCGAGCGCAGCATCCCGGAGGCGACGTTCGGCCTGAGCCACAAGGGTCTGGGCACGGTTGCGACGCTCCACCTGACTGCGACGACGCCGGTCGTCATCCGCGCGCTCCTCCGCTTCAGCCAGGAGTGCCTGAAGTTCGTCCTCATTGAGATTGGAACCTCCCTGAATCGAAACGGACTGCTTGCGGCCGGTGGTGCGATCAGTGGCACTGACCTGCAGAAGACCGTTGGCATCGATGTCGAAGGCCACCTGCACCTGAGGGACACCGCGAGGGGCGGGTGGGATCCCCGAGAGTCGGAATCGACCCAGTGACTTGTTATCAGCGGCCATCTGACGCTCCCCCTGCCAGACATGAATCTCGACCGAGGACTGGTTCGCCTCCGAGGTGCTGAACACGTCGGACTGACGCACGGGAATTGGCGTGTTCCTGGGAATGAGCACCTTCATCAGGCCTCCAACCGTCTCCAGTCCGAGCGATAGAGGCGTGACGTCGTTCAGCAGGAGGTCCCGGAGCTCGCCGGTGAGGATGCCCGCCTGCACGGCTGCGCCGATCGCCACCACCTCATCGGGGTTCACCGACTGACAGGGATCGATGGGCACGAGGGTGCGCACCAGCTGCTGAACCATCGGCATGCGCGTGGCTCCGCCGACCAGAACCACGTCATCGATGTCCTCAGCCGCCCAGCCGGAATCCCGCAGGGAACACTGCACGGGATTCAACAGACGGTCGAGCAGATCGGGGCAGAGGGATTCGAAGGTGGATCGGTCGAGAGAGGTCTCGATATGCAGAGGTCCCTCAGTTCCGGTGGCGATGAAAGGTAGGGAAATCGGCGTGCTCAGTACGCCGGAGAGCTCCTGCTTGGCCTTCTCGGAAGCTTCGATCAGTCGTTGCAGTGCCTGGCGGTCACGGCGGAGATCGATGCCGTGTTCGGACTGGAAGGCATCGGCGAGCCAGTCGACGATGCGCTGATCGAAATCATTTCCCCCCAGCTGCGTGTCGCCGTTGGTCGCTTTCACATCGAAAACACCGTTGGCGATGCGAAGCAGCGACACGTCAAAGGTTCCACCACCCAGATCGAAGACCAGAACACGCCGGACGGCGCTGCGATCAAAGCCGTAGGCAAGAGCGGCAGCGGTGGGTTCGTTCAGGATTCTCTCGACGGAGATACCGGCAAGACGGCCGGCATCCCGGGTTGCCTGGCGCTGAGCATCGTTGAAATAGGCCGGCACGGTGACGACCGCGGCCTCGACGCTCTCACCGAGATAAACGGCCGCATCATCCACAAGCTTGCGGATGATACTGGCCACGAGTTCCTCCGGCGCGTATTCCCGCTCCGTCACCGGACAGGGCACACGGACCTGGCCGACGTCATTGGCCCGGACCGTGTAAGGGACAGAGAGGCTGCCATCCTCAAGCTCCTCCCAGTCACGACCGACGAATCGCTTCAGATTGGAAAAGGTGTTGCGTGGGCTGAGGACCAGCTGACGCCGGGCCATCTGACCGACCAACAGCTCCCGATCCTTGCTGTAGCCCACCACCGAGGGCGTGGTTCGACTCCCCTCGGCATTCGCGATCACGAGAGGCCTGCCGGCTTCGAGGACGGCAACGACCGAGTTGGTTGTCCCCAGGTCGATTCCGACGATCCGGCCCATAACCCCACGCGTTCGATCCCCACGCTACCGACCGCATCCAGAGCGAGGTCGCGAGCCTCGACCAAAAGCCAACGTCCCGTTAAGACGTTCTTAGTGACGTGCAGTGAAGTCACCGATAACTTATCGAAGTGAGATTTACAGGAGAATGTCCCCCGAAACAGACACTCAATATCTTCTCCGCAGGCGTCCTCCGCAAGAAAAACTTGTCGATGTCGGCTTTAGGAATCTCGCAGTCGTTCTGGCTTCGATGGTGGCGATCGTTCTCCTCTCCATTCTCGTGGTGGTGTTCTGGGGAGGTCTCGAATCCATGGGTCGATACGGCTGGAAATTCCTGGTCACATCCAACTGGAATCCAGTCGACGACGAGTACGGAGCCGGAGCAGCCATTTACGGAACACTTGTCACGTCGCTGCTTTCTCTCCTGATTGCAGTTCCACTTGGCGTTGGCACAGCAATCTTCATCACGGAAAACATCATCCCCCGCAATATCAGAAATGTGATCGGGGTGATGGTCGAGTTATTGGCAGCCATTCCTTCCGTTGTGCTCGGCCTCTGGGCCATCTTCGTGATGGAGCCATTCATCCGTCCGTTGCTGGAGTTGCTCTACACACTGTTCAGTTGGTTGCCCTTCTTCAGCACACCTCCGATGGGTCCAGGCACTCTGCCTGCGGTTCTGATTCTGGTGGTGATGATTCTTCCGATCATCACGGCCATCGCGCGTGATTCTCTGAATCAGGTGCCGATGAAACTCCGTCAGGCTGCTTATGGAGTTGGAACAACCCGCTGGGGAGCGATCATGAATGTGATGCTTCCAGCAGCCGTTTCCGGAATCGTGGGAGGCGTGATGCTCGCACTCGGCCGTGCCATGGGAGAGACGATGGCCGTGACGATGATCATTGGCAACTCAAACAACTTCAGCGTCTCACTGCTGGCACCCGGCAACACGATTGCCTCGATGCTCGCCAATCAGTTCGGTGAAGCTGATGGTTCACAGGTCTCCTCCTTGATGTATGCGGCCTTCGTTCTGATCATCATGACCCTTGCGGTGAACATCTTCGCTCAGTGGATCGTTAAACGACTCAGCCTGAAGTATTGAGATGACTTATTCCACTTCCATCAAAACTGCTGACGGGCTTCCCGATCTTTCCTACAAGCCTGCACTGGGCCGCAACATCGGCAGCCGCATTCTCACGATCATCGCCGGTCTGTTTGCGGGCATTGCTGTTCTTCCGCTGATTCTCGTTCTCGGCTACGTGCTGATCCGGGGAGCTTCGAAGATCAGCATCAGTCTGCTGACCGAGCTGCCCCCTCCTCCCGGTCTTGAGGGTGGCGGCATCGGCAACGCGATCATCGGGACCTTCGTGGTGACGGTCATCGCCGGGCTTGTGGCGATTCCGGTTGGCGTCGGAGGCGGGATCTACCTGGCTGAATACTCCCGGTCTGGTTCCTTCTCTAAGTTCATCCGCTTCGGCACCAACGTGCTGGCGGGAGTTCCCTCGATCATCGCCGGTGTTTTCATCTACGGGACGATCGTCACCAGCCGCATCGTTTTCGGCAATGCCTACAGCGCTCTAGCCGGTGGCATCGCTCTTTCGATCCTGATGCTGCCCACGGTGATCAAGACCACCGACGAGGGCCTCAAACTCGTCTCGGATGATCTGAGACGCGGAGCACTGGGTGTTGGCGCCTCCCGCTTCGTCACGATCGTGCGGATCACGCTTCCAACCGCGTTCACCCCGATCGCCACAGGTGTCGTTCTGGCCATCGCCCGAGCAGCCGGTGAAACTGCTCCCCTGATTTTCACGGCCCTGTTCTCACCCTTCTGGGCCGAGGGGATCTTCGCACCGATCGCAACGCTTTCCGTGCTGATCTACAACTTCGCGATCATGCCTTACGAGATACAGAACGAACTGGCCTGGGCCGCTTCGTTCATTCTCGTGGCCATGATCCTGATGCTCAATCTCTTCTCCCGCTGGCTCGGTCGTTTCGCTTCCAAGTGATCGACTGACTGATTTCTTCCAACCGTTCCTCTTCCCCATCGCTCCCCTACAGAGCCATGACCACCTCCCAGCTCCACACTGAACAGCAGCAGGTGTCGGAAGATACCGCCATCTCGATTCAGAACGTCACCATCAGCTACGGCTCCTATGAAGCCGTGAAGAACGTCTACTGCGATGTTCCGCGCGGCAAGGTGACGGCGTTCATCGGACCATCTGGCTGCGGAAAATCAACCGTTCTGCGTGCCCTCAACCGCATGAACGATCTCATCGAAGGTTGCTCTCTGAAGGGGCGTGTTCTCTTCGATGGTGTTGATCTCTACGGTGCGCAGGTGGACCCTGTTGAGGTGCGGCGGCGCATCGGAATGGTGTTCCAGCAGCCGAATCCCTTCCCCAAAAGTATCTACGAGAACATCGCCTTCGG
The DNA here is from genome assembly GCF_000737575.1 of Synechococcus sp. KORDI-49. Taxonomy (NCBI): domain Bacteria; kingdom Bacillati; phylum Cyanobacteriota; class Cyanophyceae; order Synechococcales; family Synechococcaceae; genus Synechococcus; species Synechococcus sp. KORDI-49. The sequence goes on along the minus strand of NZ_CP006270.1, from coordinate 297,907 downwards.
TGCTCGCATCAACGGCTTCACCGGTGACATGGACGAGCTTGTGGAACGCTCCTTAAGGCAGGCAGCGGTCTGGGACGAGTGCAAAGACAAGCTCAAGGAAAGCGGATACTCCCTCTCAGGTGGTCAGCAGCAGCGTCTCTGCATCGCACGGACCATCGCCATTCAGCCGGAGGTGATCCTGATGGACGAGCCCTGTTCAGCGCTCGACCCGATCTCCACCCTGAAGATCGAGGAAACCATGCATGAGCTCAAGAAGAGCTTCACCATCGTGATCGTGACGCACAACATGCAGCAGGCCGTTCGCGTCAGTGACATGACCGCCTTCTACAACGCCGAGGCCGTTGAGGGTGGGACCGGCAAGGTGGGGTATCTGGTGGAATTCAGTGACACCGAGAAGATTTTCAACTCCCCCCAGCAACAGGCCACTCAGGACTACGTGTCGGGCCGTTTCGGCTGATCAGTTCCAGGGGGTGCCATCAACCAGCGGAACAGGGTGGTGTCACAGCCACCCTGTTTTTGTGCGTGCTGCTGATGTGGAAGCCAGGCAAAAAAAATCCGGTCCTGACGGACCGGAGAAGCGGAGAGCGAGGGATTCGAACCCTCGATAGAGTTGCCCCTATACAGCATTTCCAGTGCTGCGCCTTCGACCACTCGGCCAGCTCTCCACCGGCTTATGTGGGGCAGATGCCAATGTAGCAGGGCCTTTTCCAGAGGGCTGCATGCGGCCGCAGCACAGGATCACGGTGCACTGGCGCCAGCAGAACCGCACCATCACCCATGAGGTGGCTGAGGGTGATTACATCCTGCGCAGCTTCGAGCTGCAGGGCGATCCGCTGCCCTTTTCCTGTCGGAACGGATGCTGCACGAGCTGCGCCGTCCGGGTGCTGGAAGGAGAACTCGATCAACGGGAGGCGATGGGACTGTCGAAGGAATTGCGTGCCCGAGGCTATGGACTGTTGTGTGTCGCCAGGGCGACGGGCCCGCTTGAAGCGGAGACCCAGGATGAGGACGAGGTCTATGAGCTCCAGTTCGGTCGCCACTTCGGTCGCGGTTCCGTACGGGCCGGACTCCCTCTGGAGGAGGACTGAACGATGACATCAAACCTGTGTGCGCAGGCCGCTGAGCAGGCTGGTCTGAATCAGGCGGCTCTGCGTCACCTGGCAGACGTGGCCAGGGAGGTGGCCGAACTCGGCGGTGCTGAGCTGATGCGTCATTACGGACGTCTCTCAAGCATCGAGAACAAAGGTCGCATCGGGGATCTGGTCACCAACGCAGATCTCGCAGCGGAAGCCAGAGTGCTGGAGGCCCTGAGGGAACGAACGCCCGAAATCGCCGTTCTGGCTGAGGAGAGCGGGGCCAGAGGTGAACAGGACGGCCTGCGCTGGTGTGTCGATCCGCTCGACGGAACCACCAACTTCGCTCACGGGTATCCCTTCTTCGCCACATCGATCGGATTGACGTGGCAACAACAGCCCGTGCTCGGGGCGATCGCCGTGCCGTTTCTGAACGAGACCTTCTGGGGAGCTCCGGGCCTCGGCAGCTTTCTCAACACATCACCGATGCAGGTGAGTTCTTGCAACCACCTGGCGGACGCGCTTCTGGTGACGGGCTTCGCCTATGACCGTCACACACGGCTCGACAACAACTACGCGGAGTTCTGCTGGTTCACCCATCGCACCCGCGGCGTGCGTCGTGGCGGAGCTGCTGCGGTCGATCTGGCCTTTGTCGCAGCGGGGCGTCTCGACGGTTACTGGGAACGGGGTCTCGCGCCCTGGGATCTCGCGGCTGGCGTTGCTCTGGTGGAGATCGCCGGCGGACAGGTCAGCGATTACAGGGGAGAGCGTTTCGACATCGGCAGCGGACGCGTCCTGGCCTGTGCCCCCGGGCTGCATCAGGCCATGGTGGACGAACTGAACCAGGTGGAGCCACTCAGCGGTGCCTGTTTCGGTGCGCCGGGGATCACGGCCGTGGGATCCTGAAGCGTCGCCGACGACTTCGGACATGGCGCTGCAACCCGCAGCTGGCGCCCGGGATCTCAACCCGCGGCAGGTGGAGAGCAATCGCCTGCTCAGTGAACGGCTTGCCGCCGTCTACAGACTCTGGGGATACGACGAGGTGTCTCCTCCCCGGGTCGAGCGGCTGGACACCCTGATGGCAGGGGGTGCCATCGCCAGCGGTGATGTCGTCAGGCTTGTTTCGGACGACCCACTCGGGCTTCGCCCCGAGATGACCGCCTCGATCGCTCGCGCAGCCAGCACGCGGCTGGCGAGTCGTCCTCGACCTCTGCGCCTCTGGGCCTCAGGCACGGTCTTCCAGAGCCGTTCTGCCGATGAAGGCGGCATGTGCATCGAGGAGAACCTCCAGAGCGGAGTGGAGCTGTTCGGCGTCCAGGGAGTGGAAGCGGAGATGGAACTGCTGGCCCTGCTCATCGCTTCGGTATCGACCCTCGATCTGGGGGCAGGGCATCAACCGCAGCTGTTGATCGGTCACACCGCCCTGATGGATCTGGTGCTCTCTCCGTATGACGGAGTCCGAAAGGACGCCATCCGCACAGCTCTCACCCGATACGATCGCCTGGCCATCGAAGCGATGGATCTGCCGCAGGTCGATCGTGACCGGCTGCTTCGGCATCTCGACAGCCGAGGCAGACCTGACCTGCAGTTGCGGGAGCTGGAGGAACGGTTCGGCCCGCAGCCGGTGTTCGCGGATCTGAAGCGTCTCACGGACCTGCTCACGCCGGCGGCTGACGCCCAGGGTGTCTCAGTTCAGCTGGATGCCACCTTCCAGCCGATCTTCGAGCTCTACACAGGTCTTGTGTTCCAGTTGGTGTGCCAGGGGAAGGCAGCACCTGTCGTGATTGCCCGTGGAGGTCGTTACGACGATCTGGTTCGACGCTGCGGGGCGACGGGGATGGATGCGGCCGGTGTCGGGTTCAGCCTGGCGATCGATCCGATCCGAGAATTGCTCAGCGAATCCAGCGCGGGGCAAGCCGCTGAACCGGCTGTTCTGGTGGCCTATTCAGCCGGAACCGGTCTGGAGGATGCACTGCAAAGACAGCTGTCCTGGCATCAACAGGGAACACGCGCGGTGGTGGAGTTGAAACCGGTGGCTGATCGAACCCAGGCGGAGGCGATGGCCAGGGAGCGAGGCGGGCTGCAGCTGGACTGGATCACTCCCTAAAGTCCGGGTCCCATTTGATTCCCGTCATGCCCCACACCATCGTGAGCGATGTGTGCGAAGGCGTCGCCGACTGCGTCGATGCCTGTCCGGTCGCCTGCATCGATCAGGGGGGCGGTAAGAACAGCAAGGGAACCGACTTCTACTGGATCAACTTCGACACCTGCATCGACTGCGGGATCTGTCTGCAGGTCTGCCCTGTGGAGGGGGCGATCCTGGCCGAGGAGCGACCTGACCTGCAGAAGGTGAGCTGAACCACGTTCCCTCAGTTCGTGGTTCCGTGAAGCGCTCCGGGTGGCTGGTGCTTCGCCATGCGAACCGGTATCAGAGCCAGAGTGAACACAAGCAGCGGGGCGTAAAGCCAGAGCGGACCCTTCTTCGTGTGCTCGACATAGGTGAGTGCGAACACAGCCCACAACCAGTGACTGCCGATGAAGTGAAGCCGCTTCCAGTTCTGCAGACCCATCCATTTCTGGGCCTGATCTGTGGACGTCAAAGCCATCAGAGCGACGAACAGGTAGCCGAGCCCCCCGAACACCCACTGCGCCTTTGACTGATCACTGAGAAATGGTTCCGGGAAGCAGAGGGAGATCGCCAGGATCAGAGCCAGATGAACGAAGTGGGACGCTGCAAAGCTCAGACCGATCCAACGCCTGTTGCGCAGGATCCAGATGGTGAGAGGTGATCTCCAGAGACTCTGGAGACTGGAGGCTGTGAAGGCGATCGAGAACAGAAGCAGGGAGCTGCGACCGGTGGCATCGATGCCTGTCTTGATGGAGGCCGCACTCCACCCGGCCTGCATCAGGAAGACGGCCAGTGAGAGAAGGATCAGACCGCTGACCCAAACAGTGATTCTCGGGCCGTCAACCTTCATGGCACGGAGCTCAAAGCCGAATTCTGAAGCTGCGTTCTGCCCCGGATGAGCCCATCAGTACGGAGAACCACCAAGGGTGGCTCTTGAGGGAGGTCTGGGTCGATTTGTAGGGTCGGTTTTTCTCTCAGATCCTCATGTCGGTGATGGAAGAACAGGGTCAGATTCAGATCCACACCGAGAACATCTTTCCGATCATCAAGAAGGCCGTTTATTCAGGCCACGAGGTGTTCCTCAGAGAACTGGTGAGCAATGGGGTCGACGCCATCAGCAAGAGGCGGATGGCCGCCATGGCTGGCGACTGCAGCGAGGGCGATGAGGGCGCCATCCGGATCTGCGTCGACCGTGAAGCCAAAACCGTCACCATTTCCGACAACGGGATCGGAATGACGGCTGATGAGGTGAAGCGCTACATCAACCAGGTCGCCTTCTCAAGCGCTGAGGATTTCCTCCAGAAATACAAACAGGAGGACGACGCAATCATCGGCCACTTCGGCCTTGGCTTCTACTCGAGCTTCATGGTGGCTCAGCGCGTCGAGCTGGTGACGCGATCAGCCCGACCTGACAGTGAAGCGGTTCGATGGAGCTGCGATGGATCTCCGAATTTCAGCATCGTCGCGGCAGAACGCGAGTCGGCCGGGACCGATGTGATTCTCCATCTGATGGAGGAGGAACTTGAATACCTTGAGCCGGCAAGAATCCGGACCTTGATCAATACCTACTGCGATTTCATGGCAGTACCGGTGCAACTCGAAGGCGAGACCATCAACAAGAGGGAAGCACCCTGGAGAAAGAGTGCTCGTGACCTGACAGATCAGGATTACATCGATCTCTACAACTATCTCTATCCCTTCCAGGGTGATCCCCTGCTGTGGGTTCATCTCAATACGGATTATCCCTACAACCTTCAGGGAATTCTTTTCTTCCCGAAACAGACTGGTCGCGCCGACTGGGAGAAGGGAGAAATCAAGTTGTACTGCAATCAGGTTTTCGTCAGCGACTCGATCAAGGAAGTTGTTCCGCGCTATCTGTTGCCGTTGCGAGGGGTGATCGATTCACCGGATATTCCCCTGAATGTGAGCCGCAGTGCCCTGCAAACAGATCGGAGAGTCCGCTCCATCGGCAGTTTCGTCGCCAAGAAAGTGGCCGATCGACTTCGCAGCCTCAAACAGGACGACCCCTCTGCCTACGCAGAAGCCTGGGAATCACTTGCCCCGTTCGTGAAGATCGGCGCGATGGAGGATGAAAAGTTCGCTGATCAGGTGTCCGAACTGATTCTGTTCGGAACATCAGCGCCCGCAGGGACAGGCGACGAGGCAGATCCTGTGGGTGCAAACGGCAACTGCTACACAACGCTCGCCGGATACCGCAGCAGACTTCCATCCGACAACAGCACCCGCATTCTCTACAGCACGGATGATGTGGCTCAGGCGGGCGCTCTGAATCTGTGGACCGCTCAGGGGGCCGAGGTCCTGAAACTCGAAACGGTGATCGACACGCAGTTCATCCCCTGGATGGAGCAGCGACATGACGATCTGAAGTTCCAGCGGGTTGATTCCGAGCTGGATGAAAGCCTCAAGGACGATGACTCCGAGCTGGCGGATCAGGATGGCAACACCCAGTCTGAAACTCTTCGCAGTCTGATCAAGGAGGCTCTGGCCAACGACAAGGTCACCGTTCAGGTGCAGGCGCTCAAGAGTGAGGGCGCACCCCCGGCCATGATTCTTCTGCCGGAGCAGATGCGGCGGCTGAATGACATGGGAGCCCTGATGGAGCAGAGACTTCCAGGACTGCCGGATCACCATGTTCTGCTGGTGAATCGCCGCCATCCCCTCGTGGAGGGGCTTCTGAAACTCAAATCCGGCTCCGTTCTCGTGGGTTCGGCGGAGTCGTCCCCCACTGAGCGGCTATCCCGCGATCTGGCGGTTCACCTCTACGACATGGCACGACTCGGGGTCGGCGGGCTGGAACCCAACGAACTGGCCGGATTCCAGACCCGCAGCGCAACCCTGATGGGTGACCTGATGCAGAGAGGCCTCTAGCAGCCAGTCTTTGATAGGGTTGTTGTTTGATTCCGTCTGATCGGGATCGAGCAACCTCAAGTCAGAAGGACGTCGTCATGTCACGGGTGTGTCAGCTCACGGGTACTCGCGCCAACAACGGCATGGCCGTGAGCCATTCCCACATCCGTACCAAGAAGTTGCAGCAGGCCAATCTGCAGCAGCGTCGTCTGTGGTGGGCCGAAGGAAAGCGTTGGGTGAACCTGCGCATCACGACTCGCGCCCTGAAGACCATCCAGAAGAAGGGTCTTGGTGCCTATGCCAAGTCCCTCGGCATCAATCTCGCCAAGCTCTGAAGCCGCTCCGATGCAGCGCAGGGATCTGCTGATACGCACCGGTCTGCTGATGGCGGCGGTGTGTCTTGGCCCGAGAAGCGTGAGTGCTCTGGGAGGCGCCCAGCTCTCCATCGGCGAGGCCGTGCCGACCTTCCAGCTGCCTGGATCCAGTCGCTCCGATAAAGATCGTTCCCTGTGGTCTCTCTCCGATTTCCAGGGCCAATGGCTTGCCTTGTACTTCTATCCCCGGGATTTCACCGGGGGCTGCACGCTGGAGGCCCGCGGCTTCCAGACCATGCATCAGAGCTTCCGGGACGCGGGGGCTCAGGTGGTGGGCATCAGTGCCGACAGCGTCGATGACCACACATCCTTCTGTGACAGCGAGGAGCTGAGCTTTCCACTGCTCTCCGACCCCGACGGAACCGTGAGCAAGGCCTACGGGTCGTGGATGGCTCCCTACTCGCTGCGTCACACCTTCCTGATCGACCCCAACGGCGTTCTGCGCGAGCGGTGGGTCGCCGTACGCCCGAACGGTCACGCGAAGGAGGTGCTGGATTCTCTTCTGAATCTTCAGAACAACACGTCTGTTTGACAAATTCGCCACCTTGATGAAAGGTGGTTATCAAATTCATGCGCGATGTTGTGAACATGGGCAGCAGTAGTTTCATCATTCTCTACCACCGCACACCTTTTGACGAAGGAACTGATGAGCAGGGAAATCGAATATGGGTGGATCAGAAAAGCCCGAACGGCATCATTCCAACGCTGAGAAATATATTCAGAGACTGCGATGACGGAACCTGGATTGCCTGGAGAAGGGTCGAGAATCCCGAATCCGGCGACATTGAGCGGATCGGAATGCATGATCCATCACCATTTACGCTCTGCAGAATTCCGCTCCATGATACTCAGATAACCAGTTTTTATCACATCACATCTAAGGAGTCCTTCTGGCCGATTCTGCATACATTTCCAACACACTTCAACGTCAATAACGCCGACTGGTCCATCTTCGAAGAAGTGAATCTCAGATTTGCTGAGGCAGCATGCGAGGAAGCTGCTGAGGGCGCCACGGTCTGGGTGCACGACTACAACCTCTGGCTCGCACCCGGATACATCCGGGAACGACGTCCAGATCTGAAAATTGCGTTTTTTCACCACACTCCTTTCCCGGGGAATGATGTTTTCGCAATTCTTCCCTGGCGTGAGCAGATCCTCGAGAGTCTGCTCTGCTGTGATGTTGTGGGTTTTCACATCCCCCGATACACCGAGAACTTCGCCAGAGCTGCCAGCACTCTTGTTGGAGCCAACCGCGGACCGAAGGTGCCGGTCGACAAGAAATTCATCACGGTCGGGACAGCCCTGTCAGAAGGCACCGTCACCAGTCATCTGGAGCACAACGGCCGCTGTGTTCAGTTACTGAGTTCACCGGTGGGAACATCGCCGGATGTGATTCAGGAGCTCTCCTGGAGTGCTGCTGTCGAAAATCACGGTGAACTGATCGTTCAGGACACCAAGAAGGGACGCAAGCTGATTCTTTCCGCAAGCCGAGTCGATTACACCAAGGGAAACGAAGAACTGCTGCTTGCCTATGAACGCCTGCTGGAGCGACGTCCTGATCTTCACGGTGACGTTGTGCTGATGCTGGCCTGTGTTGCAGCTGCGAGCGGCATGAAGATCTACGAGGACACACAGCGGTCGATCGAAGAAATGGCCGGTCGCATCAATGGTCGCTTCAGCCAGATTGACTGGGTTCCGGTGCGTTTCTCCACCCGAAGGATTCCTTACGAGGAGATGATCGCCTGGTTCTGCCACGCCGATGTCTGCTGGATCACGCCACTTCGGGACGGGCTGAATCTGGTCGCCAAGGAATATGCCGCAGCCCGCCGGAACCGTGGGGGAGTCCTGGTTCTGTCGGAATTCACAGGCGCCTCTGTGGTGCTTGATGGAGCGGTGCTGACCAACCCATACTCCAACCGACGCATGGATGAAACCATCGAGACGGCACTGGTCATGCCGGAGGAGGAGCAGCGGGATCGGATGAGTCGGATGACTGAGGCAGTCGAGAACTACACCGTCAAAGACTGGGCTGAAGAGCAGCTGGCCGGTTTCCCTCAGGCTGTCGTTGCATGACCATCGGCCGGCGCACGCTGGCCGCTCTGCTCGGCCTCACCCTGCTGTTCAGCTTCGGGCTGGCCTGGTCCGGACAACGACAGATTCAGCGGGTCAACATCCTGATGCCGGCTCCCTTCGCGGATGCCACGGCAGAGCTGGTGCAGCGGTTCAATCGTGACCATCGCGGGAGCATCGCCCTCAGAGTGACCCGCGGCCCCCGCGACACCGAGTCGATCTCCGACCTGGCCATCAGCAGTCTTCTGCTGGGCAGTCCCCCCTTCGATGCCCTGCTGATGGATGTCACCTGGCTGGCCAAGTACGCCGCCGCCGGGTGGCTTGAACCGCTTGATTCCTACTTTGAACCTCAGGAGATCGATGCACTGGTCGCGGGAGCCCGGCTTGGCAATCACTACGACGGCGTTCTTTACCGCTGGCCTCTGATCGCCGACGTGGGTCTGCTCTACTGGCGCAAAGACCTGATGGAGGCACCACCGCGCACTCCGGACCAGCTGAGCAGTGTCGGCCGCCGGCTGATGGATGACGGTGCGGTGAACAGTGGATTCGTCTGGCAGGGGCGTCAGTACGAGGGATTGAGCTGTGATTTCGTTGAGATGCTCAGTGCCTTCGGTGGCAACTGGCTGAACCCACAGACCGGTGAACCCTCGCTCAACTCATCCGAGGCGCTTGAGGCCGTCGGATGGATGCGGAGCCTGATCCGTGATGGCATCAGTCCGAAAGCTGTGACCAACTATTCCGAATCCGAGTCGCTGCAGGCCTTCAAGGCAGGAGATGCCGCCCTGATGCGGAACTGGCCGTACGCCTGGGCGGAGCTTCAGAAGCCTGACAGTGCTGTGCGGGGACAGGTCGGGGTGACGCTGATGGTCCACAACGCGGGGCATCAGCCCGCTGCCACGCTCGGGAGCTGGGGGCTGAGCCTGCTGAAGGGCTCGGATCATCCACAGGCCGTGATCGAGGCGATTCGATTCCTCACATCTCCCGAGGCACAGAGGGAGCGATTCCGCAATCAGGGCTACACCCCCACCGACCGGTCCCTGTTCCGGGATCCCGAGATGCTGGAACTCTCCCCAATCCTGCCGGACCTGGAGCAGGCCCTCACCCACGCTGTTCCGCGACCTCCCACGCCGCTCTATGCCCAGCTCAGTGATGTGCTGCAGCGTCAGCTCAGTGGCGTGCTCACAGATGATCTGGCGGTTGACCAGGCGATGAACAAGGCACAGATCAACAGCATGACGATCGTCGAAGCCGCGGGAGGCGCCTCGTGACCTGGTTGCTGCTGACGCCGGCGCTGCTGCTGATGGCTCTCATCTTCGGATGGCCGATGTTGCGTTATGCCTGGCTCAGCTTCCACGCCAACTCGGTCCTGACGGGCCTGGTGCCGGTGGCCAACGGCGGTGCCAACTGGATGCGGCTGCTGGCCGACGACCGTTTCTGGCAGGACGTGCTGCAGACGAGCCGCTTCGCTCTGGTATCCGTGACAGCCGAGCTGTTCCTCGCCCTTCTGATCGCCCTGCTGCTCGATCAGCGTTGGAGGGGGCGCGGTGCCGTGAGAGCTCTCACGCTTCTGCCCTGGGCTCTGCCCACCACGATGATGGCTCTGGGCTGGCGTTGGATCTTCAACACCCCCTACGGCCCCCTGGAAGCAGTCGCCGGGTTCGTGGGGCTGGGTCCGCTGAATCTGATGGCATCACCGCAGTGGACCTGGCTGGCCACGGTGGTGGCCGATGTCTGGAAGACAACTCCCTTCATCACGTTGATCCTTCTGGCTGGCCTGCAGACGATTCCGGCCGATCTCTACGCAGCCTTCCGTCTGGAAGGAGGCCGCTCCATCCAGGCACTGCGCGACATCACCCTGCCGCTGCTGCTGCCGTACATCCTGCTGAGCCTGCTGTTCCGGCTGGCCCAGGCCTTCGGAGTGTTCGACCTGATTCAGGTCCTCACGGGAGGCGGACCGGCCGGGAGCACGGAGAGCCTCGCGTTGTATGCCTATTTCAACGCCATGCGTTTCCTCGACTTCGGTTACAGCGCCACGGTCATGCTGGGTGGGTTCCTGCTGCTGAGTCTCTCGATCCTGCTCGGTGCCCTGGCGCTGCGGCTCTCCGGCGCGCTGCGACCGTTGCAGCCATGAACCGACGACAACTCTGGATCAGCCTGCTGTTGCTCTGGTCACTGGCTCCGATGCTCTGGCAGCTGATCAGCTCCTTCACCACCACGGCGGCACTGGTGGATGGTGGGGTCCCGTTCCTTCAGCGCTGGACCCTGATCCACTACCGCCAGTTGCTGAGCAGCGATCCACCCTTCTGGAGATTTCTGCTGAACAGCACCGTGCTGGCCTCGGCGTCCACCGTGCTCACCATCGCCCTGGCCATCCCCGCCGCCTACGGACTGGTGCGACTGCCCCAACGGTGGTTGCGCGTCAGTCGGACCTTGATCGCCGGTGCCGCCCTCTTTCCTTATGTGCTCCTGTTTCTGGCCCTGCTGGAACTGGCCCGCAGCCTGAATCTGGGCAACAGTCTTCTCGCCCTGGCCATTCCGTATTCAGCCCTTTCCCTCCCACTGGCCCTGCTGCTGCTGACGGCAGCCTTCGAAGGGCTTCCGAAGGATCTCGATGACGCCGCAAAACTGGAAGGAATGAGCCTGGTGCAGCGGCTGCGATGGGTTCTGATTCCCCTGATCGCACCGGCGACGGCCAGCACGGCGATTCTCGTCTTCCTGTTCGCCTGGAATGAATATCCGATCGCCCTTACCTGGCTGAGCCGCAGTGAACAGCTCACCTTGCCGGTGGCGATGGCCCGCATCGCCGGCTCTTCGGTGTATTCCGTTCCCTACGGCGCTTACGCGGCTGCCACAGTGCTCGGAGCTTTGCCTCTGCTCTTGCTCGTGTTGCTGTTTCAGCGCCAGATCGTCTCCGGCCTCACCAACGGCGCTGTGAAGGGATGAGCCTGACTCTGCAATCGGTCGGCCGCCGTTACGGCGACACATGGATCCTTCAGAACCTTGACCTTGAGGTCGGTTCAGGGGAATGCCTCGCGCTGCTCGGCCCGAGCGGTTGTGGCAAGAGCACAGCCCTGCGTCTGATCGCCGGCCTTGACACGCCCGATGAAGGCAGCATCCGGATCAATGGCGAGGTCATGAACGGCGTGCCGCCGGATCGGCGACGGGTGGCCATGGTCTTCCAGAGCTATGCCCTCTTCCCCCATCTCTGCATCCGGGAGAATCTGAATCTCGGACTTCGCATCCGTGGGGTGTCCCCCGATGATCAGCGCCGCAGGGTGGCGTCGATCATCGAGGTGATGCAGCTGGGATCGCTCGCGGAACGACGGCCTTCGGAGCTGTCGGGAGGGCAACGGCAGAGGGTTGCCCTGGCACGGGCGTTGCTGCGGGATCCGCTTGTGTATCTGCTGGATGAACCGATGAGCAATCTCGACGCCCAGCTCAGGGAAGAGCTGAGGCCTGAGCTCAAGCGACTCGTCCTGCAGGGTCCACAGCCGGTGGTGTACGTGACCCACGACCAGCAGGAGGCGATGGCGCTGGCAGACCGGATTGCCGTGCTTCGCAACGGCAGGATCGAACAGATCGGAACGCCCAGGGAGTTGTACGAACGCCCGGCGACCCTGTTTGTCGCACAGTTCATCGGACGACCACAGATGAACCTGCTGCATCGGGAGACGGGATTGATCGTGGGGATCAGACCTGAGCATCTGCGACTCGATCGAGAAGGCCTCCCCTGCCGTCTGATCGGCCGGGAATGGCTGGGGGCCGGGCAGCAGCTGCTTCTGGAGTGCAGCGCTGGAACGCTGCGCATGCTCTGCGACGGCACGGTTGAGCCTGGCGACGATCTCAGGGTGTCGTGGAACAGCTCCGATGAGCACCGATTTCTGGACGGCAGCGGAACTCGAATGGCCTGATCCAGCGGTGCGCTGCGACACGTCCTGGATCAGCCGAAGTCGCTGAAATAAATGTCGATGCAGTCTGGTGATGACGTCCGCACTCTGGAGACAACGCAGTGACGTTCTGATCTGCCTTCTGATCCAGACCTTGTTGATTGTCATCGGTCAGAGCCTTCAGGGCCTGCAGCTCAGGCATGGAAGCAAGACAACACAGGCACAACCATCAGTTTCAACTCTCCATAATCTCAACAAGAACGATCAACAAGCTGATTCATTCCGGGCAAAGTTTGCAATAGAAACAGAGAAGTAAAATCATCAATATTGACCATTTCTGATGATTTCCATCCTTTGGCATCCCATCCAATCCATGCATGGTGAGCATCTGTCAGGAGCAATAACCGTTGCTTAACCCGGCGGTCAACTTCCGTCCCCATCATTAAGAAGCATCCCTGTTCGACGATGGGTTCATCGGCAGCTATCCGCCCAGTAATTCTTCTTGCGGGCGTCAGTGCAGCAGTGGGACTGACCGCAGCAACAGCGCAAAGCTCAGACACCATCAGGATCAGCGGATCCAGCACCGTTCACCCGATCACGCGATCAGCAATCCGTGAATTCAAGTCCACTGCTGCTGGTGCGACGAGCAACTTCAAACTCAGCGAAACAGGATCATCAGCCGGGTTCCGTCAGTTCTGCAGTGGGACCATCGTTCTTGCCAACGCTTCGCGTCCGATTTCCGCCAAAGAATTAAGGTCTTGCAAGACCAATAACATCAGTTTCATCGAATTGCCGATTGCCTTTGATGCCATCACAGTTGTCGTCAATCCTGCCAACAGCTGGGCGAACAGCCTCACCATCAATGAACTCTCAAGGCTCTGGAGCAAGCAGGCTCAAGGGAAGATCAGCAAATGGAATCAAGTAAATCTTGATTTTCCTGATGTCGGCATCAAGCTATGCGGCCCTGGCATGGATTCAGGAACATTTGACGTCTTCAACAAGACAGTGAATGGCTCGAAGACAAACTCCCGAACTGATTACACCTCCAGTGAAGACGACAACGTTCTTGTCAGGTGCGTGATGGAGAACAAAGATGCTCTGGCTTATTTCGGCTACGCCTACTTCAAGAATAATGCCAAGAGTCTCAAGTCTGTTAAAATCATCAATCCTGAAGGGCAGGCTACTGCGCCTTCCAGGCAGTCAGTCCAGAACGAAAAGTATCAACCACTGGCAAGGCCACTGTTTCTGTACGTCAACGATCAGGCCTTGAGAAAGAACAAAAACTTTCGTCAGTTCGTGAGCTACTACCTGCGCAACATCAGCTCACTGGTGAACAGCAGCAACTACATCCCCCTCCCGGACTCCACCTACCGGCTCGTGGACGCCAAGTTGTATCGCCACATTCTCGGCACAAGCTTCGGTGGTGATCTACCGGTGGGGCTGACCATCGGCCAGGCCATCGATCGCAGTTTCGATCAACACAAAACATCCGCTCACCGTTGAAGAAACTGCTCCAGCATGCGGCCATGGGCTGAAGCCTGGGTTCGGATCTGCTCGATGGTCTGAGGATCGGCGGGTGAATCGGCTGCGGCCAGCCACTGGCTGAGGATGCTTGCTGCCGTCGGCAGCTTGTCCAGCTTCAGCCAGGGCACATCGGCCATCTCCGCAGCCGCTTCCACTTTCGGGTCGTAACTGAGGGCCGCCATGGGGCAACCGGTCAGCCTGGCGAGAATCAGCGCATGCAGGCGCATGGGCACCACCAGCCTCGCCTTGCGCACGGTCGCGAAAACAGTTTCAACGCTGCGCGGCACGATCGTTGAGCTGCGGGCCGCGAGAGACGCAGGGATCAGACCACGCTCCTTCAGCGCATCAAACAGCACGGCATCCTGATGCTGGTGAAACGCGAGCCAGCGCACAGGGGCCTGCAGCTGTTCCGCCAGATCATCGAGAGCCGAAAGGAGCACGGACCAGCCGGAGTCATCCAGCAGGGATGTCGGTCTCCAGCAGACGACGATCGAAACGCCTCCAGACCAGGACTGCGGAGGCATCTGCCAGACCGGATCAGGGGCCATCTGCGACGGCAGTCGGGGAGCCCAGCGCCTGGAACGCTCCAGGGAACTCCGATCACGCCAACTGGCGGCTGTGCACAGAGGCAGCACCTGCCGCACCAGCCAGCGACTGGTCGGTCTGTTCAAGGGGCCTAGCCCCTGACCCCAGAGCAGAATCGGGCGGCGCTGAATCCGTGCCGTCACGATCAGCAGCAGGTAATAGATCAGGCTCCGCAGGCTGGTGCTGTCCTGCAGCAGGCTTCCGCCGCCGAGAATCAGGGCATCGGCCCGGCCCACGGCCGCGAGCACGGAGCCCAGCGATCGACGGGCCACGCCGTCCGCCATCGGCGCCAGGGCCCGCAACGCCTCCTGATCGTTCGCAGTGATCAACAGGCTGAAGCCGGCAGGGATCTGCTGAAGCAGCACCAGCAGCAGGGCATCATCCCCGAGGTTGTTCTCCCCGTAGTAACCGCACAGAAGCAGGGTGCGCGTGCCGGTCCCAGCCACGGTCATCGCCCTGCAAACAGGCTCATTATCCGGCAGTTCCCATCATTAGGGTGTCGCCATGCATGAGCTTTCCTTCGGAACCTGGTGGATTCACATCGCTTCAGTGATCGAGTGGATCCTGGCGATTGTTCTGATCCAGCGGCGGGGTCTGAACGGGCTGGCCCTGGCCATGCTTCCCGCCCTGGTGAGCGCCATGGCCGCCTGCACCTGGCACCTGTTCGATAACAGCGAAGCTCTGCGCGGCCTCGTGCTGCTTCAGGCCAGCCTGACATTGCTGGGCAACGTTGTTCTGGCACTGGCCGCTCTGCAGCTGAAACGTCGCGCGGCGACCTGATGCCCATGGACCTCGATCCCGCTCCCCTTTTCGCCCTGTCTCTGCCGCCCTACCTGCTGTTTCTGCACTGGCTGCGACAAAGCGACGCCCTGCCTCCTCTGGCTCTCTGGGGCTTCCGGCTCACCCTGCTCTTCGTGCTGGTGACGATCGGGGCGGCGATTGTGGCGCTGCGTTGCTGCAACGCGGAACTCGTGGAGATCGATGCCCTCCACGGGGGCGCGGAAGCTTTTCTCACACTCGGAAACGCCGTACTGGTGATCGGGCTGATCCAGCGGCATCAAGGGTGAACAACTCTTAAGAGTGCAGTTCACAACAGTGATGACCTCGGATGATGGAGCGTCGCTCCACGCCTTGCATGCTGACCCCTCTCCTCGCTATCGCCCCTGCAACCGTCTCCTGGTCTCCCAAGGTTGCCCTGGTGATGATTGCCTGCAACGTGATTGCCATCGCGATCGGCAAGGCAACAATCAAGCACCCGAACGAAGGTGCTCAACTCCCCAATCCCGCCTTCTTCGGCGGCATGGGCCGCGCTGCCCTGCTGGCCACCACCAGCCTTGGCCACGTGATGGGCATCGGCGCCATCCAGGGTCTTGCTGCCCGCGGCGTTCTCTGATTCGGAACAGACCGTCCTGAGGGAGCTGCCCCCACCGGCACTCCCTCAGATCAGATAAGGAAGCAGACGCGGCCCGTAGCGTTCGAACCTGTAGTCGAACAGAAGCTGCGACAGGTCCTCTGCGTCTGCCTGTCTGGAGAGTCCCTCGATCAGACGAAGCATCCGCCGATCCGCCCGGGGAGCATCCAAACCCCACCAGGTGCGTCGAGCCAGACGTCCACTGATGCCCCAACGCCAGCCCAGACGTCGGCGCAAGCGAGAGGAGTAGTGGGAGATCAAGGCATCCCGCTTCTGAGGATGAGCCCTCTCATCGCTCATGACGTCCGCCAGCAGATCGGAACTCCGAAGAGCGTGACGAAGTCCCTCGCCACCGAGAAGGTTGCAGGTTCCTGCCGCATCACCGACCGCGATCAGAGCACCACGTCCCATGCTCTGGTCCCGACGGACTGTGCTGGAGACCAAGCCGCCGTGGCGATCCAGCACCGGCAGGCTGTCGAGGTCACAGTGCTGTATCAGGCGCCGGAGACTGGAACCGAGGGCATCGCCCCGGCCTGACAAGGGAGGTGGCAACCGGCAGATTCCCACCTTCAGACGATGCTGATCCATGGGGAACACCCAGCCGTAGCCGTGAGAAACCCACCGTGAGCCGAGAAAGAAGCTGAGCCGATCCCGCCACGGAGCCGAACGGCGGTCATCCGCCTGAAGCAGCCATTCGACGCCCTCACCCTTCAGCAGCGGATCCTCCCGGGTCTCCACGGGCACCCCCGCCTGACGCAACAGAATCCGCTGAGAGCCCGTGGCATCCACCAGCCATCGGACGGTCCGGCGCTCTGAGGCGCTGCGACCGGAGCGCAGCTCCACGGTGGCGCAATCGTCCTGCAGCTGTTCCAGCGCAACCCTGCAGCCGCTGATCAAATGGACCCCCGCACGGCAGGCCTGCTCCCACAGTGCGGCCCGAAGGCGACCGAAATCGAGCACGACACCAAGAGCATCGTTTGCCCACCACTGGTGAGTCATGCCCTCTGGATCGTGCAGCTGCCAACCGTTCCAGCGACTGCCCCAGCAATCGTTCGGAATCCCGAGTTGGAGAACGTCCCGCATCGGAACGGCAGCACTGGAATAGGCGTTGCGGTGGGGGTCGCTCAGGGGATCCACCAACATCACCTGCTCCCCGGCCTGGGCGAGACGGATCGCCAGGCGCGCTCCAGCAGGTCCGGCGCCGGCGACGAGAACCGTCATCGCTTCAATGCCCTGGAGAGCTCAGGACTGGACCGCGCCGACGGGTGAGGTTTCGATGAAGTCGGCACGGGATGACAGAGGGAACCTGTCGAGGATGCGCTTGGCCATCTGTGGGGGGGTCAGCTGCAGGGATTCCTTGCTCTGCTGGGGTGTGGCGTGATCCACCAGCTGATCGGGGATACCGATACGCAGCAGGGAGGGGTTGATGTCGCGATCGTTGAGAGACTCGAGAACGGCGGCACCGAAACCACCGGGAAGAGCCCCTTCCTCCATGGTCACCACCCTGCCGATGCGTCGGGCCAGGGGGTGGATCAGCGCTTCATCGAGCGGCCGCAGGAATCGCGCATTCACCACAGTGGCCGAGAACCCGGCTTCTTCCAGAAGTGTTGCTGTGTCAAGCGCCGGTTTGACCATGGCGCCGTAAGCAACGATCAGCAGGTCATCGCCCTCTCGCAGAACCTCACCGCAGCCGACCGGCAGCGGCTCCCATCCCTCCTCCATCAGCGTGACGCCCACACCGGAGCCCCGTGGGATCCGAAGCGCCGTGGGGCCAGGGTGTGCAAGGCAGGTGACCAGCATCCTCTGAAGCTCAGCTTCATCCTTGGGAGCCATCACGGTGAAGTTGGGCACCGATCTCAGGTAGCTGATGTCGTACTGCCCCTGATGCGTCGGGCCATCGGCTCCGACGATGCCGGCACGATCGAGCACAAACGTGACCGGCAGTTTCTGGATGCCCACGTCGTGAATGAGCTGGTCGTAAGCCCGCTGAAGGAAGGTGCTGTAGATCGCCACCACCGGTCGCAGACCCTCGCAGGCCATCCCGGCGGCCAGCGTCACCGCATGCTGTTCGGCGATTCCGACATCGACGTACTGCTTGGGAACAGCCTTCTGCAGCAGATCCAGACCGGTTCCTGTGGCCATGGCGGCAGTGATACCGATCACGCGGCTGTTCTGTTCGCACAGCTTCACCAGGGTCTGCCCGAACACCTTGCTGTAACTGGGAGGCTTCGGCTTCTTGGAGGGAATCGCCTTGCCGGTGCTCAGGTCGAAGGCGGACTGGGCGTGGTACCCGACCTGATCAGCCTCGGCATAGGGATAGCCCTTGCCCTTGGTGGTGACCACATGCACCAGAACCGGACCGTGGGAACGATGGGCCGCCTGGAAGGTTCGGATCATCTCACCGATGTCGTGGCCGTCGATCGGCCCCATGTAGGTGAAACCGAGTTCCTCGAACACCGCCCCCACCTTCGGCACCGCCAGTCGGCGCATGCTTCCCTTGAGACGGTTCAATTCCGCCGGCAGTTCGCCGCCCATGAAGGGCAGATGACGGACGCTTTCCTCGACACTGCCGGAAAGGAACTGCATCGGTGGGCTGAGTCGTGCCCGGTTGAGTGCATTGGAGAGAGCCCCGACCGGCGGTGAGATCGACATGTCGTTGTCGTTCAGCACCACCAGCAAGGGGGTCTCCGGCAGGTGACCGGCGTGGTTGATCGCTTCGAGAGCCATGCCACCGGTCATGGCCCCGTCGCCGATCACGGCAACGCATTTGAAGCTTTCGCCGCGGTTGTCCCTCGCCAGGGCCATTCCGAGGGCTGCGGAAATGGAGGTGCTGGCATGACCGGCACCGAAATGATCGAAACGACTCTCCGACCGCTTGAGATAGCCGGCCACTCCGTGCTGCTGACGGAGCGTTCCGAAGTCGTTGTAGCGGCCGGTGATCAACTTGTGGGGATAGGCCTGATGGCCCACATCCCAGATCACACGGTCGTGGTCGAGATCGAGGGTTTGATACAGAGCAAGCGTGAGCTCAACAACACCGAGCCCCGGGCCGAGATGGCCACCACTGGTGGACACCACCTCGAGATGGCGTTCACGGATCTGACGACCGACATCCTCAAGCTCAGCGACGCTGAGTCCGTGCAGCTCATTCGGATGCTTCAGATCTCCGAGATGCATGCACAGCCCACTGCAATCCATGCAATCTACGGGGTCCCTTCCGTTGACCAGAGGCTGCGGGCTCTGGAGAGAATGGTGTGATGACCGACTATCTGCAGCGGATACTGCGGGCCCGCGTCTATGACGTCGCCCACGAGACTCCGCTCGAACCCGCCCCAAATCTCAGTCGCCGTCTGCAGAACCGCGTCTGGCTCAAGCGTGAGGACCTTCAACCGGTGTTCTCGTTCAAGTTGCGGGGCGCCTACAACCGGATGTCGCAGCTGACCACGGATGAGCTGCAGCGTGGCGTGATCGCCTCCAGCGCCGGCAATCACGCTCAGGGTGTCGCTCTCAGTGCCCGTCGCCTGAACTGCCGTGCGGTGATCGTGATGCCCAGCACGACGCCCGAAGTGAAGGTGCGGGCGGTGCGGGCGCTCGGTGGAGAGGTGGTCCTGCACGGGGAGACCTACGACGAATGTTCCGCGGAAGCGCGACGCCGCTGCAGTGCCGAAGGGCTCACCTACATCCACCCCTTCGATGATCCGGAGGTGATCGCCGGCCAGGGCACGATCGCGCTGGAAATCATGCGGCAGAGCGAGGAACCACCCCAGGCGATCTATGTCGCCGTCGGCGGAGGTGGCCTGATCGGTGGGATTGCTGCCTATGTGAAAGCGCTCTGGCCCGAGATCGAGATCATCGGCGTCGAACCGCAGGATGCCGCAGCGATGACCCGCTCTCTGGAGGCTGGCGAGCGCATTGAGCTCGACCAGGTGGGGCTGTTCGCTGATGGTGTCGCCGTGCGCCGGGTCGGGGAACACACCTTTGATCTGGCGAAACGGCACGTGGACCGCATGGTCACGGTCGACACGGATGCCATCTGCGCAGCCATCAAGGATGTGTTCGAGGACACCCGGTCGATTCTGGAACCCGCCGGAGCCCTCGCCGTGGCGGGGATGAAGCGGGACGTGATCGATCGGCAGCTGACCGGTCGGCGTCTGATCGCCGTGGCCTGCGGCGCCAACATGAATTTCGATCGGCTTCGCTTCATCTCCGAACGGGCTGAACTCGGGGAAGAGCGGGAAGCGATGCTCGCTGTGGAGATCCCGGAGCGACCTGGAAGCCTGCGCGATCTCTGCGAGCAGCTCAAACGCCGCAGCCTCACGGAATTCAGCTACCGGATGACGGAAGGCTCCCGGGCACAGATCTTCATCGGTGTGCAGGTGCAGGACGAACGGGACCGCAGCGCTCTGGTGAGCACACTCGGCGCCGCCGGATTCCCCTGCCATGACCTCAGCGACAACGAATTCGCCAAGAATCACCTTCGCCACATGGTGGGCGGGCGACTGCCCTCCTCAGCCCGACAGGCCTGCGCCGGTGATTGCCGCGAACTGCTGTATCGCTTCGAGTTCCCGGAGCGCCCCGGCGCCCTGATGAACTTCGTGAATGCCCTTCACCCCGGCTGGAGCATCAGCATTTTTCATTACAGGAATCACGGTGCCGACGTCGGTCGCATCGTGGTGGGAGTTCTTGTGCCCGTCGATGGCATGGATGGCTGGAGGGCCTTCCTGGACGACCTCGGGTACCGATGCTGGGAGGAAACGACGAATCCCGCCTATGCCCTGTTCCTGTAAGGGATCAGGCGGTACCTTGACTCATCCTGCGGGGTAGAGATGACGGAGCCGTCACTGGCCACCCGACTGGAGGCGATTCTCTATCTCAAGGGGCGGCCGATTGCGGTGGGTGAACTGTCGGAACTGGCCGGTGTTCCGCGATCGGAGGTGGAGCAGGCGCTCCTTGAACTGAGCACGAGCTACTCGCAGCGCGAAACAGCCCTCGAAATCGTCAGCCAGAACGGACGGTACGGGCTGCAACTGCGAGCCGGACTCGGAGATCTGGTCCGCGATCTTCTTCCGGTGAACCTGTCAACGGCCACCCTGCGCACCCTGGCCACCATCGCGCTGAAGAAGCGCATCCTTCAGTCGGAGCTGGTTGATCTGCGTGGCTCCGGTGCCTACGACCACATCAAGGAACTGCTCGCCCAGGACTTCATCGAACGCCGACGGCAGAGTGAAGGCCGTTCCTACTGGCTGACGCTTTCGGAGAAGTTCCATCGCACCTTTTCAGTGCTCCCGGATCTTGGAACGTCCGAAACAACGGAGCCTGCATAGAGTCGAAGTACAACAGCTCCAGCCATGGCGAGTCTCTCCGTCACCATCCTTCAGGTTCTGGCCCAGACCCTTCAGATCTATTCCCTGGTGTTGATCGTCCGGGTGCTGCTGAGCTGGTTCCCCAATCTGGACTGGGGCAATCCTGTGCTGAGCACGGTGAGTTCGATCACAGATCCATACCTGAACGCCTTCCGCGGATTGATTCCTCCCCTGGGTGGCATCGACCTCTCCGCCATCCTGGCCTTCGTGGCGCTGAACCTGCTTCAGCAACTGCTGCTCAACGCCAGCTTCTATTTCTATGCCGGCGGTCTGAGCTACTGAATCTCCTGCTCCAGAGGCAGAAGATCATCACCATCGTCGGCGCGGCTGCGCACCGGAGCTGAAAACCCCCTGGCTTTGGCGTTCCGGACATCAAAGGGACCTGGTGTTCCTGCCGGAACGGCGATCCGCAGGGCGAACGGATGTGTCCCTGGGGCCACATCACCGATGGATCCCACTCGGGTGCGGTTCTGCAGAGCAGGTTCTCCGCTGGCATCCAGAATGCGGGCATAGACATCCGTGTCGACGACCGGACGACGACCGGGGTTGTCCACCTTGCCGCTGAGCACGAAGCAACTGGCTCCCATCGGGCGTCCGACATCCGGTTGATTTCCCGGATCCTCCTCAGTGCAGGGAAGCAACTGGATGGCGGAGAGCTTCAGATCCGCAGCCCTGGCTGGAGCCGCTGATCCAAGCAGGATCAGCAGGCTGGTGAGGAGCGCAAGCAGACGACGGGACATGGCAGCGATCAGCGATGGTCACCGCTGCCGCCGATGCGACCACGGGCGGCACGGCTGGCGAGCTTGTCGAGGTTGGCGGTGGCAACCTCCTCGAGGTCATAACCGAGCTCTGACGCGAGCTGCGCCACGTACCAGAGCACATCGCCCAGCTCGAGCTTGATCGCCTCCCGGGTTGGGTCGTCGAAGACACCCCCACGGTCCCGAAGCACCTTCTTGACCTTGTCCGCCACCTCTCCGGCCTCGCCGCTGAGACCCAGCGTCGGATAGACGGGGTTGGCGCCCACGTCGGGATAAGCGGCAGTGCGGCGGGCAGCGGCCTGATAAGCATTGATGTCGATGGCTGCCTCCCACCGGCGGACGCCGGCTTCCAAACGACTGGATGGTAGTTTCCGCAAGGTTTTTAGCCTCGGTATGGGCCAGTTCGATCAGAACCGTCGGACCAAGATCGTGGCCACCATCGGCCCCGCCACGGAAAGCGCCGAGCGGATCAAGGAACTTGTTCAGGCTGGAGCAACCACCTTCCGCCTGAACTTCTCGCACGGCGATCACAGCGAGCATGCGGCACGGATCGCGACCATCCGGGAGGTTTCCAACGAACTGGGCATCAACATCGGCATCCTTCAGGACCTGCAGGGGCCGAAAATCCGTCTGGGTCGCTTTGCTGATGGTCCGATCACCCTGGCCAACGGCGACCGGTTCTCCCTCACCTCCAGACCGGTGAGCTGCGACCAGACCATCGCCACCGTCACCTACGACAAGCTGGCGGATGAAGTGACCGCTGGCAGCCGCATCCTTCTCGACGACGGACGCGTCGAGATGAAGGTCGAACAGGTTGATCAGGCCGAACAGACCCTGCACTGCAGCGTCACCGTCGGCGGGGTTCTGTCGAATAACAAGGGAGTGAACTTCCCCGATGTGCAGCTGTCCGTCCGGGCGCTGACCGATAAGGACAAGGTGGACCTGGAATTCGGGCTGTCCCAGCAGGTGGACTGGGTGGCGCTCAGCTTCGTCCGAAATCCCTCCGACATGGAGGAGATCCGTGACCTGATCCGTCAGCACGGCCATTCCACACCCGTGGTGGCCAAGATCGAGAAATTCGAGGCCATCGATCAGATCGACGCGATCCTGCCGCTCTGTGACGGAGTGATGGTGGCCAGGGGAGACCTGGGGGTTGAGATGCCCGCAGAGGAGGTGCCGTTGCTGCAGAAGGAACTGATCAGCAAGGCGAACAGCCTCGGCATCCCGATCATCACAGCGACCCAGATGCTGGATTCGATGGCCTCCAGCCCGCGGCCGACCCGCGCGGAAGTGAGCGATGTCGCCAATGCCATCCTCGACGGCACCGATGCCGTGATGCTGTCCAACGAAACCGCCGTCGGCGATTTTCCCGTGGAGGCGGTTCAGACGATGGCGACCATCGCTTGCCGCATCGAGAAGGACTATCCCCGGCGGGCCATTGACAGTCATCTGCCCAGCACGATTCCCAACGCCCTCAGCCTGGCGGTGAGTTCCATCGCCAGTCAGCTGAATGCGTCGGCGATTCTGCCGCTCACCAAAAGCGGTGCCACCGCCAAGAACGTGAGCAAATTCCGTCCAGCTGCGCCGATCCTGGCCATCACCCCGGATCCCACCGTCGCCTGCCGGCTGCAGCTCGTGTGGGGCGTGAAGCCTCTGGTGATTCCGCAGCATGAACGGACCACCCACACCTTCCTGGCGGCCATGAACAAGGCGAAGTCGCTGGGACTGCTCAATGAGGGGGATCTGGTGGTGCAGACCGCGGGCACGCACACAGGCGTCTCGGGTTCCACCGATCTGCTCAAGGTGGGAATCGTCAGTTCCGAGGAGTCAGCGGTCAACATGATCTGAAGCACCCACCTGCCTGAGCAGCCATGACCCGGCGGATGCCGCCAACGGAGACGGTGAGGATGGCCCTCACCACCCTGCGGAGCAACCGGCTTCGCAGCCTGCTCACGATGGTGGGCATTGTCATCGGCAATGCCTCGGTGATCACCCTTGTCGGAGTCGGGCGCGGTGCGCAGGGCCTGGCCGAGGAACAGCTGAGCAACCTCGGAGCCAACGTTCTGTTTGTGGTTCCTGGGAACAACGACACCCGTCGCCGAGGAGTCGCCTTCCCGAGAACACTGGTTCTGGAGGATGCCGAAGCGATCGCCGAGCAGGTGCCAAGCGTCAGTCGCGTGGCTCCGCAGATCACCAGCAGCCAGGTGGTCCAGACGGGAGCCCGCAGCGCCACCAGCTCGATCTCCGGCGTCACGCCCGAGTTTCTCCCCGTGCGCAGCTTTGAGGTTGCTCGGGGGCGGTTCATCACCGCCGAGGACAACAAGGCTGCCCGCAACGTCGTGGCGATCGGCCCGGATCTGCGTCTGAAACTCTTCCCCACCGGCAACGCTCTGGGGCAGCAGATCCGGATCGGGAGCCAGGCGTTCGAGGTGGTCGGTGTGATGGCACCGAAGGGAGCCGTGTTCGGCAGCAACCAGGATGAGAATGCCTACATCCCCCTCAGCACGATGGTGACAAGGCTGACGGGTCGGGATCCCACCTACGGCATCAGTCTCAGTTTCATCAGCGTGGAAGCACGGGATGAGGCGAGCACCGGTGCGGCCAAGTTCCAGATCACCAATCTGCTGCGGCAGCGGCATCGGATCCTGCGCGATGACGACTTCGCCGTCCGTTCCCAGAAGGATGCCCTCAGCATCGTGGGAACCATCACCGGAGGGCTGACGCTGATGCTTGCTGCCATCGGCGGCATCTCCCTGCTGGTGGGAGGCATCGGAATCATGAACATCATGCTCGTCTCCGTCAGCGAGCGAACCGAGGAAATCGGACTCCGCAAGGCTCTGGGGGCTCGCAGCAGCGACGTTCTGCAGCAGTTCCTGGTCGAATCCCTGGTGCTGTCCAGCCTCGGCGGCGCCATCGGCACGGCGGCAGGCCTCGGCACCGTTGCGCTTGTGGCGGCCGCGACGCCGCTGCCGGCGACCATCGGCACCGGCATGGTGCTGATCACGGTGGGGCTGTCCGGTTCGATCGGGCTGTTCTTCGGCGTCGTTCCGGCCCGCCGAGCTGCAAGGCTGGATCCGATCGTGGCCCTCAGAAGTCTCTGAACGACGCGTCAGAGAGCGGTCCAACTGCTTTACAATCGTTCATCATTTCTCAGGATCATGAATCAGCGCTGGCGCCTCCTTGTTCTCTGGCTCCTGCCGATCGCCGTGGTCCTGCTGATCGGCTGGCAGGTCGTGAGCAACGGCGGCGTCAACGGAGTGGGCCCCAGCGGCCCGACCGTGGCACCCCGGAATGCCGCCGTCGCGAGGATGAGCTACGGACGCTTCCTTGACTACGTCGAGGCAGGCCGCGTCACAGCCGTCGACATCTACGACGGAGGTCGCAATGCCGTGGTTGAAGCCGTCGATCCCGATCTCGACAATCGCGTCCAACGGCTGAGAGTGGATCTTCCTGGGCTGGCCCCAGAACTGATCAACACCCTCAAGAGCGAGGGCATCAGCTTCGACATTCATCCACCCCGCACCGCACCTCCGGCTCTCGGTCTGCTGGGCAACCTGCTGTTCCCACTGATCCTGATCGGCTCTCTCATCTTCCTGGCCCGACGCAACAGCGGCATGCCCGGTGGCCCCGGTCAGGCGATGCAGTTCGGCAAAAGCAAGGCCCGCTTCATGATGGAGGCCGAAACCGGAGTGATGTTCGACGACGTCGCCGGTGTGAATGAGGCAAAACAGGAGCTTGAAGAGGTCGTCACCTTCCTCAAGCAGCCGGAACGTTTCACGTCCGTCGGTGCACAGATTCCCCGCGGCATGCTGCTGGTCGGACCTCCGGGAACCGGCAAGACGCTTCTGGCCAAAGCGATCGCAGGTGAGGCCGGTGTGCCGTTCTTCTCTCTGTCAGGTTCCGAATTCGTCGAGATGTTCGTCGGTGTCGGTGCCAGTCGTGTCAGGGATCTGTTCAAGAAAGCCAAGGAAAACAGCCCCTGCCTGATCTTCATCGATGAGATCGATGCCGTCGGCCGTCAGCGGGGTGCCGGCATCGGCGGCGGCAACGATGAGCGCGAGCAGACCCTCAATCAGCTGCTCACCGAAATGGATGGTTTCGAGGGCAACAGCGGCATCATCATCATCGCGGCCACCAACCGTCCGGATGTTCTGGATTCAGCTCTGATGCGTCCTGGCCGCTTCGATCGCCAGGTGACCGTCGATGCACCGGACATCAAAGGCCGGCTTTCAATCCTCGAAGTGCACTGCCGGAACAAGAAACTCAAGGAAGAGCTGTCTCTCGAGAGCATTGCGCGTCGCACCCCCGGCTTCACAGGGGCTGATCTGGCCAACCTGATGAACGAAGCCGCGATTCTCACGGCCCGTCGCCGCAAGGAAGCGATCGGCCTCAGCGAAATCGATGATGCCGTGGATCGGATCATCGCCGGCATGGAAGGTCGGCCTCTCACCGATGGACGCAGCAAGCGTCTGATCGCGTACCACGAAGTCGGTCACGCCCTGATCGGAACCCTCGTCAAAGATCACGATCCGGTTCAGAAGGTCACGCTGATTCCCCGGGGGCAGGCACAGGGCCTCACATGGTTCTCCCCCGACGAGGAGCAGTCACTTGTGACGCGAGCTCAACTCAAGGCACGCATCATGGGAGCTCTCGGTGGACGCGCAGCGGAAGATGTGGTCTTCGGCCACCAGGAAGTCACCACCGGTGCGGGTGGCGACATTCAGCAAGTGGCCTCGATGGCCCGTCAGATGGTCACGCGATTCGGCATGAGCGATCTCGGACCTGTTGCTCTTGAGGGCGGCAATCAGGAAGTGTTTCTGGGTCGTGATCTGATGACCCGCAGCGACGTCTCCGATTCCATCTCCCGTCAGATTGACGAACAGGTGCGCGCCATGGTAAAGCACTGCTACGAGGAGACCGTGTCCATTGTCTCGGCGCATCGCCAGGCCATGGATTCCCTGGTCGAAACTCTCATCGAGAAGGAGACGATGGACGGCGATGAGTTCCGCGCCATGGTCGGCGAGTTCGCGACGGTTCCCGACAAGGACCGCTCGACACCGATTCTCAACTGATTCGGAGATCACACCGCAAGACCCTGAGCATCTCTAAGGTGTCAGGGTCTTGTTTTGCATTTCTGAGCATCACTCATGACCAGTGATGGCACCCGTTCACCGATGCAGGGTCATAGCCAGTTTCATGGCCCCGACTGGACCCCTCAGCGGGTTGCCTTTCACCAGAATCTCGAGGAATTTGCCGATCGCGTCGGCCTGATTGTCGGACTGCAATCAAACGGAAAAGTCAGCCAGGAAAAAGCTTTTGAACAAATCAAAGATATGTGGAAATCCCTGAAGGTCAGTCGCAATGATTTGCTGCATTAAACATTATCCTTTGAAGAAATCGTTGATTTCCTTCGGCGACATCGATCAGAGCAATAAATAACCTCGTCCCAGCAATTCCTCCACGCCTTCCTCCACTGAAACGGTCTCTCGCAGACCGGACAGATCTTGGTTGGAAGACCGGATTTCAAGCGACGGAATGCACCGGGCGCTTGTCGATCACTGAGTCAATCAGCCCGTAGCTGACAGCTTCCGTGGGTGACATGAAGAAATCACGATCGGTGTCCTGTTGGATGCGGTCGAGGGGCTGGCCGGTTCTCGAAGCCAGTTCATGGTTGAGGCGATCCTTGAGGAAAAGGATTTCATCAGCCTGTATTCGGATATCACTGGCCTGACCGCGAGCCCCGCCGAGTGGTTGGTGAATCATGATGCGCGAATGCTGAAGGCTGCTGCGCTTGCCCTTCGTACCAGCACAGAGAAGGAAGGCTCCCATACTTGCTGCGAGACCAACACAGACGGTATGAACATCTGGTTTGATGTGCTGCATCGTGTCAAAGATTCCAAGCCCGTCGTAGACGGAACCGCCAGGTGAGTTGATGTACAGGTAGATGTCCTTTTCCGGGTCTTCCGCTTCCAGGAAAAGCATCTGAGCAACGATGCGATTGGCTGAATCGCTCGTTACGGCTTCTCCCAGAAAAATGATTCTTTCTCTGAGAAGACGGGAGTAGATATCAAAGGCCCTTTCGCCCCGGCCGGACTCCTCGATCACGATCGGGATCATCTGCTTCTGCGTGATTGCGTCAATCCTAACGGCGTCGTCCTCGGCGCTATGGTCATTGCCGACATTCCAGGGTTCCGACTTGGGCGATCGTCAGACCATTGCTGACAGCAAGCGGGCGTTTCATCAGGCGTTCCCCCATGTCATCGCCCCCCTCTACCGGCGGGTGAGCGATGAGCTGCTGGTGGAACTGCATCTACTCAGCCATCAGACACAGTTCAGCAGCACGCCACTGTTCGCGGTAGGCCTCGAAAAGGTCTTCACAACCTTCACGCGAGGGTATCGACCGGAAAGCCATCCCGATCGTCTCTTCGAAGCGATCTGCAGCAGCAACGGCTTTGATGCCGACGCCCTGAAACGGGAGGCTTCTCAAACCCGCGACGCCGCTGCCTCCGCAGCGATGGAAGGCATTACGACAATGCTGGCCGAGCAGCGGTTGCCCGAGGGATCGCACTACTCGCGGATGATGGCGATCGGCCTGCTGACCGTGCTCGAAACCGCTCGCGGCAAGCAGGACAGTCCAGACGGCAAGGCTCTGGCCCAACAGGCTGTCGATCTCTGCACTGACCTCAACTTCCCTTCTGAACGGGTGGAGAAGGACCTGAACTTGTTCGCCTCCAACAGTGAACGGATGGAACAGGCCGTGGAACTGATGGAGGAAACCCTGGCCTCCGACCGAAGGAAGCGGGAAAAACGTCAGGATGAAGCCGCTCAGGGAACATCGAGCTGACCACGCACCCATCGCCAGGAGTCGTCCCGGGCTGTCTGCCCACGCAGCGGCATCGTGCGCAGCATCAGCCTTTCCGCTGATCGCACCACAGTCGGCCAGCTGACGGGCAGCAGACCGTGGGTGACCAGATCCCTTGGAGACAGCATGAGATTCATGCTGCTGTCGGAGCCGAGCTCGGCCGTTGCCGAGCGTTTCAGCGTGGGCGCACCGGCAAGCACCATGCGGAGCAGAGCGGGGTGTCCATGGCTTGCATCTCTGGGCAGCCAGGTCCATCCCCCAAGCACCCGTCCAGGGTCCTCGTCATCATCGAGCCAGAGAGTCGCCCGGATGACGGTCTGGCCATCCGGGTGAACCAGATCGACGCGTCGTCGCCGGAATCCCTGCTTCTCGAGACGGGTCGCCGTCAACTCAAGTGCTCGTCTCACGTCCGGATCCCGATAGGGGAGCTGCAGATCGATCTGCACACGGGCCTGGAAAGGACCTTTCGCCTGAGGTTCGACACTCAGGCGCATCGGCACCTCAAGAAGCTGGCGACGCATGGCCAGCGTCAACCCGTAGTCCTTCTCAAGACCGTCCCGGATCAGAGGGCGATTCAGAATTCCACTGAGCACGGGCTCCGCAGTTGAACTGTCCAGCTGCAACATCGGCAGCAGCGAAGGATCGGAAGCCATGGGAGCCCGAAGCCTGCCCGGTGCCAGAGGCGTTGTCCCTCTTGGAGGCTTGAGTCGTCGTGGGGCATCCCGAAGCGGTCGACTGGCAAACACCCCGCTCCAACGCAGATCCTTGGCGTCGACATTCAGGACAAGACAGCCATGGGAGGCCGAATTGAGCATCGAAGCGAGTGGTCCGGCCATCGGAAGCAGGGCCTCCGGCGTCCATCGCACAGCCGTTGAGACCTCGAGGGCCCTCAGACAGAACCGTTCCAACGGTGATGGGTCCCCTGGCTGGGGACGCAACGACTCCATGAAGCTGCTGCGTTCAGCGGGATCGGAAAAGACAAGATCAAACCCGGGCAGGAGCCGATCCAGAGGACTGTTGCCCGCCGTTGAGCCCTGTTGGCGTGGCAGCACAAGCACACTGCTGCCCGAGGAAACCCACCCTTTCCACCAGATCTGCTCCCTGGAGGCACGCCAGCGTCGGGAGGCCTGCTCCGGACCGAGCCGTTCAGACCAGATCTCCGGAACGGATTGCCCGGAATCCACTTGAAAGCTCTGCAACATCACCAGGGATGCGCTGAGCAGATCCAGCTGCTGCGTCAGAGAATCTCTGGGCGAGAGCTCCCGCCGGGCGACATGCGTCAGCCAAGCCGTGGACAGCATCAGCAGCAACAGCAGTGCCGGGGCGGTGATCGGAAAGGTCGCCAAGCGGCGAAACAGACCTGCCGCGACCTTCATCAGCGGCGTCGGCGTCGGTCTTTCCACTCGATCAGCGACAGGTAGATCACCGATACACTCACGAACACCAGCAGAACGGCTGCCGAGACCGCCAGTGACTGACTGATCAGGGAACCATCAAGGGACGGCAACGGCCTCAGAACTTCAGAGTTCCGTCACCGTTGCGACCCCAGACGACCATCGCAATGGAGAAGCTGAATATGGCGGCTAGAGATGCCCAGGCCAGGGTGAACAGCATGTGCTTGACCGCTTCGCTCGTGTGATCCTACCTAGGTTCCCGTCCTCGCAACCCAAGCGCCAGCATCTGTCATGAGCAGCTCCAGCCCGGGATCCACAACGCTGCTGGAGCGTCAGAGGACAACCCAGCGCTATCCAGAGGCCAGGGTCATCGTCCTCGACGATGACGTGAACACCTTTCAGCATGTGGTGGACTGCCTGCGGCGGATCATCCCGGGGATGAGTGAGGAAAAGGCCTGGACCCTGGCGAATCGCATCGACAGTCAGGGGTCTGCAGAAGTGTGGTGCGGCCCGCTCGAGCAGGCCGAGCTCTACCACCAGCAACTGGGATCCGAGGGTCTGACCATGGCACCACTCGAACGCTGCTGATTCAGGCTGCTGGTTTGCGGGTGGCCCGGGTTAACCGCAACAGGTCAACGGTGTCCAGGTGAGACTTCTGTGCATCGAGCACATAGCGCACAACCCGTCCCGGGCAGATGGCGAGGCCGCGCACTTCACTGCCATGCACTTCAGCGGTGAGCATGCGGGCCTGGGGACCGCAGCTGTCGGTGAGTGGACCGGAGACTGCTCGGCGCAGGGCATCCACGGATCTCAGCATGGCGACACAGCACCCTCTCTCCGGCATAGCCATGGCCGCTAACTTCGACCAGTTCCTGGGAAAGTGTTCGGTTTTGGGCCGGGTTGTGATCACCCACAGCACCTACGTCGAGGGTCTGATCCCCTGGCTGAGATCCCTGGCGTCCGAGCAGGGCATCCAGACGATCACCCCGGCGGTGATCAACCGGGTCAAGGGTCGCTGCCCGACCCTTGAACTGCGGGTGTCCACGCCAATCCGGGGCGGCTACAAACTTGTGGCCCGTCGTGGAACGACAGTGCAGGAGGTGTTCATCATCACGGACCTGCCGAAACCGGATCTTCAGCAGGCGATGGAGCGACATCGCCCCTGAAGGGCGCGATGGAGTCGCTCAGGGATTCTCGGGATCGGCCTGCATGGCCAGTCGGCAGGCCTCCGGATGAGCCTCCAACAACGAGGGATCGGTTCGGCAGAGCTCAGCCCAGTCCGCCCGCGTGAAGCACTGAGGAAGGATGGCGCGGCAGGCCACCATGGCATCGTCTGGACGAAAGCTGATCCCGTCGGCCTTCACGGGTGAGGAACAGGCGAGGAGCATCAGAACGATGGTCGGAAACGAGAGATTCACGTGATCTCCTCGAGAACGCCTGAAGAAAGTGGGTGAACCGCCATGCCGTGCGAGCCCCAGTGGTCGACCTGGAAGAACCAGAAGGGGAGTCAAAATGAGGCTTCGTTTCCGGCTGCAAGGCCGGTTTACGGCACCTTCACGACAGTCTCCCCAAGTCGAAAGAGAGTCAGATCAGAGCACTAGAAAAGGCCGTCACCAACACAGCAGTTCAATGCCACGTTAGTCGGAGCCGAAGCAAGGCAACGGCCAGATCTCTCTGATCCTGGTGGTGATCCTGTGCGCTTCATCGGAGCGCTCATCCGCGGTCGCCCCATGCAGCACCACGGTGATGTGGCCGAGTTTCCGCCCCGGCGATTCCGGGCTCTTTCCATACCAGTGGAGCGTGGCATCGGGCAGTTGACGCAGTGAGGCCAGCCGATGATCAAGGGGGGCGGCGATTCCGTCGGACAGACCGAGGAGATTCACCATCACCGCACCCTGGCAGGCGAGCTGAGGAGCTGGCACCGGCAGCCCGGCTGCAATGCACAGCTGCTGATCGAACTGGCTGCTGGTGCAGGCCTCGATCGAGAAATGGCCGGAGTTGTGGGTCCGGGGTGCGATCTCGTTCACCTGAAGACCGTCAGGGCCGAAGAAGAATTCCAGAGCGAGAACCCCGACATAGTTGAGCTTCGTCAGCAGCGACGAGGCTGCGTTGAAAGCAAGCGCTTCCACGGCCTGGGGCACGGCGGCAGGTGCGAGGACCCAGTCGCAGACCTGCTGGCTCTGATGGGTTTCCACCAGGGGGAATGCCCGGACGCATCCGCTGGTGTCGCGGCTGACCACCAACGCCAGTTCGCGCTCGTAGTCCACCCAGGCCTCGAGCATCCACTCCTCGGCAGTGACCGAGCGGATCAACTGAGCCAGCGCATCGATGTCCTTGAGGATCAGGGTGCCCTTGCCGTCGTATCCACCCCTGGCGGCCTTGGCCATCACAGGAAAACTCCAGCCTTGAGGAAGGGCCGGCTGAGCAGGGGACACCAGGCTCAGCGGGCACCAGGGCGGGCTCGGAATCAGAAGATCGGCAAGCAGCTGGCGCTGGGAGAGCTTGTCGACCAGGGGAGAGAGCGCAGCCAGGGAAGGCCGGAAGCGAACTCCTTGCTGCTCAAGGGGGATCAGAGCATCGATATTCACCCATTCGTTCTCAAAGGTGATGCCGCTGCATCCCTCCACCAGCTGGCGCGTACCGGCAACATCCCTGGGATCCGCCGTCACAAGCCTGGAGGCCCCCTCCACGGCAGGGTCGTCATCGGAGCCCGTCTGAACAGCGACGGGAATCTGACGTGAAGCCGCCGCCTGAACCAGCATGCGGGCCAGCTGGCCTCCTCCCACAACGCCGATCATCCAGGTCGAGCAGACTCCCGCAGCTTGCCACCGGGATCCGCGATCGGCTGCTTAGATCAAGGCGCGATCGCCACTGAAGGCCAGGCGGATCAGGGTGAAGAGCATCACCAGCAGGAACAGCGCCAGTCCAAGCGTGCAGGCATAACTGATTTCAAGTTCCGCGAAAGCCTGGTCGTAGACGTAGTAAACGATGGTTCTGGTGGAGTCGGCCGGGCCTCCCTGGGTCATCAGGTACACCTCCTCGAAGACCTTGGTTGCGGCGATGGATGAGACCACGGCAACCAGCGCGACGTAGGGACGCAGCAACGGAAGCGTGATGTCGAGATGCTGACGCCAGCCTTCGCTGCCGTCGAGCTCGGCAGCCTCGTACAACTCCTTGGGAATCCCCTGAAGACCGGCCAGAAAGATGACCATGTAATAGCCGAGTCCTTTCCAGAGCGTCACCAGCATCACGGCCGGCAGGGCCAGCTGCGGCGTGGTGAGAAACCCGATCGGCGAAAAGGTTTCACCGAACCAGGCCACAAGCCAGCCGTTGACCAGACCGTTTTCCGCGTAGAGCCAGCGGAACGCGATCGCTGCCACGACGATCGACACCAACACAGGCGTGTAGAAGGCCCCCCGCAGCACATGGATGCCGGGAAGGCTGCGGTTCACCAGCACGGCCAGGGCCAGGGAACCCAGCACGATCGGCGGAACAACACCGATCAGATAGAGAAGGGTGGTGGTCATCACCCGCAGGGCCATGGGGTCGCTGATCAGCCGGCGGAGATTGGCCAAGCCCACGAACTGCAGGGGCTCACTCACATCGAGGCCCGTGGTCGTGAAGCTCATGACGAGCGCCATGACGGCCGGGATGAGGACGGACAGGCTGATCAGAACAACCGCTGGCAGCAGGAAGGCCCAGGCAGTGAGGCTGTTGCGCATGAGCCCCGGGGTGCTGGCGTGAGGGTAGGCGCGCGTGACCGTCGCAGAGCGGCAGAGTGGGCAGGTTGGTTGAGCTCCCATGTCCATCACCCAGTCCGCGCCGTTCCGTCGCATTGCTGTGGAACTGGAGACGACGCCCTACCAGGTGGTGATCGGTGATGGAGCCTTGAGGAGCGTCGGAACTGAGCTGATTGCGGCCGGGGTGCGTCCCGGCCGCAAGATTCTCGTGGTCAGCAACGCGGATGTGGCCGGCCCCTACGGCGATCGTTGCCTGAACAGTCTCAGGAGCAGCGGTTTCCAGGTGGAACTCCTGGTGATCGAGGCCGGTGAAGAGCAGAAAACGCCCGCGACCGTGGCACGCATTCATGACGCGGCCTTCGCGATGAAGCTGGAACGCAGCTCACTGATGCTCGCCCTCGGTGGAGGGGTGGTCGGCGATATGACCGGGTTCGCAGCGGCCACCTGGTTGCGAGGAATCGCTGTGGTTCAGGTTCCGACGACACTCCTGGCGATGGTGGATGCCTCGATCGGAGGCAAGACGGGAGTGAACCATCCCGGCGGCAAGAACCTGATCGGAGCCTTTCACCAGCCGACACTCGTGCTGATGGACCCGGAAACCCTGGCCACCCTGCCGGTACGCGAATTCCGCGCCGGGATGGCTGAGGTGATCAAGTATGGAATCCTCGGTGATACGGAGCTGTTCGAAACCCTTGAGGCGATCGCCGACCCGAGTTGCGCCGAGGGACTTGCCGGCGACGCTCTGATCAACCTGCTGGAACGATCAGCCACCGCCAAGGCCAGGGTGGTGGCCGCCGACGAAAAAGAGGGAGGGCTGAGGGCGATCCTCAATTACGGCCACACCTTCGGCCATGTCGTGGAGACATTGAGTGGTTACGGAACCTGGCTGCACGGTGAAGCGGTGGCCATCGGAATGGTTGCGGTGGGAGAGCTGGCGGTGCAGCGCAGCAGCTGGAGCCGGGAGGAGGCCGATCGTCAGCGCAGGTTGATCGATCGAGCAGGTCTGCCCACCAGCTGGCCTGATCTGGATCCCGAGTCGGTACTCAGGACGCTTCAGGGTGACAAGAAAGTGCGCGACGGACAGCTTCGCTTCGTGATGCCGACATCAATCGGGACCGTGGAAGTGCGGGATGACATCAGCCGGGAGGAGATCCTGCGATGCCTCGAGGGCTGATCAGAGGAAATCAAACCCCGTCGAGGCATTGGAGTCGCTGGACTCTTCCGGAACAATCGCAGGGGTTTCACCGCGGAAACTCACACTGATCCGGTCAAAATCATTCGACTGAAGATCAGCGTAACCAAAGCTTTCTCCACCGATAATCAGCTCATCCTTTTTATCAAAATTGGTCAGTTTGATCTTCCTCGAGATCAGATTTTCAGACGCAATGGTCACAACATCACCAGCCTTGTCAAAACCGAGGTCAACAAATGCTTTCTTCACCGCACCAGTCATGGTGATCTGATCAGCCCCCTTCCCCAACTCGAACGTTGCCCTTCGGATCTCTGCATCGATCGTTGCCGAATCCGTGCCCTTGCCAAGATCAAAGACAGTATTCCCCTTGATCTTCACTGCGGAATCGAGGAGGACGGCATCACCTCCCTCCCCAGTGGAGAAGAAACTTTTGTTGACAACACCCTGACCAATTTCAACGGAGTCATTCCCCTCACTCATCACGATGGTTGTACCACCGCCAATCTTCTGTACTGAACTGACAAACTCGGCATCCTCTCCTTGAGCAAACTCAATCGTGGAACCAACAACCTTGGAACCCTCCAGCGTCAGCGCCCCACTGTCAATTCGAATGTCAAGACCACGAACTTCAGCTGAGACAGCCAGTTGAGTTCTTTCAGACGAGGTGTTATCCAGAGTGACCTTGTCAACGGCATCAAGAGGAATCGACACAGCAGCTCGAGTACCGATCACGCGGACGGATTGGCCATCCTGGATGACGTCAACGTTGGAGCTGTCACCGACGAAAGCGGGAGACGGACCAGTCGGTGGCACCGACGGCGCAGGGCTGGGTGAGGGAGTAGGACTGGGTGAGGGATCAGGACTGGGTGAGGGATCAGGAGAGGGTGCCACCGGCTCATCGCCCGGTGTAACTGCCAACTGAATCTCACCAAGAACGATGGCACGACCGTCATGAACTCCGTAGGTCACAACGTCATTCCGCGAGCTATTGCTCGGGGGAGCCAGGACGATCTGGAGACCGGAACTGCTGATCCACTCAGGACCCGACAGAATCACAACCGCCAGTTCGTCGTCGTCAGGATCGATCACAGCACCTGCGAGATCGATCAATCCCTGCTGACCTCCCACAAGCTCACGACTGATGCTGCTCAAGGAGTCCTTGAGCACGGGTGCTGCATTCACATCGAATCCCAGTAGCGCCAGATCCGCCTTGAGAGAGGACCATTCACCAGTACGCTCTTCGCCATCGACGAAGACACGATCAACACCAACGTGAAAATCCGCGATCAAAGAAGGATCGTCAGCCGCACTCGCACCTGAATTCGTCAGATAAAAGAGATCCGGAACAGAATCGACCTCAGCAAGATAACGATGAAGGCCGAAGGTAATCGCATTCTCAATCAGTGAACCACCAACGATGTAATCATTGCTCGGAGCGATGACGAAACGATCGCTCCCCTCTTCTCCAACAAGCAAATTATCCGAATAACCATCGATGCTGTAGAGAGAATCGCCGTTATCACCGCCATAGACGGAAGAATTGGTTGAGGCGTAGATGATGTTGCCAGCATCAGATCCACGCACTTCAACGCCAGGGAGCTGCACACCACCAGCAGGAACAACTCCAAAGTCCGCTGGGTTCAGAAGCACCTGCTCTCCACTCGCCAACCGACCAAGGCCGAAAATGAGATCAAGCTCCTGCCAAGCGATATTCCACGGAATCGTTACCGAGGCCGAGGAGACAAGGTCGAGCATTTCCGAATCGTCGACCTGATGATTGCTCACGTGAAATCAAAACATCCCAAAAAAGACTAACAATGAGTGGTTAAGGACCGGCAAAGCCACTGGACAATGGCCTGGCAATCATCAGAAGGTTTGCATGCTCTATAGGCTCATGAATGATCATTGAAAAACAAAAAAAAAGGCGGCCATATGGCCGCCTTTCGGGATGTTAATGATGAATCAGATCGTTGATCAAGCCAAACCAGCAAAGTTGCTGATGTGGAAGTCTTCGGTCGTGGTGTTCATGAACAGGCCAACCTCCGCTCCATTCACCCGCAGCAGCGTGTTTCCACCCTGATACTCAAGGTCAATGTTGTCGTAGCTGACGCCGGAGAGACCGATGACATCTTCATCGGAGTCAAAGTCCATCACCATCTGAGCCTCGGCAGGACGATCACCAGCGCCGGGGATCAGCCAGAACTGGTCAAAGCCATCACCACCGTTCAGGTAGTTGACACCTGCGCCATCGAGAACGTTGAAGACGTCGTCGTGGTCGCCGCCCAGAACTCGGTTGTGGCTGGTGCCGATGTTGAAGACATCGAAGCCATCGTTACCGCTGAGGCGGTTGCCGTCATACGCCGTGGCGAAGGCGGTGTCGTTACCGGAACCACCGATGACCACATCACCTTCACTGGCGTAGATGGTGTCGTCGCCGCTGCCGGTGAAGATGGTGTTCTCTTCACCACTGATGATCTCGGAATCAGCGGTGTCCGTGCCGGCTCCGGTGAACAGCACTTCAGCGTGGCCACTGAAGCCGAGATCATCAACGAGGGTGTCGTCGTCGCCGGCCGTACCCAGAACCAGGTCGGCCTCAGAGGTCAATGCCAACTCAGGGGTCACACCGTCAGGCAGCCCGTAGCTGTAGACATCGAACTGTGACTCGATGGGGTAGTCGTCACCCTCACTGGCCACCAGCAGAACACCGCCGCCGTTGGGGGCTGTCTCGATGAACAGCAAACCCTCGGGGTGCATCGATCCGGTGAACAGATCTGCGTTGCCATCCTCGTCAACACCAGGCTCAACGATGGTGTTGGCAAGGATGTCCACCAGGTGGGAGTCCGCAGGGGTGGTCACGTCGTAAACGACAACCGTGGAATGCGCACCACGCTCAAGACCGATGAAGGCATACATCCTTCCATCGATTTCCTGGGTGAGAACACACTCGGGTTCCATGCCTTTGTCATCACTGCGGCTGTCGCGATAGAGGCCGATACCCTTCATCAGCTCATCCAGCTCATTGCCGGAATCGAACACCAGGTTGCCGACCTCGTCGTAGATGCTGAAGCTGCGTCCACCGAAGGCAAAGGCCTGATCGATGTCGCCATCCCGGTCATAGTCGCCTTCAGTGGCGACCAGGTGAAGACGCTCGCCGAGCTCTTCAACCCAGTAATCCTGGTTTTCCTGGGAGGTCTCCAGGTCTTCCACCAGATCGCCTACGCGCACTTCGTCGATGGTCTCATCGCCATCACGGGCATCCCCCTCGTTGGCCGTGATCACGTAGGTCTCGCCATTCAGTTCGAAGGCATGCAGACCGTCAGGATGCTTGATGCCGTAGACGTTCTTCAGGCCGAATTCACCGCCGGCTTCTCCACGGTTGGAGGTGTCAAGGGGAAGAGGCTCGAACGCCACCTGCGTGACGATGTTGCCTGGCCTGTTGGCCTGGCTGACGAAGTCGTTGTCACTGAACACCATCAGTGATCCATCGTTGGTGTTCAGGGCCAGACCCTCGGTCATCTTGTCGAAGCCGAGGTGGGCACCCAACGACGGCAGGTTGAACAGCTCCACACGGTTGGTGAAGTAGATGTCTTCAGCCGCCAGGTCATCCACCAGGCTGTCGGTGGCGTAAGCCTCAGGCTGAGTCACACCGAGGATGGTCTGCCAGTCGGTGTCGAGAACATTCGTGGCACCGAGAAGATCCACCTCCACAACGCGCTTCGTCGCCGTGGGGTCACCATCCGAGGAATCACGCTCCGAGATCAGGAAGACGCCGCGGTGAGGGTCGTAAACAGCATCACCGACCTTGTCGACACCGTCATTCTTCGCGGAGATATCGGCACTGGGGAGCAGGTGCAGGTACTCAGCCTGCGGTGTGCCGGTGTAGGGATCAACTGCCAGAACACGGATGATCTCGGCGTTTCCGTCCTGATAGCCCTCAGGGCGCATCGGGCTCTGGATGAAGGCGTAGAGCAGGTTGTCGTCGGTGTTGAACGCCATGCTCTCGAAGCCACGGTTGGTGCGGCGATCGGAGTACACCGAAGGAAGCGTGTCGAAGGTGAACCCTTCCACATCCGCCATGTTGTCGGGATAGTCAGCGTCGTAAACGGTGCCTTCGGGAACGTAACGCTGAACGAGATGACCACTCTCGGAATCGAAGAGCAGGATCTGAGGGCCGTACTCATCGGAGATGGCATACATGGAGTCGCCACCGTTGATCTGAGCTGCCGCATCAGCAGCATCAGGGATCAGATTGATCGACTCAGCATCGATACCGAAAGCATCGAGAGGTGCCACCTGGTACTGGTTGAAGGTGCCGAGTTCGGCGTTACCCACAGCCACCAGCTCCATGGCGATGTCGTAGGCAACACCGGCCTCCTGTCCATCCAGACCGGGCAGACCAGTGGACAGACGGAAACCGCCTTCCACAGAACTGTCGGGAACCATCAGCTGGAGGGCGCTCTCTTCGAGAACCACTCCATCGTCATCCGTCAGGGTGTAGACGGTGATCGGATACATCGGGTCGTCAAAGACCTTTTCACCGTCGAACGCATCATCGGGATCATCAAGATCGCGATCACCGATGTCGAAGGCCTGAGGACCACGGTCGGTGACGACCACATAACGGTCCAGACCGTCTTCCTCGTCATCACCGATGTAGAAGGCACCGGAGATGCCACCGGCGATGGCTTCGCCAACATCAACGGCGCCATTGCCATTGGCGTCAGGGCGACCGACGCCGCCGTTGTGAACACTGGGATAAGCGAGATCAAATTCAATGTCGGTCAGAACGGGGCGGCCGTGCACCCAGTCCTTGAAGCCGGTGGTCCACAGATCAACAACTTCTGCCTCGATCAGATCGATCTCGGCAATGGCATTGGCCTCCTGCAGTGAGACATACGCCGTGTCCCCGATGGTCGTGATGAATTCCGGTTCGATGTCCTGACCAACGCTCTCGGCTGAACGGGCGATCCGGATGCCCTGGTTGTTGAGTTGTTCGGTCAGATCATCGAGATAAGAGAAGTCGATGGTCTCGACAGTGAACTCGTCAACAGAACCGGTTTCATCAAAGCTGCTGGTGTCGATGATCGAGATGGTGCCCAGGGCATCATCGGCGAGATCTTCGACATCGTTCGACTGGCCTTCGTTGGCAACGGCCAGGCGAGTGCCGTGGTCGTTGAAGGCCAAAGAGTCAGGCAGAGCACCGACCTCAACGTGGCCGACGAAATTGAGCTGGGCCCGTTCGCCGAAGCCGGTGATGCGGTGGAAAGAGACAACACCAGGATCGGTTTCTGGATCTGACTGATCGGCAACGGCGACGGCGACCAGATCGCCGGCGATGTCGACGCTCTGAACCTCGCCGATCTCAACAATCGAGGAGATCAGTTCGGGCTCGGTCAGATCGGTGAGATCAACGATGTGAACCACATCGCCAGCGGCGTTGCTGTCAACACCAGTCACCAGAACGGCGACCTGATGATCAGGAGCGAAGGCCACGATCTCGGACCCTTCCAGATCGATGGTGCCGATGGGAGCGTGAATCCCGTTGGCACCGGCAATCTCTGCAGCGAATTCATAGGCTGCCAAGTTGTCAGCACCCAGATTCATCGTGCGGGTGTCGAGGAACGCAGGCTCCTCCTCAGCATCGATGGCGCTTTCCGGGGTGGCGTGGAACTCCTGAAGGTATTGGGCAATCGCAACCTGCTCGCCAAGTTCTTCACCGTTGTCATCCAGCAGGTCGATCACACTGGTGGCAACCCCTTCGATGCCCGAGTCGGCATCGTCGGTGAAGGGGTAGCTGTCACCGTTGTTGTTCACCAGGAAATCAAGGGAGACCATTTTGATCTCCATGTCTGGATCAGCAACAAGCTGACCATTGGCGACGATGACCTCGGTGATGTCGTGATCGTCATCAACCAAAGCCAGATCGCGCACACGCTGCTGTCCATCAACAAGCGGATTGAAGTCAGCGTCGTAGTCGAAGCTGAAACGCATTCCAGCGATCTGTGGGAACTGGCCTGGGGTCGAACCCGGTGAACTCGCGTTAACGGAGTGCTCCATCAATTCATGGAGGCCAGCTGCCGTTGTGTTGACGAGAACCAGGTCGTTGTTGAAGGCGGCAACAGCTTCCAGATCAAGCTGTGAGATGGCACCTGCGGGTTTGTCGTAACCATCGACCACTTCAGTCAATGCGGCAGGTGCCGTCAACTCGGAATCAGCGGTAATCGTGCCGATCGGAGCACGGAGTCCACCACCGTTCTTGAGGGAAACCTGGATTTCAGGATCCACCGTGCGTGCATACCAGAGCTGGGCATCAGAGGCAAGGTTGCCCATGTTGGTCTCTTCCGTCCGGATGGATCCCCGGCGGCCTTCCAGCCACACGTCCGTGTAGCCGTAGATGGTCTGATCGTTGGAGACCACGACATCACGTGCAGCCTCAATCAGATCAGCAGCAATCGCAGCTCGTCCTGTGGTGACGTCGCCACCGACAGAAGCCACCCCAGCATCAGTGGAAAGGATCTCCTGAGCCGTAACAGCTGAAGGAACTCCGTTGTCGTCGAAGGTGATGTCAAGAACACCAACCGAGTCGTAGTAGCCATCGATGGAGACCACGTAAGCGGGATCTCCATCGGCATTCACCATCTCAATACCGTCGGAAAGCAACGTGGCCTCCGTACCGGATCCACCGGAGACGATCACATCAACTCCACTCAGAAGCCCGACCAGGGCTTCTTCCAT
Organism: Synechococcus sp. KORDI-49; assembly: GCF_000737575.1. Taxonomy (NCBI): domain Bacteria; kingdom Bacillati; phylum Cyanobacteriota; class Cyanophyceae; order Synechococcales; family Synechococcaceae; genus Synechococcus; species Synechococcus sp. KORDI-49. Next base: position 255,943 of record NZ_CP006270.1, on the reverse strand, counting down.
CTCATACTGCTGCAGATGGCTGGCAAGAACAATTTGATCAATGCCGTCTGCGAGCAGGGCATCGATGGTGGGCTGGATGACTGCAGCCAGTGCTTCCGTCACTGCTGCAAGTTCAGCATCGTTCGTGGGATAACCCGTCAGGCCGGCAGTACCGAGCACCTCAACATCACCGGGTGATGAGATAAATTGCACAATGGGGGTTGTGGCCCCCACAACAGCAACCTGCTCAACAACACCATTGTTGTCGAAGTCGAAGATGGCCGCATCAGCCAACGTTCTCGGTTGAGTCCCGCCAGTGGCATTGACAATCCCGTTGGGTGCGTCGGTCACAAAACCGGCGAGATCACTTTCTTCAGAGAAGTCGAGGTTGGTGGTCAGATAAGGGAAGAAAGTACCTGCTGAACGGTCACCAGCAACACCCTCATCACCGCGCTGATCAGCTTCCAGAAGCGTTTCAAAACTGGAGGTGCCAGCGTCAAACTCGTGGTTACCGACAGCCGAAGCGTCGAAACCGATGATGTTCATGAGTGCGATGTCAATCGCACCGGGAGCTCCACGCAAGGCGTCGTACGCCTGTGCGTCGCCCTCCAGAGCCGCAAGGGCGTTGTAGGCAATGTTCAACGCACCAAGAGTTGCGTCGCCATCAACGCGACGCATGGTGCCGTCGTTACCAGCGTTAAAAAAAGGACCTGGAATGTAATTATCGCCAGCCGAAATCAACAGATCGGATGAGCTTTCTGCTCTGAGTGCCTCAACAATCGCTGCAAAATTGATCGTTGAGTCGCGACCCAGCGATTCCTCAAGGTCGGACGCGTAGATCAGCCGAAAGTCGAACGGCATGGCGAGCTAGAAAAGGAGCGCACCCGACTTTATTTAAAACATATTGCAACTGGCAGCATGCAGAATACATTGAGCCTGTATCAAGGAACACAATAGAAATAAGAGTTGTTCACTGGCTTGGGACTCAACCAGAAATCAAAAGGCTCATATCAAAAGGCCTGCAAAATTGCTGATATCAGACAGGGTTGACGGATCGAGATCTCTAAAAACACCTACAGCAAAACCATTGACTGAAAGGCGAGTATCAGAGCCAACCTGCTCAAATGCCAAACTCTCATAACTCACTCCAGCAAGACCAACCACATCTTCGTCCGGGTTGAAATCCATCACCATCTGAGCCTCAGCAGGACGATCGCCTGCGGCGGAGACCAACCAGAAGGCGTCATAGCCATCACCGCCTCTGAGGTAGTTGATACCAGCTCCATCCAAAACATTAATCACATCATCATCAGCACCACCCAAGACGCGGTTGCCGGATGTGCCGACATGGAACACATCAAATCCTTCATTACCAGCAACACGGTTATCACCATCTTCGATCAAGTACGCCGAATCATTTCCTGATCCGCCAATCACGACATCACGATGGCTCGCATAGACCACATCGTCACCGCTTCCAGTGAACACTGTGTTCTCTCGACCGCTAACAATGGCAGCATCTGCGACATCGTCGCCGGAGCCCATGAAGAGAACGTCAGAGGAACCAAAATCCAGCGCATCAGTGAGGGTGTCGTCGTTACCTGCAGTGCCTCTTAGGGGATCGGGGTAAAAACCATCCAATGAGTTGGCGACCGCTCCGTCTTCGGCAATCCACATTTGCAGCTGATCTCCATACACCCTTCGCTCCGTTTCAATCAGCTCATAATTCGAATCAAGAATTGGGAAGCTGTACACGGGGCTTAGTTCAACTTTCGCCTTCACACCCAGGATGTCGTCGACTGGCTCAATATTCACCTCCAAATGACCATAATGCTTGCCTCCATCCATCAACTGAGGCACCCCGTCAACAAGTTGCCAAAGCTCAGGTTCATTCTGATCAGCCGTCCACTGGCTGAATTCTGAATTGTATCCAAACAGTGGTGAATCGAAATCCCGACTGACGGTGCGGTGCTGACCACGCAAGCCATCGCCAGCAACTCCAACATCATAGAAATTGACGCCATGGCCATCGCCATCACCATCCACAAAGCTGCGCTCAAACATTTCGCTGTGGCCACTGAAGACAGCAGCAACGCCATACTCCTCAAACATCTCGCTGTACTGACGTAGAGGGGTACCGGCCTGACCACTGGATTGGTCATGATTCATGGGGAAACCATGAACACCACTGCTGTAGGGAGCATGGTGAAATTGAGCAAAAATGATCTGACCTTGATCGCGGGCGTCTCGGAGCTGGTCTTCAACCCAGTTCCACTGGATACTTCCTGGATTGAAATCTGATAAATCAGTTCCGCCATAGCCCTCATACTGCTCTCTGGTGTAATTGGCCTGCGTGTCCGTCCCGACGTCTGTCAATTCAAGCCCGGTGGCCTGTTCGGGTTGTCCTTCACCTCCGTAATTGCTGCGGCTGTCATCGGGTTCACCGTTGGAACTGTCGAGGGTCAGAATCGTGACAGGGCCATAATCCACACGGTAATAATTGTCTTGATGCTCCGGAGTGCCGTTCTCAGGGGCATCGAAATAAGCATGGTATTTCTGGCGGCCAAACATCGGTCCGAAACGTCCATCCTCATCTTCGCCGTAACCACCATTCAGTGCGCCGTAATTTTCCCAGTTGCCCAGCGCTGGCAGCAGTGGATAGGACGACAAACCACTGGAGAATTCACCAGCGTTATGACGGAAAAACTCATCCCATCCTGGTTGATAACCACCACCCTGCACCAGGTCACCTGGCATGACCAGGAAGTCAGGCTCACGTTCATTGACGATGTCTAGATTGGCTTGATAACCGTCGCGCTGATTCAGGGCATAACGAAGGCTGCCGGATCGGGTGCCAATGATCTCGGCCCACTGGCTGTCATCCATTGACGGACGATCGAGGGAACCCTCCTGCAATGGGCTCGGCTGCCAGTCGCGGGCATCCACCCGACCGTACGGCTCTGTCTCGCTATCCGCCATCGCAATGAAGCGAATGTGGCTCCAATCATCAGAATCCGGTGCTGTCTCAAATGAAGACTGGAACGTTTCTCCGCCCTCAAGGGTAACGATGTAGTTGTAGGTGGCTCCTGATTCCAGACCATCAAGATCAACAACATGCTTGAAGTTGCCACCGGAGATCAACCAAGATTCATCCAATCCACTGATGGTCTGACGACGCTCTGCGGATGTGTACGACAGCAGAGGCTCCTCGGTAACACTGCTTTCGATCAAGCGTTCACCTGTAATTCCCGGGCCGGTCAGTGAAATCGAAGCCAAGCCATCCCGATGCGTGAACCATGTGATCGATGTACCCTCATTGGACGGATTCTGAAGGTAAGGGTTGATTCGGAAGGTATCAGCACGGTCGAAATCAAGGCCCACAACGATCGGATCGTGATCCGATGAGGCAAATGCATCAGCAGCGTAATAATTTTCAGGATTTTGAGCATATTGGTAATTTCCAGTTGTCAAGGCAACGGGTTCGTCACTGTTGATGTGCCACGGCGATGACGATGTGATGGGGAACAGCATTGAGTCACTGACCAAAGCGTGATCCAAGGATCCGAATTGACCTCTGAACTGATAGGTATAATCATCAGTTCCCACAAGATTGGTGTAACCAGCATCCCTGAAGACCATCAACGGGTCTTCCATGCTGTAGGCATTCAAGTCGCCCAAGATGATCACATCAGTGTCGTTGCTGTTGGTTGGATCGGTTTCAAGCCAATCCACAACCGCCTGTGCTTCTCTTGTTCGTTGTCCATTATTGTTTCCAGCACCATCTCCCAGATCTTCGTTTCCATCACCTTGAGCAATGGATCCCTTCGACTTGAAGTGAGCAGAAACCGCGGTGAACACCTCACCACTCGAGATCTCTTCAAAACTGACAGCGATGACCGGACGATTGGCTTCATCTGTTGCTGGATCATCTCCGACCCGCGTATAGCCCAGGTCGAGAACAGCAACTCCGGTATCGGGTGCCAACCGCACAGCATCGGTGCGATAGATGAATCCGTTCGCGATCGCATCGGTTCCAAGAAGGCCCAGGGAGAGCATCGACTGGAATTCGGCATCACTGAAGCTGAGCCCGGAACCATCACGGGTGGCGTGTGGCCCCGTACCAGCACCGGCGTCAGCACCGTGACCAGAAACATTCCAACTGAAGGAGATCTCACCAACGGTGGCACTGATGCCATTGACAAAATTGCTGTCGAATGGAGTGACGGCCTCAAAGTTGGCACTTTCGCCACGGGAGCGTGCAAAGGCATTGATCAGTGAACGGAATTCCAGTTCCGTGGTCACCGAGTTGTGAGAAGGAATCTCATGGGCCAGCCCGCCTGCACTGATCAGATCCGCCGCAACCAGCTCGGAACGTCCGATGCCACCATTCAACAAAGCGTCTGGAACAGTCACATAGGCATAAACAGCGCTATCGCTTACAGCATTCAGGGCATCGACGAGACTGTCGATGGCGCTGAGCTCTTCATAACCGTCGTTTTCAAGTTCCTGGAGGGCGATCACATCGGCATTCAGACCAACAATCGCCGGCACCAACTTGCTGAGCTGCTGGTTGTACGTCTCGATATCCCGTGCCCCCCGTTCCGTGGGGAATCCTCCACCAGCTCCATCACCATTCCAGAAATTGAGAAGATTGAACCCAGCCAGGGTGAGTGAGGCCTGGTCATCAACGATGGGACTGGGGCGGCCATTGCTGGCCTGGAAGTTGGCTGGTTCCGTGGTCTGAACGCGGTAACCCTCGTTCCGTTGATCCAGAACACCGGAAATCGAGTTGATCGTGTCACCCGTTCTCAGTGTGTTGGCTGCCGAGAGGGGCTGACCGCCACGCGCATGAATGGACGTCGCCGGATTATTTTCCGTACTCGCGTCGTCGAGCCAGATCACGCCTCGCTCAAGTTCCGAGAGATAGGCCGTGTAGCCATCTACATCGGGTGCATTCTGCTCTGTGTACTGGAACAGTCGGCCAACTCCGGAAAGACCGACCTGGGAATAACGACCAACGGTGTAATTGTTGGTCACCACCAAGGGTTGATCGACGGCATCAACGCTGACGCGCATTCCCTCGAGAGCCTCAAAGGCCGCCATGTCCGCAGCGGGAAGTGTGAGGTTGGTGAGGGGAGGCAGGTCCGCTCCGGAGCTGAGCACCGTCACAGTCGTGATGGACGTCAACTGGGTGAGGCTGTTCTGCACCTCGGAGGAATCCGAGGTGAAATTCGCGCTTGAACCTGTGTATTCAGCGACGGTGCCGGTGACTTGAACAAGGTCGCCCACAGCACCGCTGAACAAATCATTGCGGTCGTAGACAAACAGGCCTTCGGATGTGGCGGCATTGCCATCACTATCGGAAGTTTCCTCTTGAACGTAGAAACCATCCATCTCAGGATGGATCGCGGTCACGACACCCTCAATCCGATGAACCTCATCAACGTGCGGTGACGTGTCTGCTGAGCCCTGTATCAGGGAAATCAGGGTGTTCTCAGTGACCTCCGGTGCAGCATCGTCTTCCGACGCAGCCGCTGGAATCACAACCGGGGTCGCGGCGGTGCTCTCAAAACTGCCCGGGGATGCGGCTGGATCAGCATCAGCCGTGAGAAAGGCATCGTTGATCAGCACAACCCATTCGCTGTCATCAGCAGTGGTGCCACGGGAGGCATCCCAATCGGCGTTACCCGTGAAAACAGTTGCTTTGCGTTCGAGGGTGTGGTTCTGAGTGCCATTGGTCACGCCAGCCACATCCCAGCCAGACCCCGGATCCGCCCCGAAATCCCCGAGGCGGTCGAGCACGACATAGTCCGACTCACTGCCGCGAACCAGGGCATAGCCGTCATCGCCGTTGCTGAGGAAGCGATGGGTCTGATCCGCCAGTTCCACGATGGAAGCGTCCGCATCCGGGTGAGTGATCAGATAGGTGCCGCCGGCCGCAATGGAGGCACCGTCGCTGAAGGTGTTCCAGTAATCATGAGCACCTTCAACATCAGCTCCATTGCTGGCGTTGGGGAAGGCGTAATCCGCCAGGGAAATCGCAGCCTGCGTGGGGTTGAAAATCTCCAGATATTTGTTGTTACTGCTGCCTTCGGCGTATTCGGAGAAAAACAGCGTGCTCAAGCCGTGTCGGCCTGGCGTGGCCTCGGCAACACCCTCAAGAAAGGCATCCTGAGCTAGTACCACCCATTCGCTGTCGTTCGTGGTTGTACCGCGTGCTGCAGTCCAGTCGCTGTTGCCCTGGACAAGGGTTGATTTTCGGACAAGTGTGTGGTTCTGGGTGCCATTGGTCACGCCAGCCACATCCCAGCCAGACCCCGGATCCGCCCCGAAATCCCCGAGGCGGTCGAGCACGACATAGTCGGTTTCACTGCCGCGAACCAGGGCATAGCCGTCATCGCCGTTGCTGAGGAAGCGATGGGTCTGATCCGCCAGTTCCACGATGGAAGCGTCCGCATCCGGGTGAGTGATCAGATAGGTGCCGCCGGCCGCAATGGAGGCACCGTCGCTGAAGGTGTTCCAGTAATCATGAGCACCTTCAACATCAGCTCCATTGCTGGCGTTGGGGAAGGCGTAATCCGCCAGGGAAATCGCAGCCTGCGTGGGGTTGAAAATCTCCAGATATTTGTTGTTACTGCTGCCTTCGGCGTATTCGGAGAAGAAAAGCGTAGACATTCATCGTTAATCGATCATCGGATTATGAACAGCGCGAATGAATACAAATTTATAGCCTTGTTAAGAAGAGTTGAAGGAAGACATTCAGGCGTATCCAGAGACACTAACAGTCAGTATTCTCCACGACGACTTGCGTTCACGCCAAGCTTGGAGTTCATTCTCTGACTCCAGAAAATCTCTGCAAAATATGTCCAATCGACATGAAATGCCCAAGACCCATTGGTTAAAGAGCAGGATCAGATCAACACGGCGCGGACACAATGTCCCATCCAGTTATTGGCTTATCCGCATCGGTTTGCAGAAAAGTGAGCCAGCGGAACTCTCCAAGACAAACCGGATCCACAAGGCGCAGAAGCGCTTCACGGCGCTGAAGCGCTTGCGGCAGATCAGCCGGTGCCAGCTGTTGCAGCCCATGCAGACGATCGGCCAGACCCAGCGCGAGCAGGGCCTCTCCCTGACGCATCACCTGGCCAGGACTCAGACCGGAACGCCGGGCCGCAACCTGCAGGGTGTCGATGCAGAGATGGGCGGTGAGATCCTGTTGACCGGCCTTCGCCAGGGGATCCGCTCCGGACTGCTGGTGCCGGTAGGCCATCAGCGTGCCCTGATCACGGCGGGCGGTGTAATAGCGACGCGCTTCCAGGGCGTAATCGATCACCAGCACCAGCCCATGGCTGAGGCCCCTGGCCATCTGATCGATGCAACGAAAGGCGTCGCCATGCCATTCCGTCGTCCACCCGGCAGGGGCACCCAACGGGGGCAGGCTGAAACCGCAGGCTTCGGCCATGCCCAGTGCCTCAGCCCGCAGATCGTCTGGCAACGGCATCGACACGCCCGTCAGCGCAGGGGTGCCATCCGCAGATTCCAGCAGCTTCACCCCCTGGCGGCTCAGTTCCCCACCGGACCAGATCAGACGCTCCACCGGCAACGCGTCCAACAGCTCATGGGCCAGAACAACACCGCGCAGCGGTGCACGCTTCAGATCATCCAGAGAGCACCACTGCACCGGGATGGGCACAACCCCCTCCAGCAGTGACTGCTGCTGTTCACGCATGCCTGGATTCAGCTCGACGAGCCGCAGATCCAGACGACCGGCGAGATCGGGATGCAGCAGCAGCAGCTCCCTCACCAGATCCAGCGCAAGCTGACCACTCCCGGGTCCGCACTCCACAAGGCTCAACGGAGCGCCCGGCGGGCTCTCCGCGATCAAACGGGTGAACCACCGGCCCACCTGCTCGGCGAGCAATGCGGCGAAGTCGGATCCCAGGGAGGGTGACGTGACGAAGTCACCCTCCACACCGATCCGGGCACGGCCAGATCCGTAATAGCCATGGCCAGGGTCATTCAGCGCCCAGTCCATGAAGCGGGAGAAGGGCACCACACCACCGGCCTGTTGCAGATGATGCGCCAGCCAGGCGGGACAGGCCGCAACGGAGGAATCCATTGGAGAGAATGCCCGTCACTGCAGCAGATCCATGGGAGCACATCACATCAGCCGGCTGTGGGCCGCGTTGCTGGTGCTGGTGGTCAGCTGCACGGCGGCCACACCGGCGCAGGCCTACGACAACCCGGAGCTGCTGCCGGATCACGCCACACCTGTGATCGATCTGGCCAGGGTCTTCAGCGAGCCGCAGCGGACCGAGCTTGAACGGAGCCTGGAACGGTTTGAAACGGAAACCGGCTGGAAACTGCGGGTTCTCACCCAGTACGAGCGGACACCGGGCCTGGCCGTCCGCGAATTCTGGGGACTGGATGAAAGCAGCCTGCTTCTGGTGGCGGACCCCCGGGGCGGCAACCTGCTGAATTTCAACGTGGGCGATGCCTTCTTCGCTCTGATGCCACGCACCTACTGGGTGGAGCTGCAGACCCGCTTCGGCAATCAGTACTACGTGAAAGACAACGGTGAAGACGGCGCCGTTCTCGATGCCCTGAACGCCGTCGAAATCTGTCTGGAACGCGGGGGGTGCCAGGTGGTTCCCGGTCTGCCGCTGGAGCAGTGGCTGTTGACCCTGAGCACGTCGGTGCTGGGAGGCCTGGTCGCCGGCTTCGCCGCCTATCCCCGGAAGGACGAAGAGACGATCGCCTGGTCCTGGCTGCTGCTGCTCTCACCCCTGTGGGTGATGCTGTTCGGCGTGTTCGGAATCGCTCCGGTAATCACCCGGACCTCGGATCTGCTGCCGATCCTGCGAAACAGCATGGGCTTTCTCGGCAGCGCCGTGGGCGCTTACCTGATCGCACAGGCGACGGTGGGCCGTCGCCTGCAGAACGATGCGGAGGGCTGACCCCTCAGCCTGCTCAGAAACTTGTGGCGCAGAAGATCCGGGAGCCGATACAGACATCTGAGGAGCTCGATCCCTGAGACAGCTCCTCACGTCTCTGATCACGCAGTCGGCGCAGTTCCTCGAGATTGAGGTTGTAGAAGGAACGGAGACGGGCGTACTTCTTGACGGGCTGACCGTAGAAGCTGCGGCCGGAAAGGGTCGGGAACGATGCCCACTCGGGAGCCAGCATCGCCGTGAGCACCGGAGTGAGCGTACCGGCGTCGGTCAGTCCCAGGGCCTTGCGGCGCTGGATCAGAAACAGAGCTCCCTGATCCTGGGCTTCCGGGCCGAAACCGACCACACCGATGCTGCGCCGCACCAGGTTCCAGGTGAAGGGCATGAACTGGTAGGCACCCGCTGCCGCGCTGGCGTAGCGGGTGCTGTAGACGACCCGGTCAGGGTGACGATCCAGGCTGGACATCAGACCACCACCGAACATGACGCGGTAGCCAACATCCATACCGCCCTTCCAGGTGCCCTCGGCGTAGCGGATCGTGTTGAGCATCGCCCGACGCTCGGGGGTGATCACATACGGGATGGCACGGGTGGGCACCGCAGTTGGAGGGCTGAGCAGTTGAGCCCGGGAGGATGGAGGCAGCAGACTGGCCGCAGCAGGAGCCGAAACAAGGGAGGCTGAAAGAGATCCGACGACGACGGTCGCTGCGAGTGCCTGACGACCGATCAGTTCGTGGATAGCCATAAAAAGCGTTCGAAGTACAGATCCCGAGTGGGATAAAGGCTCGATGAACCAGAAGCGGATGGTTGGTTGAGCCGAGGAAGCATTTTTCCTTCGAGGTGACTTTGTCGAACAATTCGATTGGATCAATAGGTATATATGCCAGTCCACGAATCGTCTCGCTATCGACGGATCAGCGATATTTCAGGCGCTCAGTGACATCCAGACGCAAATTGAAGGCGTTGATACACAATATTTTTTCTTGAACGGATATCTGTTATCGCTCGGCGTAGGCGATCAGAGCCCGGGCCGCCTGTTCCGCACCATGGGCGGCAGCCGCAGCCTGCGTGGGGGGCACCAGAGGCTGATCCAGTTGCCAGTCACCAGTCAGCAACTGATCCCGGCTGAGCAGGCGGGAGGAACCATGGCGCGCAAGACCCCGCATCAGAGCCTTGGCCTCTGCGAAATCCCGGCGCTCCACCACATGCAGACCAACGGAGAAGGAGAGCGCCTCACAGAAGGTGCTGAAGCCTGGCTTGCCGAGATGGCGCCGGCAGAACGGAAACACATCCAGCGGACGCACGCCGTCCGGGAGCAGCGTCAGGTTGGGCAGCGCCCTGAGCGCCTCCCGCTCGCGGCTGTCAGCGGGGGGAGCCATCACGAAGTGCTGCTCAGGCCACGCGGCGAAGAGTGGCGGGTTGAGCTTCAGCCCGAGTCCGCCGAAGCCCACCTGAACCGGAGCTCCGGCGGCGAGGAGTCGATCACGCAGCGCAGGCACGAGTGGGCGTGGCTCACCGCAGACCAGCCCGAGTCGTTGCTCCGGCAGGTCCCAGGTCATGGCCAGATCGAATGGACAGCGAAGCAGGAGCTGACCGCGGCGGTAGGCCTGATGGGCCGCCTCCGCATAGCTCTGGAAAGCTTCACCGTACGGCCCGTAAATCTCATCCCAGCCGAAGTTGCTCATCCACACCAGTGGTGCTGTGAGCCGCTCTGCCAGCTCGGCGGCGGCGGGTGGGATGTCTCCGAGAACCAGCACCGGCCTGCCCTGGGATGCAATCCAGGCCGCCTCCTGCTCGATCAGTTCAGGCAGCTGCTGCTGCAGCTCCTCGAGAGCGAGGAGTGTTGCTGCTGCATCCACCCCCAGGGCATCCGCCTGAACCGTTCCCACATCCCAGCGGCAGTGCCGAACATCGATCGTTGCCGAACCCAGCAGGAGCCGCAGGAACCCGGCGGGCACCTGTGAGCTGAGCACCAGTTGCCAATCCGGACGCAGACGACGGAGCTGCTGCAGCACAGCCGCATCACGGGCCGCATGACCGAACCCATGACTGCTGCTGCAGACATAGATCAGCACGCCATCGCCTCCTGCCGTGGCAGCTCTTCCTCATGCATCAGCTGGGCGTCCGGCGAGTACCAGCGGTGACTGAGATGGGTCAGGGACGCACCCCGGAATTCCGCCCAGGAGAAATGCAGCAGCTCACGACCGCTGGCATCACGCCCACTGCGGGGGACGCAGGCGGCATTGAGGAAGGCGGTTCCGCGGCGATCGCGCAGCAGGGTGCGGCGGAGGGCGTTCGAACGCTTCAACTGATGATGCATGTGACCGAAGACCACCAGATCCGGGGGACGCTGCCGACCCATCCGATCCAGAGCGAGGGCGAGATCCTGATCGCCCCAGTCCACCGCCGGCGGTTTCCAGTCGCGACCGCAGGGGCTGTCGGCCTCGGAACCGAGGCCGCTGGGGCCGCAGTGGGCCATCACGATCAGCGGTTGATCCGCAGGAACGGCAGCAGCAGCGGCCACGATGCGATCCGCTGATTGCTCGAGGGTGATCGGGCCATAGACCGCCTGCACGGCATGGGACAGATGAAAGCCTCCGCCGGCACTGCCGGGCCGCCCTCCCACCAGTCCGATGGCGGGCTGGCTCCAACCGCGCTGGGTCCAGCCGCAATGGTTCTCCCCCAGAAGAGCCAGCTGCTGTCGCAGGATCCCTCCGCTGCGATCGCGACCCAGGTCGTGATTACCGAGAATCACCGCCAGTGGGTAGGGCAGCGACGCGATCCTCTTGGTCAGCCGCAGGTCTCCATCGCTCAGATCTCCGACGAACAGCACAGCATCAGGCTGGAGTCGCGCCAGAACCGCCTCATCCGAGGTGCCCCAGGCTCCATGGAGATCACCGGCAATCGCAACGCGAAGATCCGACAGAACCGATGCCTAGGCTGGAGCCATCCTGCCCCGGCCCGGTTCCGATGAGCGCTGACGACGCCCTGGTGGCGGCGATCGAACGACTGAAGCGTGATCGCAACGCCATCGTGCTGGCGCACTACTACCAGGAACCCGAGATCCAGGACATCGCCGACTTCATCGGGGATTCCCTGGAACTGTCCCGCAAGGCCGCCAGCACCGACGCCGATGTGATCGTCTTCTGCGGCGTCCATTTCATGGCGGAGACCGCCAAGATCCTGAGTCCCGAGAAAACGGTGGTGCTGCCGGATCTCGATGCAGGCTGCTCCCTGGCCGATGACTGTCCGGCCGATGCATTCGCCGACTTCCGCGCGAAGCATCCCGACCATGTGGTGGTCAGCTACATCAATTGCACCGCGGCGGTGAAGGCCCAGAGCGACCTCATCTGCACCAGCAGCAATGCCGTGGATCTCGTTCAACAGCTGCCCACGGATCGCCCCGTGCTCTTCGCTCCGGACCAGAACCTCGGACGCTGGGTGCAGCGGCAGAGCGGCCGTGAGCTGACGCTCTGGCCGGGACGCTGCATCGTTCATGAGACCTTCAGCGAGGAAGCACTCCTGGAACTGAAGCTCGAACATCCCGATGCGGAGGTGATCGCCCACCCCGAGTGCCAGGAACACCTCCTCGATCTGGCGGATTTCATCGGATCCACCAGCAAGCTGCTGCACCGCACCCAGAGCAGTGCAGCGGAGACCTTCATCGTGCTCACCGAGCCCGGCATCCTGCATCAGATGAAGCAGCGAGCCCCCGGCAAGACGCTGCTCGATGTGCCCGGTGTCGACGGTTGCAGCTGCAACGCCTGCCCCTACATGCGGCTCAACACCCTGCAGAAGCTGCACGACTGTCTTGAGAGCCTGGAACCGGCGATCGAACTGGAGGAGGAGCTGCGTCTGAGAGCCCTCCAGCCGATTCAGAGAATGCTGGAGATGAGCCGCTGAGCCCGAAGGCTCACTTCCTCCGGCAGTACCCGGCTCCGATGTTCATCCAACCGGAAGGGCAGGCATCCCCTTCCGAAGGCTGCACCTCATAGGCGATGGGGGAGACGCAGGTGGTGCCGAGGGTGTTGACATAGCCGAGCGGGCACTGGTCGTGGCCCTGGGCCTTGGGGATCTTCTTCTGTGCGAGAGCGGCGCCGGGCAGCATCAGCGACAGCAGCGTCATCCCGACGAAGAGGCGTCTGTTCATCGATCGCGGTGCTGAGGTCGCGCTCAAGGTAAGGGAACTCCAGACTTCTGCAGTCAAGACGCGACACCTTGATCGAGCGCACCGCGGAAGGGCTCTACTGCCGGGCGGCAGACGCCTGGGTGGATCCCTGGCGACCGGTGCCCCGGGCTCTGATCACCCACGCCCATGCCGACCATGCCCGGGCGGGATGCGGTGAGTACTGGGCGGTGGATGTCAGCGAAGGCGTGCTGCGTCAGCGACTCGGACAGGAGATCTGCCTGCATCCCGTCCGCTACGGGGAACCGATCTGGCTCGGCCAGTGCCGGGTGTCCTTCCACAGTGCCGGACATGTGCTCGGATCCGCTCAGATCCGTCTGGAGTCTGAGGGGGAGGTCTGGGTGGTGAGCGGGGATTACAAGCGTGACGATGATCCGAGCTGCGCACCGTTCGAACCGGTGGCCTGCGACGTGCTGATCACCGAAGCGACCTTCGGCATGCCGATCTACCGCTGGAAGCCCGGATCCGAGCTGGCCACGGAGATCCGCGATTGGTGGCAGGGGGACCGCAGCCGTCCGTCCCTGCTGTTCTGCTACGCATTCGGGAAGGCCCAGCGGCTGCTGGCGGAACTGAAGGCGATCGGTGTCGAGGAGGAGGTGCTGCTGCACGGTGCCGTGGAGACGGTGACACGTCACTACCGCGAGGCGGCAGTCCCGATGACACCGAGCCGACCCGTCAGCGAGATTCCCAGGAACGAGGCTCTGGCCGGTCGTCTCGTGCTCGCCCCGCCGTCAGCCCACCGATCCAGCTGGATGAGGCGGTTCCGCACGCCACAGACCGGCTTCGCCTCAGGCTGGATGGCGGTGCGCGGCGCGCGCCGCAGGCGGGGTTACGAACGCGGATTCGTGCTCAGCGATCACGCGGACTGGCCTGGCCTGATCCGGACGGTGCGCGAATCAGGTGCCAGGAAGGTCTATGTGACCCATGGTCAGAGCGATGTTCTGGCCCGTTACCTGAGGGAGGTGGAAGGGATCGATGCCGAACCGCTGGAGACCCTGTTCGAGGGAGAAAGCGACTGAAGCTGCTCCATCGCGATCAGCTGTCGATCTCGGAGATCCAGCTGGAGATGCGCTGCTGCATGCCCTCATGCAGCGCATCGCCCTTGTCCTGCGCTGAACGCATGAAATCAACGAATTTGGCCTTCAGAGCCTGATTCTTGGCATCGATCGCATCAGCCTGATCGTCGGCGAACAGCTGGGCTGCCTTGATCTTGGTGACGATGGCATCGACCCCACCATCCAGTGAGCCTTTGAGATCGTCGGCGAGCTGCTCGATCTTGTCCTGATTGGAAGATGCCATTGCAATGAAGCGCCCCACTCCTCCTAGCTGTGATGGATCAACGGTGACTGCGATCTCAGCTCCATCACGGCCGATCCGGACCAGGGCAGGCCTGCAACCGAAAATCCTTACAAAGGTTCTCTTAATCTTCACGGATCTTTATAGCTATTGGGCCGGGGTTTGCTTTAGCAAGAAGGTTGAAAAGCGCCACGCTGAATGACCGGTCCTGCGCCAAAACCGGATAACGAGGTGGCGAGGCTGCGCGCGCTGAGTGAATACCGCATTCTTGGCAGCAAACCGGAGGAAAGTTTCGACAACATCACCAGCATGGCGGCCCTCATTTGCCATGCTCCGATTGCTCTGATCTCCATCGTTGATCACGACCGTCAGTGGTTCAAATCCAAGGTCGGTCTGGAGACGGAGGAAACACCGAGAGACTGGTCATTCTGCGCCCACACCATCCTCTCTCCGAAGCCGATGATCGTTGAGGACGCCCTCTTCGATGATCGCTTCAAGGACAATCCCCTGGTGAAGAAAGATCCCCACATCAGGCTCTACGCGGGATTCCCCCTGCAAACAAATAGACATCACCGGATCGGCACGTTGTGTGTGATCGACAGAATGCCGAAATCGCTGACATCAACGCAATACAAAATCATGGAGCGACTGGCAGCCCAGGTCGTCACTCTTCTGGAACTACGCAAACGTTCTCTGTCGTTGCTTGATGAATTCTGCAGGCTGCATCAACAGAAGGGAATGTTGTGTTCATGCAGTTATTGCCGCCAGGTTCGTGACAGCCAGGGCACATGGCATCCGCTCGAGGAGTTCATGATGCGTCACAGCACTCTGAACTTCAGTCACGGCATCTGTGAATCGTGCATGGAAGAGCATTTCCCAGACGTCGCAGCTCAGCAGAAACAGGTGGTCTGATCGCGGAACCAGCGGGATCACCAGGTGCGGTAGACGATCCTCCCGAGAAGTTCCCTCAAGGCCCGCGAGCTGTCATCGAGAGACCTAGCGGTTGGAAGCCACTGCAGTGGATCCGCCCATGGCGACCCCGCCCAGGAACCACGGGCTTGAAAATCCACCGGGAACGGCACCACAGCGATGCCCTGGCGCTCGAACAGGCGCTGAGCTCTGCGCATGTGGAAAGCACTCGTGACGAGCAGCACCCGCCGGCGACCGGAGGGCAGCAGCGCCCGGATCTCCCTGGCCTCCTCTGCCGTGTTCAGCACCGGCCCTGTGGAGGTCATGGCATCAGCCGGAATCCCGAGAGCTCTGGCCTCGCTGAGGTAGAGACTCCCCTCGGGAGCGAGGCCCTTGCGGAACGGGTTCTGCCCCCCGGTGAACAGCAGCCTTGGAGCCCTGCGGGCCCGGAACAGCTCCACACCAGCGAGAAAGCGGTCGGGGTCATGCCACTCCACAACGCGGGAGGGGCCGGGTGCGGCGTGACGTCCTCCGCTGAGCACGACGATCGCGTCAGCCGTCGGGACCGATGGCGCTGAACGGCGTTGCCAGGGCCGTTCCACGCCTCGCCACAACCACTGGGACACCACGCCAGTGCTGAAGACCCAGAGCACCGTGATCGCCGAGATCAGCGGCCATCGCCACCGGGTGAACCCAGCCAGAAGCAACAGCCCGAGACTCAGACCGAGCGGCAGCACCAGCAGGGGCAGCAGCTTCGAAAGCAGAAACACCACGGCAACGGAGGCAGAGCGGCCCCGTCAGGATGGCGGTGACCGCCCGATCGGCATGCAGGCGTTCCAGGTTCTGTTCGACCGGCTGGATCAGGTCACCGGCACCCGAGCCAAGGTGACGGCCCTGGTGAACCATTTCCGGACCGTGCCGCCAGCGGATGCCGCCTGGGCACTCAGCCTGCTGCTGGGAAAACGCCGACGCCGGATGATCACCGGACGGCGCCTGAGAGAGATCCTGCAGGAGCAGAGCGGGATGCCCCAGTGGCTGATCGACGACTGCCACGGCCAGGTGGGCGACTCGGCCGAAACCATCAGCCTGTTGTGGCCGGCGGTGCGGCAGACCCTCGGGGACGAGCAGGCGTTCCGAGGCGAATCACTCGAGACCCGTCCGCTGCACTGGTGGATGGAATCCCTGCTGCCTGAGCTCAGCCGCCAGCAGGATGAGCAACAGGCGGAAGCCGTTCTGAAGCTCTGGTGTCAGGTGCCGGAGCCCCTGCATTTCATCGTCAACAAACTGCTCACCGGTGGCTTCCGGGTCGGCGTGTCCACAGGTCTGATCAGCCGTGCGGTGGCCGAGGCCTTCTCGCTCGATGAAAGCCTGGTGGTGCAGCGCCTGATGGGAGGGTTCGAACCATCGGCACAGGCCTTCTCCCGGCTCACCGCACCGGCCGGCTCGGAGGAGAGTCGCAGCAGTGCCGCCCCCTACCCGTTCTTCCTGGCCAGCCCCCTAGATCCCGAGCGGCTGTCCGGAGAACCCGCGGAGCACTGGTTGCTGGAGTGGAAATGGGATGGCATCCGCGGCCAGCTGATTCATCGCGGCACAGGGGTGTACCTCTGGAGCCGGGGCGAGGAGCTGGTCAACGACAGCTTCCCTGAACTGGTGACGGTGGGCGATGCCTTGCCGGATGGAACCGCACTGGATGGCGAGATCATCTGCTGGAACGAGGGTGCCGCCGCTCCGCTGGGGTTCGACACACTGCAACGACGGCTGGGTCGCAAAACGGTGGGCACCACCCTGAAGCGGGAGTGCCCGATGCGCTTCATCGCCTACGACCTGCTGGAGCTGGACGGTGCGGACATCCGCGATCAGCCGCTGAGGCAACGCCGCCAGCAGCTCTCGGCCGTGCTCGAGCAGGTCAGCCATCCCGAGCGCTGGCGTCTGACCGCCAGCGTCGGCTGGTCCCTGGAGAGCTGGGCCGAGCTGGATGCCGAACGTCAGCGGGCCGTCGCTCAGCGGGCCGAGGGGCTGATGCTGAAACGACTGGACTCCCCTTATCTCACCGGCCGCCGCCGCGGCCACTGGTGGAAGCACAAACTCGAGCCGATGACCCTCGACGCCGTGCTGCTGTACGCCCAGGCCGGCAGCGGTCGGAGAGCCAACCTGTTCACCGACTACACCTTCGGGCTCTGGAATGACGAGGATCCACCGCAGCTGGTGAGCTTCGCCAAGGCCTACTCCGGCCTCGATGATGCGGAGATCCTTGAGCTGGATCGCTGGATCCGCCGCAACACCGTGCAGCGGTTCGGGCCCGCCCGTTCCGTGAACTGCGAACTGGTCTTCGAGATCGGCTTTGAAGGCATCCATCCCTCCAGACGCCACAAGTCAGGGCTGGCTGTTCGTTTTCCGCGGATCCTGCGCTGGCGTCGTGACAAACCGGCCGGGGAAGCCGACCGGCTTGATGCTGCGCTGAACCTGATCAGAGACGGCTCCAGTTCAGGTTGAGCTTCAGGCGGCCCTGCAGCGGCAGGGTGTAGTGGCGATGCAGGACGTTCTCGTAAACAGGAGGACCTCCATCCCCCAGCACCACGGCCTTGTAGCGGATGCTGCGTCCGATGCTGCGGCTGAACGGAACCTCTGCAAACCAGCAATCCCCGTTGATGTACTCCAGCTCCACGGAAGCAGCCAGATCCCACTCCCCCAGTTCCGGACAATCGCCTGTGAGCACGATGCGCTCTCCGGGATGGGTGGCGTAGCCGTTGACGGCCACCTTCAGCACCACCGGGGCTTCAACGGAGTCCCCGACCACGCTGAACACCCGCCGGGCCATCGGTTCCAGGCGGATCTCGTCAATGGAGCCGTTGGTCACCTGAACGGTCTCCCCCGTGAGCAGACAGCGGTGCAGACCATCGGGCAGGTCGCACTGCGGGATGCCCAGGGTGAGCGGTTCGCCCTGGTTGAGCATCACCAGAACGCGGTTGTCCCGATACCGGCGGGAAAACACGTAGGTCGCGGGATTGATCCAGTGCTGCCGGTGGGATCCATAGGCGAGTGCGCGGTTCTCCTGACGCAGCGCCGTGAGAATCCGGATCAGGCCCACCAGGACGCCGTCCACATCCCAGGAGGTCATCATCGGCCGGTTGTAGGGATCGGCTCCACCGTTGGTGCTGTTCACCAGGTACTGCTCGGTGCCGTAGAAGAGACACGGGATCCCGCGCAGCGTCAGCAGCAGCACTGTGGCGAGTTCGAGCCTGCCGTGATCCGGACAGATCGAGAGGAACCGCGGCATGTCGTGATTGTCAAAGAAGGTCACCAGCTCATTCGCCCTGTCGTAGACGGGGTCCTGCCCCAGCAGGTCCTGCACGGCGCAGAACCCACGCTGGGAATTGGTGAAGGCCTCGCGGACCGCATCGCAGAGGCCGAAGTCGAGAATCGACATCCCGGTGTGATTCGCGTACTCCACCGTGCGCGGCTCCTCGGGGTTGCCGAAGCCGTATTCGCCGAAGATGAAGGTGCTGGGCTTGTGCGCCTGGATGTCCGTGACGAATTCCTGCCAGAACCACACCGGCATGTGCTTCACGGTGTCGATGCGAAGGGCATCGAATCCGGCATCCAGCCAGCTGCAGATCGCTGATTTGATGTAACGGCGATAGTCGGGATTCGACTCGTTGAAGGTCGCCAACCCCATCATTTCGAAGTGGATCAGCTGGAACTCGTCGTTCCAGTCCGTGATGCTCGGGTAATGGTGGTAAAAATCATTGACGTCATTGTTGAAATCAGCCAGAGGCTGACCGTCGTCAAGCACCACTCCCTTGCTGCCGTTGATCTCGGGCGAACTGTGGTTGCACACCACATCCAGGATCAACTTGATGCCTCGGGAATGCATGGTGTCCACGAGCCGACGCAGGGTCCTGGAGCGGTGCACACAGGTGTCATCGCCGGCATCGATGAAATGGGGATTGAGTCGTTTGAAGTCACGGGTCCAGTAGCCATGCATCGGGGCGAACTCGTGAAGCTTGTCGTCCACCTGCTCGAACAGGGGAGACAGCCAGAGGGCGGTGACACCGAGGGAGCAGAGGTAATCCGCCTTGGCGATCAGGCCCTCTAGATCTCCCCCCCAGTAGTTGCCCCAGTGCTGATGGGAGGGATCGAACAGACCGGCCCGGCCGACCTCGTCGTTGTCGACCGATCCGCTGAAAAAGCGGTCCACAACGATGAAATAGATGGTCTCCTTGCGGAAGTCCGCCTCCTCGACCACAAGCTGCTGGCTGCTGTCCCGTTGAATGAGCGCGGTCATGGAGCGGGGGCTGTCACTTCCCGTGCACTAGGTGCGGATGGTTAAGACAGCTGCAGAACGGAATCGCGCCGTGAGCCCTGACCCGATCCTGGTGCCGATCCAGTCCTGGTTCGAACGCCGGGGCTGGAGCCCGCTTCCCTTTCAGCAGCGCAGCTGGGCGGCCTATCTCGAGGGCCGCAGCGGTCTGATTCAGGTGCCCACCGGCTCCGGCAAGACCTTCGCCGCCGTGATGGGACCGATCGCCGCAATGCTGGCGGAAACGGGGGAGCATCCGGGCATCCGACTGCTGTACATCACACCCCTGCGCGCGCTCAGCCGTGATCTCGCCCTGGCGATCCGGGAGCCGATCACCGAGATGCGCTGGCCCTTGCGCGTGGGCATCCGCAACGGCGACAGCAGCAGCAGCGAACGTTCGAAACAGCTGAAGTCACCTCCCCAGATCCTGGTCACCACACCGGAATCGCTGACCCTGCTGCTCAGCAACAGCAAAGCGGAGGAGCTGTTCCGCCATCTCGACACGGTGGTGCTCGATGAATGGCACGAACTGATGGGCAGCAAGCGCGGCACGCAGACCGAGCTCTGCCTCAGCTGGCTGCGGCAGCAGCGGCCGTCGTTGCAGACCTGGGCGATCAGCGCCACCATCGGCAACCTCGCTCAGGCCGCCCGCCACGCTCTCGGCACCGACGGCGACCCGGTGATCATCGGGGGAGCACCGGCACGGGTCACGGAGATCCGCAGCCTGCTTCCGGAAACGATCGATGGCTTCCCCTGGGCCGGACATCTCGGGTTGCGGATGTACGAGGACCTGGTGGCGGCGATGAACCCAGGTATCAGCACATTGCTGTTCACCAACACCCGCAACCAGTCGGAACGGTGGTTCCAGTGCCTCAGATTCGCCTGCCCTGAGATGGAGGGAGCCCTGGCTCTGCACCACAGCGCCATCGACCGCAGCGAACGGGAGGCGATCGAAGCGTCGGTGAAAGCCGGCACGATTCGCTGGGTGGTCTGCACCAGCTCCCTGGATCTGGGGGTGGACTTCCAGCCCGTGGAGCAGGTGGTTCAGATCGGCAGCCCCAAGAACCTGGCGCGGCTGCTGCAACGGGCGGGACGCTCCGCACACCTGCCGGGCGGAACTTCCCAGGTGCTGTTCATGCCCACGAATGCTCTGGAGCTGCTCGAACTCAGTGCGGTTCGCCGTGGTCTGGAGGAAGGGCTGGTGGAACAGCGCCGACCGCCGAATGCACCGTTGGACGTTCTGCTGCAGCACCTCACGAGCCTCGCCTGCGGAGCGGGATTCCACCCGGAGGAGACGTTGCGGGCCGTGCGCAGCAGTGCCGCCTTCTCCAACCTGGCTCAGGAGGACTGGGACTGGTGCCTTCGCTTCCTGGAACACGGCGGCGACTGCCTGGCGGCCTATCCCCGCTACCGGAAACTGGAATGGGATGAAGCAGTGCAGCGCTTCCGGGTGCGGGACAGCGCCATCGCACGGCTGCACCGGCTGAACATCGGCACGATCACCGCTGCACCAGCGATCACGGTGCGCTTCGTGCGGGGTGCCGTGCTCGGCCACGTGGAGGAAACCTTCATCGGCCAGCTGAAGCCCAAGGATGTGTTCTTCTTCTCTGGCCGCCAGCTGGAGTTCGTGCGGCTGCGGGACATGACCGCCTACGTGAAGGTGAGCAACCGCAAGAGCCGCACTGTGCCGGCCTGGGCAGGAGGTCAGATGGCGCTCTCGGATCTGCTGACCCACCACCTGCGTCTCGAGGTGGATCGGGCGAGCCGCGGTGAGCTGGACACTCCGGAACTGCAGGCCCTCACACCGCTGTTCGAACGTCAGCAGGATCTCTCGGTTCTCCCCCGCATCGGTCAGCTGCTGATCGAAACCTGCCGCACGCGGGAGGGAACCCATCTCTACGCCTATCCCTTCGAGGGTCGCTTCGTGCATGAAGGCATCGGCTTTCTGTGGGCCTCCCGTCTCACACAGCTGGAGCGAGGCACAATCACCGTCTCCGTGAACGACTACGGCTTCGAGCTGCTGGCACCGAAGACTTACCCGATGGCGGAACTGCTGGAGGACCACAGCGATCTGCTGCTGAACACGGACCATCTGGAACGCGATCTGGAAGCGGCCCTCAACCTCTCGGAACTGCAACGGCGACGCTTCCGTGCCATCGCTCAGGTGGCCGGCCTGATGCATCGAGGCTTTCCAGGATCTGGCAAGAGCACCGGACAGCTGCAGATCAGTGCTTCGCTGCTGTTCGACGTGTTCGAACGCCATGAACCGCAGAACCGTCTGCTGCTGCAGGCGCGCCGTGAAGTGCTCGATGAACAGTTGGAGCTGTCGCGCCTGGAGGCAGCTCTGCAGCGGGCTGCACAGCAGGAATGGCTGCACGTGGCAACGCCGCGGCCCGGCCCCCTGGCCTTCCCGCTGCTGGTGGAGCGGCTCAACAACCGCATGAGCAACGAAACCGTTCTGGAACGCATTCAGAGGATGCAGGAGGAGGCGCTCCGACGGGAGCAATCAGGTGCGTGAGATCACGCTGCTGATCTCAGGACAGATCTAAGTTTCGGGCGGATCGTCACACCGGGCGGATGAGCTCGACGCCATCAGCTGTGCCGGAGAAACAGAACGTGCCCTGGCCTCAGTTCGCCGGACTGTTCCTGCGCATCGGGGTGCTGGGTTTCGGAGGCCCCCAGGCCCACATCGCGATGCTGCGCAACGAGATCGTGGAGATCCGCCAGTGGGTGGATCCTGAGCGCTTCGAGGAAGGCCTCGGCCTCTGTGAAGCCTTGCCGGGGCCGGCCTCCAGTCAGATGGCGATCTACCTGGGATGGCTTCGCCATGGCTGGATCGGCGGACTGGTGAGCGGCACCTGCTTCCTGCTGCCCGGGATGTTGATCGTGCTGCTGCTCAGTGAGCTCTGGCGCAACGGGCAGGCCCTTCCCAGCTTCACGACCGCGCTGCAGACCATCCAACCGGTGGTGGCCGCGATCATCTGGGCCTTCGCCTGGAAACTGATCCGCCGGCGCACCGAGCGGTGGCAGATCCTCACCGCCGCCCTGGTGATGCTGGGGGTTCTGCTCAATACCCTGGGCGACCTGCCGCTTCCCGCCGGTCTGCTGCTGCTGCTGGCGGGTCTGGCCCGGTTGTTCAGCGCCCCGCTGGACCAGTCGAAGGGAGCGGCACTGCTGCTGCCACTGCCCCTGGGTCTGACCGCTGGAGCCGGCAGCGCCGGAACCGGTCTGATGACAGGGCTGTTCAGCGTTTTCTTCAAGACCGGTCTGCTGGTGTTCGGCGGGGGGCTGGTGATCATTCCGCTCCTGCAGCAGCAGGTGGTGGAGCTGGGCTGGCTCAGCCCCGGCGAGTTTCTCGACGGTGTGGCGATCGGACAGATTTCCCCCGGGCCTGTGGTGCTGACCAGCACCTTCGTCGGCTACCAGGCGGGCTGGGATGCCGGAGGCTTCGCAGCGGGCCTGGCCGGCGCGGCGGCTGCCACGATCGGAATCTTCCTGCCCAGCTTCGGCTTCATCCTGCTGGCGACGCCGCTGCTGCAGCGCCTGCGCCGACAGCCACGGGTGCGGATGGTTCTGGAGGGATTGCTGGCAGGCGTTCCGGGAGCGGTGGCCGGGGCGGCGGTGTCGATCAGCGCAACAGCGCTGCAGGTGGGACTGCCCTGGATTCAGCTGCCGTTGTTTGTCGTGAGCCTCTGGCTGAGCGTCAGCGGGCGGATGAAACCACTGCCACTGATCGCCATCGCCCTGATGATCGGCGTGCTGATCGAAGCGCTGGTCTGAGATGGATCTGTTCCTCGTCGTTCTCGGCGGCCGAATCAAGGGATGTCATGTGGAACTTCACGACGTGCGCTGGGTGGTGGGCGACTGCTTTGACGACACCATCCCGGATCTGCGCCGGCAGTGGATCGGTCAGCGCCGGGGGATGCATGTGGACAGCTACCGGCGCATCACCCGTGTGGATGGCCACCGTGTGGAGGTGCTGGAAGAACCGGAGACGGAGGCCCGCAGGAGCGGAACACCGCAACTCTGGTTCGTGAATCTGGGCGCCTATGACCCGAACGACATGGCGGAACGCCATCGCTTCGGGCTGCTGGTGGCCACCTCATCCCAGGCCGCCAAGGCCAGGGCGAAACGGCTGTGGCTGAGGGAATACGACCAGGTGCACAAGGATGATCTGCACTGTCTGGCACCACCGGAGGAGCTGGATGATCTGCTGCCGATCGAAGGGAACGGACGCTGGCGGCTGCAGCTGACCCCGCTGGATCACGGCGAGGACCCTCCGGAGACACCGGACTGGTATGGCTATCGGGTGCTTTAGCGCCACATCACCCCTACGGTTGCCTCGACATTCACGCTCGCGGCGACATGCTGACCTGGCTCGTGCCCGTCCTCGCCGCAGCCGGCGGTGCTGCCGCCGCGGCCGTGATCGGCTCCCGTCAGAACAGACATCTGCGTCGCCGCATTGATTTTCTGGTCAGCGCCTCCGCGTTCACGGTTCTGCGCCTGGAGCCCGCGGCCCGCGCGCAGGAGCTGCAGGGCATGAAGGAGCTGTTCGAGCAGGCCGCCGGCAACCGCAGCCTGTCGCGGGGCAAGCGGGCCAATGCCGCCCTGGTGAAACAGGTTCATGACCTCGTTCTCTCCCGTGAGGCCGAGGCCGACAGATGAGCTCACCGACACCACCGCTGCCGGATCACGATCGGGAGGAGTGGAGAGACTTCCTGCTCCAGGAAGTGGTCACGTATCTGGGAGACCACAAGGAGGAGATCATCGGTCGCTATCAGGAGCAGAGCCGCGGACGTCTGTCACGGGACCAGATCGAAGCGCAGGGGCTGCTCGACTTCGACGTCTCGATCACGCTTCACAGGGATCGACCATCCAGCTTCGGGCTCGGCCAGGGCTTTTTCAAGATCAACCTGATCCGCTGAGGCGCCTGGCTTTTCGGTGGTACGTTCGATCCGGACACAACTGGAAATGGACACCCAGCAGATCATCACCATCGGCACGCCGTTCCTCGTCTTCGGCGCCTTGTTCGTGGTTCTGGTTCTGATCTGGGAGAAGTGACGCCGACCGTCGTCGCGCTGTTCTGGACCCCGTATGCCGACTGGATCTACACGGTGGTGAGCCTCAGCGGACTGCTGCTGATCTGCTGGCTGGTGATCGGGCGCAGCAACGGCTGATCCTCAGCCCGGGATCGCTTCCATCTCAGGTTCGAGCAGAACGTCGCGAGCGTTGTTGAATCGGGTCATCATCTCCGGATCTCCGCCCTTGTCGGGGTGGTGCTGCACCGCGAGCAGCTTGTGAGCACGCTTCACCTGCTGCTCGGTGAGACGACCGGTGAGCGGCAGACCGAGGCTTTGACGGGCCTTGATCGCATCAATGTCGGGATCGCGGCCCATCGGGCACTGCTCACGCCGGTGATTCGACTTGCCGGGTTTTCGCTTGCCGCCGCTGCCACGCTTGCCGCTGCCGCCGCCGTCACTGCCACCGAACCCCGTCGTCTTCGCCACCGTGAACGTCAGTACAAGGGCGTCACAATGACTGATCGCGGGCTCGGTCTCAAGTGATCTGGGTGACGCTCAGGTCTCCAGAACCACCGGACGGGCTGATCAAGCGAGCCGTGTGAGCCCGCCTGATCGCAGTGACTCAGGCGAAAGAAGGGGGATTGATCAATGCACACTGCGGAGTGCTGATCAGGTCGTAGCCGCTGCGGATGCGACTCGCACGGGGATCGAGAACGGTGCTCAGACGCTGGCCTTCCGAAGTGGCTTCCAGAACGATCTGCTGACCGATGAGAACGATCCGGAACGTCCAGGGGAGCAGGCCGGGAAGGGTGAATGTCATGCCGGACCTGTCGGTATCCGAAAGATGCCCCACTATTGGCACATGTCCAGCCTTGAAATGGGAACGATTCGGTTAAGCCGGGGAGAGTCTTAATAATCCCTTCAGAATAAAAACCTCTGCGACAGAGAATTGCTCACCAGCATCAATTTCATCGCGTCTTTATCACGAAATCATGACCGTGGAACGGGTCAGCAGCTACCCAAGACCCCCTCGCCTCGAGCCCAGCCATGAGCACATCCTGGTGAAGGCTCTGGGGCAGACCCTGGTGGAAACGACCCGCAGCCTGCGGGTGCTCGAGACCTTTCATCCACCGACCTACTACCTGCCGCCGGAGGCGATGCGATCGGATCTGATCCAACCGGTGGGCGGACGACCATCGTTCTGCGAATGGAAGGGGGTCGCCAGCTACTTCGATGTCGTCGTTGCAGACCGACGTCTGGCCCGAGCGGTCTGGACCTATCCGAGTCCATCGGAGCGATTCCGCGAGCTGGCCGGCTGGTTCGCCCTCTATCCACAGATGATGGATGGGTGCTGGGTTGAGGGAGAACGGGTCATCCCGCAACAGGGGGGGTTCTACGGAGGCTGGATCACCTCCCGGGTGGAGGGACCCTTCAAAGGGGATCCGAACCACCCTGAGTTGATCTGATCAGCCCAGAGCCTTGTTGGCCACCACCGCAAAGAACGGATCGCCCTTGCCTCCGAGCAGACCCATCACGCCCTGCCCACGGGTCTGTTCGGCGATGATCTCGGGCTTCGGCCATCCCTGGGCCATCAGCACGGTGGCGACGTAGGAGAGGTGATCGCGGTCGTCACCATCGGTCCAGATCTGGGGTGCCTTGCTGAAGAACATCCGGTTGCTGAAGGCACAGATCAGCACCCCATTCGGCCGGGTCACTCGAAGAAGCTCAGCGGCGATGGCCTCCGGCTGCTGCAGATACTGCCAGCCCGCCACGATCAGGGTGACGTCAACACTGGCATCCTCAAGCGGCAGCACCTGATCGCGGTTGAGGTTCTGGACCCAATGGCGGTCGAGCCGTGGATTCGCCGCCAGCTCCTCGTCATTGAGACCGTGACCGATCACCTCGTCGTAGGCGATCTCCTCAGGCAGGTGGCTGACCCAGCTGCTCATCAGATCCAGCACCACGGCGCAGGGGGGGATCCGCTCCCGGTAGAGCTGCGTCAGGGTCGCCCGGAAGCCGGCATCCAGGTGATGCACGAAGCGGGGCTCGCTGTAGAAGAGAGCATCGTCACTGCCATCCAGCTTGTAGCGCTGGGACTCTTCAAGAACGCGGACGGCGGGCATCGCTCAGCCCAGCTCCAGGTACCAGCGCACCACCGCCGTCAGCTGACCGACGATGCCGTGTCCGCTGATCAGTTCCCCGACCACAGCGGCCGTGAAACCGATCATCGCGGCTCTGCCGTTGAGACGTTCGACCGAAGCCAGGGCCGTTGTGTTCCACGGGCGGGAGGTGGTGAGGGATTCCCCGAATCGCTCCGGTTGCTCGTACAGAAAGGCCGGGCGGGTCATGACTGCCTGCAGATCCAGCGGACCTTAACGGCCGTGTCGGGTCGACCGGGGTAGGGGCCCCACTCACCGGATTCATTCCGGCGTTCCATCACGCCCAGATCACAGCGGGCGCGCATCGGGATCGATCGCACGGTCCAGGCTCGCTCTCCGGCCCGCCGCAGCATCACAGCCGCCTCGAAGGTGACCACATCTCCGGAGCGGCTGGGATTGCTCAGATACTCCCCGGCCTCGAGGCGATCCGTGCCCATCGAGTCCATGTACACCCAGTCCGCAGCAGGAAGGCGTCCGGAGGCGAGCAGACGATCACGGCGGATCCTCCAGGCCTCCGGCTCCGCAGCCGGCGCCCAGGCCTCCGATGCCAGCAACGGATGAGGGGCCGTCAAAGGAGTCGTCAGCAGGGCCAGCAGAAGGCCACACAGACGACGGCGGATCGGACGCGGACCGGACAGCATGGCGGCACCTGAACTGCAGGGACGGTGACACAGACGCGGAACACACTGCTGGAGCGGCTGCGCCACGACCCTTCCGCCAAGGATCTGCCCCAGCTGGTGGAGCGGTTGGAACAGGAGCAGCCGGCGGACCTGCCCCTTGACGCTGATCTGCTGAGCGGGGTCTGGGAGCTGCGCTGGAGCAGCTCGACGCAACCCTGGCTGAAACAGGCTCCCTGGCTGGACAACCTGCAGGCCCTGGATCCGGAGAATGGGCGCGGCTGCAACCTGCTGCGGCTGAGAGGTGCTCTGGGGGTTCTCGCCGGCATCAGCGTTCAGGCCGATCTGAAACAGCTGGAGGGATGTCGTGTGGAGGTCCGCTTCCGCCGCGGAGGCTGGGTGGGACCGCAGCTGCCCGGTGGAGGACGCCTGCAACTGCTGCGGGATGTGCAGCAGAGCTTCCCGGCCTGGCTCGACATCACCGTGCTGGATCAGCAGCTGCGCATCTGCCGCGGCAATGCCGGCACCACGTTCGCCCTGCTGCGTCGAGACGATCTGTCCCTGAACGACCTGTTCGACACCTGACGGTGAGGATCGTTCAGACCGCCAGATAGGGATCCAGAAACTGGAGCGGACGATTCATCGTTTCGGAGAACCCGAGGATGCCGCGATCGCGATGCTCGTAGAGCAGGGAATCGTCCTCTTCGAGCAGAAAGGTGCCGCCGCGCTGACACATCCAGCGATCGTCCGGCACATATCGGCGCCAGCGACCCAGCACCTCGATCATGTTGTTCAACCGCACCGTGGCCAGTTCGAACGGTCTCTGGAACCCGTCGCCCCCAGCAAGCCGGAACAGGGGGCTGTCAAACCGCTGCGCTGCCGAGCGATCGCCGCTGTAACCACGGAACACCTCGGCGAGGGTCCCAGGGGAGCCGAACCCGGCGCACATCAGCAGCAGATCAGGCCAGGCACCTGCCCCGGTGGCGAGTCCTTCGTACAGACCACAGGCGCGGTGCAGCTGCGCATCGCTCTCCACCTGCAGCCGATCGCGGGGAAAGCCGGTGAAGGTCGCAAAACGCTCGGCTCCAGCAGAATCCCCGATGCCGATGGCCAGCAGGCGGATGCCGGCCCGATCCAGAGAAGGAAGTGCCGGCACCAACGCCTGGGCGTACTCCAGGGAGTCGAAATCCCCGAGCTGACTGAACAGCAGCACCAGTCGCCGGCAACCCCGCTGCATTCCGGGGATTTCAGCGAGACGGTCCAGCAGGGGCTGAGGTGGGGTCATGAAGGGGTGGCGTCAACGGCAGGTTGACATCGATCGGTGATCAGGCGAATTGGCCAGACTCCTCCCATCGGGAACTGCCTGAGGAATGACGTTCGCAATTTCAGTCGGCGAAGACTCGCGGCAGTACCGCCAGGTGGGCGACTACGAGGATCTCGACGAAGCGATGGAAGCCTTCAATGAGCTGATCAACCGACGGAACTGGAGCGAGAGCGATTTGGTGGTGGCGTTGAGTGATCGTCGCTCCGGAAAACGGTTGGCTCAGTACGGACTGCAGGATTTCAACTATGAACAGCACGGATCACCAGAGCTTGAAGGTTGAAGCTTGAGGAGGCCAGTCGTGCAACATCTGGAAGAGACCGACCAGCACGGAAACCTCCCGAAGAAAATCTGGAGGTGGCATCACCTCCAGACCGCGACGCAACCAAGGTCTTCTTCCTGTTGAGACCTCGGTGAACGCAGTGAACCCCTGGGAGTGATGCTGTCGATACCCCCAAATGGGGTGCTGAATCACTCCGGGATTCGATGGATCAGGCCACCTCCCTGGTCTCTGGGTCTTCTGCTTGGGAGCGAAGGAAGCGTTTCATCTGGGCCGACTCGTAACCGGTCAGCGCGACATCGTTCTGGACGTCGCAGACGTCGGTTTCAGCCAGGACTGGATCAACCGAGCAGAGACGTTTCATCAGCTCCTGATGGTCGTGCTCAGACAGGGAGCCATCCGCAGACCACTTCAAGCAGGTTCGACCGGTGAACGTTTGATGAAAAGCCGACGGGGCCATTGCTGCCTCCTGCCTTGATGGGACCAACCTCCCAACAGGACGAAACGGATCGATACCCCCAAACAGGTGCAATTGCTATCGGTTGGATCTGAACCAACAAGCTCCGCTTCCCTCGGTGTTCAATGGCTTCATGACCAACAGCACCCCGAATCTCGTTGCTTGGATGGCCGAGTACCAGAGGTATCTGGACTTGGTCGACGCAGGGGCTGCGGAAGACGCTGCCGCTCTCAGGCTGGAAATCGAGGAGGGGTTGAAATGGGTGGAGTTGAGCTGGGCTGACCTGGAATTTGCGGTTGGTCAGAAGAGCTGAGGCTCAGCCCGTTCACGCGTCGTCGTTGGGTCCGTCCTCTTCACCTGCGGAACGACGGCGTTCCACCTGAACGAACACGAGCCAGGCGAGGCTGGCCAGACCACCGCCGACCCAGTCGCTGCGCAGCAGTTCAACGATCGCAATCGTGCTGGATCCGATCCGGAGGCCACGCAGGAGAAATGTCGTCAAAGATGGCAGGGCTGCGTCTGCCCATGATCCCAACCGACAGCCTTCCCAGCGGCGAGGATCTGCTGGCTCTCGAGCGGCAGTGCCGCCGCAGCGGCAGCGGCATCACCATGGCCTCCCTGATCGGGACCTGGCGGCTCAGGGCCACATGGAGCCGTGACGGAACCCCGGCTCCGGCAGCCTCCGCGGCCCTGCTCAGAGGACTCGGCGCCTGCCTGATCCTCAGCGGAGAGGAGACGGACGGAGCCCTGCGGATCGCCAATCAGGTGAATCTCGGTTCGCTGCGTCTTCGCTTCGATGGAGAAGCCGAACTCACAGGTCGACGGCCGCTGCTGATGTTCAGCTTCAGGAGCGTTCGCCTCAGCCTTGGCACGCTGACGCTGTTCGAGCGGGGCCTGCCGCAGCCCGACGCCCGACGCATGCCGTTCTTCGCGCTGATCGGTCTGGATCGGGAACAGGGTCGGCTCAGCGCCAGAGGACGCGGCGGCGGACTGGCCCTCTGGATGCGCTAGGCGAGACAGACGGGACCAGGGACTTGCACCCGATCCGACGAGGGGATGTGATGACCGCAGCGCCTGTTCCCCATGACGACATCCAACCGTCGCGACGAGCTGCTGCTGGCCTACCGCTGGCCCGCAGCCATCGTGGTCTCCAGCATCGTGCTCGCGGCGGCAGCGGTGGTGCTCGCCTGGACCGCGGTCCGTCTGCTGAGGAATCCGATCCCAGTGCGCATCGAGGGCGGACTGGATGTGGAACGTCTGGTGATGCCCGCGGCCATCACGATCCGCACCGAAGACCCGCTGCCCGTGACAGGCACGGTCGGCGTGAAGGATCAGGTCGAGATCAGCGGCCAGGCGCCGCTGGCGATCAAGGGCCCGATCACCGTTCGGAGCATCGAGGCCCCGGTGAAGGTCGGTGGTGCGGTGACAGCCCGGGTGGATGCCATCGAACAACCCATCAGCGTGACCGCCAGGGACAGCTTCCCCGTGACCGGAACGGTGAAGGTGGACGACACGGTCCGCATCGGGGGGTCGGTGAAAGTGGAGGGCAAGGTCGGCGCCGACGTTCACCCGAAGCTGCTGCCCATCAAATGATTCGGCAGACCGTTCGATGACCTACTCCGTCGCCCTGGCGATGCTGCAACGCGACGGCTGCTGGCTGCTGCAGCTGCGCGATGACATCGACACGATCATCTACCCGGGCCACTGGGGTCTGTTCGGCGGACACGTCGAAGCGGGAGAGGCCCCGGAGCAGGCGGTGCTGCGCGAACTGGAGGAGGAGATCGGCTGGAGACCGGAGACGGCCCTGCCGCTCTGGTTCAGCCACGACAACGGCAGCCGCATCGCCCACGTGTTCCGAGGAGACCTGACCGATCCGATCGAACGTCTGCATCTGCAGGAGGGGCAGGACCTGAAGCTGACATCGATGGAGGAACTGAGCAGCGGCCACGTCTGGAGCGATCATTGCGGCGAGACGCGGCCGATCGCTCCTGGCCTCCGGGTGGTGATCGACCGGCTGCTGGCGGAAGCCGATGGCTGAGGTGTGGTTCGAAGCCCGGCAGGTGGAGGCCTGGCTGAGCGGCCGGCCCGTGATCCATCAGCTCAATCTGACCCTTGCACTGGGGCAGTCGACAACGGTGCTGGGACCCAACGGGGCCGGCAAAAGCACGTTGGTGAAACTGATCGAGCGCAGCCTCCATCCGATCGTGCAGGCTGACGCCCACCTGAAGCTGTTCGGCAGCGAGACGGTGAATCTCTGGCAGCTGCGAAGCCGGCTCGGGGTGGTGACCACGGAGCTGGAAACGCGTTTTCCCCCAGGGATCGAAGCCCGTGATGTGGTGCTCAGCGGCCTGTTCGGCTCGATGCGTCTCGGCCGGGATCAGACGCCCACTCCCAACCAACGCCGCCATGGCGATGCCCTGCTGCACCAGCTGGGTCTGGAGACCATCGCAGAGCAGCGCTTCGGGCAGCTGTCCGATGGCCAGCGACGACGGCTGATGATCGCCCGCGCCCTCGTGCACTCGCCCGAGGTTCTGGTGCTCGATGAACCGAGCCGTGCCCTTGATCTGAAGGCCGCCCATCAGCTGCTGCAGACCCTGCGGCAGCTGTGCCGCAACGGCACGACGGTGGTGCAGGTGACGCATCGCATCGACACCATCGTTCCTGAAATGCAGCGGGTGCTGTTTCTGGATGGTGGAACTGTGGTGGGGGATGGATCACCGGCAGAGATGCTCACCGCCGAGCGGCTGAGCGCTCTGTTCGACACCGATCTCACCGTGGTTGAGGCCAACGGCTACCGGCAGGTGCTGCCGGCCTTCAGGCCAGCCAGCGGGTGATCACGGTGCCGTCGTAGACGTGTCCGGAGGCTTCCACCACAGGCTTGGTCTCCGGGTTGATGAACACATCGTGGAGGACGTTCTCAGGCCCCTGGAACATCACGGTGGCCCGCGTCGGATCGTCCTTGCAGACACCGATGTAGAAGGTGCTGACGCCCATCTGAGCGAACATCGCCTGCTGCTCCGGGGCGTTCATGTGATCGCGGTACTCCTCGAAGCTGTTGCTGAGCCTGAAATCCAGAACAGTGGTCTCGGTCATGGATGCGAACCGCGGATCAGGGGCTGAGGTTGGAGTGACTCCTCAGCACACCGTGGCGGGGGGCCAGCAGAAAGGCCAGCAGGAACTGGGCCGTCTGCACCAGCACGATGCAACCGGCTGTGGAGCTGTCGCTCCAGTAGCTGATGAACACCCCCAGCACACTGGAGAGCACGCTGCTGAGCACCGCCAGCAGGGTCATCCGATCGAAGCGATCCGTGAGCAGGTAAGCCGTGGCCCCGGGGGTCACCAGCATCGCCACCACCAGGATGATGCCGACGGTCTGCAGACCGGCGACGGCAGCCAGCGACAGCAGCCCCAGCAGCATGTAGTGGAGCAGTCCGGTGTTGATGCCGATCGAGCGGGCGTGGGTGGGATCGAAGCAGAACAGCATCAGATCGCGCCGGAACAGCAGCAGCAGCGACACCACCAGAGCGGAGATGAGCAGGGTCTGCTGCAGGTCGGCCGAGGAGATGCCCAGAACGTTGCCGAACAGGATGTGGGTGAGGTCGATGTTGCTGCGGGTCTTCGACACCAGCACCAGCCCGAGGGCGAAGAAACCGGTGAACACCAGACCGATCACCGTGTCCTCCTTCACGCGCGATTTCTGCTTGACGAAGCCGATGGCAGCCACCGAGCCGACGCCGAAGACGAAGGCACCGAGGGAGAACGGCAGGCCGAGGGCATAGGCCACCACCACGCCGGGAAGCACCGCATGGGAAACGGCGTCGCCCATCAGCGCCCAGCCCTTGAGCGTCATGTAGCAGGAGAGCAGACCGCAGACTCCTCCCACCAGGGCACTGACCAGCAGCGCCCGCACCATGAAGGCATGACTGAGGGGGTCCAGCAGGAACGACATCACCGCCGCATCGGGCCGCAGACCTCAGTCTTTCAGTCCGGTCGACCGGGCAGGTCCAGGTGCGGGTCCGTCCCGGGGAGGGACCTGATTCCCCAGCAGCCGATCAGGCTCGGGTGGTCTGCCTCTGACGCGTGCCGCACGCATCGATCCAGTCCGCCAGACCAGCCCTGAGGCGTCTGCCGACCCGGGCAAGCCGCACGGTGCAGGGCGTGTTGCGTCGTCTGCTGCCTTGGGTGTTCGCCAGTCAGCGGCTGCAACTGGACCATGGCAATGCCGACGAGGGGCTGGCGCGGGAATTCGCCGCCCAGCAGCAGGGGGAGCGAACCCTTCTGCTCGCCTTCCGGCATCCCAGCCCGCGGGATCCGCTGGTGCTGGCGGATCTGTTCTGGACGCGGGTGCCTGAGGCTGCGCGCCGGCTTGGACTGACACTGCCGCGCCCGATCGAACTGCGGTTCCTCTACGACCGCGGCATCCCGCTCTGGGCCGGACCGTTGATCGGTTGGCTGCTGCAGCGGTGCGGCGGCATCGCGATCCACCGGGGACGGCTCGACCGACCTGCACTGAAACAGGCCCGCGATGCTCTGGCCCAGGGTCGCCACGCCCTGGTGGTGGCCCCTGAAGGAGCGACCAACAACCTCTCCGGCGAGATGGCTCCCCTCGAACCGGGGGTGGCCCAGCTGGCCTTCTGGGCAGCGGAAGACATGGATGAAGCGGACGATCCCCGTCCGCTTCATGTGATTCCTGTCGGCATCCGCTACAGCTGGCGTCGACCGGACTGGGCGGCTCTGGAAGCGCGGCTGACCGCACTCGAGCAGCACCTCGGGCTGAGCCCGGAGGATCAGGGGAACCGCCGGGAACGGCTTCTGCGCATCGGCGCGGAGCTGATCGAGGCCCTCGAACAGCTGGAACGGCTGCGTCCGGAGCAGGATCAACCGTTGACCCAGCGGATCGAGGCCTACCGACTGCATGGACTTCGCAAGGCTGAAAGCCATTTCGGACTGCGGGCCAGCGGCACATTGCAGGAGCGCTGCCGCCGCATCGAACAGGCGGCCTGGGACCGCATCTACCGCGAGAACCTCGATCAGCTGCCACCGCTCGAGCGCAGCCTGGCGGACTGGGAGGCGCGAGAAGCGGATCAGCAGCTGACGCGCATGCGCCTGGTGGAGCACTTCACCAGCGTCAGCGGTCACTACGTGAGCGATCAACCGGACTTCGACCGCTTCGCCGAGATGGTGCTGCTGGTGGAGGAGGCGATCGGATGGATCGAGGCCAGCCCCTGGAACGGCAAGCCTTCCCTCGGTCCGCAGCGGGTCGAACTGAGTCTCGGAGAGGCGCTCGCCGTGCAACCACGGGTGGCCGACTACCGCAGCAACCGCCGCCGGGCCGTGCAGCAGCTCACCAACGATCTCGAGCAGGCACTCACGGAGCTGATGCGAGCCAGACTGGAGTGAGCACCGCCAACCATGCTGCTCACCTACCTGTTCTGCCTGCTTGCCGGGGGTGTGCTCATCGCCCTGTCTCTGGAGGGCGACAGCGGGGCCGACGCCGATGGAGCCGGCGGCAATCTCAGCCTGCTGTTCAGCACCCCGTTCTGGTCCTTCGGCCTGTGCGGGTTCGGTCTGTGCGGTCTGCTGCTCAGCCTGCTGACCCGCAGCGGCACCGTTCTGCCGACGGTGGTCGTGGCTCTTGGGATGGGAGTGGCCATGGGACTGGCCGCAGCACGGCTGCTGGGCCTGATGGGCCGGCGGGACGTCGACAGCCTGGTGCGCAGCGCTGATCTGATCGGGCGGGAGGGCATCGTCACCCTGGCGATCGAAGCGGAGAGCCGCGGCTTCGTGGAGCTGACGGCCCGCGGCAGCCTGATCCGCCGACCGGCCGTCAGCAACGGGGGAAGCTTGCCACAGGGCACCACGGTGGTGGTGGTGGCCTGTGACGGGCACACCCTGCGGGTGGATCGCATTTGATGGCGGATCGACAGGATCGGCGCTAGGGAAGACATCTCCTGCCGAATCGAATGAAAGGGCCACCACTTCAGAAGCAGCCCCTGCTGCAGGTGCAACCGGCATCCCCGCCGATGTGGAGCAACGGGCGCAGTGACAACTCCGTTGTGCTGGGCGCTGTCGGCGGTGTCTTCATCGGGCTGATCGCCCTGACTCTGATCAGCCGCTGGATGATCCGCATCTGCCGACCCAACGAGATGCTCGTGGTGACCGGTTCCCGCTCGGACCAGGGCAGCCAGGGCATGAAGGGATACCGGGTGGTGGCCAACGGTGGCTGGACCTTCGTCAAGCCGATTCTCGAAACCGCCCGCCGTGTCGACGTCACGCTGCTGCCGGTGGTGGTGGAGGTGCGCAACGCCTATTCCCACGGCGGAACCCCGCTGAACATCCAGGCCATCGCCAACGTCAAGGTGAGCACCGATCCGGAGGTGCGCAACAACGCCATCGAGCGCTTCCTCGGTCATGACCCCTCGGAGATCGTGCAGGTGGCCAAGGAGAACCTCGAAGGCAATCTGCGCAGTGTGCTGGCCCAGCTCACCCCCGAACAGGTCAACGAAGACCGGCTCCGCTTCGCCGAGCAGATCGCCGAGGATGTGGGTCAGGACATGCGTCGACTGGGGCTGCAGCTGGACACGCTCAAGATCCAGAGCGTCTTCGATGACGTGGACTACCTGAATTCGATCAGCCGACGCCGCGTCGCCCAGATCGTCCGCGATGCGGAGATCGCCGAAGCGGAGGCGATCGGTCAGGCCGAGCGGGTGGAAGCGCAGATGGAGGAGGTGGCCGAGGTGATGCGCACCGAGGCGGACACCGTTGTGCTGCAGAAAACCAATGAGGTGCGCACCAAGGTGGCGCAGATGGACAAGCAGGCCCGCTCCGAGGAGGAGCGCACGAAGGCGGCTGAGCAGGAGGCCAGGGCCCGAGCCGAGCAGCAGCTGCAGAGGGTGCGTGCGGAGCTGGAGCGCCTGCGGCTGAAGGCGGAGGAGGTGCTGCCGGCCCAAGCCAGTCAGAAGGCCAAGGAACTGCGGGCCCGAGGCCAGGCGGCGGCCACGGCGGAGGACGTCAAGGCCAGTGCTCTGGTCAATGACCTGCTCACCCAGGTGTGGGAGGAAGCGGGCAGCACCGCGGAGCTGGTGTTTCTGCTGCAGCAGATCGAGATGGTGCTCTCCCAGGCCACGCGTCTGCCGGCCCGCCTGAAACTTCAGCGGGTCACCGCTCTGGATGGCAACGGCGCCCAGTCCCTCGCCAGTCTTGTGGCCCTCAACCACGTGGTGGTGCGCCAGTTCTTCGAGCAGGTGAACGAGATTCTCGGCATCGATCTGCTCGGCACCCTGACCAACTCCCAGGAGAATCACTGATGTTCATCGCACTCGGTCTCACCGGCGCCGCCGGCATCTGGGCGTTCGTCGTGCTGCTGCGTCAGCTGTACTACATCTGCCAGCCCAGTGAAGTGCTGATCTTCGCCGGCCTGCGGCGGACCACCGGCAGCGGTCAGCCGGTGGGATATCGCACCGTGCGAGGCGGCAGCGCCCTGCGCATCCCCCTGCTTGAGGAGGTGATGC
This sequence comes from Synechococcus sp. KORDI-49, assembly GCF_000737575.1. NCBI lineage: Bacteria > Bacillati > Cyanobacteriota > Cyanophyceae > Synechococcales > Synechococcaceae > Synechococcus > Synechococcus sp. KORDI-49. The sequence goes on along the minus strand of NZ_CP006270.1, from coordinate 218,956 downwards.
GCCTTGACCTCAGCAACATGATCATCGACCTGAGGGTGGAGAACGCCTACTCCCGGGGCGGGATTCCCCTGAACGTCTCCGGCGTCGCGAACATCAAGATCTCCGGTGATGAGCCGGGCATCCACAACGCGATCGAACGCCTGATCGGCAAATCACAGGACGAGATCCGACACATCGCCAAGGAGACGCTGGAGGGCAATCTGCGCGGTGTGATGGCCAGCCTCACCCCCGAGCAGCTCAACGAGGACAAGGTGACCTTCGCCCGCACCCTGCTGGAGGAGGCGGAGGACGATCTGCAGAAACTCGGACTGGTGCTGGACACCCTGCAGATCCAGAACATCTCCGATGACGTTCGCTATCTCGATTCGATCGGTCGCAAGCAGCTGGTGGAGCTGAAGCGGGACTCGCGCATCGCCGAAGCGGAGGCCAGCTCCCAGTCAGCGGTGAAGAAGGCCGAGAACGAGCGGATCACCGCGCTGCGCCGACTGGACAAGGAGCTGGCGGTGGCGACAGCGGAGGCGGAGAAACGCATGCAGGATGCCCTCACCGGCCGTGATGCGTTGGTGGCGGAGGTGGAAGCGATGGTCGGAGCCGAGCTGGCCCGGGCCCAGGCCGAAGTGCCTGTGCAGGAGGAACGCATCAAGCAGGTGATGCAACAGCTCGAAGCCGATGTGATCGCACCGGCGGAATCCGAATCGCTGACGATGATCGCCGATGCCAAGGGTGAGGCCGCCACGATCGTGGAACAGGGTCGTTCCCAGGCCGAGGGTCTCCGGGAACTGGTGGAGTCGCTCCGACGCTCCGGCGACGACGCCAAACGGTTGTTCCTGTTGCAAAAGCTGGAGCCGTTGCTCACCATGCTGAGCGACACGGTTCAGCCGGTCGAGGTTGAAGAAGTGACCCTGATCGGCGAGCGCGAGGGGCAGGTCAACCTGTCCCTGGCCACCCTGCTCAAGCAGCTGCAGGACAGCACGGGAATCCGGCTGCTGCAGAACGACTCCGAGCCCTCCAACGGCTCCTGATCCCCTTCCACGATCTCCACCCTCCCCGCCATGTCCCGCGCCACCCGACTGATCCGTCGTCTCGACAAGGTTCTGAACCGCCATGACAGCTTCGGCGACAACCCGGATGGGTTCGTCGATGCCGTGTTCGACGAACTCGAACGCGAGCTGGAGGCGGTTCAGCAGAAATCCAAACCCGAGCACTGGGCCGAGATCTATGTGGAGCGGGACCGGGCCCGCATCAAACAGGCCGTGCTGAACCGGGTGATGGAACGCGGTTCGACAACCGCTGACCAGGCGTGATCAGTGCGGGGCTTCAGGGGTGCTGTTGCCGGTGAGCAGATCCGGCGGCAGCCCCCCGAAGGTCATCGCCAGATTCTCAGGAGTGAACACTTCAGAGGTCTCTCCGTAGGCGAGCACGGTCTTGTTGATCAGCACCACCAGATCGCAGAAGTCGCGCACATGGCTGAGGTCGTGGGTGGAGATCAGGATCGTGCGACCTTCCTCGCGGAACTGCAGAAACAGCTGAGCCATGAGCTGTTCGGTGCGCACGTCCACGCCATTGAACGGCTCATCCAGCAGCAGCACATCAGCCCGCTGAGCGATGGCCCGGGCCAGGAAGGTGCGCTTGCGCTGGCCGCCTGAGAGCGCAGCGATCGGCCGGTTGCGCAGCTCGAGCAGGTCGACCCGCTGCAGTGCATCGCCCACGGCGACACGATCGCTGCTGCGGGGGATCCGCAGCGGATTCATGGAGCCGTAACGGCCCATCATCACCACATCCCATACAGAAACTGGGAACTGACAGTCGACGCCCTCGCTCTGAGGGACGTAGGCCACCGCCTGCTGCCGCTGGGCCTCCCGCACACTGCGGCCGTTGATGCGGATGTGGCCACGGGATGGCCGCACGAAGCCCGTCAGCGCCTTGAACAGGGTGGACTTGCCGGCACCGTTCATGCCCACGAGCCCGCAGATGCAACCCTCAGGCAGATGCAGGCTGGCGTCGTACAACGCAACCGTGCCGTTGTAATCGACGCAGAGCTGCTCCGCCTCGATGCGCATCACCCCTTGCCTCCGGCCAGACCGTCGCGGATCAGCTTCACATTGTGCCGCTGCAGGTCCAGCAGGGTGGATGCCGGGCCATCCGCTGAAGACAGGGAATCGACGTAGAAGGTTCCCCCGAAGCGGGCACCGGTGGCTTCTGCCACCTGACGCTGAGCCGCATCGCTCACGGTGCTCTCACAGAACACCGCCGGCACCTGCCGTTCCCGCACCAGGTCGATCAACCGGGCCATCCGCCTCGGGGTGATCTCACTTTCGGCGTTGACCGGCCACAGATAGGCCTCGCGTAGGCCGTAATCATCCGCGAGGTAAGAGAAGGCCCCCTCGCAGCTCACCAACACGCGCCGCTGCTCAGGAATCCCCGCCAGCGTGCGGCGCAGCTCGTCGTCGAGAGTCTTGAGACGATCCTTGTAGAGGCGGCCGTTGGCGGCGAAGACATCCGCACCAGCGGGATCCAGACGCGTGAAGGCCTGCACCAGACGATCCACATAGGCCATGGTCCGTTTCGGCGACATCCAGGCATGGGGATTGGGCTTGCCGGCGTAGGCGTCCTCTCCGATCAGGAGCGGCTGCATTCCCTCCGTCAGCGTGAGCGTGGGAATGTCGCCGGCCGCGGCGGTGAAGCGCCGGGCCCAGAGCTCCAGACCAAATCCGTTCTCGATGATCAGGGACGCTCCCGCGGCCTGCTCGATGTCGCTGGGGGTGGGCTGATAGCCGTGGATCTCCGCCCCGGGCTTGACGATCGAGCGCACCTGAAGACGCTCGCCGGCCACATTGGCGGCCAGATCCGCCAGCACGGTGAAGGTGGTGAGCACCGTCGGACGCCGGTCCGCGACCTGCTGCACCGGCTCCCGGCCGCAGCCGAGGGTCAGCATGGTCAGCGAGACAAGAAGACAGGAGGCAGAGCGAATCCGCCGCCGCAGGCGCACCGTCAAGATCGAACAAGATCTGACTCACTGTTGCGGAACAGGCAACTTTGCACGATATCGTTACGATATTAACTACATATCTAAACAATATCCCACGCCCAGAAATCGATGGAAGAATGAGTTCGAGGATCAGCGGCTCCCGACATGACGCGTTCAGGCCCCTCTCCGCTGCCCCCGCTGCTTCAGATCGACGGCAACCGCTACAGCCGGGACAGTCTGCCCAGGGACGTGCAGGATCTGGTTCTGCAGCTGCAACGGGCTGACGCCGTGCTCGCGCACTGGCGCCGGGATGTGCTGGTGCTGAAAACGGCCCGCACCGATCTTCAACGGCGACTGAGCGCCGGACTGGCAGGGCTGCCCAGCCAGGCAGAGGCCACCACACCCACACCCACACCATCGCCGGAGCCATCGCACGAGCCGGAGCCCGCCAGCGAAACGCCGGCAGCCCGGGCGGGGGCGGTGCGACGCGCCAAGGACCGGGTGAAGGGACTGTTCCGCCGCTTCGGCGGTGGGCGAGAGGACTGATCGATCGTGCGCAAGAAGGAGCGAGCCGAACGGGTGATGCAACGCCTCGAGGAGCACTACCCCGAAACACCGATCCCCCTGGACCACAGCGATCCGTTCACGCTTCTGATCGCCGTGCTGCTCAGCGCTCAGTGCACGGACAAGAAGGTAAATGAGGTGACACCGGCGCTGTTCGCCGCAGGACCGACTCCTGCTGCGATGGCAGAGCTGGAGGAGGGGGAGATCCTCGGCTTCATCCGCCAGCTCGGACTGGCGAAGACCAAGGCGAAGAACGTGCGCCGGCTGGCCCAGCTGCTGCTGGAGCGCCATGACGGCGCCGTGCCGCAGAGTTTCGAGGAGCTGGAGGCTCTGCCCGGGGTGGGGCACAAGACCGCCAGCGTCGTCATGTCCCAGGCCTTCGGCGTGCCCGCTTTCCCGGTGGACACCCATATCCATCGCCTGGCTCAGCGATGGGGGTTGAGCAACGGGGAGAACGTGGCGCGCACCGAACGGGACCTCAAGGCCCTGTTTCCGGAGAGGGCCTGGAACAGGCTCCACCTCCAGATCATTTTCTACGGGCGCGAATTCTGCACGGCACGCGGATGCGACGGACGGGTCTGCCCCCTCTGCAGGGAGCTGTATCCCGACCGCCGCAAACCGGTGATCACGCGAAAGGCGTGATCAGTTCAGGTCGTCTTCGGCGTTGGCCTTGATGGCGCAGTCCGCTGTGGGATAGCTGACGCAGAGCAGTGCGAACCCCTGGCCGATCTGATCGTCATCCAGGAAGCTCTGGTCGGTCTGATCCACGGATCCGCTGATCAGCTTTCCGGCGCAGGTGGAACAGGCTCCGGCTCGGCATGAGTAGGGAAGATCCACACCGGCCTCCTCGGCCGCATCGAGGATGTAGACGTCGTCAGCACAGTCGAAGCTGGCACCGCCTTCGATGCTGATCTTGTACGTGGCCATGGGACGAGGAGATCTGCCTGGTTGTTAGCCAGACCTCGGCGGATCAGCTGTCGCCGATCAGACGACCGACGGCCGTGATGCCGTGCTGCGGATCCCGGACCACCAGATCGGCATGCTCCCGCAGCGGGCGGATGAAACGGCGCTCTCCGGGCAGCATCTCCCGCAGCATCTGACGGATCACGTAACGGGGTGAGCGGTGGCGTTGGCGCACATCACGGCTCAGACGGCGGACCAGTCGGACGGGCAGCGACTCCTCGAGATAGATCAGTCCATCGAAGGGAAAACCCTGGATCAGATCCTGGGGGCCGTAGGACCCTTCCAGCACCACAAGGTCGTAGGCAGCGTCGATGACGCGACGCCCGACCGTGCGGGAACGCATGTCGTAGAGGCGAAGGCTGGCGGCCCGGCCGGATCGCGCCGCTTCGAGGTCCGAGCGCAGGGCGTCCGTATCGATGGCCTCGACCGTGTCGTAACCGAACAGCGGATGCGGGGTCCAGTCGCTGCGGTAGTAGTCGTCGCAGGCGACGGTGAGCGGAGACCGGCCGCGACCACGGAAATGGTCAACCAGTGCAGCGGCAAAGGTGGTTTTCCCGGCGGCGGAGGGGCCGCAGATGCAGAGAACGGGAATCGCGGGGTCCATGGCGCCATGCTGGCAGCCGGATCCGGACGGCAAAAAAGTAGCTGTTGCTACAGAAATGTTCTATGATCAAAGCACGTTGAGCCCCGTCCATCGGGGCTGCAGTCAGACCCGCGTCAGGCAACGGGGACGCGGGCGCTGTACAAGGAGCCTGTGATGAACACGCTTCAACTGATCAAAACCCGCACCATGCGCCGTCAGGCCGTCGAGCGGGCTCGTCTGCAGATGACGAGGGACTACGCCAACGCCGAACACACCGATGCACAGCACACCGCCGTGCGCCGGGACAGCCGCAGGACGCTCTGCTACCGGGGCGTGTCCTATGAGCCGAATCGGGATCAACAGCAGGCAACCGCCGGGCTGGAGCTGCGTTACCGCGGCATCCGTTACGGGGTCTACTGAGCCGAGATCCATCCGTGCAGAAGAGCCTGCACGGCCAGCTGAGTGCGATCACGCACGCCCAGCTTCTGGATCGCCGCACTGATGTGGGATTTGACGGTCTCCGTTGAAATCTGCAGCTGCTCGGCGATCTCGCTGTTGCGGTAGCCACCGGCGATGCAGGACACCACCTCGAGCTCCCGCTCCGAGAGGGTGTCCCTGGCCTCCAGGCGCGAGGGAGGATCGCCGACTGGCCTCAGAGCGGCACGCACCGCTCCCGGATAGAACAACCCGCCTCGGGCCGTCACCTGCAGGGCCTTAACGAAATTGCCGCTGCCGCCGCCGAGGGCCGATATGAACAGCACGCCATCGGCACCGGCCAGCATCGCCTCCTGCACCACCGCCTGCGTTTCGCGGCGCAGAAAGATCAGCAGACGGGTCTGAGGCAGAGCCTGCTTGAGACGCTGCAACAGGCGGATGCCGTAGCCGCGCTCGAGATCCTCGCTGGCCAGAACCAGATCAGGGCGATGCCGCAGCGCGTGCTGCACCCCTTCCTCCTCTGTGGTCACCGCCGCTTTGACGCCCCCGCTGAAGACCTCGGCATCCGCGACGGCACAGAGAGCCAGATGGTCGCCGAAGCAGAGCAGCACCCTCTGGCCGCGAAGCAGGTCGCGGCATTCCGCGGTGACCCTCTGCATCTCCGGCGATCCGACACGTAGATCCACGGGAGAGCCCGATGCTCATTGACGTTCTAGCGGTGGGAGTCGAGCGGAGCATCCGCTTCCTCACCATCGCGACACACAATTCCCTTCACCCGGCCACTGTGCAGCCGCCTGGCCATGGCCCAGGCATCCCGCTGGCCATTCGCCAGGATCCGGCGAATGAGCAGATCGCCATTCACCTCCAGAATCAGGTCGTAGACAGGGGGCATGGAGGCAGGTGAGGCTCTCCATCCCTGATTAATTCAGCTTCAGAGGATGCACATCCCCCAAACAGGGGATGACAGGAGAGAGCCAGCGCCGGATCGAGCAACTGAAGAAACGAGGAAAACAGAACCAGCTGGGTGAAGAACAGGAAACGCTTCACGGCTTCGACAACGACGTCTCCTCAACGTATGGAGAGGTCGGCATCCGGTTCTGAAGCCAGGCTGAGACATCCCTGGCAGACCGCTGAACCGGTTCGCGATCAGTCGTCGCTGCCGCCTTTGGGAACGAAAGCCTGCGAGGCAGCCACCAGAAGACCGGTGATCAACAGGGCCGGAAGGATCACGGCAGGACCGCCGGGAGCCGTCTGGGAGGCGAACAACAGCATGAGCCGAACAACGCAGATCACCGATCAGATTGCCAGACATCCCGGGAATCAGGACTGCGCCGCAACGGATCTGCGCACTGAGCAACAGCATCGCCACAGAGCGACGCCGACCCTTGTTAACTTTTCTTCACATACAGGCTTCCAATGACGGATTATTCCATTGCCATCGAAGCTCTGATCGCCGTAAGCCTCGTGCTGACAGGGTTGGTCGCTTACGTGCTGAGGCAACCCTCGGACCTTCCCAGCCAGCGCAAGGAGAACTGAGATGTCGATCGACGCCCGCTGCCGCGAGCAACAGAAGGTGGCAGATCGCATGTTCATGGATTTCAAGTACACACCGGCCGGCTCTCCAGAACAGGTGCGCGCCATCGGCACACTCACTTTTCTGATGAGCATGTGGGCGGATTTCTTTCTGAATTCCGAGGTGAAGCGCATGGATGCTGTGTTGGCCCTCGGCCGCAGCAACTGAATCCATCGGCCCAGCCCCCGGCTGGTCCAAATCGGTTGCATTTTGGACTCAACCTGTGACAAGACTGAAAGACGTCACTAAGCCACCTGTGGACCAACTGATCATCCATACGGTGCGTGGAAGCACGATCGAATCCCTCGGGGACGGCTGGTACTGGGCCTGCGACGCCGACCACCACTGCTGTCGCGTTGAAGGACTGTGGGAAGCGCAGACGATGGTCCGGGAAGCCGAGGTGCACAACCGCCCGCTGACGTAGGGCCTGGAGTCCGGGTTCAGATCCCGCACCCCCCCTCAAAGGTGTTGTCGTCGGAGTCACCCCGCAGGCTCTGCAGCCGGTCGAGCAGCTCCTGATCACCGACGATGACGCGGCGGCGTCCGTCCTCACCCATGTAGGTGAGCCGGCCATCCGCGTCGACGACCAGAGCCGTCATCGGCGTCACTGGATCCTCACCGTTCATGCCCGGGCGACAAGCAACGGACTGCACGATGGCAGGCCCCGAGACATCACGGAAACGATTAGGTGTAAGCACGCATGCCGTCTTGCGATGCGCGCGCTCCACTGAAGCCAGATTGCTTCCGCAGGCGCCATGACTTCCTGCCCCTGGCCCAGACGCACCGGCTGGCTGGATCGCCTGCACGACTGGTGGACGCCACCGGAGCGCATCCTGCGGTCTTCAGCACCGGTGGCGGTCGCTGAACAGGATCAAACCCGGCAGGAACTCTGGGAGACCCTGATGCGTGGTGGCATCTGGCTCTCTTGAAGCTGAAACTGCCGAGGCAGCTGCGGCGCGCCCTGAGAGAGAGGGCTGAGCAGACCGGTACCAGCCGGGGCGAGGTGGTGCTGGAAGCCCTGAAGCAACATCTCGAGACCACGCCGCCCATCGCGATGGAGGCACGGCTGCGCTGCGTGGAATCGCAGCTGGCACTGCTGCAGAGCCAGCTGCAGATCGGTGAGGTGGCGGTTGCCGGTCAGCGGGACGCAACGGAGGCCCGAAAGCAGGCTTATCAGCAGTGGTTGCGCCATTTCGAAGAGCATCCTGACGAGATCGAAAGCGGTCGCGACGCCCATGAAATGGCCGCCCTGAAAGCGGCGACGGCAGCCTGATCAGCGAAGCTTTACACAGGTTTTCCACAGGCCCCTCTCGCGGCCTGAATGGGCGCTGACACAGGACAGGGGCAAGGCAACCGAGTGTGTCGAAACCAAGCCGAAAAATTCCGGAATCAGAGCGGATCCGTACTGCGACGAAGCCTCAAAACCCCAATTCCAGTTAGCGTTTTCAGCGAATGGTACCAACCAGTGAAAAGCCAGAATGATCCAGGCAGGATCCAGTCTTCACAACAGACCGTAAGAGGCGGATTGACGAGGACTTTCTGAGATCAACGCGACAAAGGACGCGATCACAGCACACAGTCATGTGGAAAAACTGTTACGACTGAAACCTGATGCTTCTGTGCGTCCTGCCCATGGCGTGTTGCGAGCGTTGCAGCAGCGACGGCAGCCTTCACTACCGGGTGTCGACAACAGCGAGACCGGAGTGGCATTTCGTCTGCCCTGGCTGCTGGCCAACGACGAGCCTTGAGGAGGGATATCACTACGGAGGAACCCGCAGGCGGACCCGACGCCGGAGACAACGGCGACCTCAGCAGGCCACCACGGGATAGAGAAACAGCTCGCCCTGAATCACGCCGCAGGCTGGCCGACGCGTCTGCCGACGACGCGGGGGATGCACCGTCACAGGGGAGAGCTCTGCGAGAACCTTGCGGGGGCGGATCTGGGATGCACGCATCCATTCCTCGGCACGGAATGTGGCGTAGGGGGAGCTGGGAGCCATGGGAAGCGCTGGACTGATACACCTGTTCTAGTGCGTTTGTACTGGTGCGTCAACGAGGGGCTCGCAGGCGTGTTCGATCACGTCACCACGCCGTTCCAGGAGCTCCGGAGCTTCGCCGACCGGTTCACGCCACCACCAGCGGCCATCCGTGTAGCTGGGCGGCCCCGCATTGTTGGTGCGCGGAAGCTGAAGGGTCGTTCCGCGCCAGGTCAGCAGAATTCCATCCCCCGGCAGGGTGCCATCGCTGGAATTGGGAATGCCACCGGCAAGACCGCGCACATCGACCGCCCCCGCGACACGCTCGAGCTGGAGCCGATCCCCGTCACAGAGCCAGTCGGCGGAGACCGGCAGGGCCCACAGGATCAGCAGCAGGGCCGCAACGAGCAGGTGAAGCACGACAGACTCCGGTGATGCCACTCACCCTCGTCTACGACGGCGGCTGCCTCTTCTGCCGCAGCTTCGCCCTCCGCAGTGAGCTGCTCGGCGGCCTGCCGGACCTGAAGATTCTTGATGGCCGGGCCGATGATGCCCTGCGGCGGACGCTCGAAGCCAGAGGGATGCGCCTGGCGGATGGTGCCGTGCTGATGGAGGGGGAACAGGCCTGGCACGGAAGCGCTGCCATCGCCGAACTGAGCCGACGGATGCAGCCGAGCGATCCGCTGCTGATGGTGCTGCGGGATCTGTTCCGTGATCGCAGCCGCGCCGAAGCGCTGTATCCGGGACTGCTGCTGGCACGCCGACTCGCTCTCGGCCTGCGAGGACTGCCCGTGGACCCGGATCAGCAGCCTTATGGATGACATCTGAGACCAAGCACTGGCACGCGAGGGGCATCCGGGCCTACGGTTGAGCCATCACTTCAGATTTCCTTAAGCATCGACTTCGATCCCTCTGTTCCTGATGCCCTGAGCCATCTGCAGCTCAGCGCCCTGCTCAAGGCAGCTGAGAGGGGTGCTCAGGAGCGTGAGATGGGGGTTGATGAGGATGATCTGCTGAGGGCAGCCCTGTCGGCCTGGGCTGACCAGACCAGGGAACTGCTGCAGTGGCTGGAGCTACAGGGCGATTCGGTGGGCAAAACGCGCACAACGAAGCAGGTGATGGCACTGGGCAGCGTGCGTACCCACATGGTGATGAGCCTGAAGGCTCTCAGGTATTCCGAAAGCTGAGACTCACAGACCGCGATGGCGGTCACAGACCTCTTCCAGAACGGCCAGGAACTGCTCCGGCTCGGGTTGCTGATCGATCGGGAAGCGCATCGCCGTGTTCACCGTGAAACTGATCCAGGCCTCTGCCTCTGGTCCGCCGCCGGCCATGACGATGTCGTAGCAGGCCTGGAAATCGGAATCGGGAGCGAGATCCCGGGCAGCATTGATGGCGTCGTAGAGGCGATCCAGACCGGACACCTGCGGATCAGCGAAAACAGCGCGGATCTGCTCGATCATCCACTCACACCTTCCAACTCCGGCTCTGCTTGTCCGGAGCTCAGGAGCTGGTCTTCAAAATCCTCGAGTGTTGCCTTCATCTCGAGCAACAGAACTGCGAGAGACACACCGAAGTCACGACAGAACGTCTCTGACACTGAAGCCATTCAGACCACACAAGATTTCTAAAAGTTGGGCGGTGCGATCTGTGGATGCTCGCAATCGGTGTTCACAAACCCGGATCGCCGTCCCTGGCTTCAAGCCACAAGTGGAGCAGCCTCTTCGTGCTCAGAAAGCCCCAGCTCGTTCATGCGACGGAGGATGCCATCACAATCCCTGCAGCGGCAGGGTGGCATACCAGCATCCACACGGTGAATCAGAAGTGGAAGGATCTGATCCTCGTCGTCGTAAAAAAGGACCATTCGTGCTGACGCTGTTGGTGACCGTTCTGATGGATGCTGAACAGAAAAAAGGTCACCGACAACACTGAACCGAGCGAGAGTTCGACTCTCCTGACACGGTCAGATTTTCAGGATTCGACAACAACGAGTTGCTGAACATTCAGGCCGGCTGAGCGTGCGTCGGCCATCAGGCTATCGACACAGTCAGACGAGAAACTTGCCTGACCCGCCAGCAGGGTGTCCCATTCAGCGCTGGGGAAATGGGTCTGCAGCCAGAGGGCACCAACCACACTTCCGATGCTGAGACGGTGGAGACCGGCGACATCACAGGGTGTGGTGATCAGATCCAAAACGGATTGAGTTCAAACTGAAACCATGAGAACTCAGGGACGGGCTGTCAACTGTTCCAGTTGCTACAAAAAACCTTTTTCATGCCCCGGGCCTGCCGACTGGCGCCGGAAACACAGCTCTGGTGAGCCGATCACACCTTCACAGAAAAAACTCAGATCCGTCCAAGGACATTCCCTGTGCTGCGCGTTACACCTTGATCAGTGAAGGAATCCGTGATGGCGCGTTTCAACCTGAGCCTGATCACTGACCATCTGCCCCGCATCGGTCGGCGCCGCACAGCGCCGGTGGCCGATCCACGGACCAGCGCACCGGTGAACAAACCACCCCTGGACTACTGGGCGATGGACTGTGCCACCCACCCCTGGAGAAAAGGCTGCAAGGACTTTGACGTCTGATCAGATCAGCAGTCCTCCGGACGGAGCAACCGGCCCTCGCAGCCCTGGCTGCTCAGGTTGCTGCTGGGGCACGACCCGGTAACGGATGCGAACCCTGACCCTGGAACCGCAGGTGACCAGCAACGCAAGGGTCAGGATCACCGCCAGGCCGATCAGGGGTCTGCTCAAAGGACCAACAGCGAACTACAGAGCAGGAACCTGCTCAAGCATCGAGGCGACCCGGGGCGTGAATCCCATCGCCCGGAGCCGGGCATTGCTGACACGGGCATTAAAGACACGGGTGTCCGGACGATCGTGGTTATCCCAGATCACCGGGGGCAGGCCATCCTCATCGCAGAGGGCATTGGAGAGTTCGCGTCGGGTCATCTGCATGTCGTCAACAAGGTTGTAGAGCCCCTGCAGACGACGCTGGAAGGCGAAATCCACACCACGGATGATGTCCATGAGATGCACCCAGGCATTGATGTGATTGCCGTTCTTGGGAACCTGCCGTCCGGAGGCACGACGGATGTAATCCGCGATGTTCTTGCCCGGGCCGTAGATCCCGCCGAGACGCAGAACGCTGGCCTGCACCGAGGAGGAGTTCAACGTGAGGACTGTTGACTCGGCATCCGCCAGCAGGGCGTTGGTGGGGTTGCTGAGATCGGGGGGTGTGAGCTCGTTGACCACCTGTCCAGCTTTGTCGCCGTACACACCGGCGCTGCTGAGGTAGGTCACATGCAGTGACTGTGTGCTGGAACGCTGCTGGATCGCTTGAACCAGGGCGGGAATCGCCTCGCCGTAGACCGCCTTGTACTGATCTTCCTCGTAGGTCGACGTTGTGGGTGCCATGGCGATCAACAGGCCATCCAGCTGGTCGAGGAAGCTGGTGTCGGCGGATGGATCCCCGGCCTTGAAGATGCGGGGATGGTCGACCACGGCGCAGAGTTCACCCAGGCGATCCGGGCTTGTGGTGGTGCCGGTGACCTCGATGCAGTTGTTGCGCATGTGCAGAGCGACAGCACTGCCCACATACCCACAACCGATAATTCCGAAACGTCCCGACATGCCCTGGTCAAACACCTTTCACACAACGTAACGAGTCAGCCTGCCGAATGGTGTATCAACGCCGTCAGGACCGACAGCTCAAAGCAGAACCGTGAAGAACCAGGCGATCAGCGCGATCAGCAGACCTGCACCGACGATGGCGCCGGTGACGATGAAAGCGCCGGCGGCGAAGCCGACGTGGGTCATGGTGCGCGGGAACAGGAGGTAAAGCGTGAGACCCAGGGCCAGCGGCCACATGGGGGGCAGCAATACACACACACCGGCCAGAACGGTGAGCTTGGTGCGCAGCTGCTTCTGCTGCTCCTCGTTCTGCAGTCGCTCAGACTCCTCTCGCTCCAGCTCCAGACGTTCCTCATCACTGAGCCAACGGCCGTGATGGCGGGCGACATGAAGGTCGCGCTCCAGTTGCTGAGGCGTGGTGGTCTCGGACATGACTCCAGAGTATGCACATTTCATCGGCAGGCCTGTGCGCTCAGGCAACAGCAGACGTGTGCTGGGGTCATGCCGACCTGCTTGTTTGCGGAGAGGGGAACTCCCCCGGATGGGATCAGCTTCCGCGGATGCCTACGAAAAAACATCCCCCGATCGGGGGATGTTGCATGAACCCGTTCGAACGAACGGCGTCAGCGCTTCGGCTCAGCCTTGCGCACGGTGATGCCGCGTCCCATCCATTCAACGTTCTGCAGATCGTCGATCGCGGAGGTTTCATCCGCCTCATTCGCCAGGTCGACGAAGGCGAAGCCACGCTTGCGGCCGGTCTCACGGTCCAGGGGCATGGAGCACTTGCTCACTTCGCCGTACTGGGTGAACAGATGGATGAGGTCCTCTCTCTCAGCGTCCCAGGAGAGATTTCCAATGAAGATCGTCAAAAAATTCGGCCAGAAAGGCGGTCCGTACCACCTTCTCACATGGTGGTGTCCGACCGTGACCACGGAGGCAGGCACGCCACCCCAAGACTCGATCGGCGGCACCCATCACGGCAATGCGCCTTAACACCGATTGTCTTTGTCGCCTGGAACACCAACACTGTGTTCATCGAGATCGGAGGAGCCATGACGGCCGACACTCCACCTGAGCACATCCCAGAAGCAGCCTGACTTTCCGGCCCCTGCTCCAACAGTTTCCACCCATGCGTGGGCCTTTCGTCTGCGACGACACAGCTGTGCGTCCGACCAGTCGACCATCCTCTGCACCGCCAAAGACCAAGGTGCCCTGAAGGATGCCGGCCCAACCTCTGGACTCCCTGGCCCCAGGCGCCATCAAGCCAGACGCTTCGACCGTTTCTTCAGTCCATTTGCTTGAGGTTCCAACACCCTTGAAGCATCACTGATTAGGTCGATTGCTATGCACAAACGAGCGAGATAGGCCGTCCTTCCCATCCGGGAGGGGCGGCCTTCCCCTTGGGAACGATCAGAACCGCAGAGCACCAGGCGGAGCGGACGTTTCGCAGCCTGACGAGTGCAGACCGGGAGCGACCCGTCGGATAAAACGGACAGGCTTATACCAGATCACAGCCGCAACAGAGCAAAGACACGCCAGGTACGCGCAAACCCGACACATAGTGTTACGGTTCAGCCGCTCTGTGCCCTCCGCGGATGTTCACGCTCGACAAAGCTCGCCAGATCTTCCCGGACACGTTGACCGCGGATGCCGTTCCGGCGATCACGGCGCGCTTCAAGCTGCTGAGCGCGGAAGACCAGCTGGCTCTGATCTGGTTTGCCTATCTGGAGATGGGACAAACCATCACGGTGGCGGCCCCCGGCGCAGCCCGCATGGCTCTGGCTCGACCGACGCTGGACGAGATCCTGGCGATGAGCTTCGACGAGCAGACCAAGGTGATGTGTGACCTGGCCGCCAAGATCAACAGCCCGATTTCGGCTCGCTACGCCTACTGGTCGGTGAACGTGAAGCTCTGCTTCTGGTACGAACTGGGCGAATTCATGCGTCAGGGCAAGGTGGCGCCGATCCCTCAGGGATACAGGCTGTCTGCCAACGCCAATTCCGTGCTGGAGGCCGTCAAGAAAGTGGAGCAGGGCCAGCAGATCACGTTGCTTCGCAACTTCGTGGTCGACATGGGCTACGACCCTGACGTGAACGACAGCGATGTGGTGACCGAGCCGATCGTGGCTCCCACCCCGGAGGATCAGCGCGAGGAGATCTTCATTCCCGGGGTGCTGAATCAGACCATCCTGAGTTACATGCAGCTGCTCAACGCCAACGACTTCGATCAGCTGATCAATCTCTTCCTGGATGACGGCGCGCTGCAGCCCCCGTTCCAGCGTCCGATCGTCGGACGCGACGCCATCCTCAAGTTCTTCAAGCGGGATTGCCAGAACCTGAAGCTGATGCCTCAGGGCGGATACGGCGAGCCGACCGAGGGCGGCTTCAACCAGATCAAGGTCACCGGCAAGGTGCAGACGCCCTGGTTCGGACGCGAGGTGGGCATGAACGTGGCCTGGCGCTTCCTGCTGGATGAAAACGACAAGATCTATTTCGTGGCCATCGACCTGCTCGCCTCCCCGGCTGAATTGCTCAAACTGGGTGGCAAGTGAGTTGAACCGTCAGGGCCAGCAGGGTCTCGCCCTGGCTGGTCTGATCGGATCAGCCTGGCTGCTGACGCTGGCCTTCAGCCTGAACCTGTCGCTGGATCAGATCCCACCGCTGCTGCTCGGCGCGGTTGTCCTGGTCAGGGCGTTTCTGCACACGGGACTGTTCATCGTGGCCCACGACGCCATGCACAACAGCCTCGTTCCAAAACAGCCTGGGCTGAACCGCCTGATCGGCAGGGTCTGCCTGTTTCTGTACGCGGGCCTGTCCTACAGGCTCTGCTACCGGAACCACCGACGTCATCATCAGGCACCTGAATCCGATCGGGATCCTGACTATCAACGCTCCACCAATGACGGCATCTTCAGTTGGTATGTCCACTTCATGGGCAACTATCTGAGCTGGAAACAATTGCTGAACCTGGGTGGCTTCTGGTTCGTTCTCTTCAACCTGACGCGCCACCATCAGACCGATCATGCACTGCCATTACTGCTGTTCTGCGTTCTGCCACTGATCATCAGTTCATGTCAGCTGTTTCTGGTGGGAACCTGGATGCCACACCGGAGAGGAGTGACGTCACAACCGGGCATCACCTCTCGCAGCCTGGCGCTCAATCCTGTCTTGTCTTTCGCAGCCTGTTACCACTTTGGCTATCATCGTGAACATCATGATTCGCCATCCACACCCTGGTTTCAGCTGCCACTGCTTCGGGATCATCATCGCTCTTGATCGACCCTGATCACATCTGATTCCCCCTCACCACAATCTTTTTCATGTCGGCAACAGACTGGACACTCGAAGAACAAACCGTTGCCCGACATGCCTTTGAGCTCGGCAAGCATCGTTCGATCACTGCCTTGATCAACACATTGCAGGAGCAATCAAGCCAGCTTGATTCAGCAGAATCTGTTTGGAAACTACACGACTATCTCAGTACTGAACGTTATCAATACGAGGGACGCTCTGAATTTGAAGAAGGCAACGTGCTGTTCGTACTGGCCGACATGATCAAACAGAAGCTGATCGCCATGGATGATCTCCAGGGACTGGATCAGAAGAAGGTGAGCAAAATCAAGGCGATGTCGATGTTCTGAGCGGCTGATCCCAGTCGCTCGAGGCACGCCGTCTCCAACTTCGGCGTTCCGCTGCCTCGAGGCAATGCGCCTTAACACCGATTGTCTTTGTCGCCTGGAACACCAACACTGTGTTCATCGAGATCGGAGGAGCCATGACGGCCGACACTCCACCTGAGCACATCCCAGAAGCAGCCTGACTTTCCGGCCCCTGCTCCAACAGTTTCCACCCATGCGTGGGCCTTTCGTCTGCGACGACACAGCTGTGCGTCCGACCAGTCGACCATCCTCTGCACCGCCAAAGACCAAGGTGCCCTGAAGGATGCCGGCCCAACCTCTGGACTCCCTGGCCCCAGGCGCCATCAAGCCAGACGCTTCGACCGTTTCTTCAGTCCATTTGCTTGAGGTTCCAACACCCTTGAAGCATCACTGATTAGGTCGATTGCTATGCACAAACGAGCGAGATAGGCCGTCCTTCCCATCCGGGAGGGGCGGCCTTCCCCTTGGGAACGATCTTGAGAATTCGGTATCAACCTGAACGACTATCCAACCGCCCAAAGTCTTATAAAAGGGTCGTAGCAACAGCTACACACGTTCACTTCGCAATCGCTGCGAAGCGCAGTTCGACTCAGGCCATGGAACGGGGACCTGAGCTTGCTTCGAGGAACTCATCATGTCCGCTCTGCTTTATCGCGGTGCCGAGTACAACCAGCAGGTTTCTGCTGATGCCTCCGCACCGGTTCAACTCACCTATCGCCGCAGCAGCTATCTGAGCAACAGAGCTGCCGGTGGCAACCCAGCCACCCCTCTCACCTACCGCGGCAACACCTACGTCCGTGGCGTGTCCTACGAGGAGATGGCTGCCAACTGGTGCTGATTGCCCAGACCCAAACCTTGCAAACCGGGCCGACATCGGCTCGGTTTTTTTGTGCACTTCCGGCTTCATGCCAAGGGGTTTTCAGGCTTCAATTCGAAAGAAGGGCTGTTGATTGCAACTGTTCACACGAGCTTGCGGGCATCGTGAAGAGAGATGAACACGAAACATGAGCGGATTGAGTGGAACCAAGGCTGACGATTTCATCAACGCCGCCCGCGCCCGCGGGGAAGCGGCCGTGAAGGACAAACAACCAAGACTCACCCGGCTTGAAACGGCGTTCCGCCATGCGGCACTGAAACGGCGGTCCCAGGATGAGCGCCGGCGTGCGGGCCGCATGAGTAGAACCGCTGAGTGACCTTTGCGGTGAGCCGACCATAGTGATGTTGACCCAAGGCTACGAGGCCCCCGCGAGACAACTCATCAGTCACATCGCAGAGCTGCAGTCGCGGTTAGCTCACCCGCATCACTGGACGGAAGGAGAAAACATCAAAAACGCCGAAAAGCTCCGGCAGCTGGAGTTCGAGCTGAGGCGGCGTCAGGCCATGGGGGAAGAGAATCCCATCGAGACTTACGGCATCAAATAACAGATCGAGCCGAACGCGATTCAGGTCTTATGGAGCTGCAAGAGCAGCTTCGCCGCCAGGATTCTGGAAACACGCCGCTTGACCAGCAGGTCGCAGATCCAGTCGAACAGGGGAGGCGCATCCTCCACCGTGGCGAGTCGCTGTTCGAGCTGCTTCAGTTCCTGGCGCCCCTGGCAACCCCGCAGTGCATCAATCAGGGTGTCCTCGGTCGGCTTGACAGACATCGGTGTCATGACCATGTCGATCCTGTTGCTCCTTCTTAATTGCTAAGTCATTGAGGGCCTGTCTGTCATCAATCCGTCAGAACATCAGAAGCGGAGGCAACACAACTTGCCTGTGTAAGCCAACAAACATCCAGCAAGCAAGGTTGTCCCCAGATGGGGATTGGGCCTCAGGACTCAGCCGGAGTAGACAGAACCAGTTCGAGGCAATGCCATGAAACTCGACTTGGCTCAGGCACAACCGATGGGAAGCCTGATTGTTGAGGGAACCCACCAACCCTTCCATGCTCTGGCCTGTGCACTGCGGCCAAGCACGATCCGGATCGCACGGCCGAGAAGCGACAAGTGAGCAACAACGGCCAACGCTTGGTGTGAGTGCTGCCGTGAAGTCGTCCCTGGAGATCCGAGCCTTTCAGGACACGGACCTGAACTTCATCACCCAACTGGCGCGTCAGGAAGATTTCGCTCCAGGTGTTGGCGACATCGCGATCTACGCCAACACGGGAAACCAGGGTGTGTGGCTGGCATGGCAGAACGACGAGCCCGTGGGCTGCATCGCCGCCGTGAAATACAACCCTGATTACGGCTTCATCGGTCTCTTCGTGGTTCACCCGGACCATCGCGGCCGTGGTGTCGGCAAGCGATTGTGGGAACACGCACTGACGTCTCTCGCTGATGTGACCTGCATCGGGCTGGAAGCCGCACCGGCGATGGTGGAGTTCTACCAGCGTGAAGGGTTCCGAAGGGATTCCATCACCACGCGGCGGCAACATCTGTGCCTGGAGGAGTCATCGACCCATCCGAGCAGCCGGTTGCTGCATCGCAACGACATCACGGTTGTTCCCCTCGGGAACATCTCGATCGATGCCGTTCAGGCCTATGACGAACGCCATGAAATCAGCCCGAGACCTCACTTCCTGGAACAGTGGCTGAATCACCGGGCAGGGGATGTGTTCGTGGCCATGGATGCAACGCAGCAATGCCATGGCTACGTGCGCATCCGCCCATGCCTGCTGCCCATCGGGCAGGGCTGGCGCATCGGCCCTCTGCTGGCGGAAGAACCGGGCATCGCATCCCTGTTGCTGAGCAATGCCATGGACCGGCACAAGGGCATCATCCTCATCGACACCCCAGGCCACAACCGATCCGCCCGAACCGTGGCGGGCGCCAAGGGGTTCCGGCGGATGGGAGCCACCCATCGCATGTACAGGGGCAGCCTGGACAACGGCCATGATCAGAACATCTACGGTCTGGCATGCCTGGAGCTGGGCTGAACGGCAAGGCGACGCCGGCGGGCCTGGTGAAGCGAGAGAAACAGGCTGCGTGGATCGCAGTAGCGATCCGGCATGGCCTGATGCAGACGATTCAGACGACGCCAGCAGACGCTCTTGCAGGCTTCGCTTTCCTTCACTCCATCGGCCACGAGATAGTCCATGGCACGGATGTAAACAGCTTCGGTTTCACAGAGCTCAGCAATGGTCGGTTCATGGGTGAATGTGATAGCCGTCATGAGCTCCGTGGGGTTGATTGTGTTGCATTAACGCGTCTCCGTTCCAACGGGATCTACCCCCATCTGGGGTGAATCAATGGCTCAGATCTGAACCATTCCGCAACGCATTCCCTTCAGCACCGCCTGCACTCTGTTATTCACCTCAAGCGTGCGCAGCAGGCGCTTGGTGTAGGTGCGAGCGGTTTCTTCGGTAACCACAAGATCCTCGGCGATCTCCCGATCGGACATGCCGCGGGCAAGACGATCCAGCACTTCATATTCCCGGGGGGTCAGCCTCGGGCAGCTCAGGTAAGGAAGCTCGTCAGAGCGCAGCGAAGGGCTGCGATAGGAGTGATGTCCCATCACGGCCAGCACGGCAGCTTCCAGGGGTTTGCGATCTTCGATGATGTCAGCTTCAGCGACAACAGCCTCAAGCCAGGGGGCAGCGTCGTACTCCACCGGGATGGCATCGCTCAGAGCCAGAACAACAACCTTCAGGTCCGGCTGCTTTTCCCTTGCTTTGCGAACCAACTCAAAACCATTGCCACGTTCCAGCAGATCCGTGCACAGAAGCAATTCAAACTGGTCCTGATCGAGATATGTCAAGCAGGACTCTTCATCGGTCACAGCGCACCCGATCTGGGCCCGTTCCGTGAGACTTTCACAGAAGCAACGCAGAAAAAACCGCCCCTTCATCGCCAGCGCAATCCTGCCTGTGATCGCCACAGACAACAGCGGCTCATCGTCAACCGACCTTGGCTGGTGCTGGAGATACGGCGTCAGATCCATCCCAGAGCTCCTCCCTCTGCCCATCCTTGCCAGGCAGAGGAATCATTCCGGAATCGCCGTTGTCAGTCGTCATAGACGCGACATTCAGGGGCGTCTGGGTTGAGATCGCAATGCACCTCAAGCGAGGTGGGATCCTTGTGATCATCGGGGTGATGGCTGCGGTAGGTCTCAAGCCCCTCCAGTTCCGTGGCGTAATGCCGTGCCTTGGCCTCGTCTCCGCTGGCCTGGGCTCTGGCCAGTTCCTCGCGGTCCTTGGCGATATGGGTTTCGATCGTGTCCACCCGTGGTTCTGCAACTCGAGGTCATACAACCTCGATGGGGGCTGTGCTCACTACCCCCATCCGGGGACAGAACGAATGTCCCCAAATGGGAGGCGATGCGATCCGGCATGGCAGCGCACAATGACGCAGCAAAAACGAAGGTGCTGCATGACAACATCAAGCCTGAGCATCGGTGAGCTCGAGGCCAGCTACCCGCTGTACTGCAAGGCACTGAAGATCCTGATCCGGCAAGGCAAAACAGGCAGGGAACTTCAACGAACCGTCTGCTGGGACCGGCTGCGCTTGCTTCACCGTTCCCTGCCGCGGCAGTACAAATCGCCGGAGCGGCTGATGTTGATGATTCAGACGGATCTCTCGAAGAAGGTCGCCGCTTAGGCCCCGTTGATCGGCCGAACTCAACGACGAGCGCGTTTGATGATCACAGGCTTCAGCGGACAAGCCAGGGCGTGAAACGGCTGATGATGGCCTTCCAGGATCATCGTGCCGATCGGGTAGGCGTGGGCGAGTTCAATTTTCATTGGATTGACGTGCCGCAGGATCCAGTGCCTGCAACGCACTCACCATGCCTCGCCCCCGGCGGGTCGACCACCCCTATCCGGGGACAACCCGGATCGGATCCACAGGCACCGAGCAAGCAATTCGCCAGCTCAGTTCATCGGAAAGCCATGAAAGTCGTCAAGGCTCCCAATGTTTCTGTGGCTTTTTCACCAAGCGCCATGAAATCGAAATCATCCAAATCACCAACACCAGCAGTGCCAGCATCGAGAGGGGTATCTATGTCAGAACATGAATAATCTGATCGGGATCAGGTCCAAACGATTCCGGCAGGATCCAGATCAGCAAGCGACCCGAGGTTCCGACAGACGTGTACGGATCCAGCCGAGTTTTCGCTCGATTTCCTGAATCATCAAGCCGGCCAGATCCTTGCCTGTGGCTGTTTCAATGCCCTCCAGACCAGGACTTGAATTCACCTCCAGCAGCAGAGGGCCCCGCTCCGAGCGAATGATGTCAACTCCGGCTACATCCAACCCGAGTGCACGGGTCGCCGACACAGCCAATTTGCGTTCTTCCGGGCGGATGCGCACGGCCTGTGCCGACCCACCTTGATGAATGTTGGAGCGAAAATCTCCGACCGCCGCCGTCCGTTCAATCGCCGAAACAACTTTTCCGCCGATCACGAAACAACGCAGATCCTTACCACCGGCTTCCTTGATGAATTCCTGCACCAGAAGGTTGGCGTTCAGGCTTTTCATGGCGTTGATCACACTCTCCGCCGCTTTCTGGGTCTCCGCCAACACAACACCACGGCCCTGGGCCCCCTCCAGCAGCTTGAGGATCAACGGGGCACCACCCACCATCTTGATCAGGTCCTTTGTGTCGAGTGGAGAGCTGGCAAAGCCTGTGACCGGCATGTTCAGGCCGTGCCGCACAAACAACTGGGACGCCAGAAGCTTGTCGCGTGAGCGCTTGATCGGTTCTGCGGCATTGAGCACGCGAATGCCCATCGCCTCGAACTGGCGTGTGATCGCACAGCCGTAAAAGGTGACGCTGGGGCGAATCCGCGGAATCACCGCATCGATGCGCTCCAACACATTGCCTCCCCGGTAGTGCATCTCGGGATTCTGAGGATCCAACCGCATGTAGCACTGCTTGACATTGAGGAACTCCATGCGGTGGCCCCGTTCCTCGCCAGCCTCCAGAAGACGGCGGTTGCTGTACAGCTCCGGATCCGAGGCCAGCAGAGCAATGCGAAGCCCATGGCGTTCCGTGCGCAGAGGGGAGTACATCGCCTCGAGCTGGTCCGGGGGAACATCGCCGAGCTGGTGGCTGCCCTCGGGATCCACCAGCACGCGCCCCACCATGGCTTCACGGCCGAGCAGCATTCGGTAACCCATCGCATCGCGATTGGTGAGGGTCAGCTCAATCGGCCAGCTCTCCTTACCGAGCACCAGCTGCTCTCGGATCACATAGCGGGTTTCGCTGATGCCACTGGTGTTCCGCACGCCACGCTGTTCGAGCACCGGAGCCTCGTGGCGGATCACCACGGAACGGTCGTTCTGGAGCGGATGCACTTCAAAACTGATCCAACGGGCTTCATCGCGCTGAAACGGCACGATGTTGAAGGCATGCAGAGATGAAGTTGCGGCACCGGAGTCAACCCGTGCCTTGATCGCCGGCAGACCAAGCCCAGGCAGGGAACACCACTCCTCGCTGCCAACAATGATTTTTCTGGTCAAGGCCGCGAACGGTCCTTATCGATAGAGAACAAGAAATCCTAGGCCTCATTCCGCTGTTCACGGCTGCTGCCAATCCCTTAATTCAGCGGATCAATCAAGCCGTAGAGCATGGCCGTGACGGCCATCTGGGTGCGATCGCGGGCACCGAGCTTGTCCATCGCATTGCCCACGTGGGTCTTCACCGTTTCCACGGACACGCCGAGCAGATCGCCGATGGCGTTGTTCGTGAGGCCGCGGGCCACCGCTGCTGCCACCTCCAGCTCGCGAGGGGTGAGTTCCTCCACCAGCGGCGGCAGCTCCGGCCGGGGGGCGGCAGCCGCGATGCGACGGATCTCGGCGGGGTAGTACACACCGCCCGTGGCGATGGTCTGCAGCGCGCCGATCAGATCACCATGGCCGGTGCCGAGGCTTGATTTGAAGATCACCCCATCGGCGGAGGCCAGCATCGCCTCCTGCACCACCTCCTTGGTTTCGCGCACCAGCACGATCAGCAGCTGACAGGTGGGCAACTCCGCCTTCACGCGCCGCAGCAGGTTGACGCCGTAGCCGATCTCCAGATCCGAGCTGCAGATCAGCAGATCCGGCCGGATGCGCAGCACCAGCTCAACGCCTTCATCTTCGGTGGTGGCGGCCCCCACCAGGGAGGAGCGGATCGGATCCGCCAGGGCAAACGACGTGAGCGAGAGACGATCCCCGAAGACGACAACCAGGCGGCGATCCTTCAGCAGCTGGCTGGCCTGGGCCAGCGCCTGCTGGATCGAGCGGGATTCGAGCCGGAGCTCCATGGCCGGGAGGTCAGTGACCGTTCTCTAGCGGGGAACTCAGGCGCTGAGGGCTTCCGGTGGTGCAGCTGCCAGAAGGGCACTGATCTGTTGCGCAGCAGCGCAGTAAGCGGTCCATCCCGCCATCCGGCGCAGGTCAGCTCGGCCGCGATGGTCCACAGCATCCGACACGCAGACGCCCTCCACTTCCGCCTTGTCAAAGGCCGCCAGCAAGGGGATTTCCGCTTCAAGCACGTCGACGTCGAAACCTTCCATCGTCTGGCGGGCGTCCTGAGCAAGGCGTTGCTTGCGGCTGTCGACCTTCACCAGCAGGGCGGCATGGGCGATGCCAGCGCTGCGCAGAGTTGCGGAGAGTTCAATCGTGAGCTCGACCGAGCGAGCCTGCGGTGTGGTGGGCAGCAATACCAGATCGGCTCCGGCGGAGAGGTTGCGCAATTCATCGTCGTTGCTGCTGGCCTGACCGTCGGTGATGATCACCTGGGCAGTCCGGGTGGCTTTGGCAGCGGCTTCCACCGGCACCACATCGAAGGGGAGCATGCCGCGGGCGGCATAGGCGGTGGCTGAGCGATTGCGATCGGCATCCACCACACACACCGCAAAGCCCTGGTTGGCCCAAACACTGGCCAGATGGATGCTGGTGCAGGTTTTGGCAACGCCCCCTTTCTGCCCGAAAACGGTGAGGAACATTGTTTTTGGAAAAAATAGAAACGTCGGTGCAAACGGTCCAATCGATATCAGCAAAGACACACGTCCGAATCCTCATTCGGATTCGGGGGAGGCTCAGCGAAGAGGCGTTCAGGAAGCTAACGCCATGCCTCAACAGGCAAAGAACGAACCCTTGCTTTGCTCATCACTCGATAAGCATGATCAAAACATTGGTGGCAACAGGCACATTTGCCGCGATCACCCTCAGCAACATGTATCGGCTCAGCGGTGCTGGGGAGGTCGGCGATCGCGCCGTAAGATCCCCATCCGACGGCCCACCCCGATTGACATTCCCATCCCGCAGAGCAGTTGCAAACATCTCCTGCGCTTAACGGCGCCGTTCCAAGCCACTCGCCGATCAACTGAACGGTGTTGCTCCTGAGCTTTTGTTGGCTCCTGCTCCTACCCATTCACAACTCGGAGTTCAAACATGATCAAGCGTCTCGTAAGGGACCTTCTCGCGCGCCGAGGTCTCGCGCTGCAGTCCATACGTTCCTTCAATGTCTTCGAGGCTCAGATCAAGAAGTACCTGCACCCAAGCTTCACCTTCGTGCAGGTGGGCGCCAACGACGGCAAGCGTTTTGACCCAATCAACAAGTACGTTGTTCAGTATCAGTGGCGTGGACTCGTCATTGAGCCCATTCAAGAGTATTTCGATGAACTGTGCACGACTTATCGCAACCAGCCGCAGGTTGAATGTTGCAAGTATGCGATCTTCTCA
The DNA here is from genome assembly GCF_000737575.1 of Synechococcus sp. KORDI-49. NCBI lineage: Bacteria > Bacillati > Cyanobacteriota > Cyanophyceae > Synechococcales > Synechococcaceae > Synechococcus > Synechococcus sp. KORDI-49. The sequence goes on along the minus strand of NZ_CP006270.1, from coordinate 193,952 downwards.
GAGGAAAAGCCAGTAACGCTCTATCGCGTTAATCCGCAAGCTTCGCTGCCAGAATGGACAAAGGGCATCGCGTCGCTTGACCCGCAACACTGTTCCAAATCGGAAACTCCAGCGAGTGTGATGATCGCTGAGGAAGCTCAAGGCATTCCGTTAGCCACACTTCTCCGGAACAAGGGATTGGAGAAACCCGACCTCATTGTGATCGATACAGAGGGATATGATTATCACATACTCAAGATGATTGACTTCGAAAGGAATGCTCCACGACTCATCCGCTTTGAGCATGGCCGACGGCATCAAGTGATGTCTCGCGAGCAGCTTTCTGACGCGATTGAAACTCTGATGGGCTACAACTACGACATCTTCATTGAGAGGTACGACTGCGTCGCAGCAAAAAGATTGGAAAGCTGACATACCCCCAGCTCCACAGCGATGCATGAAGTGGTCTCAACAGCACATTCGCAACCCAACTGAGGCTCACAAGCGAACGCTCAGAAACGATCGAACACCGTTGTTGATCCGTCGTGGGCGATGGCCATCACCGCAAATGGATCCGCCTTCCTTCCCTTCACCTCCATGCCAGGCGAGCCGATCGGCATCCCCGGCACCGCCAGGCCACGGATATCGGGCCGTTCGGCCAGCAGGCGTTGAATCGATGTGGCCGGCACGTGGCCTTCAATCACATACCCCTCAACGATGGCGGTGTGGCAGGAGGCCTGGTCTGAGGCGATGCCGTTGGCCTGCTTCACGCGATCCATGTCTTCCCTGATCTGATCGTTGATGCGAAATCCCGCTGCGGCGATGTGTTGCCCCCACTGGGTGCAACAGCCGCAACTGGCTGAGCGGTAGATCGTCATGGCCGGACCTGTCGCCTGAGACGTGGACGGCATCACGGACGGGCCCTTGGCATCGCCGTGGGCGAGCAGCGGACCGGGAGAACACAGCAGCAACGCCGACAACAGTGCGCCACAGGGGGCCAGGGTCTTCCACTCCATCCCTGATCGATCAAAGCAACACCACGATTCTCGCGAACGGCGCATGCATGCGGCCTGGTGCACACAATCCGGCACAGCAGCGTCGGCAGCTTTCGCTGTTCTCGATCAAACCGGAGATCGAAGCGTGATGAGAAGACATGCCATGAGGGCTGGAGATGTTTTCAGCCAACCCTCAGCCGTTGCTCCCCCTTTTGGGGGAGGACGCAACAGGAGGTTCAGCCAACGATGGAGAGGAGCCACAACAACACGGATACCCATGCATCCCGTTATCGATCCCCTGCTGATCCTGCAACTGCTCGGCGCTGTGCTGATCGTGTTCACCCTGCCCGAGGGCAGCGAAGCCCTGCAGCCCGACGAAGCATCGATGCCGAGAGCTCACGAGCCGTTTCAACTCAGTGACGGCAACACCTATGTGGAACACGCCGGGATGGCTGTGGAAGTCCACAGGATCCAGAGCCTGAACATCACCGGCTGAAGAACAACATCCCCAGATCACACCGATACACCAACCCTCAAGGACCAACCAACCGATGCCAACGCTGTATCCACCCACCGGCCATTTCCCGGCCAGTCCGCAGAACCTCGAACGCGAAACACTGGATGAGGCCTACACCGAATTGCGTGTTGCCTACCGCGGCCTGATGGTGAGCCGCGGCGTGTTCCGAGGAAAGGCCGAACAGAACCGGGCAGCGATGCAGGAGCTGGAAACCAAACTGCGAGCCATCGCCGAACGGGAAGCCTCCGTGCGCCAGGAGGCCTACGAAATGCTGGAGATCGTCACCAACGTGGTGGGCGAACTGGAAGATGCAGGCGACGACCTGGTGAATGAATTCGGCCTGTATCAGAAAGGGAAAAGCACGTACCAGGGCGGCAGTTTCATTGGGCGGCTGATCAAAGCGGTGACCACCTTCATCCGCCGCTGGACCGGGACAAAGCAACAGCTCGCCGCCATCGTGGAACAACAGCAAGCGGTGCAACTCAGCCTGGAGGCAACCGATGGGCAAGATCGCTGAAGCGCTGCGCGCCAATCTCAAAGCGGTTGCCGCATCAGATGCCCGCAGCCTCAGGGAACTGGATCAGGAGCTGTTCAATGCCAAAGCTGCGGTGCGCAGCACCCCGCAAATGCAGGGACGGGAACAGCTGAAGACACTGCTGGGCCAGGGCAGCTTTCAACAGCAGACAGTGGCCACCCTCAAACGCCTGTGTAAAGAGAACGGCATCCGCGGATATTCGAAGCTGCGCAAGGCGGAGCTGGCGGCACGGCTGACGGCTGAAGGAGTGAGTCCACCGCCAAGGACGCTGGATAGCTTCACCAAGAAGGAGCTGATTGCACTGGTACGGCAACTCATTGGAGAAAACCTGACATGAATACGTCGCTGCAGGGTCTGATCGCAATCGCTTCTGCCGTCAGCGCAGGTGTGTTGATCCGCTGGAGGCTGCACGTTCACCGACGAACGCTGACCAGCCACACCCCACCGGTTGCGCAACAGCCATCGACGCTGGTGCCAGCACCGATAACGAATCGAAGCCCCCGGCAGGAACGGCGAACGCCCCTCGCTGTACGGATGCTTTACCGCAACAGCCGTGGAGAAGAAGCCTGGTATGAAGGCACTCTGCTGAGCCGCAAGCCAGTCGACGATGGGCAATCCACCGTGAATGTGCGGCTGGACGGCGAGAGCTTCGTGAAGGGGTTCCTGATGGACAGGATGCAACGCCTCCAGCTGCGGGAAGAGAACAGCGTGATCGAGGGCGCAGCCTCGATCAGGGAAACACTGATCGCTCGGCTGCCACTTGCCAGAACGCGGAAACCTTCCAGCAAAGCCAGAGCAACGCCAGACCAACCGCTTGCTCCGTCTGCGCCAGTGCCGAATGACGCAGCACCTGCCACGGCCGTCACGCCGATCGAGACTGTCGATCAGCTGCTGCCTCACGGAGCCAGGGGCTTTGCAGTGTTTGATCTGGAAACAACGGGGGTGGACACAACAAGAGCCCGCATCGTGGAGATCGGAATCGTGCTGCTGCGGTGCGACGGATCGTTGGAGGAGGAATGGCAGAGCCTGATCAATCCTGGTGAGCCGATCCCCAACAGCAGCATCCACGGCATTGATGACGACATGGTGCAGACGGCCCCGACGTTTGACGAACTGGGTCCGGTGATCGCCGAGAAACTGGCCGATCGAGTGCTGGTGGCGCACAACCTTCACCGATTCGACTTGCCGATCCTGCAGCGCCACTTCCAGGAGCTGCCCGGTCTTCCGCTGAACCTGGGTGACGGCATCGACACCATGCCGAAGCCGCGACGAAAACTGCAGCAGATCTGCAGCGAGCACGGCATCCGACTCCACGCTTCGGAGGCCCACACCGCCCTCGGCGACACCCGGGCGTTGGCCGCCCTGCTGCAGGCACTGCCAGGACATCTCAAGGCTGCTCAATCGAGCGTGCGGCTGCTCTGTTCACTTCCGGAGCGAACAACCGACAGGAGCCTTCAGCGCAGCGACGTTGCCAGGAGTGGCGCAAGGCCATCGCGGCACGTGGAACCTGCGACCGGTGGACAGGGCTGGAAGCAGACCAGCATCGAACTTCAGCCGGGTCTGACATTCATGGCAACAGGACCCCAATCCACAGCCCGCGATACCGAAATCAGACGAGCTGAATCCCATGGCAAAAACCTGGGCCTCACCTACCGGAAGTGCAACACCATCCCGAAACGTGATCGGCCGGCATTTCTGCTGAGCACAAGCCTCAGCCTCAACAGCACCAAGATGATTCAGGCCAGGGAAAAAGGATTCCCGGTGGTGCTCACCCGTGATCTGATGCGCAGCCGCCAGGGGGCCACGGTGACTGCCCATCAATGGCAGCTCGTCGATGAGCAGCCCTGAGAGCAAGAGCTGCGTCTGGATCGTTTTGGGGGCGTTGGTCGCCCTGCCCATCCTGATTGCACTGTGGCCTCTGTTTCTGATCGGCGGTCTGCTTGCCCTCGGAGTGTGGGGAGTCATTGCCTATCTGGATCTGATGGTGGTGCAGGACGCGACGGCCTGGGCGGATCCTCTCCTCGGCCGAATCTGCAGGCTGGGCCACCACCACGGGCTGATCAAGCAACTGCAGGTGAGAGGAGAGTGGGGGAAACGGCAGCTGGTTCTGGACCTGAAGCTGCTGGAAGGCGATGACACGGACGCACGCCTGTTCGACAGAGACATCCATCTGCCCTTGTCTCAACATCCGGGCTCAATGGCCAATGTGGGCCTCGCCGCGAGCCTCCGTCGGCGGATGCGCGAGCAAGATTTCGAGCTCATCAATCATCTGGCGGTGGAAGCCCAGGCGATGCAGTCGGCCATCGGCTGGATCGAGGAACTGAACTGGAGCCGCCAGGCGCTGACCACACTCGGGCAGATGGAGATGGATGTGCAAGAGACCCTCGACCTGGCTCCTGGCAATGCCCTGCTCGAGCCGGCGATTCCACAGCTGCAGGAGGCTCAGCGACGCATCCATGCGGAACGATCGCAGATTGAGGAAGGTCTGGATGAGGCACTGGATCGATCGCAACAGCTGGCGGAATTCCTGACGGTGCCAGCGTCGGTGCGTCGAATGCTCAATTTTGATCCCACCAGCTTCGACAACAGAACACGACTGAAGGACCTGCGCCGGTCCTTTAACGACCTGGTGCTGCTGAATGACACGTTCCGGGAACTCTCGGAGCAGAAACTGGTCTGACTTCTCAGCCCTTCTTCAGCTCTTCTCACCCATTCGGGGGAGGCAAAAACAGATCAAAACTCAGACAGTGACAAGGAACAGCATCGCTGAGTTAGCACCCATGCCTGAAGAGACAACAGCCGTAGACGTCACGGCGATCAGCGTGAGAGAAAACGGATCGTTTCAACAATCCGTGGAATGCAGGGGAATCAGGTCCACCAGCGACTTTCCTCGCGATATCTCCGGGCTGAGCCCTGAGCAAGTGGAGCACCACTACAAGGCAATGCGCAACAGCCATGCCTCGTTGATGCGCTCACGCGGGCAGCTTCAACGCCGCTCAAGAGAATTCAGCGAAGCCCGGCTGAACTTTCTCAATACCCTAAAAACATATGAAGAGCGGCTCGTCGCCATTGGCGACGAGAAAGCCGAAGCCATGCAAATGGCCAAGGAGATGCACCATGAGCTTGAGGCCTTCGAAAGCAAACAACAGGCACTCGATCAACTTCTGAAGGACTTGGAGGTGGCCAAAGAAGGAGCGGGATTTTGGTCGATCCTGCAGATCACACAGCTGATTGATCGCATGAAGCTGTTGCTGCGCGGGAGCAATTAAGCATCATGGGAGACCTCAGCAGCCGCTTCGCAACGCTGATGGCCCGCATGGCCAAGAGCGATGCTGACCTGTACCGCACGATCGGCGAGCAAAATGCCCACGTGCGACAGATGGTGGATGAGCTAGTGCCACCGGATAACCAAACCACAGACACTCAGAGAGACTTACTGCCAACGGCTGGGCTTCTTCCGGAGCCGGAATGCGAGCAAGCCCTACTCAAGAGGCGTTTCGGGAAAGTAGCGGAGGCACAAGCCTGGATCGAAGAGCAGATTGGGCCTGGCCCCAAAAGACCCAGCTGGGCTGTGATCATCCAAACCTGCAAAACAGGATCTTGGCCAGCCAAAACCACCCGCGCGGCAGCGCGCTCCAAAGCCCTCACCGCTGAAGAGCTCGATGCAAGCTTGATCAGCTTGGAACAACGCTTGGATCAACGCCTGAAGCGGATGGAAGCGATGTTGTTGCTTCTCGCAGACGAACACAAAGCAATGCTCAGCCCCTCAGATGTGAGGTGAAATGTGGTGACCATGCCCACCCGCCTGATTACTCCAAGCCAGCTGTCGCTGTTCAGCATCAGCCCGGTGATCGGAGCCTGGTGGCAAGAGCTGGAAGCTCGCAAGCTGTTTGAAGACAGCAAACCAGCGGTGAGTGAGCTGGATCAGCAGCTGTTCGCCGATGGCCTCCGCCACGAGCAGGTGCTGCTCAAGAAGCTGGAGAAGGAAGGGCACAGGATTGCCCGTTTACCGGGGAAGCAAAGCGACGCCGATTACGCCGCCACCCAGGCTGCAATGGCCGACGGGGTCGACTTCATCCACCAGGCCTCGCTATGCCATGGCGGCATGCGCGGCAGTGCTGATCTGTTGCGCAGGATCGATCGTCCATCCGCCCTGGGCGATTGGAGCTACATCCCGATCGAATGCAAGCTGGCGAGCAAACCCAAAACCACCTTTCTGGTGCAGGCCTCGGCCTACTGCGAACTGCTCACTCCGCTGCTGGGGCATCGCCCCGATCAGTTCGAGCTGTACCTGGGCGGCGGCAAGTTTCAGCGCTACGCCACCGATCAGTTCTGGGCCTGGTACCAACTGCTGCGTCAACGCTTCGCGGCGTTTCAAGCAAGCTTTGACCCCAGCCAAGTGCCGGCGGATGCCCCTGGGGATCACGGCGGCTGGACGGCCTTCATCGACGAACGGCTCGAGCAGCAGCGGGATCTGATGCTGGTGGCAGGCATGCGCCAGAGCCAACGCCAAAAACTGCGCGCGGAAGGCATCAGCACGATCGAGCAGCTTGCGGCGTTGCCGGCGGGCAGCAGCGTGAAAGGGCTGTCGGGCGAGGCCTTGCATGAGCTGCGCCAACAGGCCGAACTGCAACTCACCCCGGTGGATGCCAACGGCCGGCCGGCTTATCGGCTTCGACCATTGGTGGAGGGCAAAGGTTTGGGAGCACTGCCGGCAGCGGATGCCGGAGACATCTGGTTCGACATGGAGGGCATCCAGGATTCCGTGGCGGGAACCAAGCTCGAATACCTCTTCGGTGCTTGTTATCGAGACAACCCGGAGGACAAGCCCCGCTTCAGGGTCTGGTGGGCCCACAGTGAGGCCGAAGAAAAAACAGCCTTTGCTGCCTGGGTGGATTGGGTCGAAGGGCGGCGCCGGAGCCATCCGGGCCTGCACGTCTACCACTACGCGGCCTACGAGAAAACAGCGATGCGGCGGCTGGCGCAGCAGCACGCCACGCGGGAGGCGGAGATCGACGCCTGGCTGCGCAGCGGCCTGCTGGTGGACCTGCTGCCGGTGGTGACCAGCGCAATCGTGCTGGGTGAACCGAGCTACTCGATCAAGAAGGTGGAGCACCTTTATATGGAGCAACGCCAGGCGGGGGTGACCAACGCCGGCGATTCGGTGGTGGCCTACCTGCACTGGCAGCTCTCCGGCGAGCCGGAGATACCCGGAGAAGCACCGGAAGCCAGCCCCAAGCTGCAGGCCATTGAGGACTACAACCGCGAAGACTGCGAAAGCACCGTGTTCCTGCACGACTGGCTGCTGAAGCTCAGGCGTGAGAAAGGTCTGCCAGAACAACCCCTGCAGCAGCCCCAGGATGACGCTGATCAGGAGCCAAGGGAACCGCAACCGTTGGAGCTGCTCAGCCAAGAGCTGCTCGCGGAGATCCCTGATCACCTGGCAGATGAGGGTGCACTGGGGCCACGCGGGATGAGCTGGCGGGCCCACAGGCTGCTGGGTCAGCTGCTGCCGTTCCATCACCGCGAAGCGAAGGTGGGCTGGTGGGCCTATTTCGATCGCCGTTCGAAGGCCGAACTCAGCCCAACGGAGCTGATCGACGACGGCGAAGCGATCGCCGACGCCCAATGGGTGGGGATGGACGAACGCCCCAGTGCCCGCACCGGTGCCGACATTCACCACTTCCGCTTTGACCCCAGCCAACCGCTGAAATTGCATGCCGGCGATGGCGACAGCCGGCTGACGGTGGAACTGCCCGCCACTGGCCTGAAGCTGGATGTGGATGCGCTCGATGCCGAACGGGGAACGCTGAGCCTGAAGCTGCCCTGGAGCAAGCGCGATCAACGCCTCGCCAACGGCGAGGGCGAGGGCATCCCCAAAGACGCCACCTCGGTGATCAAGGTGCCGGCCGACATCAGCAAACCCCTGCGCGAACGGCTGGAGGAGCAGGCCATGGCGTGGGAGCACGAGCACCAGCCGATCCCACCGGCAATCCTGCAACTGCTGGAACGGCACCCCCTGCCGGCGCTGCAAGAGCTCAATGCAGCCATTGCCGAAGATCCCAACGCCGTTGCCGATGCCCTGGCGAGTTTTCTGCAGCAGCACTCCGGCATCAGCCTGGCGCTGCAGGGGCCACCGGGCACGGGCAAAACCACCGTCACCAGCCAGGTGATCGCTCAACTGGTGGCATCAGGCCAACGGGTGGCGATTAGCTCCAACGGCCACGCCGCCATCAACAACCTGCTCAAGAAAGCCAAGAGCACCTGCAGCGCTGCAGGGGTGGCAGGTGAAGTGGTGAAGTGCAGCAACTCCAAAGAACAGGCATTGGCCGATGCCGGCATCAGCGTGGTGAAGCCCGGCCAACTCACGGAGGCCATGGCGGTGGTGGGCGGCACCACCTGGATGTTCTGCAAAGAGGAGCTGGCGGATCAGTTCGATTGGTTGGTGGTGGATGAGGCGGGGCAGATGTCGCTCGCCAATCTGCTGGTGATGGCGCGCTGCGCCCGCTCGATCCTGCTGGTGGGCGATCAACAGCAACTGGCCCAGCCTTCCCAGGCCGATCACCCCGGGGAGACAGGCCAGAGCTGCCTGGAGTATTGGATGGAGGGCGCCTCGGTGGTGCCAGACAATCGCGGCGTATTTCTCTCCACCAGCTGGCGGATGGAACCGAGCCTCACGGCGATGGTGAGTGCGCTGTTTTACGAGGGCCGGCTGCAGGCCAGCCCCGCCAATTGCGCCAATCGCATCACTTGGGCCAAACCCTGCCAGGGCAGTGATGGGCAGCTATACCCAAATCAAGGCCTGGTGTTTGATCCGGTGGCGCACAGCGGCAACAGCGTCTGCAGCGAGGAAGAAATCAACCGCATCGAAACACTGGTGGATGCCCTGCTGGGGGGCCACTATCAACACGCCAAAGCCGGAGGTATCGCAGAAGGCACCCTCACGCCAGACAAGATCCTGGTGACGGCTCCCTACAACGTGCAGGTGAACCGGCTTCAGCAACGGCTGACGGGCAAAGCCCGGGTGGGCACGGTGGACAAGTTCCAGGGCCAAGAGGCCCCGGTTGCCATTCACTCCTTAACGGCGAGCAGTGGTGATGAAGCACCCCGAGGGCTGAGCTTTCTGCTGGAGCCCAACCGGTTGAACGTGGCGATCAGCCGCGCCCAATGCCTCTCGATCGTGGTGGGTTCACCCAGCCTGGCTAGCGGCGTTGCCAACACGGTGGCGGAGGCCGAGCAGATCAATCGTCTTTGCCGAATTGCCACCTCTCTCTCCCCCATTCAGGGGATGGCAAGAGCCACTACTGGATCTGAAATAAACAACAGGAACACAGAACCTGATTTGCTCTTTCAGAGCTCAGTGCCGATATGAATACGCCAACCATTTACGAGCTCTGCCGGCCACGGGCCGACGTGCTGGAAGGGCGCATCCGCGATGAGGACTTTGCGGCAGACCTCAGCCAGGTGCTGAAGGGCACGGCACCGGAGCTCTACAAGAGCCCGGCCCTTTTCTTCGCGAACACTCATCCCACTAAGGGCCTGCGGGATCTGTTCTTGGCGGTCGTGGACAGGCTCACCAGCTCCGGCAGCCAGTTGGGCAGCATCCTCCGTCTCGATACCAGCTACGGCGGCGGTAAAACCCACGCCTTGATCGGCCTGAACCACATCCTCACGGCGGCTGATCAGATCCCGAATCTGGCCGAGTTCATTGATCCAGCCCGCCTGCCCAGCCAGAAGGTCACGGTGGCTGCCTTCGACGGGGAGAACGCCGACCCGATGAATGGCCGCCGCATGGAGGGCAACGTTCTTGCCTTCACTCCTTGGGGCGAGTTGGCGGTGCAGCTAGCTGGCCCGGCGGGCTACGAGCGCATCCGTAACAGCGACCGTCTTGGAGCGGCTCCTCCGGGCGCTGAAACCCTGCGGGAGCTGATCGGTGATCGACCGGTACTAATCCTGATAGATGAGCTTTCGATCTATCTGCGCAAGATCAAGGGCCCTGCAGCTGGTCAGGCAGCAGAGCAGCTCACCCCCTTCCTCACCGACCTGATCAAGGCGGTGAACTCCTCCCCCCAGGCAGTGCTGGTGTTCACCCTGGCTCTTGGCAAGGGCGGCCAGACGGTGGATGCCTATGGAGAGGAAAACCAGCGGATTGATCGGATCTTCTCTGAGCTGCAGTCAGTTACGGGCCGGCAGATCACGGCTCTTACCCCCACCAGCGAAGACGAAACGGTGCAGGTGCTGACACGCCGCCTGTTCGAGTCGATCGATCGCAGCCGAGTGGAGGAGGTGGTTCAGGCCTACCAGGACCTCTGGAGCCGCACCGCTGAGGCCCTGCCGCCGGTGGGGCAAAGCGATGACCGCGCTGCCAATTTGCGCAAGGGCTATCCGCTTCACCCGGAGCTGATCGACACCCTGATGCAGAAGACCTCCACCCTGGAGAACTTCCAGCGGGTCCGTGGCATGTTGCGGCTGCTTGCTCAGACCGTCGGCCAACTCTGGCGCGACCAGCCGCGGGGCGTCACGGCTGTCCATCTCCACCACATCGATCCGGGCAATGAGCGGATTCGACTGGAGCTCTCCACCAAGCTGGGCTTGCAGGCCTTTATCCCGGCGATCCGGGCAGATGTGTCCACCACACAGGACGAAGGAGGCAATGCCCTCGCCCAGCGGCTGGACTCCCAGGAGTTCACAGGGATGGAGCCCTACGGATCAATGGCAGCGCGCACGGTGCTGTTTCACTCCCTGGCATTCAACGAACCGCTGAAGGGCCTTAGCCGCCTGGAGCTGAACTACAGCCTCTATGCCCCGGCGGTAGATCCGGCTTTTGTTGATAAGGCGGTGCGCCTCCTCCAGGAAGAGTCGGAGTATCTGGACGACAGCGGCACCAGCAAGCTGCGCTTCCTCACCGACGCCAACCTCAACCAAATGGTGAGGAAACGGGAGGGGCAGTTCGATCTGGAAAGCGTGCGCGAGGAGCTGAACCGACGCATCGGCACGATCTTCGCCAAGCAACGGCTGGAGCCTGTGCTGTTCCCCTCCAGCCCGGCTGAGATCCCTGACGACACGGATGGGCCATACCTGGCGGTGATCCACTGGGAAGGCCACACCGTGAAACAGGCGAGCATCCAGCTGCCGGAACTGGTGCAACGGCTGTTCAAGGAGAAGGGTGACAACGCCAATGTGCGCCTGAACCGCAACAACTTGGTGTTCGTCTGCGCCGATGCCCTGCAGGTGGACGACATGTTGCGCAAGGCCCGCACCTACCTGGCGCTGCAGCAGATGCAGCATGGGGATTTATTCGCGAGCCTCCAGTCACACCAACAGGACCAGGTGAAAGAGCGCTACGGCCAGGCGCAGCAGGGTTTCGCCCTGGCAGTGCAGCAGTGCTACCGGCACGTGTTCTATCCCGAGCGGGGCCAGTGGCCTGAGGTGCCCCTCACCCACGCTGCGATCACTGTCACCAACGCCAGCAGTGAGCCTGGCGTCGGCCAGAAGCAGGTGGAGCGAGTGTTGCGGGAAGCCCGTGAGCTTGTGTTGGCGGATGACGCGCCGCCGGCCCCGAACTACATGGCCGATAAGACACCCCTCAAGCGCATGGGGGTGATGAGCACGCGGGATCTGCGCAACGAGTACTACCGCGATCCAGCGCTGCCGATCCTGCTGGGCGATGAGGTGCTCAAGAAGTGCCTCCGCATGGGCTTGGAACAGGGCCTGTTTGTTTACAAGGAAGGTGATCGCCTCGAAGGCCAGGGCTTACCACCCGGGTCCATCTCGATCAATGAGGACGGCAAGATCTACATGATGGACAAGGCGCTGGAGTTGAGCGTCTGGCCTCCCCCGGTGGCGCCCGGACCAGGACCAGGACCAGGACCAGGACCGGGACCGGGACCAGGGCCGGGACCAGGGCCGGGACCAGGACCGGAACCGGGACCGGGACCGGGACCAGGACCGGGAGCAGGGCCGGGACAAGCCCCTGGGGTGATCGAGCGTACCGACAACGTGAAGACAGCCCTCACCCAGCTGGCCCAGCAGGTGAGCAGCTCGGGCCAGGGGATCAAGAGCCTCACCTGGCGGATGAACAGTGGCGATGGCTTCCTTCCAATGGCTCTGCTCAAGGCCGAGCCTGACGCCACGGTGCGGGTGGAAATGATGGAAGGCGGCTGGAGCAGTGGTGACGGTAATGCCGAATGGAGCTTCGAGTTCAACGGCACCCCCGAGGAGGCCACCCATCTGCGGGGCTTCATCGAAGGGCAGTGGCGCCGAGGCGGGGAGAAGTCGCTCGACATCACCTACCAGCTCCAGTACGAGACCCCCCTGCGTTGGGATGACGACGGTGAGGCCTGGATCACCCGCCTCACCCGAGCAGGTCTCAGCGCCCAGACCGCCACGATCCGCCTGGAGCTCACCAACCCATGACGCAGGCGATCGCTTCTGGCTGCCCGGCCTACGAACTGCGCAGCAAGCAGCGCGGGCCAAGTGATCTGGAGCTGGAGGTGTGGCAGGTGCCCAGCACAGCCACTCCGGAGCTCAAGGAGCCCAAGCGTGTCGCTGGATTGAGTGGTCACAAACTGCTCATCGTTGAAGGTTCTGTTCTTCGGAAGTTGAAAGCCGAGAAGGTGAGTTTGGCCAAGCTCAAAAAGGGCGAGAGCCGGCGAGACGCCCTCTCTGAAGATTTGGCGATGGCGATGGGTTTGCTGTTCAAGCTGTTGGCTCCCATGCGCAACGTTTCATCCATGGAGAACTGCGCACGTGGCATTGATGCCATGGCCCGCGAAGAATCTGCTTATTGGCTGGGCATGGCGATGCACCGCAAGAATCCTCGCCGGGTGTTGGCGGCATTACGACTTCTTCTCTCTGCGAACTGAGCTCAGAACCATGACCAAACGTCTGATCGAAGAGTGGCTACCGATCGCTGAACTTGGCGAAGAGAGCATGCGGGAGCGGCGATCAATGACGGCCCTCCCGCCAATCAATTACTTACATGTGTGGTGGGCGCGGCGGCCGCTGGTGGCCTCTCGGGCGGCGGTGCTGGCGTCATTGCTGCCGGCGGATGCTGATCGGAGCACGTTCATGCACATGCTCGGGATACACGGGGATCCAGTTGCCGCGAAAAGGCGGATCGCTAAAGCCAAGAAGACTGGGGAGGATCTCGGTCTGAACGTGTACGGCTATCCCAGGGCATTCCAGTACAGACCCAGCGAGAAGGAGGAGTTCTGGTTGCTGGAAGAGACTCAAAAACTTGGGGTCGAACACCCCACCGTGCTCGACCCAACTGCCGGCGGTGGGTCCATTCCGTTTGAAAGCCTGCGGCTGGGTTGCAAGACCTTGGCCAACGACATCAATCCTGTCGCCGTGTTAGTGCAGAAAGCTACCTACGAGTGGCCATCGCAGCACGAACGGGCGTTGCTCGATGAGTACAACCGGCTGACTGGCCGTTTTCTGGAACTGGCAGAGCCCCGTTTCCAGCACCTCTACCCTCCTGAGCCACCTGGCACACAGGTGCATGGCTACCTCTGGGCACGCACTGTCCATTGCCCCTATTGCGCCGGCAAGGTGCCCCTGTCGCCCAATTGGAAGCTTGCGCCAGATGGCACTGGCGTGAAGTTGGTGCCCCACCTGGGCGAGGGCCCGGGGGACACGAGTCGCCATTGCAGCTTCGAGATCGTGCGCAGTGTTGGCGAGCAGAGCGAGGGCACGGTGAAGGGTGGTGCTGCTACCTGCCCTTATCCCGACTGCGGCCGCGTGATCGTCGGCGATCAGGTAAAGGCTCAGGCCCAGGCCGGAGGCATGGGTGAGCAGCTTTTTGCGGTGGCCCTCAAGCGCAAGCTGCCTACCGCTTACACCAAAACTGGCAGGCCTAAAAAAGACAAATGGGAACAGTGCTACCGCGCCCCACGACAGGAGGACGACAACAGCGCCGCGATCGACGCTGCCTTGGCGGAGAAGCTTCCGGAATGGGAGGCGCTGGATCTGGTCCCGAATGAGAATTTCCCCAAGATCTGCACCGACGATCGCCCCATCCAGTACGGCATGCCCTTATGGCGCGATCTGTTCTCGCCCCGCCAGCTGCTCTGCCACGGCACAAGCGTCGAGATCTTCCGGGAATTGGTGAATGAAGAATCGGCGAAAGCTGGTGGATTATCTGATCTGAACCGAGCGGCTCTGGGGTATGTCGCGCTGGCCCTTGACACCGTTATTAACTACAACGCGAGATCATGTCGGTGGGACTCAACAACTTCGAGGGTGCGGTCGGTTTTTGATCGCCACGACTTCGCTTTTGTTGCGTCCTACGCAGAAATGGCCGCGCTTGTTACGGGCTTTGGTTACGAGTGGGCTTTCGAAAAAACTAGGCGTTGCATAAGTGAGCTCACTGAGCTCATCGCTCCATCCAATGGGGCCGTTGTTGATGCAGGCCCATTGTTTTCGGCCACTACTCCTTTAGTTCAGACCAACACCTCCGATTCTCCGATGGTGATCTCCTGCGGATCTGGTGATTCGTTAGCTCATCTCGATGCCGGCACGGTGGATGCGGTGGTGATGGACCCGCCTTACTACGACAACGTGATGTATGCCGAGCTGAGCGACTTCTTCTATGTCTGGCTCAAGCGCACTGCTGGCCTGCTCTACCCCGAGCTGTTCATGGCGCCTCTCACCGATAAAGACAACGAAGCCGTTGCCAACCCCGCCCTACACAAGGGCAAGAAGGGCGCGAAGGCTCTCGCTGGCCTCGACTACCAGCAGAAGATGGCCGAGATCTTCGCGGAGTGCCGCCGCGTCCTTAAGGATGACGGTGTGATGACCCTGATGTTCACCCACAAGGCCACCGGCGCCTGGGATGCACTCACCAAGGGCCTGATCGATGCCGGCTTTGCCATCACGGCTTCCTGGCCAATCAACACTGAAGCCGAAGGCTCACTCCACATAAAAGACAAGTCGGCCGCCAACAGCACGATCTTCCTTGTCTGCCGACCGCGACCTGAGCAGAAACCAGAAGACGGGGTGCAGTACTGGGAAGACCTTGAACCCCGCGTGAAGGCTGCTGTACGCCAGCGCATCGAGCAGTTCCAAGCCGGTGGCATTCGCGGTGTTGACCTCTACCTCTCTTGCTTCGGTCCGGCGCTGGAGGAGTTCTCCCTGCACTGGCCGATCAAGCGCGGTCAGCCCAAGCCAATACAGGAGAAAACCAAGAAGCGTGGCCGTGCTCAGCTGACCCTCGATGAACTGCTCAAGGAAGACGACCCCTACGCCGTCACCCCAGAAGACGCTCTTGATGCTGCTCGCCGAGAGGTGAAGGCCTGGCGGATGGAGAAGCTCACCTCCGGCTCTCGTCGCGCTCAGCTTGATCCGCTCACCGAGTGGTTCGTGCTGGCCTGGGATGCCTTTGAGGCCCCGCAGTTCCCGTTCGATGAAGCCCTGCGCCTCGCTCGCGTCGTGGGTCTCGACCTTGATAACGACGTAGTGGGTGTGTTGGCCGAGAAGAAGACCAGCAACCTGATCCTTTGGGACAGCTCCACCCGCGCCACCAAAGGCAAGCTTGGCTCCCCTGATGGAACCCGCTCCTGGATCGATGCCATCCACCACTGCGCCCACCGCGCCCGCAGCATCGACCTCAACGCTGCCAAGCAGCTTCTCGATGACAACGGCCTGGCCAATAGCGCCGACTTCCTCACCGCCCTGGAGGCCGTGCTGGAGGTACTGCCCATCTCCGCTCGCTACACCGGCTTCGATCCCGTGAAGGCCGCTGCGCCTGCCGCGTCGGACTTTGAGGCCCTGGAGAACCTGCGTCGGCTTGCCTTGGCGGAGGAGGTGTCGGCACCGAAGCAGCTGGAAATGGTGCTCGCGGAACTGGCTGAGGTTTAGGCAGCCATGGCCGGCCTTGCCGATCACACCTGGAAAGGGCGTTTCAGCAGCTCCCTGGAGAGCCTGCTGGAGGGCTTCTACAAACCGGCCCTGATGGATGCCGTGCGCTACTGGCGCGTCACCGGCTACTTCACCAGCCGCTCCCTGCTTCAGGTATTGGAGGGGGTGGAAAACCTGGTGGCTGCGTCACCTGATGGCCTGGGCCGCGGCCAGATGCGGTTGATCACCGGCGTGTTCCTAAGCGAAGCCGACATCGCTGCTCTGGCAGCCGGAACTCCCTCTGAAACTGTTCTCACCGATCACCTCTCAACCCACTTCCCCTTCGAGGGTGTTGAGCCGGGTGGTCAAGGTGACGTCGCTCTAGGGGCCGAGCTCCTGGCGTGGCTGGTGAGCCGGGGCCACCTGGAGATCCGCGTAGGGCTGCCCCTCATCGACGGGCACATCGTCAATGACGGCGCGATCTTCCACGCCAAAGAGGGCGTGGTGGAAGACCTCCACGGCGATCGCCTGGGCTTCAGTGGCAGCGTCAACGAAACCCCCAACGGCTGGACCAGCAACTTCGAAACCATCCAGACCTTCTGCTCCTGGAAGCCCGGTGGTGTCGAGACCATTGATGATCTGGAGGCCGGCTTTCTGCGGCTCTGGGAAAACCAGGACGCCGGCGCCCGCACCTTCACCCTCCCTGAGGCAATCCGCCAGCAACTGGCCATCTATGCGCCGTCTGAGCAGGCCCTGCCCCGTCGCCTCAAACCTTTCCTCAACGATCTGCCAGCACCAGAGCCAGAGCCCGTCGTTGAGATCGTTCCCGACATCGATGAACGGCGCCGAATCGTGTGGAGCTACGTGCTGCAGGCCGCCGCCAGCGATCTGCCCGGAGCCGAACGGGTCGGTGAAGGCACCAGTGCTGTCACTCCTTGGCCCCACCAACAGCGCGCTTTCCAGCGCCTCTGGCAGCAGTGGCCGCCCAGGCTGCTGATCGCGGATGAGGTGGGCCTCGGCAAAACGGTCCAGGCCGGCCTGTTACTCCGTCAGGCTTGGTTAAGCGGCCGGGCCCGTCGCATGCTGGTGATGGCACCTGCGTCGGTGCTCAAGCAGTGGCAGCGGGAACTGCGCGAGAAGTTTGGCCTCGACTGGCCCATCTACAGCGGCAAGACACTCGACTGGCAACCCACCCGTTTCCGTCCCACTGGGCTCTCCAGGCCGGTGGACCGGAACAGCTGGACAGCAGAGCCCTACGTGCTGGTCTCCAGCCACCTGATGCGGCGGCGCGAACGCCACAAAGATCTGCTGGAAGCCGAGCCCTACGACCTGGTGGTGCTCGATGAAGCCCACCACGCCCGAACCCGTCGGGAGAACAGCAGCAGCGGTGGCGAGCGCCTCCGCCCCAACACCCTGATGCAGCTCATGCAGCAGCTGCGCCAGCGCACCAATGGCTTGCTGCTTCTCACCGCCACACCCATGCAGGTGAATGAGCTGGAAGTGTGGGACCTGCTCGCCCTGCTAGGCATGCCCCCCGAGTGGACCGAAGACGCCTTCGAGAGGTTCTTCGAGTGGGTGGAAAAGGAGAACCCGGATGAGGCAACACTGGCCTACCTGGCTGGGTTGTGGCGCAGCAGTGTGTCGGCGTTTGGCGAGGCACCGGGCAATGCCATGCCGGAAGAGCTGCGTAGGTCGCCGCTGCGCAAACGCAAGGCCCTGCGCGCCCTCAATGACAGGGACCCCCTCTCCCGCCGCAATCTCAGTGTCGAGATCCGCCAGGCCTCGCTGGCTATGGCGAAGCGCTGGACCCCTGTGCAGGGGCTGATCTCCCGTCATAGCCGCAACCTGCTGAGGGCCTACAAGCAGCAGGGATCGATGGATCTGGCCATCGGAACTCGCCACGTGGACGACCGCTTCCTGGAGAGCACGCCGCAGGAGCGTGCGTTGTACGACGCTGTGGAGGACTTCATCTCCACCCAATACGCCCAGGCAACAGGCCAGAAGAAATCGGCAGTGGGCTTCGTGATGACGATCTACCGCCGCCGCCTCGCCAGCAGCGTGGCCGCCCTGGTCTCCACCTTGGAGAAGCGCCTGGCTGGCCACCAGCAACAGCTGGAGGAAGACGCGGCGGCCGCAGAAGACGACGACATCAGCGGAGAGCAGACCTTCGACCTGGAGGGCATGCAGAGCGCCTTCCAGGAGCCCTCGCTCCAAGGGGAACTCGAAGCCATCGGGGTGCTGCTCGATCAGGCCAGGCCCCTGGTCGGCCACGACAGCAAGGGGGCCGAGTTCCTCAAGGCCATCGAGCAACTGCAGGCCCAGGGCTACAAACAGGTGATCGTCTTCTCCCAGTACACCGACACCGTCGATGCCCTCAAGCAGCTGCTGATCAGCGCAGAGCGCACCAGCCTGATGGCCTTTACCGGCCGCGGAGGAGAGATCCTGCAGAGGGGCGGGGTCTGGAAAGCCCTGAATCGCGAGGCCACCAAACGGGGCTTCAAGGAAGGCAAAGCCGAGATCCTGCTCTGCACCGATGCAGCAGCCGAGGGCCTGAACTTCCAGTTCTGTGGCGCACTGATCAACTACGACATGCCGTGGAACCCGATGCGTGTGGAGCAGCGCATTGGCCGTATCGACCGCATTGGCCAGACCCATGAGCAAATGCAGATCGTGAACCTGCATCTCGATGGAACTGTGGAGGCCGATGTGTATCGGGCGCTGAAAGGTCGAATTGCGATGTTCGAGCAGGTGGTGGGCAAGCTGCAGCCGATCCTGGCCAAGGCCTCCAGCTCCATCTCCCAGGCCACCCTCGTTAGCCGTGATCAGCGTGAGAAGGCGAGGGCATCAGCGGTGGCAGCTGTTGAGCAGGAGTCCGAGATCAAGGGCCTCGATCTTGATGATGTCCTTCAGGACCTTGATGCCATCCGTGAAGTGGTGAACAGCCTGCAGCATTCACCGCTCACCCTGGCTGATCTCGAAGCGATCCTCAGACAGCCGTCGCTGCTGCCACCGGGCTGCAGCGCTCGTCCGATCGGTGAATACGACTTCGCCTGGACCCAACCCGGCCTCGACGAAGAAATGCGCGTGACCTGCAATGCCTCCTATTACGAGGACAACAGCGACAGCTGCGAGCTGTGGGTGCCGGGGAGTCCGTTGTTTCCAACAAAGGCTATGGAAGAGCTCGCGACAGGGGAAACATCAATAAGTAGAGAAGAGCTCTTGCAAACGATTTCGGCAGCATCAGGTCAGTCGACGTAACGCCAATAACGGCTGAGATCACTCCCCCGCCTGAATCTCCCGCACCACCTCATCGATCTGATCGCTCAGATCAATTTCACCGTTCTGCCCTGCCAGTTCCGCAAAACGCCGGCCCTGCGGCAACAACCGGCTCTGCGCTGAACCCACCGCTGCATTGAAGCTCTTGTTCAAGCGGTTCAGTTGGCTACCGATGTCGTTGAACTTGTCGATGAAGGTGGAGAAGCGCTTGTGCAGCTCCACAGCCTGCGCCTGAATATCATCGATATTTTTGGCGATCTCCGCCTGCTGAATTGTCATCGCCAATCCCTTCAGGATCGCCAGCAGGCTGGTAGGGAACGTGAGGATGATGTTCTTGCTGAAGGCGTACTCCAGCAGCTGCGGATCCCGCTCCAAGGCCATCGAGAGGGCACCTTCCACCGGGATGAACAGCACCACCCCATCCACCACCTGGCCCAGGGCACTGAGCTTGCCGGCGTAATCCTTCTTGTTCAGCAGATCGATGTGGCTGCGCACCTTCTTCAAGTGCTCATTGAGTGCTGCGTCCCGCTGGGTTTGATCAGTGGCCTGCAATGCATCGAGATAGCTCTCGATCGGTGCTTTGGAATCCACGATCAAGCGGCGTGAGCCTGGGATCGTGATCACGCAATCGGGCCGATAGGCACCTTCATCGGTGCCCACATGCACCTGCTCATCGAAGTCGCAATAGGCGATCAAGCCCACAAATTCCAGGATCCGGCGCAGGTTCACCTCGCCCCACTGCCCTTTCACATTCGGAGAACGCAGCGCCGAGGTGAGCTGCTGGGCTGCGCCTTGCACGTCTTCACTGCGCTGACGCAGATCGCGGGTGGTTTCCGCCAGCACCGTGAGCTTGGCGTTGGAATCCTTCTGCAATGCCTCCACCTGCTGGCGCAACTGCAGCACTTCCTTGGCAAATGGCTCACTCACCGTTTCCTTGGTGCTCTTGAGCAATGCTTCGCGGGAGCCATCCAGCATCTGGCCGCTCAATGAGCGGAACTGGGTGAGCAGATCAGATCGGGCCTGCTCGAGGAACTGGGTCTGGCTCTCCTGACTGCGCAGCTTCTCAGCCACCTCCGCCATCGTTGCCGTGAGCTTTTCTTTCTCACGGCGCAGCTGATCCATGGCGGCCAGTGCGGAGTCATGGCCAGCCTTGAGCGCATCCCGCTCTTGGCTCACTCCCTCTAGTTGCGTGCGGCTCACCGCTGCCTGTTGACTGGCCTGTTGGGCCTGCTATTGCGCAGCGCGCAGCTCTGAACTCTGCGCTTCCAGCTGCTGGCTGAATTGCGCCAGCCCCTGATCGGCCTTCAGCAGCCGCTCCTCCAGCAAACGCGCTTCACCGGAGCCAGCACTGCTGCGGCCCTTGCTGAACACCCGGCTGTGGATGAAGCCAGCAATCAGCCCTGGGATCACCCAACTAAGGGATCATTCCGGCCGCAGAAATCCCCCAACTGAGGGATACGACATGAATCACAAAGGCCGAATCTGAAGCTCCCGTCACCGTTCACGCCCACCCAGAAGCAGCAGCGGAGCAACGCTCAGCCTTTACTCATTGACAGTTGCACTGCAAGTGCACATGATCAAGAGATGGATCCAAATCCCTTCAGCTACAGCCTTGATCAGCTGCTCGCGCAAGCCAGCGACCAACTTGGGGAAGTCCTCAACCCACGCACCATCCGCCTCTATGCCACCGAAGGACTCATTGATCGACCCGGTCGTGATGGCCGCCACGCCGTGTACGGCGAACGCCAGTTGCGGCAACTGCTGCTGATCCGCTCCCTGGCCCAGCGCGGTCTCAGCCTCTCCGCCATCGCACCACTGGCCGCCGCAAGCGATAACGACATCGATGCGCAACTGGCTGACCTGCTGCCAGAAGCCCCCGCTGCCATGGCAGCTGCCATGTCTTCCCCTTTGATCGAAGAGAACAAAGCCCTCGCCTACCTGCAGGAGCTACCCGCAACCTCCTCCCTGAGCCGCTCGCCTTCGCGCCGCCGCCTGTCATCGATCCCAACCGGATCCAGCCATTGGCAGCGCTTCGAGCTCGCGCCAGGCGTCGAACTGCATCTCAGTGATGACGCAGCGATCCCACCGCCAGGTCCACGCCGCCAGCGCTGGCTGCAACAGCTAAATCAATCCCTGTCGGACCAGATCGAGCAAACCAACCCCTGAGCCCAACCGCAACGACAACCTCAATGCCAACCCCAACACTGCGTTTCCGCCCCCTGCGCCCCGCCGTCGCCGGCGATGCCGCCAGCAGCCTGGATCTGTTGATCAGCGTGGTGCCAACACCAGCACCAACCACCAGCACCAGCCGCCCACCGCTGAACCTGGCCTTGGTGATCGACCGCTCCGGCTCAATGGACGGCACACCCCTCAGCCAGGCCCGCAAAGCCGCCCGCTTTCTGGCGCGCGAGCTCAGCCCCGCCGATCGCCTAGCCATCGTGGTCTTCGATCACGAAGCCGAACTGCTGGTGCCCTCAATGCCGGTGCATGATCCGGAGCTGTTCGTGCATGCCATCAACACGATTCGGGCCCGTGGCATGACCGACCTGCAACAGGGATGGCGCACGGGGGCGATGCAGGTCGCCGAGCAGCTCAACCCCCAGGCACTCAATCGGGTGCTGTTGCTCTCCGATGGCCACACCAACCACGGGATCACGGAAGAAGAGGCGATTGCCCAGCAGGTGCAGGGCCTCAGCCAGCACGGCGTGAGCACCAGTGCCTTCGGGCTCGGTGATGGTTTTGATGAAGACCTGATGGGTGCCATCGCCAGCGGTGGCGACGGAACGCTTGCCTTCATCGACGACCCCAAACAGCTGCCGGATCTCTATGCCAACGAGCTCTCCGGCCTCACCAATACCGCAGCGCAGCGGATCAGCCTTGGCATCCGCACCCGCAATGGCGCTGAACTGAACGACGTTCTCAACGACCTCCCGCAAACCGCCTTCGGCAACTGGCAGCTGCCCAACCTCAGGTTTGGAAAGGAACTGCACGTGGCGGTGAAGATCGAACTGCCGGCCTGGACTGCGAATGCAGACATCGCCAGCCTGCGTCTGGCCTGGGAGCAACCCGGCGAATCCGAACGCCACAGCCAGGTTGAGATGCTCAGCCTGCCGGTTATGCCCGCTGCTGAGATCGCCGAGATGGAGGTGGACCCCGTTGTGGCGGAACAATTCGCCCTTCTGCAGGCCAACCGCGACCGTCAGCGCGCCATCGAGGCCATAGATGCCGACGATCTTGAGGGTGCTGAGCAATGCCTGACGGCCATCGACGAGTCTCTGGCCTCCATGCCCTGCAGCGCCGCGATCAACACCGAACGCCACGCCATCCAGCAACGCCGCGCCATGCTCCACCAGGATCGCAACCTCAGCCGCAAGAACCTGCGCCGCGAAGCCCTGCGCTCAAGCGTGAACGTGTGGGAGGAGAGCGAAGATTCCCCTAACTGAGGGATCAGTCAATGCGATCAGATCCCTCAACTCAGGGATGTATTTCCGCTTTCACTTCAGAACAGTGGAGCCATGCCTGCTGACAACACTGCTCCGATTCGCAAACGCTTGGCAGCAGAAGCCAAGGGAGTTGCCACCGCCCCCATCAAGCTCGCGGTATCGCGCGAGGTGCTGAGGCGAGTGCGCGAGGGGGAGTTGCCGACTCCTGGGCAAGAGGAGAATCGGATCGCAGACTGACGGCATGGCAGCGCTGACTCCAACAAGCCTTCAAGACCTCACCACCATCGCGATCCCGCGGCACGCGCGCTGGGATCCGCTGGGTCTGATGACGGTGCGCAGCCATGTTCGTGAATCGCTTGCCTCCATCGGACCTGTCGAGGAGCATCGCTTCATCAGCAACAGTGAAGACGGTGTCAATTTCATCCTCAAGCTGCCCGGACGTCAGCCGACGCTGAAGCCCCTGCTGGTTGGAGCGCACTACGACGGCCCGCTGCATTCCATCGGTGCCGACGACAACGCCAGCGCAGTGGCCGCATTGCTTGAACTCGCACGCCGCTGGTCGGCCCATCCACCGCGGCGACCGGTGTGGCTGGTCGCCTTCGATCTGGAGGAATGGGGAATGCTCGGCAGTGCCGCACTGGCCGAGAAGCTCCGCACAGACCAACAGCCCCTGAAGCTGATGGTGAGTTTGGAGATGCTGGCCTACACCAGCGAAGAGCAGAACTACCCCCATCCCGCCATGCGGGCTGTGTACGGCGACCGCGGTGATTTCATTGCACTGGTGGGCAATGCGGGGCCTGCGTTGATGCTCACTCAGCTCACCCATGCCATGGGCCAACACGTGATCACCAAGGCGCTGCCGGTGCCCAGAGCAGGCCGTGATGTGCCGGATGTGAGGCTCAGCGACCACAGCCCCTTCTGGGATCGCGGTTACGACGCGCTGATGGTGACGGACACGTCGTTCATGCGGAATCCGAACTACCACCAGATGAGTGACACGATCGAAACCCTGGATCTGCCGTTCTTGGCAGCCGTCATCGATGGCCTTGATTCAGCCCTGTCTGAGCTTTGAACGGATCAACCACTCAGCTATCTCTCCCCTGAGTGGAGAACGCAGAGACCAAGCAACCAAAGAAGGATGAAGCCACTCGGTGACATCAAAGCCGGACTCAGGGCCATCCGAGCTGACAACAATGGCTTCGCGCAAGCTGGTGGGAGAGACGCTCGATGGCCGAACTGTTGGTCTTGGTGATGGCGGGAAATCAGCAGGCCTGATCAACCAACTCCAAGGAACGAATCAAGGCACCAGACGCCCTTGGTGTCATTGGGCACTGCACCCTTGCCGTGGCGCCAGCAGATTGATGCTGTTGCTTGAGAGCTGTGGCCGGCCAGCTGCGACGATCCCTGCTTCAACTTGGTGACCGAGTCACAGGCCGGATGCCGCGGTGGCCGGAAGGATCCTGGCCCGATGCCATGCAGCGCAGCCCTCGCCGGGTTCGCAGCTCCGCCAAGGATGCGATCAAAAACATCGCCCAAGCAGCTTGGGATCTGGGGCGCCGGGCTGCACACCAGGGGATGCAATCAATCAAAAAGGACGGCTACCGATGACTGGAGGCTTGTTTCTGCTGTCCGTTCTGCTGTTTGTTGCAGGTATCTCCTTGATCAGCCTGGGCTGACCGAACACAATCACGGGCCAAGATCGAAGGGATCAATCTGAGCTCAGACCTGCAGAACCATCAGGATCTCGAGGTCGGCAAGGCTGAGGTTTGCAGCTCGTGGACCAGAAGATCCGTAGCCAGCATCGTCAATGCAATACCCATGAGAGCGAGGGCCATTCCCTGGTTGCTGTCTGACGCAACAGCTACATTCCGAGATAATTCTCGATGTTTTTCCCAGGAGAAATGCATCAGAGCCAGGCCTACAAAGGTTTTCTAAAGCCATAAGCCTTGGCGATCCGAGTGATCAGCCGCATTCAGAAATGTTCTGTAACGGAGGAAATGTATTGGGCTGATCATTCTTCCTTCCAATCGGTTGCAAACACTACATTTTTGATTTGCTGCAGCAGAAGTTCTGGGGTACGTTCCGCTCACGACGCCACAAGCTGATGGAACCGATTGCGTTGACTCTGGGCCAGAAATTTGAAATCGAAAAATTCTCACGCGAGATCGACAACTCGGATGATGTGCCAGCCCTGCGCAGCATCGCCAAAGAACTGTTGGTGGCATGGAAACAACAGCAAGCCGCATCAGCCTGGATCGTGCGCCAATCCCAGGGCCTCTGAATTCAGTTCCTCTCCACCCGAGTGAGCCATGGAAGACAATCAAATAATCACCACCATCTCGATGGAAACGGACGCTCTGCGTGTTCTGCACAGGGTTGTCTCCGAGGCCTACATCAACTGGCCCGGCGGTGACGCCAACGAACAGGCCTGTTTGTGGAACATGAAGACACAGCTCTATGCAGCCTTGATGGACCACCTGCTCGAATCGGGTTCCATCTGAGTCTTGTTCAGCTTTTCTCAGGCTCAGCCAGCGTCTGGCTGCGGATGAAGTTCCAGGCCTCCTCTGCCGTGTCTGAAAAATGAATCAGATCGAGATCATCATTTGAAATCAAACCCATCTCGGCGAGGTAGTCAAAGTTCACAAGTTTGGTCCAGAACTCTGTACCGAACAGCACGATTGGCATGCTCCCCTTGGTGCCGACCTGCCGCAAGGTGAGGAGCTCAAAGAGCTCATCAAGCGTGCCAAAGCCCCCTGGAAACAGGATGGCCCCGACGGAACGCATCACAAAGTGAAATTTGCGAAGTGAAAAGTAATTGAACCGGAAACAAAGATCAGGCGTGATGTAGGGATTGGGGTGCTGTTCAAACGGGAGAGTGATATTGAGCCCGATGGAACGGCAACCGGCTTCAAAGGCGCCACGGTTGGCTGCTTCCATGATTCCCGGCCCACCGCCGGTCACGATCACATGCGATGCGCATCCATGGCATTGTTTGTGATTCGCCTGGCCATGCTGGGAGGCTAGGCGGGCAAATTCTCGGGCCAAATCATAAAAACGAGACAACACGACGCGGTGTTCAGCGTGGGCGACTTGTCGCTTCAACGTTGATGAGCCTGGGTTTTCGCTCAGGCATCGCTCTGCTTCCTCCAATCCCTTGAGTGCAGTCTCTCGATCGACAATTCTGGCGCCGCCAAAAACAATGATGGTTGATTCCACACCAGCTGTTTCCAGATCCAGATCAGGCTTGGTGATTTCAAGCAGCATGCGCACACCGCGCATGGCATTGCTGTTCAACAAATCAGGATCTTCATGGGCAATTCGGTAGGTCGATGATTTCAGAATGGCATCCAGATTGGCTTGCTCGCCATTGGATTGATCATTGAATCCAGGCATGTGTTGAAAAAATCAATTGTTCGTCTTCAATCAGAGGATGTTGGCAGCCAGTTCAGCCAGTTCACTCCGCTCTCCCTTTGTGAGGGTCATGTGTCCCACCAGAGGCTGACCCTTGAGCTTTTCCACCAACCAGGTGAGACCGTTGCTTTCTGCATCCACATAGGGGTTGTCGATTTGATAGGGATCACCGGTGAACACAACCTTTGTTCCTTCACCCACCCGCGTGACGATCGTCTTCACTTCCAGGGGAGTCAGGTTTTGCGCCTCATCCACCACCAGAAACTGATTGGGGATCGATCGACCACGAATGGTGTTGATCGCTTCTACCTCCAACAAGCCCATGCCTTGAAGGTCAGCCCAGGCGTTGCGTGGTTCCCGATGCCGCTGTATTTTCGTCTGGTCAGCATCCTCACCAGGTGAAGCACCGGTGAGGAAATCGATGTTGTCGATGATCGGCTTCATCCAGGGCCCGAGCTTCTCCTCAAGCGTGCCGGGCAGATAACCAATGTCTTTTCCGAGTGAGATCGGCGGACGCGTCACCAGAAGGCGTGCGTATTGATGGGTATCAGCCACCTGGTGCAAGCCGGCAGCCAGGGCCAGCAGCGTTTTGCCTGTGCCTGCCTTGCCCACCAGAGTCACCAGGGCGATGGATGGATCCAGCAGCAGATCAAGCGCGAAGCTTTGCTCGCGGTTTCTCGCCTTGATGCGTCCCAAATGAGCCCGATTCAGCCAGTGCAGCGGCTTGATGGTGTTGCTGTTGCCTTGATGCCGGGCAAGCAGGCTGTGGCTGTCGTTGTGCTGATCCACCATCACGACGCCTTCATTGGCCTGGAGATGCTGCCCCTCGGCATCTGTTACTGCTGACAGTGAAAGTTGCTCCTCGTCATGCAGGTTCTTGATCGTCTCCGCATCGGTGCTGAGTTCACGGAAGCCCGTGTACAAATCATCAATCGAGACATTGTCGTTGATGTAGTCCTCCGCTTGCAGACCCACCGCATCGGCTTTGATTCTCAGATTGATGTCTTTGCTGATCAAGACGACCTCTGGCGCCTCTTTCAGCCCGCTGCATCGCATCTGCTCCAGGGCCACCGCGAGAATGTTGTTGTCACCACCCCCACCCTGCAACTCTGCCGGTAATTCATTGAGGGCTTGGGTCTGGCAGAAAATCACTTGCAATATTCCCTGATCAGATCCCTGGATTGGAACGCCATCAGCGAGGCTTCCGCGAGCGCGATAGGAATCCAGGAGCCTTGAAATCCGCCGGGCATTCCTGCCTTTTTCAGAGTGATCTTTTTTAAAGCGATCGATTTCTTCCACCACCTGCATGGGGATCACAACCCTCAGATCTCCGAAGCGGTGTGGAGCCTCAGGGTCATGGAGAAGCACATTCGTGTCGAGTACGACAATTTTGTTTTTCATGAGATTTTACGTTTGAATACTCAACGCGTCATGACGTCAATGAATGCGGTTATCAGCAAAAGTCTTGCACCATTTTGCTTTACCCTGGCAAAGGCGATCTTCTGGCTTCCAGTCCGATTGCAAGCCAAGCAAGAAACAGCTTCTTGACAAAATCCCAATAACAACCCCAGGCAGATCAGCCTGGAGTTGTTGTATGGCATGAAGGCAATTCGTTGCATTGCCCCGATCGTCTCAACGCGGAAATCAGTCCTGCGCTCAGTCGTCGTAAATCTTGCATCCAGGTGCAGTCGGTGATTTGTCGCAACGCTCCTCCCAGTACAGATCGTGCTGAGACTTCATTGCTTGCCTGGGTTCATCAGCCTGACTGGGCTGAGCCTTGTCCAATGCATTGAGTGGGATGCATAGATCAAAAAAACCTGAACAGATCGTGACCATCTCTCTCCGTATCGCTGATTTATCTCTACTCCTCTGCTCTCGAAAATCAATAGGTACTTCATGCATTCCTTCACATGGAGGAAGGCGTGATGGCGCCTGGCCACCTCGGGACGCTGCAAAGTGTTGGAGCAGTGGCCACCGACTCACCACTCATCAATCCCTGGGCCCTGGATGGCCAACCAACCTGATCCAGACAACGGCCACTGCGTCCTGGGCATCGACGCTGCCTGGACGGCCCACAACCCCAGTGGTGTGGCCCTGGTGCAACAGGCTGCTGAGGGTTGGCGATGCCTGGCGCTGGCCCCGAGCTACGACGCCTTTCTCGCCCTCTCCGCCGGCCAAGCCTGGAATGGGAGCCGGAAAGCGCAGGGCAGTGAACCCAACCCCGCCGCACTGCTGGCGGCCTGCCGCCGACTGGGCGGATTGCCGGTGGACTGCGTGTCGGTCGATATGCCCCTGGCCACCACACCGATCACCAGCCGCAGGGCCGCCGACACCGCCATCGCCAGCCGCTTCGGGCCGAAGGGTTGCGCCGTGCACAGCCCATCAGCCGAACGTCCCGGTGCCATCGCCGATCAACTGCGCAAACGCTTCGCCGAACTCGGCGTTGCCCTGCACACCACAACTACGGCTCGCCAAGGACCGGCCCTGATCGAGTGCTACCCCCATGTGGCCTTGCTGGCCTTGCTCAACCGCAACTACCGCGTGCCCTACAAGGTGAGCCGCTCGGCGCAGTACTGGAGGGCGGAGCAACCACCGATTGCCGAACGGATCAGACGCCTGATGGCTGAGTTCACCGCCATCCACCAGGCCCTCAGCCAGCGCATCAGCGCCATTCCTCTCAGCCTGCCTCAGCCCTCCGAGGTGACAACACTGGCTTCGCTCAAGCCAGTGGAAGACATGCTCGATGCCCTGATCTGCGCCTGGATCGGCATCGAACACCTCGAAGGCCGAACCACTGGCCTGGGTGATGCCACCGCTGCCATCTGGGTGCCGGCAAACCTGATGGAGTGAGACAGCCAGGGCATGAAGGCATGGCAGGGAGCAACCGATCAAACCCCATGGCCATCGCTAGCGTTGACAGCAATGACAGCACTGCAGGCAATCCTCGCCCCATGGCCACCCTGACGATCCGCAACCTCGACGACGCCGTGCGCGATCGACTCCGGCGCCGCGCCGCCGAGCACGGGCACTCGATGGAGGAAGAGGTGCGCCAGATTCTTCGCCAGGTGGTTGAACCCGCGAAACCAGCGGCAACCACAGAGGGGTTGGGATCACGCATCCACAACCACTTCGCAAGCCTTGGGAGCCTCGAGCTGGATCTGCCCTCACGAAACGACAGCCCATCAGCGCCGAAGCTTGAGCCGTGATCATTCTCGACACCAATGTGCTCTCGGAACTGATGAAGCCAGAGCCGGCAGCCTCCGTGATGGCTTGGGCCGATCAACTCAGTGCCGAAGCCGTCGCCATCACAGCCATGAATGAAGCCGAAATCCTGCACGGCATCGCCCGCCTGCCCGACTCCCAGCGCAAGGAGCAACTCCAGCGGAGCTGGAGCAGCCTCGTTGCTGAGGTACTCCAGCTCCCAGTGCTTCCGTTCAACAGCGCAGCAGCGCACTGGTATGCAGCCCTGGTGAGCCATCGCGAGCGCATGGCACGCCCGATCAGCACCGCCGACGCCGTGATCGCCGCCACGGCTCTCGCCCATGACGGACAGCTGGCCACACGCAACACCGCTGACTTCGACGCCCTTGGCCTGCCGCTGATCAACCCCTGGGCCAGAGCAGGCACGTCGTGAAGCATCACTCGGCATCCTCAGTCCAGCGATGGCGGCGTGAACGTGTCGGCCACCGCCACGATCCAACGGGCTGCCGCCGCCGTCACCTGTTCCTTGGTGACGTTGAACCCCAGATCGTGGCCCTGCGCGAGCAGATCAGGAATGATCGTCTGCCAGGCCATGCCGGCGGCACTGGCGTTGAGATCACCGATCAGCACAAAGGCCTTGGCCGCACCGGTCACCGCAGCGGTGTACTCGGCATTGGCCGACACCTTGCTGCGGTACCAGTCGCTCACCTGATCACGCTGGGCCTTGCTCAGAAACGGCGGTGCCCCCACCAGATAGGCATCGAGCACCAGCATCGGGCTGGGCACGCTCTGGCCGGGGTGCTTGAGCGCAAACCAGGCCTGGCCGATCGAGGCGGCATCGGGCCAATGGCAGAGCAATGCGGCGTCCTGGCTGTCGAGTGAGCGCTGGTCTGCCAGTTCATCGATGCGCGCGAGCAACTCCGGGCCGGAGACCGGTGGCTCGGTGCGGGACTGTTCAGCCCGGGCTTCGTTGATCGCCTCGGCCACCGCCGCTTCGTTCTGGCCCAGCTGCTCCAGGGCCCGCTTGAGGTTCACATCAGGATCAGCTGGGCTGGCCAAGGGGATCACGCAGGGGTGAATCCACGATGTCATTGATGATCATCACGCCGGCTCAGGCGAGCCCCATCCCACGACGCTCTCGACAGGATCTCTCTCAGCCGATCAAGAACGGATTGCTTGTCGTCGTTCCACGCAACCTGATTCACAGCGATCAGATACTCATGCTGCACACCGGTTCCCCGGATTCGTGACGCGGCAATGGCCAAATCGTCATAACCAAACGGGAAAGACGCATCAGGCGGGCAACCAAGAATGCCCTCGGAAACGAACAGCAGAAAATCAAACAGCACCGGGCTAAAATACTCATCGTCCGCCCTCAGATCACCGCAGGACACCATCTGGTCTCTGGTCTGCGGCGTATACGTGACGAACGAAAAGCACAGCGGATGGCCCGTGTTCTGAAGGTACAAGCCTCTGAAACGTTGGCGATTCATCGGCTGGGGTTACTGCCGTGGCACTTGTGGGGGTGAACGCTAACTCAGTCTTGATCCAGCTCGTCGTCTGGAACGTAGAACGGTTCATCCATTCCAGGCTCATTGTTCTGCAGAACAAAATCCTTCAGGCAATCGTCGCTTTCAAACACGAACAGATCGTCTTGTTCCGGATGGACACCTCTCATCTCGGGATGACGATTCACAAGACGCGTGATCTTGCGGCGCTCCCGCACAAAACCCGATCCCTTTTCAACCAGATAAACCATCAGCGCGAGGTCCACCAGAACAAGCGTGACCATTTCCAATATCTGCATCACTCACAACCCTTCACTGAATCGACGCTAGCGAGAGATGCATGAATGGCACTCAGCAAAAACGCCTGAAACCGACAACCGGTACTCGCCGGCTCATCCGGACCCCGCCAGCCAGGGCCAGCGCAGACCCACCGCCTCCAGAGGATCCATCACCAGCTTGTTGAGGGCCCGGCCGAGCACCACCTGCGGTTCATCCGGGCGGATCGGAATCACCCGGTGTTCGCCGGAGCCCGTTCCGCGCACAACCCCGCGCCGCAGCAGCGAATTGGCCGCCTCCAGGCCACACACATAGGCCCGTTCCTGGCAGAGGCCCTTGGCGCCGTGCTCCCGCTCCCCCATGCGCACCCAGTCGCCGGCGCACACCACCGTCGCCATGGAGGTCTCCAGCGGCGGGCGTTGCTGAAAGCTGCCCGGCGAGAACAACGACACCGATCCCGGATAACGCCGCACCTCCTGATCCACCACCTGCGCCTCCCGGAAGGTCGGCTGCGCCAGGGGCAGCAGTTCCTGCATCAGGCAGTCGACGATCGCCTGATCGCTCAACTCCGCAATGGCACTGGCGTTGTAGAAGTCGCTGGCGATCACCGACCCCTGCACCGGTTGATTGCCCCAGAGCTCCTGCAGCGTTTCGCCCTGCAGCTGATCCAACATGAAGAAGGTGCCCCCGGCACCGCGCAGAGCCTCGAACCGCGAGAACACATTGGCGGGATCGGCAACGGCAACCGTGCGATCCAGCCACAGCCGCACCGACACCACATCGATCGCGCCGAGCTCGCCGGCCCGCAGCAGTTCCGGTGCCAGAGCGGCGCACTCCGGGGATGCCGCCATCAGCGATCCCAGCCCTCGAGCCCCCACCGCCAGCACCACGGCATCCACGTCGTCGATCAACCCCGTCTCACCCGTGGCCAGCGATCGCGTCTGCACCGATTCGATCGCCCCGTTCTCTGGGGAGACGTTCAAACGAGCCGCCAGGGTGCCCCCCAGCACCTGCAGCTGATGCTCGCGGCCCAGCCGCTGGCTCAACGGCGCGAGCAGTTGCTCGCCGATGCTCCGGCTCCTGATCCAGCGCACATCAAAGGAATCCTGATGGGCCAGCGCGTAGTAGTAGAGGAGCTCCATCGTCACCGCCGCCGACAGCTCCTCCGGCGGCTTGAACAGGCCCACCAGCAGGATCGGCCGCAGGAATTCATCGATCATCCGCTCGCTGATCTGCAGCTGCCGGAACAGGCTGAGCGCATCGAGAGCGTCGTAGCGCGCGTACACCGCAGGGCTGCGGTTCAGATCGAGCATCGCCACCAGCAGCCCGGCGATGCTGAGTCGATCGGCAACCGGCAGTCGCTTGAAGTTGCTGATCGTGGCGAACGCCTGCCCCAGCGGACTGGGCAGCTGCAGCCCATCACCGAACACCGGTGCTGTGGCCTCCAGCCCCTGGGGCGACCAGAAGGCACTGCTAGTGAAGTCGGTGAACACGTTGCTCAGTCCGAGTTCATCGGTGAGCGCATTGATGTTGGGGTAATCCCGCCAGAAGCCGCGGGTGCCGGCTTCAAACGGTTTGCCGCTGGCGGTGGTCAGCGGCGTGCTGCCGGTGGGATCCGCCAGCCCATCCACGAGCGTGACCCGCACACCGGCCTGGCAGAGGGCCTTGGCCGCACCCCAGCCACCCCAGCCGGCTCCGATCACCACCACGTGCGAAGGGCCGGCCGTTGATCGGTGTTGCACCGCCATCATTCAGCCCTGCCGCCGGTCGAGGCGCACAAGCTAAGCAGGGTTGATCCAGCACCACCTTGATGCTCCGCGCCCTGCTGCTGATCCTCAGCCTCTGCATCGGCAGCACCGCCGTTGGCGCACCACCGGTGAGCCGCGACGATCCGGAATCATCCGATCCCGGTGGTGCCGCCATCTCCACCGCCGTCGGCTCGGCCGTGGTGGTCACCGCCAATCCCCGCGCCAGCCGGGCCGCCCTGGCAGTTCTCAATGCCGGCGGTTCCGCGGTGGATGCCCTGGTCACCGCCCAGGCGGTGCTGGCGGTGGTGGAGCCCCAGAGCTCCGGCCTGGCGGGCGGTGGTTTTCTGCTGCACTGGGATGCCCGGCAGCAGCAGCTGGAAGTGCTCGATGGCCGCGAGATCGCCCCGCAGCGCAGCCGACCGGGCGATCTGCTGCAGCCCTCCGGCGAACCGCTGCCCTGGCGGCAAGCCACCAGCCGCCTTGAGGCCATCGGTGTGCCCGGCACCGTGGCTCTGCTCTGGGAGGCCCATCAGCAGCACGGCCGCCTGCCCTGGGCCACCACGCTGAAACCGGCTATCCGCCTGGCCCGCGATGGCTTCCGCCCCAGCCCGCGCCTGCGCCGCTCGCTCGGCATCGCTCAACGCATCGGCGTGGACCACAGCCCCGCCTTCCAGGCGCTCTACCTGCCCGGCGGCCAACCCCCTCCCGCCGACCAGCTGTTCCGCAACCCGGCCCTGGCGCGCAGCCTGGAGCTGCTGGCAAACGACGGTGGCCCCTCGTTTTACGACGGGGCTCTGGCCAAGCGGATCCTGGCGGGGATGGCTGCCCTGCAGACCCTGCAGCCCGGCTTCCGCGGCTGGACTGCTGCCGACCTCAGCTCCTATGCGGTGGTACGCCGCCAACCCCTCTGCAGGCAGCAGTGGAACCACCGGCTGTGCACCATGCCGCCACCCAGCAGTGGTGGGCTGGCGGTGCTGCAGACCCTGGCGCTGCTGGAACAGGACAAGGAGCTGACCGATGCATCCGATCCCCACACCTGGCGGCAGCTGGCGCGAGCCCAGGCCTGGGCCGATGCCGATCGCCTCTACTGGGTGCACGATCCGATCGATGGCGCCATCCCCACCGGGGCGCTGCTGAATCCGCGTTACATCCAGGCCCGCAGCGCAGCGATGCAGGCCTCCCCAGCCCAGCGTCCGGCCCCGGGACTGCCGCCGGGCATGGCGCGTTATCCCTTCGCGCTGCAGGATCAGGGCCGCGAACAGGGCACCACCCACCTGGCGATCGTGGATGCCCGGGGCAACCTTGCCTCCTATACCAGCTCGGTGGAGACCGTGTTCGGCAGCCGCCATCTGGTGGCGGGGATGGTGCTGAACAACCAGCTCACCGACTTCTCCTTTCAACCCGCGATCAACGGCCGCCCGGTGGCGAACCGCCGCCGGCCCGGGCGCCGCCCGGTGTCGTCGATGGCCCCGATGATCGTGTTCCGCCACGGCAAACCGGTGCTGTCGGTCGGCAGCCCGGGAGGACGCAGCATCCCCAACGTGCTCAGCCGGGTGCTGCTGGCCTCACTGGTGTGGCAGGAGCCACCGGCGCGGGCCGTGGGACTGCCGCATCTCTCGATGCGCAGCTCGGGGTTGGCGGTGGAGAAGGATCCGCCCCTGCCCTGGCCGGTCGCCACCGATCAACTGATGCTGAACGATCAACCGATGCGACGGCAACGCCTCGGCAGCGGCACCGCCCTGCTGCAGTGGATCGACGGCCGCTGGCAGGGGGCTGCCGACCCGCGCCGCGAGGGAACCGCCCTGGCCATCCCCTGACCGGAACAAGCAGCGATCAGTTAGCACTCTGAGGATGAGAGTGCTAGCTGGAAGTGATGACGAGAGGGCGCAATCAAGAGTGAGTAAAGATCATCAACACGAACCTTTTCCCAGAGAAAAAACCCGTACGTTCGAACGGAACGAGTGACAAGATGCATGATCCTGCTTCACTTCTTCGGGCTGGGAGATGTTCTGCGCCGGTTTGAGCTTGAGCAGCTCACCGGGCTCAATCTGATGGGCTTCCGACCACTCAATCTGGATGATCTGGTGATCTGGTCACAGGAGGTGGCACTCCAGCACCAATGGGATGCAGACAGAATTCATCAGGATGTGCTGCGGCTCTGGATCAATCAGGCCGACGACATCAGTGCGTGGAAACTCCGCCTGCAGCACTCCCCCGGTGAGGTGGAGCTGCTCGCCGGCATCGGTGATGAACAGAGCTGGCAACGCCACTGGGAAAAGATGCTGCGCCAGACGCCCCGCGGTGGCCGGGCCTGAATCAGATCAGACGGCGACGGGATTCGCCAGCTGAGCCTGCACAGCGTCCCAGAAGCAGTGCCGATCGTCGATCACCCGTGATCGCACCCGCTCCACCCGATCGCGTGCCATGGGATCGCAACCGATGAGTGCCTCAACCATCTGCTCGGCCAGGGGGCCATGGATGTCTCCATCCAGCTCGATGTGGCGCTCGAGGTACCAGCACAGAGTTGGGCAGGGGAGATTGATCAGA
This sequence comes from Synechococcus sp. KORDI-49, assembly GCF_000737575.1. Lineage (NCBI taxonomy): Bacteria > Bacillati > Cyanobacteriota > Cyanophyceae > Synechococcales > Synechococcaceae > Synechococcus > Synechococcus sp. KORDI-49. The sequence goes on along the minus strand of NZ_CP006270.1, from coordinate 158,677 downwards.
CGCAGACGCGCCAGCAGCGAACGGAACAGATCAGGCACGATCAGCTCCCGGCCGTAGGTGAAGGCCGCAGCGAGGGCATCCACCTCGCCCGCACGGATCAGGTCCTGGGTGGTGCGCAGGAATCGGCGTGCCGCATCCGGAATCGAGGGGTGACACACGGAACCGTGCAGATCTCCGGCCATCGCCTGAACGAGAACGGCATCGATCACGCTGGTGTCGGCGTCGATTTCCTCCATCGCCCGCCGGTAGATGGCGAAGTGGCTGAGATGCAACGGGCCACCGAGATGATCCGGCAGGCAATCGCACTCCTCCTCGGCCACGAGGCTGTTGATCAGCCCGGCAATCCTGGGGTGCGGCGGCGGAGCCCAGGGCGCACCGGATGGAGCGAGATGCTGCTGCAGAGCCTTGAGCAGCAGCATGAAATCCCACACCGCGAAAACGTGATGTTCAACGAACAGCCGCAGGTGAGCGATGGAATCAATCGCCTGGGGCAGCGGGTGACGCTGAAAATTCACACTCAGAGGCCCAGTTCGGTCAGACCGGGGAAGTCATCCGGCCGGGGTCCATCACCCCAGGTGAATCGGCGATCCTCCGGTTTGATCGACACATCGTTGATGCTTGCCTCACGGCGACGCATCAGACCGGTCTCCGAAAACTCCCAGTTTTCGTTGCCATGGGACCGGAAGAAATGTCCGGAATCGTCATGCCATTCGTATTGGAATCGAACAGCGATTCTGTTGCCGGCATAGGCCCACACCTCCTTGATCAACTTGTAATCAAGTTCCTGAGACCATTTGCGCTTCAGAAAAGCAAGGATCTGATCCCGGCCGTGGATGAATTCGCTGCGATTGCGCCAGAAACTGTCTTCGGTGTAGGCCAGCGAAACCTTCTCTGGATCTTTGGTGTTCCAGGCATTTTCCGCCATCCTGGCTTTCTGCTGAGCGGTTTCCAGCGTGAACGGTGGAAACGGTGGTTTTCCAGTCATGGGATTAAAAAAAGTCAGGGCAGCTGGCTGATCACACGCACGCTGGCATCAGGGCTGTAGCGGGCAACCCACTGAAGCAGCTGAGATTCCTCCTCATCCGTTCGTGTACAGGCGAATCCATAACGGGCTCGAACCCGCTCGGATGCGGCCCGCAGGGCCTTGACGCCCAGCGATTCGAATTCAGAAACCCGGAAGGAATCACCGGCTTTCAGGTACTGCAGGATCACCGTGGAAGGTGAATACAACGTGCTGGATTGACCATCAGGCCATTCCAGCTCAAAACGGACTTCGGGCATTCATCAGGCCTGACCGAAAGGATCCTGCATCACGCAAATCCGCCGCTGCTGTCTCATCAGTCACAGCCGAAGCCAGTCAGCCCTTCGCTGCCATCCCACAGAAGTTCCTGATCACCTTCACGCTGCAACGCAACCCGACAGGGGCCGCTGCCGAAGGATCCGATCCGGCAACAGATCAGGTGCGGATCCCCCTGCAGCATCCGTTGCAACCTGCCGGTCATCGACGGACGCACCGCCAGCAGATATCCGAAACTGGGAAAGCAGCGGAGCCAGGCCTGTTCATCCACCTGATCAGGTCGCTCGATCGCATCGAGCTCCAGGGTGATGGGAGAACCGCAGGATTCCGCGAACATCACCGCCGTGCCGCAGAGTCCGCCCATGCTGATGTCCTTGGCGGCATGAACGATGCCATCGGCCGCGAGCGCCGGAAGCAGGCTGAGATGAGAGCGCAGCAGACCGGGACTCGCCGCCGTGGCGGCATCCCAGAAGGGGTAGTGCCGATAGAAGCGACCGCTCCGGTTCACCAGCAGCCAGAGTTCATCCCCGGGTGACGCCGACCGGGCCGACAGCACAGGCCCCTCCGCCACACCGAGCACCGCGACCGACAGCGCTTCGTAGGGGCTCTGCTGATTGGAATGGCCACCGACCATCGGCACCGCGAAGCGGTCACAGGCGCTGCTCATCCCCTCCAGCAGACGCTGCAGCGAATCGGGCCCCGCGGTCCAGACGCTGTTCACCACAGCCAGCGGTCGCCCTCCCATCGCAGCGATGTCGCTGAGGTTCACCAGCACGCCGCTCCAGCCCGCGAACCAGGGATCCTCGACCACCAGAGCGGGATGCATGCCCTCGCAGGCCATCAACAGCTGCCCGCTCTGAGCCGGCAACAGGGCGGCATCGTCGCCCAACCGGCCCGGCTTGCCGAGATGGGGAAACGGCACGTGATTGAACACCGAAGCCGCCGGGCGGATGTCCCGCTTGGCGAGCAGACCGCTCTGACAACGCAGCTCTTCCGCCAGCGACAGCAGGCTCATGCGGCCAGCTGCAGGGACGGTCGCTGCTGTTTGGCCGGAACGTAGTAGCTGAGGTCCGCCTGCATCAGGTGATGGCGGATGCCACGGATCTCCAGCTCCTCGATCGACGTCCAGTGCAATCGCTTGAAGAAGCGCACGTTCTGCAGCTGCACCGTGGCCAGAAAACGGTCGCATCCCCAGCCGTTCGCCGTGGTGACCGCTTTCCAGATCAGGCCCTTGCCGATCTGATTGTGGCGGCGGAAGGAACTGTGCACACCAAGCCGGCCGCCGTACCAGAGGCGCGGTTCGGTCTCGACGATCCGGACCACACCCACCACATCAACATCGTCATCCGCATCCGGGGAGGGAGGACCGTGCTGCAGGGCCGCGATCGGCCAGGCCACAGCATCGAGTTCATCGCGATCGGAGCGTTCGAACACGTTCTGCTCACGGCAGAAGATGCTGCGCCGCAAGCGCCAGTAACCGCGGATCAGGTTGGAGTCAGCACGCAGCAGATGGAACGAGAACCGATCCGAGCAGGCCGTCGGAGACAACTGGAAATCGTCGGCATCAACGCCGATTCCGGCACGCACCGACGGCGTGAACAGTCGCGGGGCCGAGCTCACGCTCCTGCCGATGCCTCCACTGCTGGGATCAAGACACAACATGATGATCAGCCCGCCTGCTCGAACAACGACAGAGCCGAACAGGCACCGCACTTCGCACATCCAGCGGCCATCTGCTCCGAACGCAGATCCCCCTTCCGCAGCAGGTCGGCGACGGCCTGGTAGACATCCACCATGAAGCCGGTGTCCGGAGCGGGGTGATGCTCCAGGGGCGTTCCGGAGATGGGCACGAAGGGAACGATGAAGGGATAGACACCCAGCTCGATCAAGCGGCGACTGCAGTCGATCAAGGCGTCCCGACTGTCTCCGAGGCCCGCCAGAAGATATGTGGACACCTGACCGCGACCGAAGACGGCGACGGCATCGGCGAACGCCTCGTAGTAACGCTCCAGGCTGATCTCGGACTTGCCGGGCAGGATGCGGCGACGCACGTCCGCCTCCACAACCTCCAGATGCATGCCGAGGCTGTCGATGCCGGCCTGCTTCATCCGCTGATACCAGATCGGATCATCGGGGGGCTCGCACTGACCCTGAATGGGCAGATCGACCCGGCGCTTCACCGCGGCCGCCGTCTCCGCCATCAGCCGGGCACCACGGTCATCGGCGTTGGGCGTGCCGGTGGTCATCACCAGCTGGCTGACGCCATCGAGACGCACCGCCGCCTCGGCCACTTCGGCCACCTGCTCGGGGGTCTTGCGGACCAGCGTCGCGTCGTCCTCCAACGACTGCTCAATCGCGCAGAACTGGCAGGACTGCGAGCGATCGCGGAAGCGGATGCAGGTCTGCAGCAGCGTTGTGGCGAGCACATCCCGGCTGTGCAGCAGGGCGATCGAGCGGTAGGGGATGCCATCCGCGGTGCTGAGCCCGTAAAACGCCGGTTCATCGGTGGCGGCGACCTGGGCCAGGGAGGCATCGCCCGGACCGCTGAGGGCGACACCGTCCGGGGAAGCATCGAGATGATACGGCGACGCCTCGGAGGCGTTGTTGTACACAGGCACCATCACCGTGCGGCCACCGATCTCGAGAGCGCGGTGATCCGAGGGGCCGGCTCCACCCCGACGCCCCTGATTGCCGTTCAACGGCTCTGCCCGCAGACCCTTCACCTGCAGTTCCGTGACGAGGCGGCCCAGATCAGACATAGTCGAGCTCCTCGCTGAAGGCGGTCGGCTCGACCGGCATGTCGTCCATGGTCAGGGCCGGAGTGCGGTTGATGCGCAGCGAGAGCAGTTCCGGCCGGCTGTAGTGGCCGACGCTGTCCATCATCCGTTTGCGCTTGGTGATCAGAGCCAGATCCAGTTCTGCGATGGCCAGGCCCTCGCCATCGGGCAGTGGTCCGGCCAGGTAACGGCCCTCCGGACTGATCACCGCGGTATGACAGCCCCCCTGAAAGGCCTTGTGCAGCGACGTATCCGGCGTGATCGACGCGAAATCCTCGGGGTCAAGCCACCCGGTGGAGCAGATCACGAAGCAGCCGGCCTCCAGGGCGTGGTGTCGCATCGTCACCGCGGTCTGTTCGGTGAAGATCGGACCGACGAGTGAACCGGGGAACTGGGCGCAGTGAATCTCCTCGCCCTGAGCCATCAGGGCGTAACGGGCCAGGGGGTTGTAGTGCTCCCAGCAGGCCAGCGCACCGATGCGGCCGAGGGGGGTGGGCACCACCTTCAACCCGGCACCGTCGCCCTGCCCCCAGACCATCCGTTCGTGATACGTGGGTGTGATCTTGCGTCGCTTGAGAACGATCTCGCCGCAGCTGTTGAACAGCAGCTGCGTGTTGTAGAGCGTGCCTCCATCGCGTTCGTTCACTCCGAGAAGCACCTGCATGCCGTGCTGACGGGCAGCGGCCGCGACTGCATCGGTGACAGGACCCGGCACGACGACCGCCTGGTCGTAAAGAGCCAGGTGGGGGCGACCCATGCGAACCGGTGGTTCGACGAAGGAGAAATAGGGGTAGTAGGGAAGAAATGTCTCCGGAAAGACGATCAGCTCCACACCCTCGGCCGCCGCATCGGCCATGGCCTTGAGCACGTTCTGCAGAGATCCGTCGAGGCTGAACAGCACTGGACGGATCTGAGCGGCGGCAACTTTGACAGTGGTCACCATGACAGGGATCAGCTCCGGCTCAGAGCGTCCAGGTGTCGAGGATGAAGGCGCCTTCCTTGCGGTGCATCAGCACGATGTCGAGCACATCGAGAGGATTGACCGGCGTGATCCCTGGCATCAGGGCCTTCTCACCATGGCCGTAAAGCGCCTGAAGTGCGAAGCGGCAGGCGTAGACCTTTCCGCCCTGATCCATGAATTTCTGAAGGCGTGCATTGAAGTTGAGATGGCCGTCAAAGGCGGCATCACCAAGCTTCGGAAAACCCCGCATCACCCCGAGAGTGACACCAGGACCGTAGAGCAGCACTGAGGTTTCAAAGCCTTTGTTGATCAGACGACTGGCCTGCAGAAGGTTCACCAGACCGATGGATCCTTCGAAGGCAACGGTATGGAATGTGACCAGAGCCTTTTCACCCGGCTCAGCCTTGACGTCAGGAAAAACTTTTTCCTCGTAGTCAACGAGAAAATCCCCCGGCTGATTGGCGGGGCGGTCGACTGCAGGCATGTGAAGAAACGTTGATGAACAGAAGCGTGGACCCTGGCATCAACAAAAAGTGTTCCATTTGCAACCAAATACAGCAGCAATGCGCGAGAAATCGCTTCAACTAATTGTGCCTTTCAATACACAAATGAAAATGATTTTCCTGAATCATTGCAATGCCAAGTTGTGTGCTGAAGCATGCTCAACAGCGCGCATCACTCCGATCTCCATCAGGTTGTGGTGATCGGGGCCGGACAGGCCGGTCTTTCCGTGAGCCAGGCACTTCAGCAGCACGGAATCCGTCCTCTGGTGCTTGAGAAGAACCGGATCGGACACGCCTGGGATCAACAACGCTGGGATTCCTTCTGCCTGGTGACTCCCAACTGGCAGTGCCAGCTGCCTGATTTCCCCTACGACGGCGACCAGCCTCAGGGATTCATGGCCAAGGCGGAGATCGTGGCCTTCCTGCGCCGTTTCGCCCAGCACGTCGGGGCTGATGTGCACGAGGGTGTGGCCGTGCAGCGGCTTTCGCAGACCGGCAGCGGCTACCGCCTGCTCACCAGCGAAGGCGAGGTGAGAGCGCAGCAGGTGGTGGTGGCCACCGGTGGCTATCACACACCACGCAGGCATCCACTGGCGGAACGGCTACCGACCTCCGTGCTGCAGCTCGATGCCCGCGATTACCGCAATGCCGGATCCCTGCCGGAAGGCCCTGTGCTGGTGGTCGGCAGCGGCCAGTCCGGCAGTCAGATTGCTGAAGACCTGTTTTTATCCGGTCGGACGGTGCACCTGAGCGTGGGCAGCGCCCCCCGCTCGCCACGGATGTACCGAGGACGGGACGTGGTGGACTGGCTGGATCGCATGGGTTACTACGCCATGCCGATCAGCGAGCACGACGATCCACGCAGCGTGCGTGCCAAAACCAACCACTACCTCACGGGCCGGGATGGCGGCAGGGAAATCGATCTGCGGAGGCGTGCGATCGAAGGACTGCATCTGCACGGTCGCCTCGCGATGATCAGCAGCGACCGGATCCGGTTCGCCGACGACCTCAGCCGCAATCTTGATCAGGCCGATGCGGTGTACTGCCGGATCCGCAGCAGCATCGACAGCTGGATCGAGAAGCAGGGCATCGAGGCCCCCTCGGAGGCTCCTTACTCCCCCTGCTGGCAGCCACCGGATGGGCAGGATCCGGGTCTTGATCTCACCGGTGAACCGCTGGCGGCAGTGATCTGGTGCACGGGCTACCGCAGTGATTTCAGCTGGATCGATGTACCGGTGTTCGATGGTTCCGGACAACCCGCCCACGATCGTGGCGTCACCCAGAGCAACGGCCTGTATTTCCTCGGCCTGCCTTGGCTGCACACCTGGGGGTCCGGACGGTTCTGCGGCGTGAAAGACGATGCTCTGTATCTCGCACGGCTGATCAGCCTGAGGCTGAAACGGCGGGACGCCAGCCAGGAACGGCTGGAATGCACCGCTCTGCTGGGCTCCTGAACAAGGTCCGGCCGCTGGAGAACCATGGCCGTTGAGACGATCCCTTGGCATGTTGAAGGGATGAAGCAACACTCCTGGCTCCAGCGCATCGGCACCTACCTGCTCGGCCTGGTGGATGAGTATTGGGCCATGCGCCGACCATGGCAGTACGGCAGCAAGCAGCCGCAGTGCGCTCTGCGCAACAACGGAGACCAGCTCTAGGGGCTGGATCGACCGCTCAGCTCACCACCACACCCCAGTAACGGGCCGTGCCCTTCCAGCCGCAGACGCTGGTGCATCGGAGTGAATCGGCTCAGGTGGCCATCGAGAGATCGGACCCGTCGTCGATCTTGAGATGCTTTGTCAGGCAGGTGGTGACACAGACCTGATCATTGATGTCGCATTCAGTGATGCAAACGAAGTACTCATCCAGGGCTTGCCATCGTTCAGTGATGGATTCATGGTTGTGTTCTCGTCTGAGCGAATACATGTGACCCTCGCAAGTTCAACACACTTACAAGCAGCATTTAGTTCAGGTCAAGAAAACTATTGCGCAGAGTAAATTACTTAGGAGGAAATTCTCAGGCTTAAATACTCAGTTAGCACCACATGTGCAGCGAGAGCTGAGATCGAACTGAGCACGCCGTTTCCAGCTTCGTTGTCTGTCGTCTTCTGGGCAATGCGCCTTTACACGGGTTGCCGATGGGAAGCCGCCCCACAACAGTGAATCCAGGGCAGGGGAGACGCCATGGACTTCAGAAGCCGCATCTTTGCCAACTCGCGCGGTTCCACCATCGATGCCGTCGGCAACGGTCAGTACCTGGTCTGCCATCACTCCAGCTGTTTCAAGGTGAAGGGATGGCGACGGGCCCATGAGGCCGTGAAGCGCCTGGAAGGCTCATCGGACTGAACGATGGCTGAATATCGAATCCACTGCAGGCACTGCGGTTACGAGGGCCGCGACAACTCCCGTTGGATCCCCTTCGCCAAGGTGCAGGCCAGGGGACGGAGCTGCCCCCGCTGCGGGAAGGCGACGGATCTGGAACCCTGGTGCACGTTGCGGGCGGAAACCTCGGTGCCGGATCTCTGATCCGCGCAGGAGCGGCTCCATAGCATCGGCAGAGACCTGATCCGACCCCATGCCCACCACAGCGAACAGCTTCCAGGAGTTCGCCGCGCGGGTCGACTATTCGCTGCTGGAGGCTCTCCGGCCGGATCCGGACGCCACGGTTGATGGCAACGATCACCGGCCACGGCCGGTGATGTCCGGCCATTACGTGCCGGTGACACCCACACCGATTCCCAATCCGGACTACGTCGCCCACAGCAGCACCCTGTTCGCTGAGCTGGGCCTGGACGATGCGCTCGCCCACGACCCCGATTTCACCCGCCTCTTCTCCGGTGATGCATCGGTGGCCACCCCCCCCGATGCATCCCTGGGGCTGGGCCACCGGCTATGCCCTGTCGATCTACGGCACCGAATACATCCAGCAGTGCCCTTTCGGCACCGGCAACGGCTACGGCGATGGACGGGCGATGTCGATCGTCGAAGGCGTCTTTGAAGGCAGACGCTGGGAGATGCAGCTCAAGGGCGGCGGTCCGACCCCCTACTGCCGCGGGGCTGATGGCCGCGCCGTGCTGCGTTCCAGCGTGCGCGAATTCCTCGCCCAGGAGTTCATGCATGCCCTCGGCATTCCCACCTCCCGCTCGCTCACGCTGTACATGTCGCGCGATGAGACCGTGCGGCGGCCCTGGTATTCAGAGCACTCACGCTCCCTTGATCCGGACGTGATGGTGGACAACCCGGCGGCGATCAGCACCCGCGTCGCCCCCTCCTTCCTGCGCGTCGGGCAGATCGAACTGTTCGCCCGCCGCGCCCGCGAGAACGCCCACCCTGAAGCGCGCCATGAGCTGCAGCTGATCGTGCAGCACCTGATCGACCGCAACTACCGTCCGGAGATCGATCCCGACCTGTCCTTCCGTGAGCAGGTGCTGGAGCTGGCCCGCCTGTTCCGCGGCCGGCTGACGGCACTCGTCGCCGACTGGATGCGTGTCGGTTACTGCCAGGGAAATTTCAACAGCGATAACTGTGCCGCCGGCGGCTACACCCTCGACTACGGCCCCTTCGGCTTCTGCGAACTGTTCGATCCCCGCTTCCAGCCATGGACAGGCGGAGGAGCCCACTTCTCCTTCTTCAACCAGCCGATGGCGGCGGAAGCCAACTACCGCATGTTCTGGAAATCCCTGCGCACCCTGATGGAGGACGACAGCGACGCCCAGGAGCAGTTGGATCAACTGCAGGGAGGCTTCGCCGCGGCAATGCAGCAGCAGCTCGAGAACATGTGGGCCCGCAAGCTCGGGCTGGCCGCCTACGACGAAGCCCTGATCAGCGAACTGCTGCAGCTGCTGGTGGCCTCCAGAGCTGATTACACCCGGGTCTTCCGCCTGCTCTGCGCCATCCCCGAGCATCCGTCGGAGCTTCACGCAGGCTTCTATCTCCCCTGTTCCGAGGAGCTGGACGCCCAGTGGTTGCTCTGGCTGCAACGCTGGCGTGCCCTGATCACAACCAACGGCTCGTTCGAGGCGACATCGGCAGCCATGCAACGGGTCAACCCCGCCATCACCTGGCGGGAATGGCTGATCGCCCCCGCCTATCAACAGGCAGAACTGGGTGACAACGGCCTGATCCAGGAACTGCAGACCCTGTTCAGAACCCCGTACGACACCCCAACCGCCGAACTGGCCGCCGGATACGACCAGCTCAGACCACGTCAGTTCTTCAGCGCCGGAGGAATTTCCCACTACAGCTGTTCGTCATGAGCCCTTGGTGGCAACGGCCACACATCGGTTCAGCTGGTTAGTTTCACCAACCCATCAGCTCAGGCCAGTGAACCGAAGTCCACTCATCGCCTTTGCGGGCGGCACCGTTGTCATCGCCGTGATGGTGCTCGCCGCCTTCGCCAACATGGCCGCAGCGGAAACCACCACCTGTCCGCGCAGTCAGCAGCAGACCACCAGCACAGACGCCTGATGAACTCCGATTCCACATCCAGCTGGCCCGTGCTGCTGCCCCTCGTTCTGTTCTTCGGTGGCATCGGTTCAGCCGCCGCCATGACCCAGCTGCTCGCCGCCTTCTGACCAGACCCTGATGCAGCAGGCCGCCGTCAGTCCTTTTTCTCCGGTTTGATCAGCTCACCGGTCTGCAACGACACCACCGCGAAGCTGCCGACGAAGACCAAGGCCACCACAACCAGGAAGCCCGCCGTGAGGTTTCCGATCTCCAGCTCGCCCAGTATGAACGCGAGCGACGGAGTCATGTCCTGCCCACCATGGCGTCGTTCGGAAAGAACTCTTCGAACAGGCTGAGACGATCCTCCCAGCGCATCTCTGTTTCCAGCTGAAGCAGTCGCTTTCTCAGCCAGATCAGGCTGTCGACCGCGATCGGCTTGTAGGCCCTGCGCTCAAGCGAGCGGACCAGGTCGTCTTTGTTCTGAGCGGAATTCATTTCACCATGCAACCAATCGTCTTCAACGTAAGGAGGGCTCAGTGATGCGCAAGCAGCGTCACATTCAGTAAGCATTAGCGGACACGCAAACAACCGCCGTTGCTCATCCGGCCCGCGAAAATTCCCCATCGATGCCGTACTGCCTCAGACACTGCTTCACCGTGAGCACAGAGAGGGTTGCCCCACTCTCCCCATCGAAGAGGACATAGGGACAGCCCCTCAGCACGCAGCGGCGGCGCGCATCCATGTAGGCATCAAAAACGGAGCGATGCGAACACTCCTCCACCCAGCCTTCACTGCTGAGGTAGCGCGTATGAATCATGGCGCTCAGATTCCGCTCAGCACTCAGTTGGAGGCATCCTGAGAGGCCGACTTGCCCTCCAGAACCACCAGCACGTCATTCCAGGTGGGCTGAATCACCCGATAGGTGCAGGGCATGATCCGCGACTTCGTGCGCGCATGCACAAAAGCCTTGAACTCGGTCTTGAAGCAGAGCTCCCGAACCCACTCACCACCAGACTCAAGACGCTCGATGCAGTACATCTCACTCAACTTGGATGGTCACATCAAAGCCATAGCCAGTAGATCCCCCAGAAAACAACAGACCCTGTTCGGGATCACCCTTGTTGAGATCGTGATCCTCTGACCGGTTCGACTCTTCAACCAATCAAGCGCGTCGCCCGGGAAGCTTCGTCATCCGTCAAGTCCACGACGCGTTCTTTCTCATCACCAGATGAAGAAACCGACAAACGGATCAAGCCTGATTCGACCTAAGGATCCAACAATCGAGGAGATCAGGGTCGTAACACAAGAGCTGTATCGGTTTGAAGCATCAGTTCCGTAGCTGATCACACCACGCGTGCCGCCAGCGCCGCAGAAAGTGGAAAAGCGGAGAAATCTAGGGTTCCGATCCCATTCGGGATGTCTGGTCCGAGAGGTTTCGGTCGGCACAGCCGGCTGCACGGAGGGACAAAAGCCCGGGAGACCGCCACAACCCCAACTCCCCCTCCGATGTCATCCCCAACGGACCCCAACGGGGCCTTTCAGCGTTCGCATCCCAGCGAAGGCATGCAGGCGCTCGAGAAGGAACGCAAGCTGCCCCTCACTGGCTGGCAGCAGGAAGTTGATCAGGCCAAGCGCCTGGGTCTTGAAGCGGCCGAAAGCATCGTGGACCGCAACATCTCCACGTTCTCCCGCGGCGAGCTGCCCCACTTCGCGGGCATCAACACCTTCATGAAGGCGCCCTACCTGGAGGATGTGAACCAGGTGGGCAACTACGACGTGGCCATCGTCGGGGTCCCCCACGACTGCGGCACGACCTACCGCCCCGGCACCCGTTTCGGGCCTCAGGGCATCCGCCGTATCTCAGCGTTGTACACCCCTTACAACTACGAAATGGGAGTGGATCTGCGCGAACAGATCACCCTCTGCGATGTCGGCGACATCTTCACGATTCCGGCCAACAACGAAAAGAGCTTCGATCAGATCTCCAAGGGCATCGCCCACGTGTTCGCCAGCGGCGCCTTCCCGATCATTCTCGGCGGCGACCACTCCATCGGCTTCCCCACCGTGCGCGGCGTCTGCCGCCACCTCGGCGATAAGAAAGTCGGCATCATCCACTTCGACCGCCACGTCGACACCCAGGAGATCGACCTGGACGAGCGGATGCACACCTGCCCCTGGTTCCATGCCACCAACATGGCCAATGCTCCGGCCGAGAACCTGGTGCAGCTCGGCATCGGCGGCTGGCAGGTGCCGCGCGAGGGCGTGAAGGTCTGCCGCGAACGCGGCACCAACGTGCTCACCGTCACGGACATCACCGAGATGGGTCTGGAGGCGGCAGCCCAGTACGCGATCGAACGGGCCACCGACGGCACCGACTGCGTTTACATCTCCTTTGACATCGACTGCATCGATGCCGGCTTCGTTCCCGGCACCGGCTGGCCCGAACCCGGCGGACTGCTGCCGCGCGAGGCACTCAAGCTGCTCGAGCTGATCGTGCGCAACGTGCCGGTGTGCGGTCTCGAGATCGTCGAAGTGTCGCCGCCGTACGACATCAGCGACATGACCTCACTGATGGCCACCCGCGTGATCTGCGATGCCATGGCCCACCTGGTGGTCAGCGGCCAGCTGCCCCGCAAGGACAAGCCGGCCTGGGTCAGCGATGTCTGCAACATGAACGTCGATCAGAAGTGGAGATAAGCCATGCACGAAGTCGACATGACCAAGTGCCTGCTGATCTCCCTCAATGAATGGCGGCAGCGACGGGACGACCCCAGCGCGATGGTGGAGACCGTCCACCTCGAGGTGGGCCGCTTCACCTGCGTTGAGCCCGATCAGCTGGTGACCACCTACAACGCCGCGGTGCAGGGCAGCTGGCTGGATGGTTCCCGGCTCACCATCACCGACATTCCGTTCGTCGGTCGCTGCCTGGTCTGCAACAGCACCTACGACCCAGTCCCGGAGAGCGCCTACCGCTCCCCCTGCTGCGATCACCCACTGGAGGAGATCGTCAGCGGCCGTGAACTGCGGATCCGCAGCATCGATTACCGCAGTGAGGCCGGCGCTGCCCTTGAGTCCGGCTCCATCCAGCGCATGCGCTGACACCTACGCCCCTTTAGCCATGCACATGCCTCTCGAGGACACCCTCGGTCTCAACCTCCTCGCCGCCAACCAGCACCAGGCGGAGCACAACCACGAGCATTTCCAGGCCTGGAACGTGCTCTGCCTCAACCTGATGAGCAGCCCCGGCGCCGGCAAGACCGCTCTGCTCGAACGTTCCCTGCCAGCACTGGCCGCCGATTGGGGCATGGCCGTACTGGAGGGCGACATGACCACTCAGCTCGATGCCGAGCGCCTGGAAGCCGTCGGAATTCCCGTGGTGCCGATCACCACCGGTCGGGCTTGTCATCTCGATGCCGCCATGGTGAGCGGTGGCCTCCAACTGCTGAAGCAACGTCTGGATCCAGCCCAGCTCGATCTGCTGCTGGTGGAGAACGTGGGCAACCTCGTCTGCCCTGCGGAATTCGAGGTGGGGGAACACCACAAGGTGGCCCTGCTCAGCGTCACCGAAGGCGACGACAAACCGCTGAAGTACCCGCTGATGTTCCGCCAGGCGGATGTGGTGCTGATCACCAAGGTGGATCTGCTGCCCCACCTGCCGGTGGAGCTGGCGACGATCCGCCGCAACATCCACAGCATCAATCCAAACGCCACGGTGATCGAGGTCTCCGCCCTCAGCGGCGAAGGCCTCGATGCCTGGCACCAGTGGGTGCGGCAGGCCCTTGCCGATCGCACCGCCGGAGCCTCCACAGCCCACGCGCCAGACCAATCCCCTGCTCTGGCCACCGCCTGAGCCCCGATCCCGTCATTCAACCCATCACGCCGATGCCATGACCAAGCAACTCCGCAATCTCCTGATCGCCGGCCTGGCGATCGTTCTGGCTGTCGCCTGCGCCAAGTCCCCCACACCCACCGCCGTCAGCGGTACGCCGATCGTGCTCGGCTACAGCAACTGGGCCGGCTGGTGGCCCTGGGCCATCGCCGTGGAGGAGAAGCTGTTCGAAAAGAACGGCGTGAATGTTGAGATGAAGTGGTTCGACGGCTACGTGCAGTCGATGGAAACCTTCGCCGCCGGCAAGATCGACGGCAATTCCCAGACCCTGAACGACACCATCTCCTTCCTGCCGGGCGAGAACGGTGGTGAAGTGGTGGTGCTGGTGAACGACAACTCCGCCGGCAACGACCAGATCATTGCTGACGCCTCGATCACCTCCGTCGCCGAGCTGAAGGGCAAGACGGTGGCGGTGGAAGAGGGCGTCGTGGACGACTACCTGCTCAGCCTGGCCCTCAAGGATGTGGGCCTCAGCCGTGAGGATGTGGTGATCAAAGGCATGCCCACCGACCAGGCCGCCACAGCCTTTGCCGCCGGGCAGGTGGATGCCGTCGGCGCCTTCCCGCCCTACACCGGCACCGCCATGCAGCGCGAGGGTGCCCGGGTGATCGCCAGCTCCAAGGAGTACCCCGGTGCCATCCCCGATCTGCTCACCGTCAGCGCCAACCTGATCAAGGAACGGCCCGACGACGTTCAGAAGATCGTCAAGACCTGGTGGGACGTGCGCGACTTCATGGAGAAGAACCCCGAGAAGTCCGAGGAGATCATGGCCAAGCGGGCCGGCATTCCCACCGAGGAATACGAGCAGTACAAGGACGGCACCCGTTTCTTCTCGATCGAGGAGAACCTGGAAGCCTTCAGTGAGGGCGAAGGCATGCAGTACATGCCCTACGCCTCGGAATCCATGGCGGACTTCATGGTCTCCGTTGGCTTCATTCCCGAGAAGCCGGACATGAGCAACCTGTTCGATTCCAGCTTCATCAAGAAGGTCGCCGACTCCTGATGACTGCCACGGCCGCCGCTGCAACCAAGGGGAGGGGCTCAGGGCTCCTCTCCATGTTCACCCTGGGGGCCACCCCGTCGGGGCCAGTGCGCGGTGGCCTGCAGGTCGCCTCCCTGCTCATCCCACTGCTGGTCTGGGCGGCCATCGCCTCTCTGGGCCTGGTGGACGAGAAGTTCCTGCCATCACCGGGAGCTGTGTTCCGCTCCCTGGCCTCCATGGCCGAGAGCGGCATCCTGTTCCAGGACATCGTCGCCAGCACCGGGCGGGTGTTCGCTGGCTTTCTGCTCGCCACCGTTCTGGCGGTTCCGATCGGCATCTGCATGGGGGTGTACCCGGCGGTCTGCGCCCTGTGCGAACCCCTGATCGCCATGCTCCGCTACATGCCGGCAGCAGCGTTCATCCCCCTGCTGATCATCTACCTCGGCATCGGCGAGGAACCCAAGATCGCGCTGATCTTTCTCGGAACGATCTACTTCAACATCCTGATGGTGATGGATGCGGTGAAGTTCGTTCCCAAGGAACTGATCGAAACCACCCTCACCCTCGGCGGCCGCAGCCGCCAGGTGCTGGTGCAGGTGGTGGCCCGCTACAGCCTGCCCAGCATCATCGACACCCTGCGCATCAACATCGCCACCTCCTGGAACCTGGTGGTGGTGGCCGAGCTGGTGGCGGCCGAAGTGGGGCTGGGCAAACGCATTCAACTGGCCCAGCGCTTCTTCCGCACCGATCAGATCTTTGCCGAACTGATCGTGCTGGGGTTGATCGGCTTCGCCATCGACATGGGCTTCCGACTGCTGCTGCGCCTCAGCTGCCGCTGGGCGGTCTGAGCCATGGAACTGCTGGTCAAGAATCTCTCCAAACAGTTCGGCGACAAAACAGTCCTCGAGGACATCAACTTCTCGATGCAATCCGGTGAGTTCGTCACCTTCGTCGGCAGTTCCGGCTGCGGCAAAAGCACCTTGCTGCGGCTGATCGCCGGCCTTGATCACCCCAGCAGCGGCTCGATTCACGTGGATGGATCCACCGTTCAAGGGCCCGGCCCCGACCGGGGCATGGTGTTTCAGAAATACAGCCTCTACCCCTGGCTGAATGCCGCCGACAACGTCTCCTTCGGCATGCGGCTGCAAGGCATGACATCGAACGACGTACGCGATCGCACCGCCTATTTCCTCGAGGTGGTGGGTCTGCAGGATGCCGCCACCAAACTGCCGCGGGAACTCTCCGGTGGCATGCAGCAACGGGTGGCCATCGCCCGCGCCCTGGCCACCAATCCCAGCGTGCTGCTGCTCGATGAACCCTTCGGGGCTCTGGATCTGCAAATCCGCGAAACGATGCAGGACTTCCTGCTCAATCTCTGGCAACGCACCGGACTGACCGTGCTGCTGATCACCCACGACGTGGAGGAAGCTCTGGTGCTGGCCCAGCGCGTGCACGTGCTGGCACCGAACCCCGGCCGGATCATCCGCTCGCTCGACGTGATCCTGGATAAAAGCGATCTGGATCAGCTGCGCCTCAGCAGTGATTTCCTGCAGCTGCGCCGCAGCCTGGCCACAAGCCTGCGTCAACTGGAGCCAACCATCGGGTGATGGCGTCCCCGCAGCGGTTTCTGCCGGCCCAGGCCTACACCGATCCGCAGGTGCATCACTGGGACTGCAGCGGTTACGCCCAGCGCTACTGGCATCCACTGACCGCTGGATCGGCCCTGCCGGCCGGCCACAGCCTGGCGCTCACCCTGCTGAATCAGCCGCTTCTGCTCACCCGAGCCGATGACGGAACCCCCCGCGCCTTTCACAACCGCTGCCCCCACCGCGGCGTGGCCCTCCAGCACGAACGCGACGGAGCAACCGCCTGCCGTCGCCTGATCTGCCCGTACCACGGCTGGACCTACTCCCTGCAAGGGGAGCTGCTGGCCGCTGCCCGCGAACAGGGCTTCGATCCCCCCTTCCAACGCCAGGACTGGCCGCTCCCATCCCTGCCCTGCCGAGAGGATGGACCCTTGATCTGGGTCGCACTCACCCCGGCGGTGACGCCCCTGGAGCAGCAGCTCGACCTGGTGCATCAACGGGTGGCTGACCTCTGGAGACAGCCCCTCCATCAGGTGCGGATCCTGCAGCGCACCCTGCGCTGCAACTGGAAGATCGCCCACGACAACACCCTCGACGACTACCACGTCGCCGTGGCCCATCCGACGACGCTGCATCGCGAACAGGGGCCGGTGCGCGATTACGTCCACCACACCACGGCCCTGGTGAACCTGCTGGTGACGCCCCACGCCGATGGCGGTTGCTTTCACACCTTCGGCCTGCCCCCGTGGCTGCACCTGATCACCTGGCCGGACGGCCGGCTGGCGCTGCTGGAGTTTCTTCCCCTCAGCCTCGACAGCTGCTGCATGCAGTTGCGGCTGTTCGCTCCAGGGGCAGACAGCGACGGACCTGGACTGCCAGAGGATGCGGCCAACACCGTCTGGTTGAAGGAGCTACTGGCGTTCCTCGACGAGGACCAGGCCCTGGTGGAATCCGCCCAGCGGGGCTACCGCAGTGGACTCGTGCCCGGTCCGGTGCATGCCCTCGAACAGCGGATCCTGCATTGGCAGGAGGTCTACCGCCGGGACCTGCCGGATGAGCTGACCCAATCCCTCAGCTGCTGGGCGTATGGAGGGCGGAGCGAAGCCAACCCGCCATCGCCGAATTGATCGCCGCGATATCAGCCACCGGTTCTGCGCTGAAGGGCTGCAAGGGCATGTAGCCGTCCGGTCCGAACTCGGGGGTGATCGTGACTGGTTGAGCCGATGTGCCGACGGCATCCACGAACAGCTGCCAGCAACGACGATGGGCCTCCAGCGCATCGGCCCACTCCGGCGCGAAGGGATGGCTCACCGAAGGCCCTTGGGCATGGCCGATCCGGGCATGGATGTGATCGACCCGTTCAGCCATCACCTGGATCGGAATCAGATCGGGCGTCATCAATCGTTCGGCAACGCAACACCAATGGCTCAGGTCTGCCGTGAGCCGCAACCGCGGATGACGCTCGAGCCAGACCGGCATCTGCCAGGGGTTGAACAGACTGCGGCTGCGATGGGTCTCCACCATCACCGGACAGGGCTCAGCCTCGGTGAGATCAAGAACTGCTTCCAGGAACCGATGCTGCTCGGGCTCAGGCCAACTGTCGCTGCCCGTGATCAGATTGATCTTGAGTGGGTCCATCCTCCTGGCACGATCCAAGGCCCGCACAAGCTGATCAAGGTGCTGCTGGGGGCCATCCGCGAGATCGGGTGTGTACCCGCCACCGGTGGTGATTTCCAGGATCAGCGGGTTCCCACGGGCGAGGAACAGCTGCCGCACCTCATCAGGCGGCAGTGGTTCCATGCAGGCATGGTCGATGTTGCATTCCAGGCCGTCGAATCCCTGGCTCGCGGCACGATCCAAGGCGGCTTCCAGAGAATCATCCCAGCCCCAGAGTGATTGGAACAGTTGCACCGATTCAGTGGTCGTCGGTAAACAGCTGGGGTTGTATGCCGAGGTAGACAGCTTCTCGGAACAGCACCAGCTTGGCTTTGGCATCTCCGCGTTTCTGTGCCTCGCCGTAGCGCAGCTGCAGCGATGAGATCAGTGTCCTGCGCCTGGCATCAGGTCGGTCTGCAGGGGTCAAAAACGGATCAAGATCTCCGGCAATTATGAATCCACCTGAGCTGGGGCCTCAAGGATCAGGCTGCTTCTGCTTCGAGCGCTCAAACCAAACCGCAACCGCAAAAGAGATACCGACGGCGATGCCGGCCCCGATGAACACAAATCCGAATTCGATCGGCATCTCGAACCATCCGTTGCCCTGATCATCCTTCACCTGCCCGATCAAGGCTCAGGCCATCAACCGCTGATAGGCCTCGTTCACACGTCGGAACGCCTCCGCAGATCCCCCCATGTCGGGATGATGCCGTTTCACCAGGCGACGATGGGCCTGCTTGATGGCTTCGGCAGAGGCCCCCGCCTCCAGGCCGAGCACCGCCAGGGCAGCGGCCCTGCTCCCCCACGGTTCATCGGGCGTGCGCTGATCCGTCTTGCGCTGATCCGTGCGCGTCCGGCGCCCACGACGGCGGGCCTCGCTCTGCTGCAGTTGCTGCTGCAGATCCAGCACCACCCGTTTCGGATCCTCATCCAGCCATTCACTGGCCCGCACGCCGTACAGAGCAAAGGCCGCCAGAACAGCCGTCGACTTCTTGGTCGCCTTCCCGCCGACCGCCGACAGCAGATCCGTGCCCAGACCGCTCACCAACCGGTCGAGCCGTTGCTGCAGCGTCAGATGCCCAGGGAAACCGAGGCGGTTGAGGCGCACGATCAACGCCTCGAGCGCAGCTTGACGCAGACCGCTCCAACCCGGTTGACCGGCCAGAGCCTCACCCCACTGCAACACCTGCTCACGACTGATCCGCGCGGGATCAGCGACCGGCGGTTGGTGTTGGGGCCGACGCAGCAGGTCCAGCTCACGGGTGAGCCGCATCACCTCGCGCCGCAGCGCATCGTTCTCCGCCAGCAACGCCTCCACGTTGCTGGTGACCCGCTCCTGACGTGGCCGTGACGCGCGCGACCAGTCGCGTGGATCAAAGCCCACGGCAGGTTCCGCTCATCACGGGATCAATCACCACGGCAGCCGTTGGCCGTTGGCATGCCAGAAGCTGCCGCTGGTCTCCATGGTCAGCGCATCAATCCGTGCCAGCAATCCCGCCACAGACTCCTCCGGGCTGATGCCGCTGGGATGGAACTGAATCATCCGCGTGCGCACCAGCCCGGGATGCAGGATCGCCACGGCAATGCCACGCGGCTCCAGATCGATCGCCAGCGATTTGCCCGCGATGTTGAGTGCCACCTTCGACATCCGATATCCATAGGACCCTCCGGAGCTGTTGTCGTCGATCGAGCCCATGCGGCTGGTCATCAGCGCCAGCCTGGAGCCGCGGGGCATCTGCGGCACAAGCGCCCGTGCCAGCAGCAGCGGCGCCAGGGCATTCACCTCGAACTGGCGGCGGATGCCCTCCGCATCGAGATCAGCCAGTCCCATCGACTGGAGGATCCCGGCATTGAGGATCACTCCATCCAGCGGCTGCGCATCGAGGCGCTGCACCAGATCAGCGATCGCCGGCTCGCTGCTCAGTTCAATGCCGTCTTCGATGCGCACCGTCAGATCCCGCAGCTCGGGGGAGCTCTGGCGGCAGACGGCAATCACCTGGTCGCCGCGGGCCTGCAGCTGGCGGCAGTACTCGAGCCCGATGCCGCGGTTCGCACCGGTCACCAGATAAGTCGCCATCCGTACGCATCCCTCAGTCCGATTCCGTCCTACCGCCAAGCAGCCCCCCAGCGACGCCGTCAGCGAATCGGCACAGCAATGAGTAGCGATACCTACACCCTCTCCCGGCTTTGAGCGGAATGATGAACGCACCCCGGTGAGGGGTATGCGTCGACTATCGGGAGGGCCTGGGAACCCTCCCTTTTTCATGGCTTTTCGCGGGAGCGCGTGGCTGTTCAGGCCAGCTGACGCCCCTTCCAGGTCCAGCCGCGTCCGGTGAGCGTCCGCCATACCGACACCGGACCGATGGCACCCACCAGCAGCCCTCCTGCCCCCATCAGCCACCAGTGGGTGAGCGGCACAGCGAAACGGTGGCGGTTCCACAGACGCAGAACCAGCTGCTGAACGATGGCCAGCAGAGCCAGCGCCAGCAGAGCAGACCAGAGCCCTGCCGGCTCAGGCAGCACCAACCGCAGCACCACGGCAGCCGGTGCCAGCAGCCAGGGGGTGCTGAACATCAGCACCACAACCGCCGCCGCACCGAGAGCCCGGAGTGGATCACGGTCGAGACCGAGGAACCAGTTCTTGGTCCAGCCCTCCCAGAGCGAGGCCAGGTCGGCATACATGCGCAGGTCCACGGCATCGACACCGAGCAGATACCGCAACCGGTAGCCCTCCGCTTTGATCCGTCGCGCCAGGGCCAGGTCCTCCACCACCTCGGCGGCCAGGGCGCGGTGTCCGCCGATCGCGTCATAGCTGCGGCGCCGGAACAACATGAACGGCCCCGCCGCGAAGGCGACCGACAACGCCGGATCATTGGCGGCAACGATCGGAAAGCCAAGACCCAGCAGGCTGGCCATGATCGGCTGCACCATCCACTCCGCGAGGCAGCCGCAGACCAGCCTCGGCGCCAGGCTGAACAGATCCGCCTCCTCATCGATCGCCTGGGCGAGGGCCCGTCTCAGGGCATCCGGCTTCAGGCGCACATCGGCATCGATGAACAGCACCCAGCTGCTGCTCACCTGCTCCATGGCCCGGGTACAGGCCCAGTTCTTGCCCACCCAGCGCTCCCCGTCCGGTCGCGGTCCGGCCTGCACCAGATGAACCTCGGCTGCGCTCGCGCCCTGCTCGTCGGCCGTGCGCAGCGCCAGCTCCGTTGTGGCATCGCTGGAATCGTCGTCCACCACCAGCACCTCCCAGCTGCTGCAGGGACTCTCACTGCTCAGCACAGCCGCCAGGCAGGCGCCGATGTTGGCGGCTTCGTTGTAGGCCGGAATCACCACACTCAGGGAGGTGGATGGCAGCGCGGCGTCTGGCGGCGTCTGCAGCTTGGGCGCCACAGCGAACACCTGCTGCAGCCCCAGCTGCAGGATCAGCAGGCCGATGCACGCCGCGGCGGCCATCAGAAGCAGAAGCACACCACAGATCAGAACAGGGTCCAGGGGGGGTGCACGACAGCAGCCTCCAGACAACCACGCAGAACCAGACGATCCGACAGAGTGCAGGAACCGATGCGAGCACCGATGAACCAGGCCAGCCGCGAACAGGTTCTCGCCGCATCAGCCGGATGGGTGGCAGTGCTGCTGAATGTGGTGCCGGGCCTTGGAGCCGGCTATCTGTATCAGCGCCGCTGGCGCGAGTACTGGATCACCTCGCTGGCAGCCACCGCCTGGTTTGTGGCCGGTGCCCTGCTGGGTCGCGGTGCCGATGCCGATGCGGAGGCGATCAACCAGCTCGTCGGCCTGCTCGGCCTGCTGGTGCTGGCCGGGATCACGGCGGCGGAAGCCGGTCTTGCCGTGAAGCGGGTGCGCTCATGACGGCCCTGCCTCCCATCGCCGGTCGTGAGGCTGAACTGCAGACCCTGATGCGGCAGGACGCCCCGATCTGGCGAGCCCACAGCAACCTGGCGCTCGATCGGATCCGATCCGGCTTCGCCTGTGCGCTGCACATGCATCAGCCCACCATTCCAGCCGGCGGCAACGGAGCGCTGATCTCCCACCTTCAGTACATGTTCGAGCACCAGGGGGAGGGGGATAACCACAACGCCGAGCCCTTCGCCCAGTGCTACAGACGGCTCGCCGATCTGATTCCGCAGCTGATCAGCGACGGCTGCAACCCGCGGATCATGCTCGATTACTCCGGAAACCTGCTCTGGGGAGTGGAGCAAATGGGCCGGACCGACATCACAGCCTCCCTACGCCACCTGGCCTGCGATCCGGTGATGCAGCGCCATGTGGAGTGGCTCGGCACGTTCTGGAGCCATGCCGTCGCGCCCTCCACGCCGATCCCTGATCTGAAGCTGCAGATCAGCGCCTGGCAGCATCAGTTCGCGGCTCTGTTCGGCACCGAGGCGCTGCAACGGGTGAGGGGCTTCTCGCCACCGGAGATGCATCTGCCCAATCACCCGGACACCCTCTACGAATTCATCAGCGCCCTGAAGGACTGCGGTTACCGCTGGCTGCTGGTGCAGGAACACAGCGTGGAGACCCTCAGCGGCGAACCTCTCAGCCAAAGCCAGAAGTACCTGCCGAATCAGCTGACCGCCCGCAACAGCAGCGGCGACATCGTGAGCATCACGGCCCTGATCAAAACCCAGGGCTCCGACACCAAGCTGGTCGGCCAGATGCAGCCCTGCTACGAGGCACTGGGACTGCAACGCCAACAGCTGGGAGACATCTCCATCCCTTCGCTGGTGAGCCAGATCGCTGACGGCGAGAACGGCGGCGTGATGATGAATGAGTTCCCCTCCGCCTTCCAGCAGGCCAATCAACGGATCCGGGACGACGGCAACGACTGCGTGGCCATCAACGGCAGCGAATACCTGGAACTGCTCGATGCCGCCGGTGTCGGCAGCGACCGGTTTCCGGTGATCCAGGCGGTGCAGCAGCAACGTGTCTGGGCAGCGGTCGGTGAGACCGCCACACCGGAAGCCGTCCAGACCGCCATCGCCTCGCTCCAGGCCGCCGGCGATGGTTTTTCGATGGAAGGTGCGTCCTGGACCAACAACCTCAGCTGGGTGCAGGGCTACGACAATGTTCTGGAGCCGATGAACCAGCTGAGCGCGCGGTTCCACCAGACATTCGATCAACAGGTGTCCGCAGACCCGGCCGTCACCGGCACGCCGGCCTACCAGGAGGCCTTGCTGCACCTTCTGCTGCTCGAGACCAGCTGCTTCCGTTACTGGGGCCAGGGCACCTGGACCGACTACGCCCGGACCATTCATCAACGCGGTGAAGCGCTGTTGACCGGTTCCACGCACCAGGCAACGCGTTTGATGGATCGCTGACTCAGCCGCCTTGTGTGTCCTTGAGTCTGCTGAGCTGCAGAGTCAGCGATCGGGCATCCTGCTCCAGTTCCCGCTGGATGCAGTCCACCACTTGCTCCGGAGACGCAAGAACCGCTTCATGGGTGAACCGGAGCGTGCGCATGTGCCGACTGAGCAGACGATCACGCTCGTAATCGCACTCCCGTTTCTTGGTGCGGTTGTGACGGGCTCCATCCACCTCCACATTCAGCAGCGAATGCGGGCCGATCACCAGCAGATCCAGCCGACGACAGATGGTGGGATCGCCACCGGGAATGCAGGTTCGTACCTCGAAGCAGAACAGAACGTCAGCAGCGGCGAGTGCCTCGCAGAGACGGACGTGTCCCTCGGAATTCAGATCAACACCCCGGAACCGATGCTCTGGCATCGATGAAAGCTCCCACCGTTCCATTCAGGCACATCACCCCTTGATGTCAGAGGCTGGGATCCGTGCCGACAGGGGGTGTCAGCCGTTTCGCCTCCACAAGCCCGGAGCCATTGCAGTGGTGGCAATGACAGAACTCATTCCGCCCGGTTCGGAGATAACCATGACCGGAGCAAGCCTGACACTCGCGGCGCCCACATGATGACTGTGATCGTTGAAATGTGATGAGCATTGACATGCTCCAAGGTCAACAATTTCATTGTGTGGAGCTGTCAACCATGGCGGCCATCAGTTGCCCGATGCAAACGCGGAGCACTGCTCCATCGCCGCTGCAGCGGGAAGTCCGGCTTCATAGGCCTGCACGGCGCAGCCACACAATCGGTGAGCGAACTCCTCCGGCCGTTGCGTGTTCACCGATCGGCACTGGCGATACATGGCGACCTGCTGCGGAGTGAGAGGAGCAGAGCGGGCAGGCGCCCCCATCAGAACAAACGGGGCGTGAAATGCAGCGACAACGATGAGGGGTTTCATCGGAATCGTCGAAGAAATGTCGGGACTCCTACACGATGCACGCGATGGGAATGGAGCCCGCTGATTCTCTGTCGAACGCAAGAATTGAAATTTCAGCAGTTCATTTTAGAAGCGCACATTCCAAGCTCGTTTCGAACTCACAGAATATTCCGATCGGGGTCAGGGCTCGCTCCTGCGCCAGCTGCGCTCCAACCGTTCCCGGTCGGAAACCGATGGCGGAGCCGCCGCACCCAGCTTGCGGCGGTAAGCACCTGTGATGCGCCAGAACTTCCAGAACGAGGCTGTCGCCACAACAGTCCAGGCCACCAGGATCCAGGCAGGGCTCAAGATCAACCACCTCATTCAGCCCCATGATGGACGCCCTGACAGCGGAATGAGTCCATGCAGCTGATCGCAGGCCTGTTTCTGCCGCTCCTGATGCTGTTCCATCTCGTGGGTCCGGTGCCCGGAGATCTGGGTGTCCACAACGGCCAGCTCAGCCCATGCCCCAGTCCCGCCCACTGCGCCAGCCGTTCATGGAACCCAGCGGACCCCCAGGCCGGTTTCGAGACACTGGCGGAGGCTGCCGCAGACCTGCCCCGCAGCGTCGTGGTGGAGAGGGATGACGGCTATCTGCATGCTCAGGTGAGCAGCGCTCTGTTCGGTTTCGTCGACGATCTGGAACTCCTGCGCCTCAAGGAGGGGCAGGAAGTGCAGGCCCGTTCGATCTCACGACTCGGGGATTCCGACCTGGGCGTCAACGCCCGCCGGCTGATGGAGCTGGACGCTGCGCTCGAGGGTTGATCACCCCTGCGGACTCAGACCTTGGCCCGCCGGAAACGACGCAGATCGCTGGCCATCTCCCGGAGGCCAGCCAGAAAGCCCACCGTCGCGAAAGCCACGAAGCCAACGATGATCAGCGTTTCCATAAGCGCTCTGGGATCGGCCATCAGTGCGGACCAGGAGGAGGTGAGCACACACATGGCAGGAAAGGGCGATTGATGAACAGCTAGCAAAGTCTCGATAAAATGCCTTCACAGACAGAAACCTGATTACAGGAAAATACACAAATGAATGAAATCATCTGCCCCCATTGCCGAACGGCATTCAAGATCGACGAGGCAGGGTATGCCGACATCCTCAAACAGGTTAGAGATCGGGATTTCGAACAACAGCTGCAGGAACGACTCACGCTGGCGGAGAGGGAGAAACAGGCTGCTGTGGAAATCACAGCCCAGAAAGTAACCACGGAGATGCAGAAGATCGCCGCATCAAAGGATGCAGAAATCCAGAATCTGAAAGCGTCCCTGGATGCCAGAGATCTCGCTCAACAACTGGCGATTGCAGAAGCCGTCACCACATCGGAGAGGCAGCGCGACATGATTGCAGGGGAACTGCAGCAACTCAAGGACAGTCATGCCACCGCAGCACGACTGGCGGAGACGAAGTTTGCCAAGGACCTTCAGGCGATCACACTCCAGAAAGAGGGTGAGCTGCGAGACCTCAGGGCACAGCTTGATTCCAGTGGGGTCGCACGGAAGCTGGCGATCAACGAAGCGGTGAGCGGCGTTGAGAAGGAGCGCGATGCCCTGCGGAACGTTCTCGACCAGACCCAGCTGAAACATCAGCTGGAAGAACAATCTCTCAAGGACAGTTACGAACGGCAGATCAAGGATCGCGATCAGGCGATTGAACGCCTGCGGGATATGAAAGCGCGGCTGTCCACCAAGATGGTCGGCGAAACCCTCGAGCAGCATTGCGAAACGGAATTCAATCGCATCCGCGCTGCCGCCTTCCCCAGGGCATATTTCGAGAAAGACAACGACGCCCGCAGCGGCAGCAAGGGGGATTACATCTTCCGAGATCAGGATGAGGCCAACAATGAGATCATCTCGATCATGTTCGAGATGAAGAACGAAGCCGATACAACAGCCACCAAGAAGAAGAATGAAGACTTCCTCAAGGAACTCGACAAGGACCGCACCGAGAAGAACTGCGAGTACGCCGTGCTGGTCTCACTGCTGGAGCCGGAGAGTGAGTTGTACAACTCCGGCATCGTCGATGTCTCACACCGGTACGGCAAGACGTATGTGATCCGGCCCCAGTTCTTCATCCCGTTCATCACCCTGCTGCGCAATGCTGCCATGAAGTCTCTGGAGGTGAAGGCCGAGCTGGCACTGGTGAAAGCGCAGAACATCGACATCACCAACTTCGAAAATGAACTGGACTCGTTCCGGAACAACTTCTCCCGCAACACGGATCTGGCACGCCGACGGTTCCAGACCGCAATCGACGAGATCGACAAATCAATTCTCCACCTGCAGAAAACCAAGGACGCGCTGATCGGTGCCGACAACAATCTGCGCCTTGCCAATGACAAAGCGCAGGATGTATCGATCAAGAAGCTGACCCGTCGCAACCCGACCATGGCAGCCAAATTCGCCGAGCTCCGCGGATCAACGGAAGACGGTTGATCAGGCGAACTTACGCGGGTAGGGCGTGTCGCCGGCGAGCTCGAGATTGATTTCACGGCAGATGTTCATCATCGCGCCGAGGCCGAAGTCTGGACCGTTGGGGCCATCGATGAACGCCTGGAACTGTTCTGGGGTGATCCCCTCGCGAACTTCCCAGATGCAGAAACAGGGACCCTCCGGGGCGATCGGATTGAAGCTGTGGTTGTAGAAGCCGGCCTCAAGGTTGGTCGTCACAGCCTCATCCCAGCCACCACCGGGAGCCTGGGCTTTCTGGGCGGTGTCCCACCACTGCTGAGCTTTACCGGCACGAAATTCGTGCTGCACATGAAAGAAGGTCGAGGCCATCGGGGATCGGCGATTCACGGTGAGTCAAACGCATGGTTCCTGTAAGCGAGACGACAGGGATTCGGCATGATCTGGGTGGTTCCTTGAATCCATCGGGTTCATGCCATATGCCATCGCGCCCACGCAATCGCATCGGTGAGGTCTACGGACAGCTCACGGTCGTCCGGCCATCCGAACGCCGTTCCCGCGGGGGAAACGCCTACTGGTGGTGTCGCTGCAGCTGCGGCTGTGAACGGGAGGTACCGAGCGACAAGTTGTCCCACAACACAACTCGCCGCAAAGCCACCGTCACAGCCTGCGAGAACTGTTCCCGCGAGAGGCAGGTGGAAGGAGTCTGCGCCAAGAATGATCGAGAAGAACTGGAACGACGCCGTGCAGCACAGCAGAACCGTCTGGATCTGAAGGGAAGCATTCCAGACGCCTGGCTCAAACTGCCGCTGACAGATGCTCACGCCCGTGAACTGGGAGCGGTGAAATTCTTCCGCGGAACCCGTTGTCTCCGAGGACATCTTGCTCCCTACAGAATCAACGGGGGATGCATGGCATGCGCAGGTCAGATTCCGTCAGCGGAATGAAACAGGCGCTTGTGATGAAAGCCTGTGATCAACGCTCGGATCGACCGACATTCGCCGTCATCCAGGCCCAGAGGGTCATCACGGAAGCACCGAACGTGAGCAGAGCGAGAAGTTTGGTTTCCATCACAGAAAGTCGTAATCGTCTTCGGAATCACCGGCAAATGCATTCATTACCAATGCTGAGAAAGGAATGAACACAGCGGCTGCAATCAGCAGTTCCATCACGTCGGCATTGAATGCCCTGACAGTAATTAATATTAGTTCACATTCCGTGGCCGTCGTGACCGTTTCGGCGGCATGAGTGCAAATACCCAACCCAGCTTCAGTCGAGCGCGGGGCTGGATCGCAGGCTGCTGAACTGAAAAGCCATCAGGCCGTGAGCCGTGAACCGGACGGCACAGAGCAGCGCCAGACCGATGCAGAGGGGGCAGTGAGTCAATCCCATCGCTGCAGCATCTTCGTCTGCGCTGAGGGATGGGAACCGAACGACGGAATTCTTGATGATCGGAGGCCTGGCCTCAACCCAGAAGACGCTGAACAGCGAGGGTCACCGCCACCCCCTTCGCGAAAGAGATCCATAACAGTGGATATGTGCCCAGCTGAAACCGGCGCATCAGGGCGTTGAGTGCGGTCTTGTGCCAACGGATCAGTGCGGGATCACCCTCGGTACCGAACTGATGAATCCGTTTCAGGGACACCTGACCGAGTTTGGCCATGACCATCGAAGAAGCGTTGCCCGGATGCTCGGTCAGCCTCAGAGACATGGCAATGGTGCTGCTGGTAAAGTGGTTTTTTGCTCCTCTTCCTCGGAGAACGGATGAGTCAGGTCACTGTCGGCGAGAACGAAGGCATCGAATCCGCATTGCGCCGCTTCAAGCGGTCGGTCGCTAAGGCTGGAATCTTCTCCGATCTGCGCCGCATCCGGCACCACGAGACTCCGGTTGAGAAGTACAAGCGCAAGCTGAAGCAGCGCTCCCGCAACCGCCGGCGCTGAGCCCTGCAGGAGAGCTCAGCGTCAACGCTGAATCAGCCGTTCAGCTGTAGACCTTCGAGATCAGTGCTCCGGCCTGCTCATCAGGGAAAACCGGAGTGACCGTCCAGTTCAGGAATTCAGCCCACTCGGCGGCGTGCTCGTAACAGACGCCGGCATCATCCGTTTCAACGATGATCCAGCCCTCGACGGATCCGGGGGCGTGGTAGCGCGTCCAGGAGCTGCACCCTTCCGGCATCGGAGCGCCGGTGCTCATGAAACGACGGGCTGCCTGCTCGTGGTAGCCGGTCTTGAATTGCCAATGCATCAAGAAGGTCATCGGTTCTTGGAAAAGGACACCCGCTCCTACCACCGCCATCCCGCCTCGCGGAGATGCGCAGAACACTGGTAGGTTCTGCGCACACGACTGGGACCCATGATTCGCAGCCTGCTCTCGATCGTCGCCGTCGCCCTCCTCTGGGTTCAGGTGCCTCAGTGGCAGGACGACTGGTCCCAGTGCGCCGTTGACGTACCGGACGTCGATTGCCACTGGTATGTGACAGCTCCGGACAGCACCTTCGGGGAGGGATTCGACTGGGCCACGGCACCCTGGTTCGATGTCAACGGTCTGCTGGACATCGCTGACCTGAAGCACACCGTGGCGGGTCTGCAGAGCTGAGACTCAGCCCATGCTGATCACGACAGGACCTGAGACCGGGTCTGTCACCCCCAGCTCCGGGGAAATCTCCTCGAGGAAATCCCGGACGCTGTTCAGATGTTCAATCATGTTGGAACGACCGGCCATCAGAGCGTCCTCGCTGTCCCAGAGGCCGACGAAGCAATACCGCCGTTCTCCGATCCGTGCCATGTGGTTTGAGGTCATCCCCTCGGGACGCACCCACGCACGCACCTTGTCGAGGTACTGCTCTTCGCAGCCCTGCTTCACGATCACACGAACACTGTTCAGGTAGCTGGTCACGGCTTCGTTACTGGTGATCACTCTCACTGTTCCAGATCAGGACGCAGCTGACCGTCTTCAACGTCACAGCTGATGGTCCCCCTTCGCCAGACTCACGGCGCTCCGGGATCCATCGATGCTGCTTCCCAATCCCTTCTGCCCGATCAGCGCCGCCAAGATCGCCGGTCTCAAGGCCACGGTGGTGCTGTTGCTCGTGCTTCTGATGAAGTCGAAACTGCTTCGCCTCAAGATGTCGCTGCTGGGAAGCGTGCTCGGATTCGCCATGCTCGTGGGATTCCTGCTGACCAGCGGGTTGCTCACGGTGATCGCCGGAGGCGCCGTGGCCTACGCCGCTACCCGATCCAACAGCAACTGAACCCGTGAAGACCCGTCTCGGCCTGCTTGCGGGCATCGCTCTTTCCGCCGCCGGAGTTCTTGGCATCGCCGGATCCGGCATCGTCTGGAACTTTCTGGGCCGTTTCTACGGACTGGGCGGCACCGTCGCCTCCCTGGTGCTCGTCGCCATCAGTCTTGTGCTGCTGCGCCCCCTGCCCCCGGAGCCGGTGCTGGTGATCGAACCGCAGACCCAGCCAACCCTGTCTGAACCGATCCGCCTGAAGCGCCCTGAAGCATCCCTGATCGGATCCCTGCTGGCGACGTTCGGCACCCTGGGTCTCGCAGCATCAGGCCTGCTCTGGAACTTTCAGGGTCTGGCGCTTGGACTGACCGGCACCATCACGTCTCTGGCGGCGCTCGCCTTCAGTGTGCTGTTCCTCTGGCCGTCAGCAGGGCGAACAGCGGCGCGTCCGATGGCTCCCAGCCCGATCCGCGACCCCGAACCCGCTGCGGTGGCGATGGTCGAGGAGCGTGATGTCACGCCAACCACCGCCGAGGAGATCGCCCGGTCACTGGCTGAGGAACAGGAGAGTGCCTCACCACCCGATCTGGTCACCTTCGCTCCGGACCATCTGCTCCCCGGTCAGACGCTGGTGAGACGGAAACGCCGCCCGGGTGCCTCCCTCAAAGGCTACCGAGGCATGGTGGAAGAGCTGTTCCGAACCTGATGGCTCTGTGACCGGAACCCTTCGTCCGCTCCCGACAACCGGCGCCGTCACCGGCATCCTTGAAGCGCTTGGCTTCTTCCGGGATCCGGACTTCGCATCGCGACGATTCCATGAATACGGCGATGTCTTTGAGACGACACTGATCGGTCAGCGACTGGTGTTCATCCGGGGAGAGCAGGCGATCCGTGATCTGTTCGATCAATCCGACGCCGTTCAGGGCTGGTGGCCGAAGAGCGTCCAGACGCTGCTTGGGAGCCGTTCCCTGGCCAACCGCAACGGTGCCGCCCACAAAGCGCGCCGTCGCGTGGTGGGTCAGCTGTTCGCCTCCGCCGCCCTGCGGCGCTACAGCCCATCGATCGTGGCGATGGTCGACGGGCTGGCCGACGAACTGCTGCAGTCGGAAACGGCCGTTCCTCTGGCCGAACGCATGCGCCGCTTCGCCTTTGCGGTGATCGCCACCACGGTGCTCGGTCTCGACGAAGACGACCGCGATGCTCTGTTCACGGACTTCGAGATCTGGACGAAAGCGCTGTTCTCCGTTCCACTGGCTGCTCCCGGCAGTCCTTTCGCCAGGGCTCTGGCGGCACGCAGCAGGTTGCTGAAACGCCTGCAGACGGTGCTTCAGGAAGCGGATGGCGGGAGGGGAGGCCTGGATCTGCTGAGCGGAGGCCTGGATGAAGCCGGCCTGCCACTCACGGATGAGGATCTCGTTGAACAGCTGCTGCTGCTGCTGTTTGCCGGATATGAAACCACCGCCTCATCGCTGAGCTGCCTGATGCGGGCCCTGCTGCTGGATCAGGAACTGATGCCCTGGCTGGATGAGGAACTCGATCAACTCACCTGGCCACCGCAGGGCGATCCCACCTCAGCCTTCGATCCCAGCCGGGCGCCACGGCTGCAGGCCCTCAGCAGTGAAGTGATGCGGATGACCCCTCCGGTGGGTGGTTTCTTCCGGCAGACCATCGAACCGATCGGCCTGGCGGATGTGGAGATTCCTGCTGGACGGGTGATTCAGGTCGCCCTGGCCGCCTCCAACCGTCAGGGTGCCGGAGACCTGGAGACGTTCCGGCCGCAGCGCCACCTGGATGGGTCCTCCCAGCAGATGCTGCTTCCCTTCGGTGGTGGTGAACGGGTGTGTCTGGGCAAGGCCCTGGCGGAGCTGGAGCTCCGTCTGATGACGGTGGGTCTGCTCAAGCGGGTCCGCTTCAGCCTTGTTCCCGGACAGGATCTCGATCTTCAGCTGATCCCCAGCCCTTCGCCGAAGGACGGACTTCTGGTGAGTTCAGCGCCGCGCTGAGAACTTCCGGACCATCGCAGCGTTCAGGCGCTCTCGTGGAAGATCCGCTCCAACTCCCGGCGGAAGGCCTGACTGCTCAGTGGTTCTCCACCGCGCCGGCGCCTGTTGCGTTGCAGAAGCGACCCGATCCACCACAGCTGAAGCGCAGCGAACAGCCCCCCTGTGAGCAGCAACGCCAGCATCAGTAGCTGGACTCCGGCAGGGTGAACCCTGACTGCATGTGCCCGACGTCGAGCATCACGTAGGTCAGCCACAGCAGCAGCGCTGCCACCCCCGCCCCAGCCGCCACCTTGGCCAGCGAGCGGCCGATCATCTCCAGAAGGCTGACCTCTTTCATCGGAACATCGTGGTGATGCACCGATTCTGGCTGCGGCAGGGCCCCTATGATCTCGGCGCTCTGCTGGGCACACCGATGAAGTGGGAATACACCCAGTTGAGGTTCGTGCCGCGCGGCAAGAGCTGGACCGGGGAGATCGAGGAGCTGTGGCTTGATGAGCAGCAACTCATCTCCCGAAGCCATCCCCAGAGGGAGATCACACTGGTGGGGCTGATGAACGAACTGGGAGAGCAAGGCTGGGAGCTGGTGTCCTATGCCCAGCCCTTCACCGGCTACCACGGTGGTTGCTACACCTTCAAGCGTCCACGCTGAATCCCATGCCGCTCTTGCCTCGCTGGCGCTACATGACCCCGGAGGCGAAAGCTCTCACCCGCAAGGTCGGCATATCCGCCGCGGTGGTGCTCTTCGGACTGGTGCTGCTGCGCACTCTGCTTCCCTGGATGATCCTGGCGCTGATCATCTGGTGGGTGCTCAGCGCGATGAACCGGCAGTGATCCCAAAAAAAAGACCCCGCCGAAGGCAGGGTCTTTCCCGATCAGGCGTGTGACCTTGTTTCCACCCTGATCAAGTCCTCACAGTCACAAGGTGGCTCACAGGGAGTCCGACCGGAAGAACACAGGTGAAAGAGGGCCGACTGTCACAGTGACAGTTCGGTGGATTCAGGCCTGGCCGAACAAGCCGAACGTGATCTGGCTGGCAATGCCATGGCCGGTGAGGAATTCCGTGATAAGACCGATCAGGAAACCCAGCATGGCGACACGGCCATTGAGCAATTCGGCTCGTCCC
The DNA here is from genome assembly GCF_000737575.1 of Synechococcus sp. KORDI-49. NCBI lineage: Bacteria > Bacillati > Cyanobacteriota > Cyanophyceae > Synechococcales > Synechococcaceae > Synechococcus > Synechococcus sp. KORDI-49. The sequence continues at coordinate 125,522 of NZ_CP006270.1, read as the reverse complement.
ATGCGCTCCGACTGGATCTGTGCCTTGGCAGCGTCCTGATACCAGGCATCGCTGGACTGGGTGACTGAGTTGGACATGGCAGGTCCTTCGTGTAAAGCAATGTTACAGGACGTGAAGCCCGCTTCAACGATTGACAGGAACTTCGCTCAGGCCGGGGGTACGGGAGACCAGGTCATCCAGAGATTCAGCCGTGGCGGTGTAATCAGGCTCCAGCCGGCGGGCGATCAGCTCATCGATGGAAAGCATCCCAGGCCCACAGGCCAGAACGGCGACGGCGGCCGCGAAATACAGACCGAGAAGCTCGAGCAGGTAGATGTTGAATCCAGCCGTGATGATGGCGTGGTAGATGGCAACGCTGATCGTTCCGGCGACGGCCAGAGCCCCGAAGCGGGTGAGCAGACCCGTGATCAGCAGCCAGCTGCCGATCACTTCGGAGAATGCGGCCACGTACGACAGCAGGATCGGGAAGGGGAGATGCAGGGGACGCACGAAGGCGTCGGCGAAGTTCTCGATGTTGGCGAGCTTCTCGTAACCGTGGTGAATGAGAAGCGAGCCTGTGAACACCCGCAGAAGAAGCAGACCCAGATCAGCAAGGAAAGGGCGCGTAAGGACGGCGCGGATCATTGGGCTGTTAACACTTCACATAGGTTAAAAAACTTATGTGAAGCAGTGTGGCTCAACCCCTTAATTGAGCATTTCTACCCAGCCCTGTCGGTGACTGGGGGACGTGGTCAGTCGACCTCGTCAAGCTTGGCGTTGTGCTCTTTCTGCATCTCCACCATCTCGCCACAGCTCAGCGCCGGTGTGTACTCGATGTCGATGCCGAACATCGATCTCCAGAACATGAAATGCCGGAACAGCGCTTTGGCGTCAGCCGCCTTGCAGATGATGCACACACGACCTGATTCCGGCATGTGGAGCCTGGCCACGAGCTCGAAGCCGTCGAATCTGTCTTCGGAAGCACCACCTTCCATGTATTCGATGAAGGCGGTGTAGGCCTCGTCCTGGGTTTCAGAGGGAATCTGCGCTTCGCAAACGAAAAACTGCACGGGAGCTCCTGGGGACGCCGTTTTTCTAGTGGCAACCGCATCCGAAGGGCGGTGCCCCCTGAGACACGATCAGGCGAGAGCATCGGCCATGGCCACCGGTTCGAGTTCCTCACTGCTGGTGATCTCGACGATGCGACCGATCGACGCCGGAGTCTGCAGAGCCTCCACACAGCAACGGGCCACCAGCCGCCGGGGGATGGAATCACTCTCCTGTTGATCCGGCCCGCTCCAGCGAATGGCCTCGCGCTCCAGATCCTGATCACGCTCCGAGAGACCGCCGGGTCGGATCACAGTCCAATCCAGACCACTGGTTTCAAGCGCACGTTCGCCGACACGCTTCCAGACCAGGATCAGACCGAACAGGTTGAGGGGATGCCGCCAGCGGCCGGCACAGAGGGAACTGACCAGCACCACACGGGAGACTCCGACACGACGGCAACTCTCCACCTGGCGCCTCACGCCCCAGGCATCCACACGCATCGGACCACTCAGATCGATCGAGGGGCGAGCACCTGTGGCGATCACCAGGGAATCCACATCCCGCAAGGCCTGATCAAGTGACGCGTCATCCGTCAGATCGAGGCGATGCTGCTCACAGGCCTCCAGGGATTCAGGCAGCGTGGATGCTGGTCGCAGCAGCAGCCTGGCCTGGCCTCCGGCACGCACCACCTCTTCGGCCACACGGAAACCGGTCCGCCCGGAAGCTCCGCTCACGGCCACCGTGCCGAGCATGCTGCTGCTGTCGCTGGCCAGACCCTAACGACGGCCCGCCGTGGGTACGGGTCGGGTGATCGCCAGCAGCAGGGCTCCGATCAGGGAGAGATTGCGGATGAATCCAGCATCGATCGGTGCTGCATGGAAGATCAGCGTGGTAGGCACCAGAAAAATCAGCAGAAGCGAGGCACCGAGACGGGTGTCTCGCCCCAGCCCCAGAAAGAACGAACCGAGAATCAGGAGCACGATCGCCGCTGCCAGCAGGGCACCCCCCACTGGAGCGGGAATGCCCTTGGCGGCGATGCGGCTCACCGTGCCGCCGAAGTCAGTCAGTTTCCCTGGAACGGCGTTGATGAACATCGCCGCCAGGGCCAGACGACCGAACCTGTCAACCAGGTCAGTCGTCATACACGAGGCATTCGGGTTCGTCGGGGTTCTGCTCGCAGAACAGCTCGAGCGGGGAAGGATCGTGCTTGTCCTCGGGGAAAGCACGCTTGTGATCGAGCAGCCACTGCAGCTCCTCGGTCAGGTGGCGCACCTTGCCGTCGTTGTGATCGGCGAGGGCCTTCAGGAATTCCTCCTGATCCTTCTGGATGTGGTCGTCGATGGTTTTCATGCTTCCGGTCGAAACCTCTCCTCCGCTTGTTAGCGAGCGAAGGCGGACCGGATCAGCGGGTATTTCTACCTTTATTGGAAAAACAACACATCAGCATTCGCAATCGTCTCTGATCAAAGTCATGTGACGCATTGGTGGTCAGAAGAGCCATCAGGGGCGATCGTCTGATTGACAAAGAAAAGCGTTCATGCATTTCACGGAACGATCGCTGCTGACGGGCACAATCCTGTTCGGGATTGGGCTCATCGTCGGTATCGCCATCGGCTCGGCGACCGCCGTATCGGCACTCACCCAGGGGGCTCCTGACGTGCTGCAGAGCTGGTCAGGTGTGGTGGCCCTGCCCTGATATTGACGAACGATCCTGAACCGCCTATCAACACTCCCAAGGCGGCTTCGAGATCATGAACAGCAATGCTGAGCGCATCATCTTTCGCAGACGGAAAGCAGGATTGCATCGCTTTCTCGCCAGCATGCGCCAATTGATTTTCGGCTGATGAACAGCTGAGGTCAGTGCTTCAGCAAATGATGCGGCGCCGCGAGCCTGTGGTGGGCCATGTTGGGCGTGTCCTTCGCGTCGCGTCCGTGACCGATCGCAGGCCTTACACCGTCCTTTACCGGACGTCTGACAACAGCACCCTCGAAAACTGTTTCTACGCCTCTGATGCCTTTCAGGCTCGGTTGCTCGCCATCGAATTCAACAACTACATCAAGGACCACCCCAACCGCATCGTGAGGATCTTCAGCTCCCCCACCTGCTGAGCCGCCGTTCAGCAGGTGTGAACAGCCCTCAGATCAAGGCAAGCGGAAGGGGATGATCCAGGGATCGGCAGTTGTGGTCGTCGTCGTTGGTGGTCCTTAATTCAAGGTTGAAGAACAGGGCCGACGGCTTCGACACATAAGGTCCCGCATGCCAGGTACCCGGATGCAGCTTGATGCCCTCACCCGGGAGCAGTTTCAGCAGCAGAACAGAGTCGGAGCTGAGCCCGGCGGTGCCGGCTTCATGCGGAGCGACCGCCAGCCACCAGGGCTCGGCATCAGCGGATCCGAGGCACTGACTGACGCGGAAATGGCAGGTCATCGCCGCCACCATGGGAGGGCGACGCCTCAGACGCATCAGATAAAAGCGCGGTTGGCCGTCGGGGTCGAAATGAAGATCGGCATCCTCCGGACCGAATCTGGCTGGATCGTCCTGAGGCAGAAGCAGGGTTCCACACGCCGAGAACCGGGAGTCCTGCGGTCGGATCGGCTTGATCACATCGGTCATCGGATCGATGCGGATCCTCAGCGAGACCCGACGCTGATGTTGCCGGCACTGATCAGCTGTTCGAGCCTGGCGGTGAGCTTCTGCTCCGTTCGATCGAAGTCGTCATGGTTTCCGGCGACGTAGGCCAGCTCCTCACTGGTGATCACCTGATGGGTGACGGCATCCAGATAGATCTGAACCAGGGACATCGTTCCGACGTCAACAGGGCACAATCCTGGCAACAGTGGTCGGGAAACGGAGGCGTCCTTCGACACGGACGGAAGCGGTATGCACCCCCAGCGGATTCAGAGCCTCATCAAGGAGTGCGGCCTCGGTCTCTTCGACCTGGCCTGCCGTGTCAGTGCCCTCACCACCTGGGATCTCAACGTGCCGGTGGGTGTGATCGATGCCCGGCGCAGCACCCCGAAACTGACCGTCACCGCCATCGGAACGATCAACTCGGTGGTGCGGGCATCCGCCACCATCGGCCATCCGCTGATGCGGCGCTTCTTCGAACGCATGGAGGCCGTCGGTGTGGATCAGGCCCTGAACGAATCCAACTCAGGGCCGGAATCCGAAGCCTTCGAAGAGGTCTGGCAGGCCTACAAGGACGAACGCCGCCGCGGCGAAGCACCGATGTGGAGCATCGAAGACGCCACGGATTTCGTGATGACCTCGCGGGAGGCGCTCAGCGATCGCGAAGTGGCCTGTGTGGCGATTCTTCCCGGAGAACCTCACGCCATCGTCACCTTCTCGGTACCGATCGCCTTCCTCACGAGCGGATGACCGCCGCCGCATCCCGATGAGCCTGGAATCCCTGCTGATGTTCCTGGGGCTCGGCCTGATCGCCGTGATCGCCAACGCGATGTCGGCGTTTGCCGGCGGCGGAGCCGGACTGGTGCAGCTGCCGGCTCTGATCCTGCTGGGCCTGCCTTTCGCCACAGCCCTGGCGACGCACAAGCTGGCCAGCGTGGCCCTGGGAATCGGTGCCGCCGGACGTCACTGGCGGGCCAGCAGTCTCGATCCGCAGCTGTCAGGCCTCGTGTTGCTGGCAGGACTTCCCGGGGTGTGGATCGGTGCCAGTGCCGTCCTGGCCCTGCCGGATCGCTTGGCCTCGGCTGCCCTCGCACTCCTCACCCTCGGACTGGGGTTCTATTCGGCCCGCCGACCTGAGCTGGGCCGTGAGGACCGGCCGACGGCTTGGACCCGTTCAACGATCGCCGTCGGGGCCGCGGTGCTCTTCGGAATCGGAATCCTGAATGGATCACTGACCTCCGGCACCGGACTGTTCGTGACCATCTGGCTCGTGCGCTGGTTCGGACTGAGTTACACCCGCGCGGTGGCCCACACGCTGATCCTGGTGGGCCTTGGCTGGAACGGCACCGGAGCCCTCGTGCTGGGCATCAGCGGGGAGATCCGCTGGGACTGGCTGCCGGCACTGATCGCCGGGTCGTTGATCGGTGGATACCTCGGAGCGCACCTGTCCCTGAAGCGGGGCAGCCGCATGGTGAAACGCGCCTTCGAGCTGCTGGCCCTGCTGATGGGCGTTTCACTGCTGATCCGGAGTCTCTGAGGAATCTGTCGCCAGAAAACGTCCGGCAAAACGGGTCGCCAGCACCGCGGTGGCTGCCCCGTAGGCGATGAAGGTGATGGCCTGACCGGTCGTACCGGTTTCGTAGACCTCGCCTGTGAGCAGCATCCAGTCCATCAGTGACGCAACCGTGCCCCAGATCACCACCCAGACCGAGACATAGGCGATACCGCGAAAGGTGGAGTTCACGCTGGCCGAAGCGACTGGCGAAAGGCTAAAGAAGCAGCACCAGCTCCAGACATCCGTGTCTCGCTCCTTTCACTCCGCTCTGGTTCCTCCGCTGGTGCGCAATCTGAACAATCTGAGCCACCTGCTCAGGCGGGCCGGACGTCACGCGGAGGCCTCGGGGTTCCCGATGGCCGTGCTTCTCTCCAGCCGCCTTTACCCCGACATGTTCGATCTCACCCGTCAGGTGCAGATCAGCACGGACATCTCCCGGCGGGGCGTGGCCCGTCTCTCCGGACGGGAGGCTCCCGTGATGGAAGACAACGAGACGGAGCTGAGCCAATTGCTGGAACGGATCGCACGAAGCATCGACTTCATGGAGAGCATCACAGCGGCGGAACTTGATGGGGCCGAAGACCGCGAGATCCGACTGCCCATCCCAGGAAGCATGGGGGGAGGCGAGCGGGTGTTCGAGGGGGAGGACTTCCTGCGCTCCTTCGTGCTTCCCAATGCCTATTTCCATGTGACCACCGCCTTCGCCATCCTTCGCCACAACGGCGTGCCGATCGGAAAGTTCGATTACCTCCTTGGCGAGGATGCCCCCTGAAACGCAGTGCCTCCCGTAGTCTCAGCCCGGACAGGACGTGGGGATGCCGAGGAAGCGCCGCAAGCTCAGCAAGGAGATGGAGGCCGAGATGGCCGCCGCCAAGCGCAAGATCGAATTGATCATGGCTCTGATCCATGACATCCGGGACGACGACATCCAGGGTGAATATCTGGAAGCCTTCGGGCAGATCCGTTCAGCCGTTGTGAACCTCGTGGCGAAATACACCACAGACGGGTTCTGCGAGGAGACCGAAGGCCTCCTCGCGCTTTACAAGGGCCTGATTGTGGAATTTGAAGAGGAGTTCGAGCTCTGAGACCGAGTTCAGAGGCTGTAGGAGACCCCGCGGTAGCGGAAGTTGCCTGACTTCTGATCAGCAGGGCCATTGCTGGCGCTGTACCCACACCCTCGATAGGTGAGCGTGCGGGAGGAGCGCGCCGCGTCCTGACGGGCGCCGTACACGCCGCGGTCGTAACGGAGCTGCTGGGATTGAACTGATACGGCCTGCTCGTAAGCCTGGCCGCGATAAAGAAGCGTGGTCATGGGTCGCGTCCGAGATTGGCCGGCGTCCCCGTTCCATGGCGCCGGTCGAACTGCGCTCCGCTGTGTAGCGGAGTGAACGTTGTGTAGCGGTTGCTACAGACCCGTTATAGAGCAATGGTCAAGACGTGTGATGTTCAACAGAGCACAGGCTTATGGCCCGCCGGGGAGATAATCAACCGACTCATTCGATCGGTCGCCATGCCGTTGCGGCAGAACAAGAATCAAGTCTCTCCGCTTCGGCTGAAGATCACCCTTTTGGTCGCTGGTTTTGGACCACTGATCGCCGTCGGACTATGGCTCCAGTCCAAGGGATTCTTCAGTTGATGGCCATCCATCACGCCCTTGCAGCCCCACTGTTTCTGGCGCTGTTTCTGACGCTGCCCGACGGAAGGGCCGTCAAGGCTGAAACCATTCGACTCACCCTGAAGAACGGCGACACCATCAACGCTGAATTGGTGCCGGATGAGAGCACGGACGAGCGGAAGGTGGTGATGCATCCTCAGCTCGGCCGCCTGGAGGTGAGCCGGGATGCCATCCGACCCGAGCCGACACCCCCTGCCTGGAAATCCTCGATCTCCGCAGGAGTGATCGGGAACAACAAGGATGGGAATGACGACGTCACGGCCACATTCGCAGCAACATCGACTTACAAAAAAGACGGCGACAAACTCAGCCTGAAAGGGGGATACAACTACAACACCACCCGGGACGGGAATGAGCCCTTCAAGGTGCAGACCGACAAGGGCTCCGCGACCGTCCGTTACGACCGACGACTCAGCCGAGGCATCTCGCTGGTCACATTCGCCGACTACCACTACAACGCCACGAACGAGGCCAGCGTCAACACGGTGAAAGGGGCCGTCGGGCTCGGAGTTCCACTGATCAACACCCCATCCACCCAGCTGACGCTTTCTTTCGGCCCCTCCTTTCAATGGGGCAACGGAGGGAGCGACTGTGACACCGACTCAGCCTGTGGCCGGACCTACCCCGGAGCCAGCTTCACCACAGAGCTGGACTGGACACCGAATCCATCCTTCCGCATCAGTCTCGACAACAACTTCTCGGCCCTTGCCGCCTCGGAGTTGAAACCCACCAACAGCTTCGGCGCCACCATCAAATATTTCCCGTCCATCACCAGCGGCATGTTCACCTCCTTGCAATTCCTCTCCACTTACAACAGCATCGCCAAGCCGGAGATCGACAACACCGTCAACGGTCAAGTCGGAATCGAGTTCTGAATCATGCTGACGCCTCCCCTCAACAGTGACGACCTGCGTCGACTGTTCAGCAAGCCTTACGGAACTCCCGGCCCCACCCCGGAGCAATGGAAAGCGGTCTACGCCGAAGACGTTCTGTTTATCGACCCAACTCAGGAACAAAAAGGTGTCGATGCATACATCCGCGCCCAGGACGGCCTGATGAAGCGGTGTGACGATGTGTTCCTGGAAACAGAGAGCGTGGCTCTCAACGGTGAAGTGGCTTTCGTGGAATGGCGCATGGGCCTGAAGATCAAAGGGATCGAATTCATCTACCCGGGTGCAACAAGGCTCGTTTTCGGGAGCGATGGACGCATCACCAATCACAGGGACTACTTCGATTTCGTGGGTCCGACCTTCGGCCCTGTCCCTGTTCTGGGGCCATTCGTGCGCTGGATCTACAAACGATTCGTGTCTTGACAGTGACCGCATCAAAGTAAAAATCAAGGCATGATGATTTAATTCCGCCAGTTCTGATGGACCACGAACTCGACAAAGTCATCGCATGGATCGACGATCGCGATGCTGAAGCCGAGCAGTGGCTCAATGAACAGGCTGCTGAACGCTTCAATCTGAAACCGGAATCCGAAATGGCTGCCTACCTCGCAGCTGTTCTTTCATCCGACCTTCTTCCGGACTGAAACCCCTGCACTGCCACATGCTGATCGGTCCTCCGGCCAGCGGCAAATCCACCACCGCTCAAGAGCTGGCAGCACAGCTGCAGGCCCTGGTTCTGTCAACGGATGTGCTGCGTGAGGAGCTGTGGGGAGATGCGGCGATTCAGGGTCCCTGGCCCGTCCTTGAACGCGTGCTGCACAGCAGGATCCAGGAGTCCGTCGAAGCCGGGCGACCCGTTTTGATCGATGCCACCCACGCCCGCCGCCGCTGGAGGCGGCGGTTGATCCACGCATCCGGCCTGCCTGCCGAGGTGCACTGGGTGGGCTGGTGGATGCAGACGCCGCTCAGCATCTGTCTGGTCTGGAATCGACGCCGCACCCGCCTGGTGCCGGAGGAGGTGATCCGTCGGTTCGCCGCCACACTTTCAGACCCGCAGGCCTCTCCGACGCTGTCGGAAGGCTTTGCAGCCCTGCATCCACTGGATCCCAGCCGCGGGGGCCTGCAGGATCAGATCCGCCAGGCCCTCGAGGGAACAGCGCTCAATCAGGGAACAGATGACGCGACGACTGAAGCCTGATGAGAAACAGAGACCAACAGTGCAGCATCAGCGCGAAAGCCAGCGTCCGATCAACCAGCAGGGGAGATAGATCAGAACTCTCAACAGCAGCTGATCTACGGCTGCCAGATGCATCTCTGGGATGACGACATCCTCAGGGCCCTGGCCGACAAGCAACGCAACTGCATGGTGACCGTGCCTGTCACCGACTGGATGCGAGAGGAGCCTCGGGCCCTCCATGGCCAGGAGGCCAAGTGGCGCGACGTCGTGGAGAAGTGGTATCCACGCATTTCCTGCCGCCATGACCAGCTGCCGGAACCACCCGGCGTCTCCTACACCCAGGCGATCGAGGACTGCCTGAAACAGACGAGCCGGCAGTCCAGACACTCGGAACGCAGCCGTGGAGGCGGCGAACTGAATATCGGCAAGCTTTATTTCACCCTCACCGGCCAGGCCACCTTTCCGGAGTTCGACCAGCTGCTGGATCGCATTCACAGCGATGACCATCGGCAGGACAAGCGGCTTCCCGGGATCATCCTCGTGAAGGGCAGCAAGCAGTCGGGAAGCGATCTGGGGCTGATGCACCACAAATTCTTCATCGGTCGCGGTCGTCCCTTCCGTCACAACCAGAACGGGGAACTGAGCCTGATCGTTGGCACCTACAACTGCTCCTGGGGAGCACGCAACAACCTGGAAAGTCTGATGATTTTCAGACGCGAGGATTACAGGGAAATCATTGATGCCTACCGAACGGAATTCTTCGGAATTGTCTGTTCCAGGAAACTGGCCTGGGGCTACTGGCCCCTGGCATGAAGAAAGGTGAGCAGACGCTGCAATCAGGCACCGCCATGTCGAACCTGCATGCACCTGCAACAGGTTGATGAGCCTCGGCGAACTGTTCCTGGAAGCCATGGCCTCCGGCGTGATCACCAAGGGGGAGGTGGCCTGGGTGACGTGTCATCAGGATGACTTCAACCGCACGGAGGAGGCGGTGGCCCAGCGGCTCGGGCGACTGATGGACGAGGGCAGCATTCAGCTGGGGTGCCGGCTGCCCTCCGCCTGAGCTCGGATTGGCCTCCGGCTCCCCGGCTCAGGCCGACGTGATCCTGAACTTCTGGTTTCAGGAGTGCCGTCCGATCCAGTGGTTTCAAGCAGATCCTGGGATGGACAGCGTCATCCGCAGCCGGTTCGGTGCCGCGGTGCAGCAGGCGATCGACGGAGACTGCCAGGACTGGCATCAGGAACCACAGACAGCCCTGGCCCTCGTGCTGCTGCTCGATCAGTTCCCAAGGCACATCTGGCGCGGCAAGGCGGCGGCCTATGCCGGAGACAGCCAGGCTCTGCAACTCAGCCTGCTGGCCGAAAGCCATGGCTGGCTTCAACAGGAAGAGCAGCGTGCCCGGCGTCAGTTCTGGTTGATGCCAGGCTTCACAGCGAGGACCTCGCCGTGCAGACCCAGGCGCTGAGCCTGTTCGAACGATGGACCGATCCACGCACCCACGCCGTAGCCTTGCGGCACAGGGAGATCATCCGACGCTTCGGGCGCTTCCCGCACCGAAACAGCGCCCTGAAGCGCAGCTCAACGCCCGCTGAGCTGCAGCATCTTCAACAGAAGAGATCAGCTCAGAGCGCCCGCTGATGCAACCGACGCCGGCCGGACCTGCCGCGCATCCGTTTCACCATGCGGCGACCGGCACGGCTGGTCTGGGCCACCTCCAGCTGATTCCAGCGCCAGCCCAGAAGGGAGACCAGCACCACCAGCACCACCAGCAGCAGTCCGACGATCACAGGCAGAGACTGCTGCGCCACAGCTCCTGCTCATCCCCCAGATGGTGGCGCATGCAGCTGCTGATGCAGTCATCGTCGCCATCCACAGGACAGCGGGTGATGCACTCAAACCAGGCATCCACGGCATCCCAGGTCCTGCTCGTTCCGGGGCCGTCCTGTTCGTTCACCATCACAACCCAGCGCCTTGAAACCGTTGTAAGCCCTCCGGCGACAGGAGAGCATCCGCCAGTCACAAGCCTTGAGAAACGGCATGCCGCCGATCAGCGCTCACCCTCCTGATCCAGGGAGAACTCCAGCAATGCGGCATACAACAGGGTCCGCAGACGCTGCAGATCCTGCTGCTCCACGGGATCCGGTCCGCCAGGCCATTTCTGCAGATAGAAATCCACCGAGCGGTGAAGCAGGCGAATGGCCGCGATATCCAGATCGAACTGAAGCGTGGGGGGCTGGTCGGTCATCGGTCGATTCTCCGACCCCCATCCTGAAGTCTCCTGACTTACACAGCTGCGACTCAACTGCGGGTCAGGGCAAGAATTGATCGCTTACAGTCAGCGAAGAGATGACATCACTTCCGATTAATCATCAATAAGCATGGACACATTCACCGTCAGACGAGTTATCAGCGGTGACACATTCGTCATCAAAGACAAGACCATCGGAAAGGTAAAGGTGCAGATCGCCGGCATCACGTCGGCCATCAGTGCCAACGGGAACTGCGATGAGCGCTTTCGCGACATCCTCACCGGCCTGCTGCCGAAGGGCTCAGACGTTGAACTCAACCTCAAGGATCTGGATGATCAGGGCAATGCGACATCGGACGTCATCTTCCAGGGAGATATCGCCAAGAAATTGATCAAGCGAGGCTATGCACAGGTGAACCTGGCTCGCCTTGAAGACATCAGCCCATCCAGACTCAAGAAGCTGGAAAGGCTCCAGCAACGCGCCATCGACAAGAAGAAAGGTTTCTGGAGTGATGCATTCGCCGACTGCAGGCCGGAAGACTTCCCCGACGACGTGATCTCCAGCGAAGCGGAGATCACGTCGACCAGCCAGCTGCCGGAGTTCACCACAAAACCCGACAGCGGCATCCCGGGATACAACGGCGCCAGCGACATCCAGTGCAGCACCTGCTCGTGGACCGACATCGGCTTCGTGCCGGGGCAATCCACCCAGCTCTTCGGAGATCAGGACATCACCGTCGCCACACTGTTCGATCCGGAACTCGTCGGCCCTGATATGGCCGAACCGATCACAGGCTGAACAGCAGCTCGACATCCGCACCAGCCTCGGTATAGTACAGATGTACTGACTCGAGTCGAGCATGGCGCCCCCCATGGAGAGGTCTGTTCTGCGACCCAGCCGGTCACTGATGACCTGCATCACCTGCCAGTGCTTCCGGCATCAGACAGACGATGACGGCACCACGCACCCCGCCTGCGAGCTGCACGCCTCCACGATTCCTCAGGGCCACCATCTCAACCACCGCTGCCATCAGTGGCTGCCCCGTCTGGAACTGAAGATCGGCTGGTGCCCCGAAGCCGCCTGAATCAAGGACACCAGAGGAGGGGGCAGCAACCGATTCTGATCTGTCTGATGAAGCTGGGAACCAGAAATGCCTTCACCAGATCGAGGACCACGGAGAAGCGCTTCAGCACACAAAAAGCCCCCACCTTGCGGTGAGGGCTTTCCGATTCAGTTGATCTGAATCGTTTGGTCTGTTCCAGAAGGAACAGGTTGATTCCAGATCAACCGATGGCAGGTGCCTGCAGAGCCACAGGAGTGGACTCAACAGTTGCCAGGTCGAGGGGGAAGTTGTGAGCGTTGCGCTCGTGCATCACTTCCATGCCGAGGCCGGCACGGTTGATCATGTCGGCCCAGGTGTTCACAACGCGGCCCTGACCATCAAGGATGGACTGGTTGAAGTTGAAGCCGTTCAGGTTGAAGGCCATGGTTGACACGCCCATGGACGTGAACCAGATGCCGACAACAGGCCAGGCAGCCAGGAAGAAGTGAAGGCTACGGCTGTTGTTGAAGGAGGCGTATTGGAAGATCAGGCGACCGAAGTAACCGTGGGCAGCCACGATGTTGTAGGTCTCTTCCTCTTGGCCGAACTTGTAGCCGTAGTTCTGGGACTCGGTCTCGGTGGTTTCACGCACCAGGGAGGAGGTCACCAGGGAGCCGTGCATGGCGGAGAACAGGGATCCACCGAACACACCTGCGACGCCCAGCATGTGGAAGGGGTGCATCAAGATGTTGTGCTCGGCCTGGAACACCAACATGAAGTTGAAGGTGCCGGAGATGCCCAGGGGCATGCCGTCGGAGAAGGAGCCCTGACCGAAGGGGTAGACCAGGAACACAGCGAAGGCAGCTGACAGCGGAGCGCTGTAGGCCACGCAGATCCAGGGGCGCATGCCCAGGCGGTAGGAGAGTTCCCACTGGCGACCCATGTAGGCGGAGATGCCGATCAGGAAGTGGAAACAAACCAGCTGATAAGGGCCGCCGTTGTACAGCCACTCATCGAGGGATGCAGCTTCCCAGATGGGATAGAAGTGCAGGCCGATGGCGTTGGAGGAGGGAACAACAGCACCGGAGATGATGTTGTTGCCGTAGAGGAAGGAGCCGGCGACAGGCTCGCGGATGCCGTCGATATCAACCGGGGGAGCGGCGATGAAGGCGATGATGAAGCAGATGGTGGCTGCCAGAAGACAGGGAATCATCAGCACGCCGAACCAACCCACGTAAACGCGGTTGTTGGTGTCGGTCACCCACTGACAGAAGGCTTCCCAGTTGCTCTGGCGTCCGCTGCGGATGGCGGTGGACATGAGAGAGAAATGAAGACGGAAACAACCCCCCTGAAAGAAGGGAAGGTTGTGAAAAGCCTATGGAGTGCCGCACTTATTACACGGCGATTAAATATTCCGACGCAGGTCTCAATTCAACTTCATGAAGCACTTCATGAAGGCGTCATGAAGTTGCGTGAAGTAGCCACTGCTGGGATTGCTTCATGAATCCTCCCCAGTCCAATCGTTCCTGTTCGGCAGCCTTCGCCACCAGAACCGGCGCCTCCCGCTTGAGCCGCTCCAGATCCAGTGCATCCACCCCTGCATTCAACGCCAGCCAGTCCGCCATGGAACGCCCCACGACGCGGGTGAGGTAGGCAGCGCTGATCGCCTGCATCGTGCCCGCCACCAGCCAGCTGCCGCCATCCAGCTTCGCCAGCCCCAGCAGCATCTGGCTGCTCCACTCCACCACCCCCTGAGCGAGGGCGGCTCGGGCGAGCTGACCGGCAGCCTCCCGCAACACATCCGGCTGCAGATCCGTGCCCCACAACGTGCCCATCTCACGCAGCATCAGACCGTTGGCCACCGCCACCGCCAGCAGATCAAGGCTGGGCAGGGGGGATGCCAGCACGGAAGCCGCCACGATCCACTGGGTCCGCTGCTGCAGCGCCTGGAAGCGACGGCGACGCACCTGCTCAAGGTCAGCCTGCCACTGCTGATGCAGGCCCCTCAGCAGGCGCTGACGGGTGTCCTGAAGGTTGCGGATCGGTGCTCCCAGCTGACGGCGCAGGGGCTGAAGGACATCCCGCAACAGGCCATCCGGCCGCTGGACCAGCACGCGATCCACCCAGCGGGCGGGGAGCTGAGCCAACAGGGACTCGCTGCAGTGCCGATCACTCTCCCCGGCCGTGCTCCGCACCAGCAGCCACGTCGGCTGATCCTCCGGCAACTGCTGGATCCAGAGAAGGTCCTCCGCCAGCAGCGGTGCCGCAAGGCTGAACAGGATCAGCTCCTGCTCTTGAAGCACCGTCGGCCAGGTTCTGGCCCCCTCCGCACTGGCCAGGGGACGCGCCACGGACAACGTCAGCGGGGCCGCACCGGCCAGGGCCTGTTCGAGCTCCCCCTGCTGCGGGCAGGTCGCCGGATCGACGCACACCAGCGCCAGCCGTTGCGGACCCGAACGCTGGACCACCGCATCGAGCTGCTGACGTCGGACACCACCGTCGGGCTCCAGCGTTTCGAACTGATCCAGAACCTCCCTGCAGCGGGCGATCCAGCCCTGAAGGGAGGCGGGTTCCTGAAAGCGGGGAGGCGTCGACCCGCGGCTGAGCCACCAGACCCCGGCGCCGGTGAGCAGCACGCCGAGGCCACCACCGGGGACGTGCAGCAGATCACCGAGAAACCACTGCCCCAGAAACAGTCCACCGCCAGCCAGAGCGAGCCTGCCGGTGAGGTCCTTGGGCACCGGGAGAAGCTTCGCCAGCGGGACCGGGGGATTCACGCAGCAGACCTCAGGGGCAATCGTCGTCTTAGCTCAACCTCCAGCATGCGACCAGGAACACCGGTCAGACCGCTGAGTTCTCCATACCGTGAAGGGACGGAACGCGCTGATGCATGGCCACCAGTAACGGACGGATCGTCACGGGACGAGGAGGCGACCGTCGCAACAATGTCCGGCGCGTGCTCACCGTTGCCCTGGCCCTCAACATCTCGATGTCGCTGCTGAAGCTGACCGTCGGCCTGGTCAGCGGCTCCCTCGCCGTGATCGCCGATGCCATGCACAGCGCCACCGACGCTCTCTCGAGCCTGACCGGCCTGATCACGAACAACCTCTCCGACCCCAGACCCGACCGTGATCACCCGTACGGACATCACAAGTACGAAGCGATCGGCGCCCTCGGCATCGCGGGATTCATCCTGTTCACGGCCCTGGAGATCCTGCTGAGGTCTGGCGAACGGGTTCTGGAGGGTCTGCCCGCCATCCGCGTGACGGGCCAGGAGCTGCTGCTGCTGCTGCTGGTGCTCGGACTCAATCTGCTTCTGGCCGGTTACGAGCACAACGAAGGGCGGCGGCTCGACAGCGCCCTTCTCAAAGCCGATGCCCAGCACGCCGCCAGTGACGTGTGGACCACCGTGGTCGTGCTGGTGGGCATGGCCGGAGCCCTCTGGCTGAAGGTGAGCTGGCTGGACGTCGCACTGGCGATCCCCATGGCGCTGCTGCTGATCCGGGTCTGCTGGCAGGTCCTGCGCCGCACCCTGCCCTGGCTTGTGGATCACATCGCCATCGCACCGGAGGCGATCCACGCCGAGGCGATGGGGGTGCCCGGTGTGATCAACTGCCACGACATCGCCAGCCGCGGCGTGCTTGGGCAGCAGGTGTTCATCGACATGCACATGGTGGTTGAGGCCGATGACCTGGCCACGGCGCACAGCATCACCGAGCTGGTGGAGGAACGCCTCGATCGGAGCTTCGGCCCTGTGCGATGCACGATTCATCTCGAACCGAAGGACTACGTGGAAGAGGGCATCACCTACACCGGCACCCATGGCTGACGGGCCGATCAGCATCGATCGCCTGGGCAGCCTCACCGCACGCCAGCGTCTGGCCCTCTTTGGGGTGCTGGAGGAAGTGCGCCAGGCGCGCTCCTGGAGCTGGAGACTGCCGGTTCTGCTGCACGACCGCTGCTGGCTGCGGCTGTCGCGCATCCGACTGGATCAGCTGCAACGCTGGCTCCCACCCGATGGCGGCGGCGACGCCCCGGAACTGATCCGGTACAGGGAGCTCCTGAGCACGGGAGATTCCCCGCTTCAGGCCCAGCAGCGCTGCTGGCTCGAATTCGGGACGGAAGACTGCCAACGCGCCCTCAAGGGCTTCTGGGTCAGTCAGGACACCTGCCGACATGGCTGGACCACCACGCGATACCTGGATCTGCTGAGTCGCTACAGGGAGATGTTCGAAGCCGGGGACACCGCGGTGCCGATGCTGGTGCTGGCGCGCGCAGGCAGTCGCGAGCGACACAAGCTGTGCTGGGTTTCTGACAGCACACCGACGATGCGGCACACTTGCGCCTGATTCCAGGCCGCAGGCCATGAGCGATTCGTACGGCAGCGATCCCCAGCAGCAGGGAGGTCAGGGTGACGGAGGCCGTGAGGGCTTCCGGGGTGAAGGCGGCCGTGGAGGCAACCGGGGCGGCCGCCCATCCGGCGGGAACCGCGAAGGTGGTGGTTTCCGCATCCGCCTGAGCGACAACGAGATGCGCTCCGCGCGGGCGCTCCAGGAAGCCTTCAATCTGCGCTCCACCGTTGCGGTGCTCGGCTTCGCCGTGCGCACCCTCGGCCAGATGCTCGAAGACGGCCAGCTCGGTGAACTGGTGGAGCAGCAGCGCTCCCAGGGAGCACGGGGTGGCCGGCGCGATGGCGGCGGGAAGGATGGCGGCGGTCGCGGTCGTCGCTTCGACGATGAGCGCTCCGGTGGCGGTGGACGCGGGTCCCGTCCCGATCCCTTCGCCCGCCCCTCCAAGCCCCAGCCTCCAGAGCCGGAACCGGAGCCTGCACCGGAGCCAGAGCCGGAGACCGCACCGGATGCCGAGGCTGAACCCCTGGCCGAGACCGGGAGCGAGGCGGCCGTTGAGTCCACCGACCAGGAGTCCACTGACCCGGAGACCACTGACCAGGAGACCACCAAGACCGCCGAAGCCGAGGCCTGATCGATGCCACGCCCCCGGGTTCTCTCCGGTGTCCAGCCAACCGGTGCCCTGCATCTGGGCAACTGGCTGGGGGCGATCCGTAACTGGGTCGATCTGCAGAACACCCACGACACCTATGTGTGTGTGGTTGATCTGCACGCGATCACCGTCCCCCATGACCCGGCGAAGCTCGCGGAGCACTCCCTCGGCACCGCCGCCCTCTATCTCGCCTGCGGGATGGATCCGGAGCGCTGCGCCATCTTCATCCAGAGCCAGGTGGCGGCCCACAGCGAGCTCTGCTGGCTGCTCAACTGCGTCACCCCTCTGAACTGGCTGGAACGGATGATCCAGTTCAAGGAGAAGGCGGTGAAACAGGGCGACAACGTCTCCGTCGGCCTGCTCGACTATCCGGTGCTGATGGCAGCGGACATCCTTCTCTACGACGCCGATCTGGTGCCAGTTGGTGAAGACCAGAAGCAGCATCTGGAACTGGCCCGTGACATCGCCCAGCAACGCATCAATGCCCGCTTCGGCAGTGAGGACCATCCGGTCCTCAAGGTTCCCCAGCCGATGATCCTCAAGGAAGGGGCCCGGGTGATGAGCCTCACCGACGGGCGCAGCAAGATGAGCAAGAGCGACCCCAACGAGGGCAGCCGCATCACCCTGCTGGATCCACCGGAGCTGATCACCAAGAAGATCAAGCGGGCGAAGACCGACCCGGAGAGAGGCCTGGAATTCGGCAACCCGGAGAGACCGGAAACAGACAATCTCCTCAGCCTCTACGCCATCCTCAGCGGCAAGGGTCGGGAGCAGGCCGCGGCGGAATGCGCCGACATGGGATGGGGTCAGTTCAAACCACTCCTGGCGGAGGCCACCGTGGCTGCGCTGGAGCCGATCCAGGCGCGTTACCACCTGCTGATGGAGGACCGCAAGGAGCTTGAGCAGGTGCTCAAGAACGGTCGGCACAAGGCTGAAAGCGTGGCCAATGCAACCCTCTCCAGAGTGCGCGATGCCCTCGGCTTCGCGACTCCGGGCTGATCGGGATCCGCAGCATTGATAAGCCGGACTGATCAGAGCTGCCCAAGACGGCACTGCGCGGAATCACCCCCGCAACAGCCCCGGACCAGCCGCCGCCAGGCGAGTCTCGCGAGTCCCGGAGCCAGCGTCCACCCGCCTACACATATTTCAAGGTCAGCGTCAACCCCACCAGGGCCGATCTCGCGCAACCGCCTCGTGTCCAGCAAGGTGACCGTCCACTTGATTTCACTGCGTGCAGCGGCCTTTTCGCTTCGAAGATCTGCAACAGAACAGCCGTCCGTTGCTGGCGAGTGTCGCCTGCCTGTCTCTTCTGTTCTGCTCCGGAGCACCCCTCTCCAAGGTCTCGTTCTCGCCTGCTTCCCTGCAGCCGTCATCCGCCTCTGCCGCATCCAACCGATCGCTCCTGGCCAACGTGAGGGAGAACGGTCCCTACGAACTCACCCCGCAGCGCCGGGCCCTGCTGAACACGATCCGCTACGCCGAGGGCACCTGGAAGGACGGTGAAGACCAGGGCTACCAGATCATGTACGGCGGTGGGAAGTTCAAGGATCTCTCCCGTCATCCCGAGACGGTGGTGAAGAAGCGCTACTCCAGCGCAGCCGCCGGTGCCTACCAGTTCCTGCCGACCACCTGGAAAGGGGTGGCCAAGGAGCTGAAGCTGAACAGCTTTGAACCGAAGCATCAGGACCAGGCAGCACTTCACCTGGTCAAACGCCGCGGCGCTCTCCAGGAGATCGATCGAAGCGGTCTGACCCCCAAGGCCATGGCGCAGCTCGCACCGGAGTGGGCCTCGTTCCCCACCAGGGCCGGTCGCAGCGCCTACGGACAACCGGTGAAGAGCCATCAGGAACTGGCCCGCTTCTACAGCAGCAACCTCAGGGACCTGAAACGTCACCTCGGCGCCTGATCCGGGCCGACAGACTCCAGACCTCGGTGACGAGTCCGTGCCAGGAGGTCATGGCATCCAGAGAAACCGCCACCGGTTGATCGGTGGCGGTCATCAGAGCCCGGGTGGCGACAAGACGGCGTCTGCCGTCCTCCAGTCGCTCCGCCAGCTGCTGCCGTTCAGCGGCCGACATCACCGAATCCGGACATCGGCTGAGCAGCTCATCCCCGCGGCTGAACCAGTGATCGAAGTCCGCCAGCAAGGACTCCAGCAGCGATGTCATCAGGGTTCCGGCCTCCGATGGCGGACCGGAACCATCGCTGTCGATCACAGACTGAACCGCAACTCGCTCATAGGATGGCGGGCCCTGACCAGGAACCGGTGAGCAGCGCTGCAGCAACCACCCCAGCCCCCTCAGCTCCGGTGGTTCTGCCCAAGACCAGCGAGAACGAGCAGCTGCTGAAGATCCGCCACTCGATGAGCCATGTGATGGCCATGGCGGTGCAGCAGCTCTTTCCCCAGGCCCGCGTGACCATCGGCCCCTGGACCGAAACAGGCTTCTACTACGACTTCGACAACCCGGATCCCTTCACGGAAGCCGATCTGAAGGCGATCAAGAAAGGGATGATCAAGATCATCAACAAGAAGCTCCCCCTTGAGCGCGTCGAGGTGAGCAGGTCAGACGCTGAGGCCAAGATCAAGACTCAGAACGAGCCTTACAAGCTCGAAATCCTCGAAGGACTGCAGGAGCCGATCACCCTCTACACCCTCGGGGAGGAGTGGTGGGATCTCTGCGCAGGGCCCCATGTGGAGCACACAGGACAGCTCAACCCGAAGGCCTTCGAGCTCGAAAGTGTTGCCGGCGCCTACTGGCGCGGCGACGAAACCAGAGCCCAGCTGCAGCGGATCTACGGAACCGCCTGGGAAACACCGGAGCAGCTGACGGAACACAAACGTCGCAAGGAAGAGGCCCTGCGCCGCGACCACCGGCGCATCGGCAAGGATCTCGATCTGTTCTCGATCGAGGATGAAGCCGGAGCCGGTCTGGTGTTCTGGCACCCCCGCGGCGCCCGCATGCGTCTGCTGATCGAGGAGTTCTGGCGCCAGGCGCATTTCGAAGGCGGCTACGAGCTGCTCTACACGCCCCATGTGGCCGACATCAGCCTCTGGAAGACCTCCGGCCACCTCGATTTCTACGCCGAGAGCATGTTCGGCCCGATGCAGGTGGACGAGCGGGAGTACCAGCTCAAGCCGATGAACTGCCCCTTCCACGTGCTCACCTACGCCAGCAAGCTGCGCAGCTACCGGGAACTGCCGATCCGCTGGGCCGAGCTGGGAACCGTGTACCGCTACGAACGGCCTGGGGTGATGCACGGCCTGATGCGTGTGCGGGGGTTCACCCAGGACGACGCCCACGTGTTCTGCCTGCCGGAGCAGATCAGCGATGAAATCCTGCGCATCCTGGACCTCACCGAACGGATCCTCTCCACCTTCGACTTCAGCAATTACGAGATCAACCTCTCCACCCGTCCGGAGAAATCGATCGGCGATGACGCCGTCTGGGATCTGGCCACCAACGGCCTGATCGAAGCCCTCGAACGCAAGGGCTGGGCCTACAAGATCGATGAAGGGGGCGGCGCCTTCTACGGCCCCAAGATCGACCTGAAGATCGAAGACGCCATCGGCCGGATGTGGCAGTGCTCCACCATCCAGCTGGATTTCAACCTGCCGGAGCGGTTCAAGCTCGACTACATCGCCGCGGATGGCAGCAAGCAGAGACCGATCATGATCCACCGCGCCATCTTCGGCTCCCTGGAACGGTTCTTCGGGATCATGACCGAGAACTATGCCGGTGATTACCCCTTCTGGCTGGCTCCCGAGCAGGTGCGGCTGCTGCCGGTCACCGACGAGGTGCAGCCCTATGCCGAACAGCTGCTGGAGCAGCTGACCCAGGCCGGAGTGCGCGCCACCGTCGACCGCAGCGGCGACCGCCTCGGAAAGCTGATCCGCAGCGGCGAACAGATGAAGATCCCTGTTCTGGCCGTGATCGGTGCCAAAGAGGCCGAACGGAGTGCCGTGAGCCTGCGCAGCCGCCGCGACGGGGATCTGGGGGAGAAGCCAGTGGCCGATCTGCTCACCGCTGCACAGGTGGCGAATGCCCAGCGGCTGGCAGGCCTGGAACTGAAGCCATGAGCGATCCCGGCATCACCCAGCTGAGTGACCTGGCCCGGTTGCGGGGGGCACCGGAGCTGAGCCCCGCCGCAGCCGATCGGCTCCGGGCCGAACTCGCCACCGCCATGAGCCAGGCCAGCTGGTTCACCGTTGGCGTGATGGCGCCCTCCGCCGAGATGGCGCTCAAGACGCTGCGCGCTCTGGAGAGCAGCCAGGGCTGGGATCCTCTCGACCTTGTCGACACAACCGAGGAGAGCGGGCCGGTTTTTCTGAAGGCCAACCAGAAAGGGGGCACGATCCGGATCCGCATCGAACACGGCCTCGGGGAAGGGATCCTGATCAGTGGTCACGGCGACGATGAGAGCCAGCCCAGCACCACCTGGGGACCGCTGCCGCTCGACTTTTTCTGAACCCCGCCGGTCTCCGGCCTTTACGGCAGACGACATCAGAAGCAGCCTGAAGCAGACAGCGTCGGAGCGTCACATGGCCGCCACCACTCTTCTGGCGGGGGACATGGGGGGAACGAAGACCCTCCTTGCCCTGTACGGCCTCGATGGCTCAGGCCTCCAGGTTCTGCGTCAGCACCGTTTCGCATCCAGCGAATGGCCATCGCTGGAACCGATGCTCCAGGCCTTCCTCAACAACCGGCCGGAGGGCATCGCAGCACCCACGCATGGCTGCATCGCCGTGGCAGGGCCTGTGCGCAACCACAGCGCCAGGATCACCAACCTCCCCTGGCAACTGGAGGAGAGGGCCCTGGCCGAGGCCGCGGCCATGAACCAGCTGGAACTGGTGAACGATTTCGCCGTTCTGATCTACGGCCTGCCCCATTTCGATGCCGAGCAGCAGGTGGTGCTGCAGGAGGGCACACGCGACGCCGGACCGGTGGCGATTCTCGGAGCGGGAACAGGCCTCGGCATGGCCAGGGGGGTGCACGGGAGCCATGGGCTGATGGCTCTGGCCAGTGAGGGCGGCCATCGCGAGTTCGCTCCCCGCACGGAGGAGGAATGGCAGCTCGCCTGCTGGCTCAAGCAGGACCTCAACCTGGATCGGCTGTCGGTGGAGCGGATCGTCAGCGGCACCGGCCTTGGACATATCGCCCACTGGTTGCTGCAGAAACCGGAGGCTGCCAACCATCCGCTGCGAGCGATCGGTGAGGCCTGGCGCCGCAACATGGCCAGCGATCTTCCAGCGCAGGCCAGCCATGCGGCAGCCGCCGGGGATCCGCTGATGATCCATGCCGAGCAGCTTTGGCTCTCCGCCTATGGCGCCGCCGCCGGCGACCTGGCTCTGCAGGAGCTCTGCACCGGAGGCCTTTGGGTGGGAGGCGGCACCGCAGCGAAGCAGCTGGCGGGTCTGCGGTCAGCCACCTTCCTCGAGGCGATGCGGGACAAGGGCCGCTTCCGGGAGTTCATCGACGGTCTGCAGGTGACCGCCGTGGTCGATCCGGATGCCGGATTGTTCAGCTCTGCCTGCCGGGCCCGGATGCTCGCTGAGTCGAGTGGGACACTGTCCTGAGCAGTTCAGCTGGGATGGCGCAGCCGCGCATCGGTCAGAAAGTGGTGGTGGACGTCCCGGCGACCACCGCCAACCTCGGTCCGGGCTTCGACTGCCTCGGCGCGGCCCTTGATCTGAACAACCGCTTCGCGATGCGACGCATCGAGGGCAATGGGGAACGCTTCGAGCTGATCATCGAGGGCACGGAGGGCAGCCATCTGCGCGGTGGGCCCGACAACCTCGTGTACCGAGCCGCCCAGCGCGTCTGGAAAGCCGCTGACATGGAACCGGTCGCCCTGGAAGCCCGGGTGCGTCTCGCGGTGCCGCCGGCGCGGGGGCTGGGAAGCAGTGCCACGGCGATCGTGGCCGGGCTGATGGGTGCAAATGCCCTGGTGGGTGAACCGCTCAGCAAGGAGAAACTGCTGGAGCTGGCCATCGACATCGAGGGACATCCGGACAATGTGGTTCCTTCCCTGCTAGGGGGGCTCTGCATGACCGCGAAGGCGGCCTCTCAGCGTTGGCGGGTGGTGCGCTGCGAATGGATCAGCACGGTGAAAGCGGTGGTCGCGATCCCCTCGATCCGTCTGAGCACCAGCGAGGCGCGTCGCGCCATGCCGAAAGCGATCCCCGTCAGCGATGCCGTCGTGAACCTGGGGGCACTCACCCTGTTGCTGCAGGGACTGCGCACCGGCAACGGCGATCTGATCGCCGATGGCATGCACGACCGGCTGCACGAGCCCTACCGCTGGCGGCTGATCAAGGGTGGCGACCAGGTAAAGGCGGCGGCGCTCGAGGCGGGCGCCTGGGGGTGCGCCATCAGCGGCGCCGGCCCCAGCGTTCTGGCGCTCTGCTCCGAGGACTGCGGCAACGCCGTCAGCCGGGCCATGGTGAAAGCCTGGGAGGCGGCAGGCGTGGCCAGCCGCGCTCCGGTGCTGAACCTCCAGACCGCCGGCAGCCACTGGCAGCCGGCAGAAGATGGGTAGTTGTACCCAAATCACTGATCCAGCCCTGTTAGGTTTGTTAAAGATTGCGGACACGGGATGGACGTTGGGCTAGCGCAAGCCGCCACATCCGAAGCGACGTTTCCCTGGCTCTCCCTGATCGTCCTGTTACCGGCCGCCGGTGCCCTGTTCATGCCCCTGCTTCCCGGGGATGACGATCGACCGTCTCCATGGCCGCGAAACCTGGCCCTGGCGGTGCTTCTGGTCGATCTGCTGCTGATGCTGGTGGTTTTCGCCACCCGTTTCGATCCCTCCATCGACGGCCTTCAACTGGTGGAGCGGGTCAACTGGTTGCCCGTGATCGGCCTGGAATGGTCCCTCGGGGCCGATGGTCTGTCCGCCCCCCTCGTGGTGCTCAGCGGTCTCGTCACCCTGCTGTCCGTCGCGGCCAGCTGGTCTGTGGAGCAGAAATCGCGCCTGTATTTCGCCCTGCTGCTGGTGCAGGCATCAGCCCAGGGCATTGTCTTTCTGTCCCAGGATTTCCTGCTGTTCTTCCTGGCCTGGGAACTCGAGCTGGTCCCGGTTTACCTCCTGATCGCCATCTGGGGAGGGCAGAACCGGCAATACGCGGCCACGAAATTCATCCTCTACACAGCGCTTGCATCGCTGCTGATCCTGATCAGCGGCCTGGCCCTCGCCCTCTCCGGAGACGAGTTCACCCTGAATCTCACCGAGCTGGCGGCCCGCTCCCCCGGCGGCAGCTTCGGATTGCTCTGCTACCTCGGCTTCCTGGTGGGTTTCGGCGTGAAACTGCCGATGTTCCCTCTGCACACCTGGCTTCCCGATGCCCATGGCGAGGCGAATGCGCCGGTGTCGATGCTGCTGGCCGGAGTGCTGTTGAAGATGGGTGGCTACGCGCTGCTGCGGTTCAACGTCCAGATGCTTCCGGACGCCCACCTCACCCTCGCCCCCGCGCTGGTGATCATCGGCATCGTCAACATCATTTACGGAGCCCTGAACGCCTTCGCTCAGGACAACGTCAAACGGCGGATCGCCTGCAGCTCGGTGAGCCACATGGGCTTCGTTCTCCTCGGCATCGGGGCCGTCAATGCTCTCGGCGTCAGCGGAGCGATGCTCCAGATGGTGAGTCACGGTCTGATCGCCGCAGCGATGTTCTTCGTGACCGGCGTTTTCTACGAACGCACCAAGACGCTGTCGATTCCCAACATGGGAGGCCTTGCCAAGGCACTGCCGATCACCTTCGCCTTCTTTCTGGCCAGCTCGCTAGCGTCGCTCGCCCTGCCAGGCATGAGCGGGTTCATCAGCGAGATCACCGTGTTCCTCGGCATCACCAGCCAGGAGAACTTCACGTCCCTGTTCCGAGCCATCACCGTGCTGATGGCGGCCATCGGGCTCGTGCTGACGCCCATCTACCTGCTCTCGATGTGCCGGCGGGTCTTCTTCGGTCCGAGGATCCCGGCACTGGCGAGTGTGGAGGACATGCATCCCCGCGAGCTGGTGATCGGTCTCAGCCTGCTGGTGCCCACCCTCGTGATCGGCATCTGGCCACGGGTGGCCATGGATCTCTACGAAGCCTCCACCGATGCTCTGGCCAACCAGCTGAGCAGTCTCAGCCTGATGGCCCTGATCAACCGTCTCCCCCTCGGCTGATATGACCGCGACACTCTCTCCTCTGCTGCGCGGGGAAGGCCTTCCTCAGTACAGCGCCATCAACCCTGAGATGGTGAGCCGCGATGTTCCGGCTCTGCTCAAAGCGCTCAACGACGAGTTCAGCGCCCTGGAACAGTCGCTGGATCAAGCCCTGAACAGCGATGCTCCCCTGCCCTGGGATGCCGTGATGATCCCGATGCAACGGATCGGCGAACGGCTGCGCTGGAGCTGGGGCGTTGTGTCCCACCTCAACGGGGTCTGCAATTCCAAGGATCTGCGGGAAGCTCACGCTGCTCAACAGCCCGAAGTCGTTCGTCTCGGCAACCGACTCGGCCAGAGTCAGGTGCTGCATCGGGCGCTGCAACGGCTGCGCGACCAACCGGCGGAGCCCCTGAGCGAGACAAGGCAACGGATCCTCGCGGCGGAACTGCTCTCGATGCGCCACCGCGGTGTCGGCCTTGCGCCGGATGTGCAGTCCGCCTTCAACACGTCCAGTGAGCGCCTGGCAGCGTTATCCACCCAGTTCAGCAATCACGTGCTGGATGCCACCCAGCAATGGACCCTGATGCTCAGGGATCCCGAGCAGGTGGCCGGCTTACCGCCACGGGCCCTGGATGCCCTGGCGGCCGCGGCCAGAGAGGCTGGGGAAACCGATGCCACGGCCTCCTCCGGCCCCTGGTTGCTGGGACTCGACATGCCCCGCTATCTGCCGTTCCTGACTCACGCTGAGAACCGTGACCTGCGCGAAACCGTCTATCGCGCCCACGTCAGCCGGGCCAGCGATGGAGACCTCGACAACCGTGCACTGATCGAGGAGATCCTCAGCCTCCGGACGGAACAGGCTGAACGCCTCGGCTATCGCCACTGGGCCGACGTCAGCCTGGCCGCGAAGATGGCGGACGATGTCGACGCCGTGGAAGCGCTGCTCGAAGAGCTGCGCGCGGCAGCCTTCCCTGCAGCGGAACGGGAGCTGGCGGAACTGAAAGCCTGCGCAGCACGCCAGGGAGCTGCCGAAGCGGAGACGCTCGCCGCCTGGGACGTGCCCTACTGGTCCGAACAGCTGCGTCGTGAACGCTTCGATCTCGACCAGGAGGCGCTTCGCCCCTGGTTCCCCCTGCCTCAGGTGCTCGAGGGTCTGTTCGGACTCTGCAACCGCCTGTTCGATGTGGAGATCCGGGCCGCCGATGGAGACGCACCCATCTGGCATCCGGACGTGCGCTATTTCCGCGTGCACGGTCGTGACGGAGCGCCGGTTGCGGCCTTCTATCTCGACCCCTTCAGCCGTCCCGCCAGCAAACGCGGTGGAGCCTGGATGGATGAGTGTCTCGGACGCAGCCGGTCAGCGGATGGCGAGCCGGTGCTGCCGGTGGCCTACCTCATCTGCAACCAGACCCCCCCGGTGGGTGAGGCCCCAAGCCTGATGAGTTTCGAGGAGGTCGAGACCCTCTTCCACGAATTCGGCCACGGACTCCAGCACATGCTCACCACCGTGGAGGAGCCGGAGGCAGCGGGCATCAACAATGTCGAGTGGGATGCCGTTGAACTGCCAAGCCAGTTCATGGAGAACTGGTGCCTGGATCGCTCCACCCTGATGGGCATGGCCCGGCACTGGCAGACCGGCGAACCACTGCCTGAAGAGGAATACAGAAAACTGCTGCTCAGCCGCACGTTCAACGCCGGGCTCGCAACCCTGCGCCAGGTGCATTTCGCCCTAACCGATCTGCGCCTGCACAGCAGCTGGACTCCAGCCTCGGGCACAAGCCCCGACGAGCTGCGCCGTTCGATCGCCGAGACCACCACCGTGATCGCGCCGATTCCGGAGGATCAGTTCCTCTGCGCCTTCGGCCACATCTTCGCCGGTGGCTACGCCGCCGGGTACTACTCCTACAAGTGGGCCGAGGTGCTCAGCGCTGATGCCTTCGCCGCCTTCGAGGAGGTCGGTCTCGATCAGGAGCAGCAGGTGCGGGCCACTGGGGCCCGCTTCCGCGACACCGTGCTGAGCCTCGGTGGCAGCCGTGCACCTGCCGAGGTGTTCCAGGCCTTCCGGGGACGTTCCGCCAGCACCGCCGCCCTGATCCGTCACTCCGGCCTCCAGGCCGCCTGAACCTCAGGGCAGGCGCAGATCCCTCCGCAGGATGCGCAGGGCATCGGGATGGGAGATCATCTGCTGGTGGGTCCAGACCGGCAGTTCACAACGGCTCCCCTGCGGAAGCACGGCCCACCATCCGGGACACACCATCAGATCCCAGCGGCAGGTGTAGCTGCGGCAGGACACCGCCGCCAGGGCCTGGGGATCACGGTTCAGGTCCCGCAGCAGATCACTGCCGATCTTCATGTCTGCCGCACCCGCCAGCAGCGGCCGCGGCACCGCCATCGCGGCCAGGGTGCCGTTCTGGGGGCTGCCGACACTGAAGAAGCGGCGCGTTCGCTGGGCGCCGGCGAGCTCCTGCAGCCAGATGCGACTGATCACGCCCCCCATCGAGAAACCGAGCAGATCGATCGGCGTGTCATCCCCGAACCGTTCCCGGATCTGCCGGTCCAGACGGCCAGCCAGAACGCGCAACGGGACATGACCCAGACCGTGGGGAAGATGGGGGGCCAGCAGCGGCCGCTCCGGTTGATCGAGGGCCTGAATCAACCGCCGGAACAACCGCGGGGTGTCCCAGAGACCATGCATCAGCACCAGGGGCGGAGACGCACTCATGCCGTCGGTCGGGATGCCCCGTGACGGACGCGCTCCACGGCAACCCAGCCATCGAAACCGGAGACGGGAGGAGCGCACTTGCAGAGCCGCAGCCAGACGGGCAGCGGGCCGTGAAGGCTCTCCAGCCGATCCAGCACCTGCTCACTGAAGTGCTCGATCGTCAGGCAGCGCAGACCTGCGGCCAGCTCCTGCAGTGCAGCGATCGTGCGGTTGTAATCCACGCTGCCGCTGAGATCGTCATCGGCTGCGGGGCGGCTCAGATCGAGAGACAGCGTGATGTCGAGGCGGAACCATTGCCCATCGCGACGCTCGTGCTCCAGCACCCCAACGTGGGCCCAGAGCCTCAGCTCACGGATGTGAAGGGCATCGAGATCAGTCAAAGGGGCAGGTCGCTGTGGCTGAACTGGCGGGCACCGGAGGAGAAGTCCGCGGCGATGTGACCGTCTCCCCGCAGGCGGTAGCGATAGGTCACCAGACCCTCAAGACCGACGGGGCCGCGCGGAGGAAGCGTCTGGGTGCTGATGCCCACCTCGGCTCCGAAGCCGTAACGGAAACCATCGGCGAAGCGCGTGGAGCAGTTGTGATACACACCGGAACTGTCCACTGCCGCCAGGAACCGGTCGGCGACCGCCGCATCACCGGTGACGATCGCCTCGGTGTGGCGCGAGCCGAAGCGACGGATGTGCTCCATGGCGGAGTCCATGTCGGGAACCACCCGCACCGCGAGCACCAGATCGAGATATTCCGTGCGCCAGTCCTCCTCACTGGCGGCCGCCTCCACGCCGAGAGCCTGACTGGCAGCATCTCCCCGCAGGGTCACACCGGCATCCCGAAAGGCCGGGACCGCTTCGGCCAGAAACGCCGGCGCGATCGCCTCGTGCACCAGCAGGGTCTCGATGGCGTTGCAGGCGGCCGGGTACTGCGTCTTGCTGTCGATGGCCACCCGCAGTGCCTGGGCCACATCGGCCGCTGCATCGACGTAAAGATGGCAGATGCCATCGGCATGGCCGAGCACTGGAATCCGGGTGTTGTCCTGGATGAAACGGACCAGCTCATTGCTGCCGCGCGGAATGATCAGATCCACCAACCCATCGAGGCGCAGCAGCGCCAGGCTCTCCTGGCGGGTGGTGAGCAGCGTCAGGGCATCAGCCGACACGTCACTGCTGCTCAGCCCGTGCTTCAGGGCCTCCATCACGGCCTCGTTGGTGCAGCGCGCCTCGCTGCCGCCTTTGAGGATGGCACCGTTTCCCGAGCGGATCGCCAGTGAGGCGATCTGCATGACGGCATCCGGCCTGGCCTCGAAGATGACGCCCACCACCCCCAGCGGAACGGTGATCCGCTCCAGCACAAGCCCCTGATCCAACTCGCGATGAAGCTGCCTGCGGCCGAGCGGGTCCTCCAGGGCCGCCACCTTGCGCACTCCTTCGATCGCCCCGGCCAGCTTCGTGGCATCAAGCTTGAGGCGCGCCATCAGGGCCGGCGCCAGTCCCTCAGCGGCTGAGCGCTCCAGATCCTCGCGGTTGGCCGCCACGATCGCCGCGGCCCGATCGTCCAGGGCATCCGCCATGGCCTGGAGTGCCGCGGCCCGCTGGCCGTCATCGGTCTGTCCCAGGTCCACGGCCGCCAGACGCACGGCAGCCGCCCGCTGCAGCAGCTCCGCAGAAGGCTCGGGGACGGTGGTCATGGCGGATCAGAGTCAGCTGTCGCTCATCATCCCGCCCAGCCGTTGCAGGGCGAGTCGTGCCGCACCGAGGCGTCCGGCACCATTGCCGAGGGCACAGGCCTCGATCCTCAGCCCCTCGCGGGACACGGCCTGAACCCTGGATTCCACCTCGCGTCTCAGCGCGGGAAGGAAATGCGGTGCGGCTCCGGCCAGACCGCCCCCCAGGAGCACCAGCTGAGGCGTGAACATGTACACCAGTGATGTGATCCCGACACCGAGGCTGGAGCCGTAGCGGTCCCAGACCGCGAGGGCTTCCGGATCCCCCGCCGCCGCCGCACGACCCAGTTCGCGGGGCTCCCGTTCACTCAGCCGTCGCAGGGCCCCGATGCTGGCGAACTGCTCGAGGGATCCGCGGTTGCCGCTGTTGCAGGCGGGACCCTCCGGATCCACCCCGATCAAGCCCGGCTCGGCTGCCGCACCGTTGTGACCGGTGAACAGGGATCCATTGAGCAGAACTCCGCCCCCAACCCCCGTCCCCAGCGTGAGGAGAACGACATCCCCATAGCCTTGTGCCGCACCGCGCCAGGCCTCCCCCACCACGGCGCAATTGCCGTCGTTGGCAAGGGTCACCCGGCGCTCCAGTCGCGGCTCCAGCCAGTCCGCCAGCGGCACCTCCTCCCAGCCGGGGAGATTGATGCACACCCGGGCCACCCGGGCCGCGGCATCCATCGGCCCCGGCAGACCGATGCCCACCACAGCGGCGAGCCGCTGTGGATCGAGCTCCTCCACCGCCTCGCACAAGGCCATGGTGACGGCCCCCGGCACCGCTGGCTGGGGTGTAGGCAACTGGGCTTCCGCCAGCAGATCGCCGCTGCGACTGAAGCGGGCCAACTTGATCGCCGTCCCACCGAGATCGATGCCGATCACCTGGGAACTGCTGTGTCCGGAAGCGTCGCTGGTCATCGTTCAGAACCGGAAGAACACCTGCAACTGGCTCTGCCAGGTGCCGTTGACATCCACCGCGCCGGAGATGCTGGTGCTCGGTGAGATCTGATAGCTGACGCTGGCCTTCGGTGGCACATCGGTGTTGTTGGGAGCCGCCAGCACGGAGACATCGAAGCGATCCGTGATGTCGACGCCGAACTCCGTCATCAGCGCGAAGGTGGGAGGAACACGACCGGAGGTGCGGTCGTCCTCCGTTTTCACCTCCGGCGTGACGTACGTGGGGTAGAGCGCCACCTGCAACCGCTGTCCCATGGCGTCGGTGAGGGTGCCCAGCACCGGAGACAGCAGGGACTGGCCGAGCACGGTGGCCAGGGCAGCACTGGCGCCCCCACCGGAGAGCATGGTCAGGGAGTTGCCGCCGATCAGCGCCAGCAGCTGAGACTGAGACAGGCGTGGCGAACTGCGCAGGACAAGATTTTCCCTGAGGCGATTCGCCGGTCCGATGGCCTCGACCGTGACCCGTATCAGCTGGAAATTGCCTCCGCTGACACTGCTGACGGCATCCAGGGCCCCGAGCTGAGATTCCTCAAAGATGCTGCCCGACTCAGAACTCCCGATGGTGCTCAGACCAACCGAATCAGAGATGCGCGACTTCATGGCGATGTCAACGAAGGGAACCAGTCCCAGGGCCGGCGTGAACACCGCGACGTTCGGGGCACGGTGGTCCAGCCGGAAGGTGGAGGAGAAGAGGCTGATGCGCCCGCTGTTGAGGCGGATCAGGCCACGCACCTTCAGGGAGGGATCGAGTGGACCGTTCAGCAGCAGCTGTCCGCCGCCGCGGAAGCTCACCAGGGGAGGCATGTCCACGGACAGATTCGGTCCCAGACGCAGCCGCAGATTGCGGAACTGAATCGCCGGCAGATTCGGCAGCAGAGCGTTGAGTTGATCCGGGGCCGCCACGGGCACGCCGGGGCCGAACAGCACAAGCGGCTCCTGGAAATCCCACTTCTCCTGCATCAGCGTGTTGAGCTGAACAGGCGCCACAACACTGCTGGCATCCTGAATTCCCGGTGAAAGCGTGGATGGGAGAGCCCTTCCCGGGCGCAGCCGCGACAGCAGACCTCCACGGGGACGGATCCCTCCCTGATCCAGGCTGATCTCACCGCTGATCACCGGTCGGCTGATCACACCGCTGAGCGTCACCTTGGCGTCGGCCACCACCTGCAGAGCCTCCTGCTCGATGCGTGCCTTGACGAGTTCCAGCGTGAGCGGATCCGGTTCGTCCACCGGGTCGAACAGACCGATCGAACCACTGCCGCGCAGCTCACCTCCCGAGGCCAGCTGCGCCTCCAGGGACTGAATCTCGAGCCGGTTGAAATCAAACAGGACCGAAGCCCGCAGGCGACGCAGCTGCTGATCGCGGATCCTCAGATCCAGGTTGTCCATCACCAGGAAGCCGTTGGCCTGGGGCTGCTCAAGGGTTCCGCGCAGCATCAGCCGCAGATCCATGGCGCCACGCTTCAACTCCACGGAGTCGCCGGACAGGGCGGTCAAGAAATTCAGGGCATCCCCATGGCTCTCAATCTGCACATCGAGCGGCGAAGAGGCCTGCAGCGGCACCGCACCCACGATCGTGATCGACTCCCCGGCCTTGCTGGCGCGCAAGGCCAGATCCAGGTTGAGCGCGTCGCCGTTGAGAACGATGCTGCGGCGCTCCAACCGCAACGCACTGTCCCCG
Organism: Synechococcus sp. KORDI-49; assembly: GCF_000737575.1. Classification (NCBI taxonomy): domain Bacteria; kingdom Bacillati; phylum Cyanobacteriota; class Cyanophyceae; order Synechococcales; family Synechococcaceae; genus Synechococcus; species Synechococcus sp. KORDI-49. The sequence goes on along the minus strand of NZ_CP006270.1, from coordinate 93,058 downwards.
AGCGCAGCCTGTTCCAGTGCCAGCTCGGCATCGATGAGCGGACCGCCGCGCGCATCCAGGCGATAACGGCCCGAAACACCCAGTGCACCCCGCAGCGTCGAGGGCAGTGGACCGAACAGGGCCAGCAGTGAAAAGGGCAGATGCAGCAGCTGAAAGCGTCCTTCTCCTGCACGCAGGGGCCCCTGGATTGATGCCACGAACGGCTCCAGCTGCAAGGCCAGATCCCGATCCGCGCCGTCGAGCCAGAGGTGACCACGGGCCTGGAGATCCAGGTTCAGGCCGGCCAGATCCGGGCCGTTGAGGATGGCGGTGCCATCCACACGCCCACGCAGGTCAGAGGGATCGATGCCCTGCTGCGGATGATCCCGCTCGTAGTCCAGCAGCGCCTGCCGCGACAGGGCCAGTGCCTTCAGCTGACCGTCCAGACTGCCGCCGAAGGTGTTGATCACCAGGCGACCGAGATCCTCGGCCCGGCCGCGCTCAAGCTCATCGAGGGGGTCCTTGTTGCGGAGCTGACGGGCCAGATTGACGAGCCACGGCACGCTCAGTCCCTCCGCGTCGGCCCTGCTGCTGAGGGCTCCACCCAGTCGTCCGGTTGCGGTGAAGCCGACCTGACCTTCCGGAGGCTGCAGGTCACCCTGAAGCTGGAATGCCCCCTCCGCCAGACGTCCGCTCAAGTTGGCAGCAGCGAAGTTGACGCCGAAGGCCGTGGGCTGATCGAGGCTGAGGCTGCCGCTGAGGAGAAACGGACTGACCCTCAGTTCCCCACTGCCGTCTAGGCGGCCGGAGAGGCCCTCGGACCGGGACTGGGCCGCCAGGATCACCTGCAGACCATCGAGGGGGAACCCCTCGGCATTCCAGCGGTAGCGACGCTCTCCGCCCTGAGCCTGGAGCTCAAGGGCACCGTCCTCCCGTTGCACCTGCACGCGTCGGGGCCAGCCATCGGAGCCGAGGGTGGCGCGCAGGCTGCCGGAATGAGCACGGGACTCCAGGGCCAGGGTCAGGTCCTGGCCCTGGGCGCCTTGCATCCGCCCCTTCCAGCGCTCCGCCAGCTGCAGAGCACCGACCCGCGGGTTCGTCAGTTCCAGCGCCAGATCAGGCCGCAGCGTGTCCAGCGGCCCCTGAAGCCGCCCCCTGGCTGCGATCGTCCCCCCCAGGGACACACCGGCCAGGTCGCTGAACCGATCCAGAACCAGAGGCTTCAGGTTCAGACCGGCCTGAAGCGCGCCGGTCTCCAGCCCGTTGGCCCCCAGCGCGAGGGGCAGTTGGCCGGAACCATCAAGCAGCGGGCTGTTGAAGCGGTCGAGCACCAGCAGCGACGAGGCCGCGGACCAGCCCGCCTTCAGATTCCAGCGCTCCAGGAACGGATTGCCGCCTTGCTGCAGCTCCAGCGAGAAAGCAGGGGCAGCCAGTGGACCCGTCGCCATCAGCTTCCCCGAGATCGTCCCGGTTTGCCCGAGGGACGTCCGCAACGCCGGGACAGCGCTCCACAGCGGCGGAGCCAGGCTCAGGTCCTGGCTGATCAGGTTCAGACGGGGGTAGGCATCGCCCACGAGATGGAGCCTGGAGGCACCGGCCCGCATCCGCAGATCGACGGCGAGCTCTGGCTTCTGCAGGGTGCCTGAGAGCCGGAATCCACCGTTGACAGCACTCTCGGGCCCGAGCGTCTTCACCAGCGAAGGATTGTCCTTCCAGAGCTCGGGAGTCAGCGCCAGCTCTCGACTGGTCAGATCCAGCCTGGGGTAAGCGGAACCCGCCAGCCGCAACCGAGCACCGGGCGCCTGCAGCTGCAGGTCCTCCACCTCGACCCGTGGAGCGGCAGGATCCGTCCAGGGCATGCGCAGCTGCGCCTTGATCTGAAGAGGCCCCTCGAGATCCACCTGCTCGGGGAGGTCCAGCTGCCCCGCCAAGCGCCAGCGCGGGGCGGCCCAGGGACCATCCATCCGAATGTCGAGGTCATCGTCGTGCCCCTTCCGCTGCGCCCGCAGACGCAGATCCAGGGAGCGCTGCAGGATCACATCTCCGACGGCATCCAGGGTCCAGTCCCCGGAGCTGATGCGACTCCGCGCGATGGACACGGTGCGATCCCTGCAGCCCAGTGCCAACTGGGGGGTGGTGAGGGGATCGGGGAGGGATACGCTGCGCACCTCCAGCTCACGCAACCGCAGGCTGCCGCGACACGCCGGACGCCCCTGACGCCATTGGAGGCGCAGATCGCCATCCAGAAGACCGCTGATGCGGAGATTGTCCCGGGGGGACACCAACGCCGCCAGCCGGTCCAGCGCCAACCCGTCCATCCGGCCATGCAGATCGAGCCGGGAACGATCCCAGCGGCCACGCCCTTCGAGCCGCAGGCCGCCCTTCTGATCGCTCCAGCCCAGTCGTAACGCCGTGCTGAACGTCCGCGCATCGAGGTTCTGGGAGAAGCGACCGCCCACGAGCAGCGTCTGCCCCGATGGAGCCAGTTCGATCCTTGCCGCTGGACCGAGGCTGTAACGCAGGTCGAGACGGGGCGGTTGCGATCCGGGCAGACCGCGACCCAGAATCCAGTAATCACCTGCCGCATTGCGCGACAGGCGTGCCACCGCCCCCTGCAGGTGCAGCCTGAGCACAGGCTTCCAGTGACGCAGGCTGGCGATCGGGTCGAAGCGGATGGTGAGGCCGCTGACGGACACCTGGGAGCGGTCCTGCTCCGCAGGGAGAATCCGCGAACGACCGATGGCCACTCCCCAGGGCAGCAGCCCGCGGTACTCACCAAGTTCGATCGGGTGCCCGAGCGGGCGACTGATCGAGGTTTCCAGTGACGGGGTTAGCCGGGCCACCAGATCCGCAGCAGCCCGATCGAGGCCCCAGCAGCCCGCCACCACACCTCCGGTGATCAACAGACCAGCGGAGAGTCGTCGTCCTGACCATGGGATCCGCCGCGTTTCACCCATCGACCGCGACGTCGTCCCCCGAAGCCCGCGCAATATAAGGAGGTCCCCTGCGGTAGACCAGATCCCATGGCCCTCGATCAGCTCTTGCTCACCGCAGCGCCCTGGCTGGGCTGGTCAGGCCTGGCGCTGGGGCTGCTGACGGTGGTGGCCTTCGTTGCCGGCTGGGGACTGCGCTTTCGCCTGGTGGGCGTGAGCAGCTTCACGCTGCTGCTGTCGGTGAGCTGCTGGGCCTTCGCGGTGAGCTACTCCCCACCGGTCCGCATCGAAGGAGCCGTGCGGGTGCCGATTGTGTTCGACAACGGTGAAGCCCTGGTGGTCGCCCAGGCACCAGCGGAGATGCCGATGTCCGCAGTGACGCCGACGCTCGAGCAGCTGGCGGGCAACCTGCGCGGCGCAGGCCGCAGCAGCCGCACGGTCCAGGTGCGGCTTCGGGCGTTGCAACCGGATGGGGACGGACGCAGCCGGCCGGTGATCCTGGGAGAGATCGTTCGTGATTTCCGTCAGGCCCCGCCCCGATGAGCGGCGGCGATCAAGGCCATCCACGGGAATGGAACGATCTGCCTCAGTCCTTCCGGCAGGAGCGCATCGATCTGGAAAAAGCGGGAATCCGCTGCTGGGAAGCCCTGCGTGACCTCGATGACCTGCAACTGAGCCGGCTTGTGCGCGGCGGCCGCTCCTCCCCCCGCAACCTGAACCGGCTGCGGGGCATCGCGACCCTGGTCTGCGAACTGGATCTGGCGCCCCAGGATGCGGCCCTGCTGATGCACGCCGGCATCGCCAGCCGCAGAGCACTCGCTGACTGCACACCGGAACAGCTCGTGCGACAGACCGGTCGACTGCAGCGCAGCCTTGGCATCGCCCGGCCGGGATCGGTGGATCTCCCGATGGCAAAAGCGTGGATTCAGCAGGCCAGGCAACTCAGGAACTGACCGCTCCGCTCACCCGGCCCATCGATCCACTGCGTATGAAGGATCAAACACGAACCTGCTGATGAGCGGTTTGATGCGCTGGATCGTCCTGGCCGTGGTGGGAGTTTCTCCCGTTGCCGCCGAATCGGAACTGCTCAACAGCGTCAAGCGCAACCCCTCAGAAGCCAGTGCCCTCTGCAGTTCCTTCCGCAGGCTGAACGGTAACGGCCAATCCGCCTACTCCAGTGAAACCACCCGGCTGATCGCGAGCCAGAGAAACCTCTCCACGACAGATGCCGAAGTGCTGATCACCTATGTCGTGGGGATGACCTGTCCGGATGTCCGCTGAGGGCGCTGAGCTGATCCCAGTCGCCGAACGTGAGGCCGAGCTGACGCTCAGCGACGGGGTGCGACTGCGCTCACACCTCTGGTACCCCCGCCATGGGGGACCCTGGCCAGCACTGTTGATGCGCCAGCCCTACGGACGAGCGATCGCCTCGACCGTGACCTACGCCCACCCCCGCTGGTGGGCGGAGCAGGGCTATCTGGTGGTCGTTCAGGACGTGCGCGGCCAGGGGGATTCCGAGGGACGTTTCGGAGGATTCGGGCAGGAGGCCTCAGACACGGCCGAAACCCACGCCTGGGTGCGCGCGCTGCCCGAGTGCAACGGGCTCCTCGGCTGCTACGGCTTCTCGTATCAGGGAGTGACCCAGCTGCTGGCACCAGACGATGCGCCGCCGCCGGAGTGCCTGGCGCCCGCCATGGCCGGTCTGGATGAACGGCAGCACTGGTGCAGCGAGGGTGGCGCCCACTGGTGGCATCTCGGACTGGGTTGGGGCCTGCAGCTGGCCGCCCTTCAGGCACGCCGGAAGGGCGATGAAGAGGCGTGGCTGACACTCCGACGCAGCCTTGAGCAGGGCAGCTATCTGCGGGAGGGCCGCACCCTGCTCGAACGTCACGATCCGGACGGGATGGCCTGCCGCTGGTTCCAGCAGGATCCGCTCACTCCCGACGCCTGGACGGTTCACACCGCCCCGCTGACTTGGCTGCAGCGACCGATGCTGCTGCTGGGGGGCTGGTGGGACCCGCATCTTCTGGGAATCCTCGACCTCTGGCAGCGCAGCACGGCTGCTGGCGGCGATCCCGAGCTGCACATCGGTCCCGCCAGTCACCTGCAGTGGTGGCCTCAGTCTCAGAGGCTGATGCTGCACTTCTTCGATCGCCACCTCAAGCTCTCAACCGACACCCCGACATCAGCGGCCTCGCCACGGTTCTGGGATCTGACCCGTCACGAATGGCAGGAGTCCCTCTGTGCCACGCAGCATTCCTGGCGGTTGCAGGGAGATGGACTGACCAGCATCGATCCGGAGAGCGGCACTCTGAAAGCACAGGAACCCGGACAGGGCACCGTGACCATCGTTCATGACCCGTGGCGGCCCGTGCCGGCCATCGGAGGGCACCTGAGTCCGGATCCAGGTCCGGCCGAGCGCAGTGCGATCGATCAACGCGCGGATGTGGCCACCTTCACCGGCGGCGAGGTCGGGCAGCCTGTTCAGCTGCAGGGGCAACCGGTTCTGACCCTGGATGCTTCTGCGGATCAACCCGGGTTTGATCTCTGTGTCGCCCTGTCCAGGATTCCCCGGGGGAGCTCCCAGGTGCAACAGCTCAGCACCGGAGTGCTGAGAGTGACCGGCGAACCGGCCCTGCTCTGCTCACAGCGCCGGATTCCGCTGCAACCGCTGCTGGCGACCCTGCATCCCGGCGACCGACTGCGGCTCTCGATCGCCGGCGCAGCCTGGCCAGCCGTGGGGGTCAATCCGGGAACACCCGAGGTCGCCAGTGGCCCCCCCGGCAGCCGACATCGGGTCGTGACCATGACACTCGAGCTTGCCGGCTCACACCTGTCGCTGATTCCGTTCGACTCCGGCAGAGTGATCACCGACTGATATCAACGATGTGAACCTGCTAGCCGGCCTGCTGGCCACGATCGTCGCCGCTGCTCCCGTTGCCGCCCAGCAGACCAACAAGACGGAGTTGACGCCTGCTCAGTCGACGGCCGCAACAGAACTGCTTCTCCAGGCCCTGAAAGAGCGTCAGGCTGCCGTGATTCACAGCAATTTGGCCGAGAGCGTCCGCAGCAGCATCGACGTGGCGACCATCCAGAAGCGACTGGACAGTCGCAAGGCGATCCTCTCGACCAAGGTGATCGGGGTGACCCCCGGTTACCGCACCACCACGGTGGATGCCGTTGTGAGCACGGCTGACGGTGAAAAGCCCATCCTGCTGATGCTGGATGACGACGGCAAACTGCTGGCCTGGAAATGGGCAGGCCAGATCGAGGGTCTCGAAGCGACGGCTCTGGATTTCGTGAAGGACCTGGCAGCCGGTCGCTGGGTCGTTGCCCGCTCGAAGCTCTCGCTCGACATGCAGAGCGAGCTGGCACCGGGTGACCTGGAGCGCAAGTGGACCAAACTCCAGAAGGTGTCCGGCGGATTCCGCCAGGTGAAGGACGCGGTGATCGCCAATCAGGGTGGAGAGCAGCAGCTCGTGCTCGTGGCGGTCGAGTTCATGAACACAACGTCCAATCTGTTCGTCATCTTTGACGGCAGTGGACGGATCATCAACGTCGACATCTCCGAGGAGTTCGTCTGATCCGACCGCGATCCCTGCTGATGAAATCCGCTTAACATCGCGCCCACTTCTCAGGTCTCTCATGGGTGGCGCGGCAGTCCTCGACTGGATGGTTCAGGACGGCGAACGACTGGCGAACTGCCGCCACGATCATCCCTTCGCGGTGCTCGGCCCCCAACCCCTGGAGGGTGACTGGATCGTCCGGGTCTGGATGCCGGAAGCCGAGACCGTGACCCTGCTGCTGGGCGATCAGCAGCTTCCGATGCAGTCGCCCCATCACCCCTGGGTGTTCGAGGCCAAGCTGAGCGAGAACCCCGGCAGCGACTACCGGGTTCGGGTGCTTCGCGGCGGCATCACCCATGAACAGCACGACCCCTGGGCCTTCCGGGGTGAATGGATGGGTGAGATGGACCGCCATCTCTTTGCCCAGGGCAACCATCACCACATCTGGGAACGGATGGGTGCTCATGTCACCGAACGGGATGGCGTCAGCGGCGTGATGTTCTGCCTCTGGGCTCCTCACGCCATGAGCGTGTCGATCCTCGGGGATCTCAATTCCTGGGACGGGCGTCACCATCCCATGCAGCAACGCCTCGGCGGCATCTGGGAACTGTTCATCCCCGGGCTGCCCGAGGGCTCCCTCTACAAATACGAGATCCGGACGCAGGAGGGGCACTGCTACCAGAAGGCCGATCCCTACGGCTTCCAGCACCAGGTCCGCCCGGAGAACAGTTCCGTTGTGGCCCACCTGAGCGGCTACAGCTGGGCGGATGGCGAATGGATGCGCCAGCGCGACAGCAGCAATGCCCTGGACCAGCCGATCTCCGTCTACGAGATGCATCTCGGCAGCTGGATCCACGCTTCAGCCGACGAGCCCTGGATCCAGCCGGACGGCACACCGCGCGCTCCGGTGCCTGCCGCCGACATGAAGCCAGGCGCACGCCTGCTCACCTACGCCGAACTGGCCGATCGCCTGATTCCGTACGTCAAGGCCCGCGGTTTCACCCATATCGAACTGATGCCGATCACCGAGCATCCCTTCGATGGTTCCTGGGGTTACCAGGTGACCGGCTGGTATGCGCCCACCAGCCGCTACGGCACCCCGGACGAGTTCCGGGCCTTCGTGGATCGCTGTCACGCGGAAGGCATCGGCGTGATCATCGACTGGGTACCGGGGCATTTCCCCAAGGACAGCCATGGACTGGCTTTCTTCGATGGCACCCATCTCTATGAACACGGCGATCCGCGCATCGGCGAACACAAGGAATGGGGAACGCTGATCTTCAACTACAGCCGCAACGAGGTGCGCAACTTCCTGGTTGCCAACCTGGTGTTCTGGTTCGAGCAGTTCCATATCGACGGCATCCGCGTCGACGCGGTCGCCTCGATGCTCTATCGCGACTATCTGCGTCCAGACGGTGAATGGCTTGCCAACGAACATGGCGGCCGTGAGAACACCGAAGCCGTGCGCTTCCTGCAACAGGCCAACCATGTCCTGTTCCAGCATTTCCCCGGGGCACTCTCCATCGCCGAGGAATCCACCACCTGGCCGATGGTGACGCAACCCACCGACATCGGCGGGCTGGGATTCAACCTGAAGTGGAACATGGGCTGGATGCACGACATGCTCGATTACTTCGAGCTGGATCCCTGGTTCCGCCAGTTCCACCAGAACAACATCACCTTCTCCATCTGGTACACCTACACGGAGAACTTCATGCTGGCGCTCAGCCATGATGAAGTGGTGCATGGAAAGAGCCATCTCCTGCACAAGATGCCTGGAGATGACTGGCAGAAATATGCCAACACCAGAGCTCTTCTCGCGTACATGTGGACGCACCCAGGCAAGAAAACCATCTTCATGGGGATGGAATTCGGGCAGCGCGCTGAATGGAATGTCTGGGGGGATCTGCAGTGGGACCTGCTCAACTACGACGCCCACCAGGGCATCCAGCGTCTCGTCGACGATCTGAATGTTCTCTACAAATCAGAACCTTCTCTCTGGAGAGACGACTTCGACCAGTACGGATTCCAGTGGATCGACTGCAACGACAATCGCCACTCCGTGATCAGTTTCATGCGTCGCGAAAGCACGGGCGGAAGCTGGTTGGTGGTGGTGGCGAACTTCACGCCGTCGAGTCACTCCAACTACCGCGTCGGTGTGCCGGTGGATGGCTTCTACGAAGAGATCTTCAACAGTGATGCGGCGCGTTACGGAGGCAGCAATCTCGGGAACATGGGCGGCAAATTCACCGAGGCATGCAACATCCACAGCTATGAGAATGCTCTGGATCTCTGCCTGCCGCCGCTGAGCGTCATGGTCTTCCGCCATGACCCCAAACGCAGCCTGCTCGCTGAGAAGAACAACGCCATGTGAAGTTGACGCACCAGCTCAGGTAGGTTGCCGGCTTGATCCCCAGACCCGGATGAGTGACTCCCTGCCCCTGCTGCTGCGTGCCGCGCGCGGTGAATCAGTGGAGCGTCCTCCGGTCTGGATGATGCGTCAGGCAGGCCGCTACATGAAGGTCTACCGGGACCTTCGCGACCGTCATCCCAGCTTCCGGGAACGCTCGGAGAACCCCGATCTCTCCTACGAGATCTCCATGCAGCCGTTCGAGGCCTTCCAGCCCGATGGAGTGATTCTGTTCTCCGACATCCTCACGCCGCTGCCGGGCATGGGGATCGACTTCGACATCGTGGAGAGCAAGGGGCCGCAGATCAATGACCCGATCCGCAACCTGTCCCAGGTGGAGGCCCTGAAGCCCCTGATCCCCGGCGAGAGCATGCCCTTCGTGGGCCAGGTACTCGGTCGGCTGCGGGAGAGCGTCGGCAACCGGGCTGCCGTGCTCGGCTTCGTGGGCGCCCCCTGGACCCTGGCCGCCTACGTGGTGGAAGGCAAGAGCAGCAAGAACTACGCCGTGATCAAGGCGATGGCGTTCCAGGAACCCGCGCTGCTCCACAGACTGCTGGACCACTTCGCCGAGTCGATCGCCAGCTATCTCCGCTACCAGATCGATTCCGGCGCCCAGGTGGTTCAGATGTTCGACTCCTGGGCCGGTCAGCTCAGCCCCGCCGATTACGACACGTTCGCCGCGCCGTATCAGAAGAAAGTTGTGGATCTGGTCAAGCAGACCCACCCCGATACACCGTTCATCCTCTACATCTCCGGCAGTGCCGGCGTGATCGAGCGGATGGCCACCACCGGTGTGGACATCATTTCCCTCGACTGGACGGTGGACATGGGTGAAGCCCTTGCGCGTCTGCCGGAGCACATCGGCGTTCAGGGCAACGTCGATCCCGGCCTGCTGTTCGGGACACCGGAGGCGATCCAGGCCCGCATCGATGACTGCGTGAGCAAGGCCCGCGGTCGCCGCCACATCCTCAACCTTGGCCACGGCATCCTGCCGGGGACGCCTGAGGAGAACGGCCGTGCCTTCTTCGAGGCCGGCAAATCCGTGATGGAGCGCATCGGGGCAGCCGCTTGACCCGGATCCTGGTCACCGGAGCCAGCGGCTGCGTTGGCCAATACGTCTCGCGCTGGCTTCTGGAGCACTCCGACGCGGAGCTGCTCCTCTGGCTGAGGGATCCCTCCAAGCTCACCGCGGTTGCGGCCGATCATCCAAGGATCCGGCTGCTGGTGGGAGATCTGCGCGAGACCGATCGCTTCGCGGCGGAGTTGTCGACGGTGAACCGAGTGATTCACACCGCCACCGCCTGGGGCGATCCGGAGCGGGCCGAACAAGTGAATGTCGTGGCGGTGAAGCGGATGCTGCAGCTGCTCGACCCGACGGTGATTGAGCAGGTCATCTACTTCTCCACCGCCAGCATCCTCGATCGCCATCTGCGACCGCTGCCTGAAGCTCTTGCCTACGGCACCGAGTACATCCAGACCAAAGCCCGCTGTCTCGAGGACCTGGAGCAGCACCCCCTGGCGTCACGGATCATCGCCGTCTTTCCCACCCTGGTCTTCGGTGGTCGGGTGGATGGCACCAGCCCCTTCCCCACCAGTTACCTCACCGAAGGGCTGGCGGAGGCCAGCCGCTGGCTCTGGCTGGCCCGATGGCTGCGGGCTGACGCCAGCTTCCACTTCATCCATGCCGAGGACATTGCCCGGATCTGCGGCCAGTTCGCCACACGCGCCCATGAAGCGAACCGTGAGCCCGGACAGGGCGCTCTGCGCCGGATCGTGATGGGGCAGCGGGCCATCTCCGTGGACGCTGCGGTGGCCACGATGTGCCGCTGGCGTGGGGTGGGCCGGACGCCGGGCATTCCGCTCTGGCCATGGCTGATCGAAACGCTCATCCGTGTGCTGCCGATCGAAGTGAATGCCTGGGATCGCTTCAGCATTCGTCAGCGCCACTTCATTCACGACCCCGTGAGCGCACCCGAGCGCTTCGGCGGGACCAGTCATGCCGCCACCCTGGAAACAGTTCTTAGCGATTCAGGCCTCCCAAACCGCGGCAAACCGAGAGCCACGCGTAAAGTCTGACCATCGTTTCTTCAGCCAATGCGGTCTGTCATTCGCACCTTCGCAGCTGCTTGCTGTGCCCTCCTGATGCTGATCGGCCTGAACGTCGGCAGCGCCCAGGCCTCCACCGTCGAGGTCAAGCTGGGTACCGATGCCGGCATGCTCGCCTTTGAGCCCGCCACCGTGACCATCAAGGCCGGTGACACCGTCAAGTTCATCAACAACAAGCTGGCTCCTCACAACGCCGTCTTCGATGGCCACGACGAGTACAGCCACTCCGACCTGGCTTTCGCACCCGGTGAATCCTGGGAAGAGACCTTCAGCGAGGCCGGCACCTTCGACTACTACTGCGAGCCCCACCGCGGAGCCGGCATGGTCGGCAAGGTGATCGTCGAGTGATCGATTCAGCGATCACACCTCGCTGACACCAAACCAGCTCGAAAACCCCGAATCTCTCCAGAACGGAGGGGTTCGGGGTTCTTTCATTTGATCCCTCCGCTGGATAGTTTGGGGTGAACCATTGAGATTGAATGGCTCGCATCGCAGGCCTGCTCACCTTGCTGCTCGCTCTGATCGTCGTGATGGCCCCCCAGGGGCCGGCCTTCGCGATCAGCACAGACCTCGAACGCGGTGAGCAGATCTTCTCCAGTAACTGCGCCGCCTGTCACATGGGCGGGGGCAATGTGATCCGCGCCAGTCGCACCCTCAAGATGCGCGATCTCAATTCCCATCTCGAGGCCTACCAACAGGATCCGCTGGAAGCGATCGAACACTCCATCGAAGACGGCAAGAACGCGATGCCGGCCTACGCCGGCGAGTTGAGCGAGGACGACATCATTGCTGTTGCCACCTATGTGGAGCAGCAGGCCGAGCTGGGCTGGTGAGTCGCGAAGCCCTGAAGGACTTTCTGCATGCGGTGGAGCGCAGCCCGCGACTGCGCCAGGCCGTTCAGTCCTGTGGCACGGATGATGCCCTGATCGAGCTGGCCACCAGCAACGGCTTTCAAGTGCGGAAGCTCGATCTCCTGCACGATGCCGAGGACACCCGAATCAGCGACTGGTTCGATCGCAGTGCCGTGAAACGGCACTTCCACATCTCCGGCTGATCCGGATCATCTGTCCGTTGCTAAAGGACGTGTAGGTCTCGTTCAGCATGCACAAGCTCAACCTCCTGGCGGGCCTTCCCGTCGCCCTTCTCCTGGTGGTCGTGGGGCTGCCACCCCGGAGAGCTCTGGCCGCCCCATCCGGCTCGGACTGCCTGATCGCCAGTGCAGATGTTCCCGAAATCCACAAGGGACTGCTCAAGGGATACCTGCCGGATAACGCCATGCCGGACAGCCTGCAGCTGCTTCCGCCGCCGCCGCAACTCGGCCAGCCGGAGCATGCCCTTGATGACACGGTCTCCCGCAGAAGCTTCCCTCTGCCCGGCACACCGCGCTGGAACCTCGCGGCTGCCGATGCAGACCTTGGATTCCCTCAGGCAGCCAGCACCTTCTCCTGCGCCATCGGCGCCCCCATCAGCGAAGAGGCCACACCAACGCTGGTGATGCTGCTGCGCCGAACGCTCACCGATGCAGGTCTCTCCACCTACAAAGCCAAGAACCACTACGGCAGGAAGCGCCCATTCCTTGTGAACGGGAAACCGATCTGTTCGCCTGAAGACCAGGCGAAGCTGACCACGGATCCGTCCTACCCATCCGGTCACACCGCTGTGGGCTGGGCCTGGGCCCTGATCCTCAGCGAGATGGTGCCGCAGCGCCGCAATGAAATCCTGGCTCGAGGTCTGGCGTACGGGGAGAGTCGCCACCTCTGCAACGTGCACTGGGCCAGTGATGTGATGAACGGGCAGCTGATGGGCGCCGCCGCTGTGGCCCTTCTGCATACCAATGCTGAATTCGAGGCTGATTTCATCGCTGCGAAGGCCGAAGTGAATGCCGCCAAAGCCAAGGGCCTGCCCCCCAGCCGGGACTGTGCCGCCGAAGCGGCGGCACTGGCCCAGCGCACCCGCCCCTGAACGGCTCAGGCCTGCCTGGCCAGCTTCAGCACCTCCAGATACAGCTGCTCATCGATCTCGCGGATGTCGTACTCCGTCGGCTTGACGCCGTGATGGTGCTCATGGACCACCATCCAGCAGCTGCGTTCCAGCTCGCCGCCGGCACTGGCGGCGAGCTCCAGACCCTTCTGCACGAGGGTCTCCACAAGCTGCTGATCGACCATTCCGACGCTGAAAGGTTCGGCGAACTCTAAAAACCGATTCCGGTTCACCGCCCGCTGGCGAAAGGGCCCCACCGGAGCCTTCGGTTTGCCGCCCCAGATCGCAGCGGGATCGCCATACGGTTTGCTCAGTTCGGGATCACTTCCCTATGCAACCCACGGCGGAACAGTTCACGGAAAAAGCCTGGGCCGCCGTTGTCGCTGCCCAGCAACTGGCCCAGTCGGCTCGCCATCAACAGCTGGAGAGCGAGCACCTGCTGCTCGCCCTGCTGCAGCAGAACGGCCTGGCCGGTCGCATCCTTCAAAAAGCCGGTGTCGACCCCAGCGGCTTCGAAACATCCGTGCAGGCCTACCTGAAGCGGCAGCCGAGCATGAACTCCCGACCGGAATCGGTCTTTCTCGGCCGCGGGGTGAACGGAGTGCTGGATCGGGCTGAATCCCAGCGCAACAGCTTCGGCGACAGCTACATCTCGATCGAACATCTGCTGCTCGCTCTCACCGAGGATGACCGCTGCGGCCGCCAGCTGCTCAACCAGGCGGGGGTGGACGCCGCCAAGCTGAAAGAAGCGATCACAGCCGTGCGGGGCAATCAGTCGGTGACCGACCAGAATCCGGAGGGGACCTACGAATCCCTCGAGAAATACGGCCGTGACCTCACGGCAGCGGCCCGCGACGGCAAGCTCGACCCGGTGATCGGTCGCGATGACGAAATCCGGCGCACCATTCAGATCCTCAGCCGACGCACCAAGAACAACCCTGTGCTGATCGGTGAACCAGGCGTCGGCAAGACGGCGATCGTGGAGGGACTGGCCCAGCGCATCGTCAACGGCGATGTTCCCTCAGCCCTGCAGAACCGGCAGCTCATCGCCCTCGACATGGGATCCCTGATCGCCGGTGCGAAATACCGCGGTGAATTCGAGGAGCGGCTCAAGGCCGTGCTCAAGGAGGTCACCGCCTCCGAGGGCCAGATCGTGCTGTTCATCGATGAGATCCACACCGTGGTGGGAGCCGGAGCCAGCGGCGGGGCCATGGATGCCAGCAACCTGCTGAAGCCAATGCTGGCCCGCGGAGAACTGCGCTGCATCGGAGCGACGACCCTGGATGAACACCGCCAGCACATCGAGAAGGATCCAGCCCTCGAGCGTCGGTTCCAGCAGGTGCTGGTGGATCAGCCCACCGTGGAGGACACCATCTCGATCCTCAGGGGACTCAAGGAGCGCTACGAGGTGCACCACGGCGTGCGCATCGCCGACAGCGCCCTGGTGGCAGCCGCGGTGCTGAGCAGCCGCTACATCGCGGACCGCTTCCTGCCGGACAAGGCCATTGATCTGGTGGACGAGTCCGCCGCCCGCCTCAAGATGGAGATCACCTCCAAACCGGAGGAGATCGATGAGATCGACCGGAAGATCCTGCAGCTGGAGATGGAGAAGCTCTCCCTCGGTCGGGAATCCGACAGTGCCAGCCAGGAACGTCTGCAGCGCCTCGAGCGTGAGCTGGCGGAACTGAGCGAGCAGCAGAGCACGCTCAATGCGCAATGGCAGCAGGAGAAAGGCGCCATCGACGACCTCTCTGCCCTGAAGGAGGAGATCGAACGGGTGCAGCTTCAGGTGGAGCAGGCCAAACGCAGCTACGACCTCAACAAGGCCGCGGAACTCGAGTACGGCACCCTGGCCGGTCTCCAGAAACAGCTGCAGGAGAAGGAACTTCAGCTCTCCGGAGACGAGGCGGGTGAGAAGACCCTGCTGCGTGAAGAGGTGAGCGAGGACGACATCGCTGAAGTGATCGCCAAGTGGACCGGCATTCCCGTGGCACGCCTGGTGCAGAGCGAGATGGAGAAGCTGCTCCAGCTCGAGGACGACCTGCATCAGCGCGTCATCGGGCAGGACGAGGCTGTGACCGCCGTGGCTGATGCGATCCAGCGGTCCCGGGCAGGCCTCAGCGACCCCAACCGTCCGATCGCCAGCTTCCTGTTCCTCGGTCCCACCGGAGTCGGCAAGACGGAACTGTCGAAAGCCCTGGCCAACCGTCTTTTCGACAGTGACGACGCGATGGTGCGCATCGACATGTCGGAGTACATGGAGAAGCACACCGTGAGCCGTCTGATCGGCGCACCTCCGGGCTACGTGGGCTATGAGGCGGGTGGTCAGCTCACGGAAGCGGTTCGCCGCAGGCCCTACGCGGTGATCCTCTTCGACGAGGTGGAGAAGGCTCACCCCGACGTGTTCAACGTGATGCTGCAGATCCTTGATGACGGGCGGGTCACCGACGGTCAGGGACGCACGGTGGACTTCACCAACACGGTGCTGATCCTCACCAGCAACATCGGCAGCCAATCGATCCTGGAGCTGGCCGGGAACCCGGATCAGCACGGAGAGATGGAACGACGGGTGAATGAGGCCCTGCGCGGCCACTTCCGACCTGAGTTCCTCAACCGTCTGGACGATCAGATCATCTTCCGCAGCCTCGACCGGCAGGAACTCCGCCAGATCGTGAGCCTGCAGGTGGAACGGCTGCGACAGCGCCTGGAGGAGCGCAAGCTGGACCTGCAGCTAAGCGAAAGCGCCTCGGACTGGCTCGCCAATGTCGGTTACGACCCGGTGTACGGGGCGAGACCTCTGAAGCGGGCGATTCAGCGGGAACTGGAGACCCCGATCGCCAAGGCCATCCTCGGGGGACGCTTCAGCGAAGGCCAACGGATCTCCGTGGAGGTCGAGGCGGCCGGGGTCGAAGCCGAGCGATTGGTGCTCAGCTGATCTGCGCTCAGGGAACAAGCAGCGACCAGGTGAAGGCGGCGCCGATGCCGATCCAGACACCGGCGGCGATCTGGCGCCCGTTGCTGCCGACCCCCTCCAGCAGACGGCTGGAGACACCGGTGACGGCCAGCAGCAGCACACCCTGACCGATCAGCAGCCCGAGGCCATAGGCGAACAGCGGAGCCGGCTCAGCGCCGATCACAGCTCCGCCCAGCAGGTATCCGTGCAGGCTGATGGCCGGCAGCAGCAGCCACACCGGCAGGCGTCCGAGGATCACCAGACCTTCGAGCACGAGAGTGAGGGAGACGCAGGCCTCCGCGGCGGTCTCAAGCGCTGACGGCAGAGGAACCAACTGGGAAACGAGACTGCCGCCCAGGCCCAGAGCCAGCAGCGGAAGCACCCAGCGACGGGGCTGACGCAGACCCACAAGAGCGATGGCCAGCAGAAACAACAGATGGTCGGGCCCCAGCAGAGGGTGACCGATCCCGCTGATCACGCCCTGCCAGGCGGTGATTCCGGATCCCTCCGGCATGCCGAAGGGGTGATGGGCCAGGGCGGGAGTCGCGGCGAGCAGAGACAGCAGCGACAGCCCCAGACAGGGCCCAGCCCTGCGGATCATCTGGTTGGAATGCATCGTGTTCGATCCTCGTCGATGAAGAAGTCGGCGGGCGTTCTGACTGACGACGGATCGGCCGGACTGACCGATGGAATCGCTTCACAGCTGCGGGACAGCGCCGGATTTTCACCGGTCTTTCCCCGTTACCTCCAACAGCTGATCTCTGCTGGAACCGAGCACTTCGTTATAGCTGAGTGGATTCATTCCCAAACCATTCCGGAACAGAGCTGTAGGTGGCGGCATTGCGTTCGTTCTCACGCGCCTCCACCGCCCAGCAGCAGGTGCGGCCCAGATCACGTTCCTGAAGCAGCTGATTGGCCCAGCTCCAGACCAGTTCCGCGGTGGTTTCCATCCCAACGTTCGTCATCACACGCAGATCAAGAGCGCCGAGCTCGTGCAGGCGCTGCCATTCCTCCAGCAACGGATCGTCTTCGTTGACGAGGAAAGTGTGGTCAAAGTGATCACGCAGGCGCTGCTCAAAGCCTTTCAGGCCCGAGAAATCCACCACAAAACCGCAGACATCGAGCTGACGGGCCGCGAACCAGAGCGTGAAACTGCGGCTGTAACCGTGAACGAAGCGGCAATGGCCCGGATGACGCCATTGCCGATGACAGCAGGGATACCCCTCGAACCGCTTGCTGCAGACGTGACGGGAGGGAGGGGTCAGCACAAATCAAATGAGGGAGGACGCTGCAGGAAGATCGGAACAGTGCTTGAAGCATGAGGCCTGATGCAGCCCTCCAGCCCCGCCTTCATCAACCAACTCCGTTTTAACGACGCCGGCTTGCTGCCAGCTGTCGCGCAGGACTGGCTTGACGGAGCCGTTCTCATGGTGGCCTGGATGAACCGGGAGTCGATCGAGCACACCCTGCGCAGCGGAGAGGTGCACTACTGGAGCCGGTCCCGCGCCGAGCTCTGGCACAAGGGAGCCACCAGCGGCCACACCCAGATCCTGCGGGGCCTTCGGTACGACTGCGACGCCGACGTGCTGCTGCTGAGCATTGAACAGACCGGAGATGTGGCCTGTCACACCGGGGCCCGAAGCTGTTTCTACGAGGCCGGCGACACCCGCAGCGACGGAGGCAGCGACGCCCTGCCGCCTCCAGCGGATGCCTGCACGGAGCTGTATCGGGTGATCCGTGGCCGGCAGAGCCAACCGGAGGAGGGCAGCTACACGAACAAGCTTCTGAGTGGCGGTGACAACCGGATCCTCAAGAAGATCGGCGAGGAAAGCGCTGAGTTCGTCATGGCCTGCAAGGACGATGTGCGCGAGGAGATCGCCGGTGAAGCCGCCGATCTGATCTTTCATATCCAGGTGGCCCTGGCTCACCACGGCGTCAGCTGGCGGGAGGTGCAGGAGGTGCTGGCGGCGCGGCGTGGAGCTCCGCGCCGCCCTTGATCACTGGCCGGTGATCGGGCCGAAGCGGTTGGGCTGAGTCCGCACCCAAGACAGGGTCTGACGATCGCGATCGCTGGGCGTGAGCACCGGATCGGCTCCTTGATGCACAGCCAGGGCATCAAGGGAATCATCGCTGTGGCCCCAGAGCCCGAAGGCATGGCCGAGCTCATGCAGAGCCGTGGCCTCCAGCGCCTGGGCACGAAGCTCCGGCGAAATCAGCAGCTCAACCAGCGGTTCCCGGCGGCGCTGGCCGGCACGGTTGAGTTCCGCCAGCCGCAGCACGCTGCGTCCGTTGCTGGCTCTCCATCCGGTGTCGGTGCGACGCCGTGGAGGTCGCTGGCGAAGGATGCGGATCTGCGCACGCTCAGGCTGATCCACCAGCACCACAGGAACCTGCTGACGCCAACGGGAGAGTGCGGTGTCGACAGCGCGACGCCAGCGCACACTCCAGCGGTCCGCGGGGTCAGGGACCGGTTCGATCCAGAGGCACCAGCGGGGGAGACTCGGCAGGCCAAAGGCCGTGGTGGCGAGGCGCTTGGCGTAACCAGGCGCCTCACCCTCCCGTGACTGAGCCTGCAGAGGCTGCTTCAGAAGGCGGATCTCAGCAGCGGGAGGACAGGGCTCAGCCTGCATCAGGCCGCCGGCAGGCCAACCCCTCGGGCCATCAGCGTGGCCAGCATCGGGATGGAGGCGAAGCCGAGCAACTCGATGTTGATGATCCAGCTCAGGCGTCCGGCCAGAGCCTCGCTCACCTTGGGAAGTTCACCCTTGCGCAGTGGGATCGCCCAGAGGATGTAGGTGATGGTCGGATACAGCGACAGCGCACCGACGGAGAGGTAAATGCCGACCTTCCACCAGAACAGTGGATTCTCCGTGTAGAAGGCTGAACCCTGCCCGAAGTGGATCACCCGCAGGATGCCGCTCACCAGGAGAGCCAACGCTGCAATGCCGTAAACGATGTCGGTGATCACCATGGCCGTGGCCTCGCCACGGTCGGGATTCGCCTTGATCAGACGCCTCTCCAGCACGAGAGCGCCGAAGCAGACCATGAAGCTGAGGTAATGGACGTAGGCGACGCCAGCATTTTTGGCGACATCCGTTGTGAGCGCGACCGCCAGTGTCATGAAAACAGGGACGACAACGGCGCGACCCTAGCGGCATACAGCCTCACAACTGCTGATTATCTTCAGCAAGAAGAAGAAACACTTTAACTATGGATAAAAAGTGAATTCCGCAGTCTTTATTACACCCACCAAATGAAAACACTTTGGTTCTAAGTTCAATTGAGTGATCGCGTCATGATGGTGAGCTCACTAAGTGCTTTTCTTGGAGAAATCGGCCGCCACCAGCTGCTGACCCCGGAACAGGAACTGATGATGGGGAGAAAGGTTCAGGCGATGGTTGCCATCACTGAACGTTGTCATCTTGCAGGCGGATCCGGGCCAGCATGCGACTACAACGATGAAGAAAAAGTGGTGATTCGCCGCGGCGAGCGTGCGAAAAATCAAATGATCACCTCCAATCTGCGTCTGGTTGTCAATCTGGCCAAGCGCTACCAGGGCAAAGGCCTTGATCTGCTTGATCTGATCCAGGAAGGCACCCTCGGGCTCACCCGCGCCGTTGAGAAATACGATCCAACCCGCGGACATCGCTTCTCCACCTATGCCTACTGGTGGATTCGCCAGGGCCTGAACCGAGCGCTGTCGACGCAGAGCAGAACGATCAGGATCCCGGTCAACGTCAACGAAAAACTGACCAAACTGCGTGCCGCCAAAGCACGCCTGATGCAGCGCAACGGTCTCACCCCAACGACCGAACAGCTGTCTGAATTCATGGCGATCCCTGTGGCCGAAGTCGAGGATCTGCTCGCCTGCGAACTGCGCAGCGTCACCGTGAGCCTGCAGGGAGTGGTCAAGTCGAAATCAGACCCCTCGGAGCTGGTCGACGTGTTGCCCAGCGATGAACTTCCCCCGATGGAACGCGCGGAGATCGCCGAACGCTCCGCTTCGGTCTGGACTCTGCTGAGCAAAGCCAACCTCACCCCGAAGGAACGGACGGTGGTGACCCTGCGTTTCGGCCTCGACGGCTCCAACGAGTGGCGCACCCTTGCCGAGGTGGCCCGTCACATGAACTGCTCTCGGGAGTACTGCCGGCAGGTCGTGCAGCGGGCCCTGCGCAAGCTCCGCAAGACGGGCATTCAGAGCGGTCTCGTGGAATCCGCACTCTGAGGGTGAGGGCGACCCCATCGCCAAAGACGGCGCGGCGCGCAACAGTGCAAGTGACGTGAAGGAGGGTTCGTGGACAAGGCGGCGGACGTGACGGTGGAAGCGGATGTTGTGGACAGCGAGGTGATCGATGAAGGCCTGCTGCGCTCTCTGCTGCGACGAACAGGTCGCACCGTCGCGACACCGGCCCTGGAAGCTCTTGAACTTCTCCTGGATGACGCCACCCCCTCACCGGTGCGTTTCACGATGCTGGCGGCCCTCAGTTATCTCCTGATGCCGGCGGATCTGATTCCCGACCTGCTGCCGGTGGCCGGATTCAGTGACGATCTCGTCGCCCTGACCGCGATGGTGGGAATCTGGCGGAATCACATCACACCGGACATCAGCCGTCGAGCTCAGCGCAGACTGGATCGCTGGTTCCCCCTCACGCGCTGATCCGCTTCCCGATGTCTGCCTGGACACCTTCCTTCGAAACAGAGCTGACCCACCTGCTCAAGGACTGGCTCAAGCAGCAGGGCAGAACCCAGGCCGATCTGCGCCGCAGTCTTCGCGCTCTGTCGACCCGCATGCCGTCCATCCTGGAGGTGCTCGAGCGGGAACATCGACTGAACGGGCTGGCCGGTCTGGCGACCCGTCTCTGCCGGGTGGAAGCCGAATGGCACGGTGAGGTGAGCGCCGATGCTGACCCGGAAACGCAGACGGATCCATTCGGACAGCTGGATCTGCTTCTGCAGGAAATCCGACAGGACTGCCCCAGCTGACGCCATGGGCGGCAGAGTGGTGGCTCTGAACCATGGAGTGATGACTCTGCTGAAACGGATGGCCGGCATCGGTCTCCTGCTGATGCTTCCGATGAGTGCCCATGCCCAGAGCGAAGGCTGGGTGCTGAGCCCAGGCAGCAAGGCTGGCAAGCAGAGCACCGTGGTGCCCAAGAACTGTGTCACCGGCGCGGACGGCTCGATCACCTGTGACACGGAGATCGTCAACCCAGCCAGCAACACGCCGGCCCGTCCGTATTACAACCCCTTCAACGACTGAGCAGCCCTGTGAAACCCTCCCTTCCCAAGGGACTGACCTTTCTGGCACTGGTCGACGCCGGCGAGCGCCGGGTCGCCAGAATTCTCGCGGTGATCACAACCGTCGTCATTCTGGCGGCCATCGTCCAGCTGATTCTCTCGCTCGGCGCCAAGCTGCTGATGGGAGCCCAGGCCACCTGGCTGGGCAACGACCTGATCAAGGTGCTCGGTGACCTGCTCACCGTGCTGATCGCCCTGGAGGTTCTGCAGAACATCACCAGCTACCTGCGTCGGCACGTGGTTCAGATTGAACTGGTGCTGGTCACTGCGCTGACAGCCGTGGCCCGCAAGGTGATCGTGCTTCCTTCCGGGGCCGAGAACAAACCGCAGCTGCTGGTCGGTCTCGGGATCGCCGTGGTGTCGTTGTCGGCGGCCTACTGGCTGATCAAGCGCGCCAATGCAACTCCAGCCGGAGCGTTCCGGGCGGTGGATCCGTCCGCTGAAGACGGTATCGGCGATGGGATGGAATCATCAGATGATCTCCGGCGCTGAGATCAGCCACATCCTCCGGATCCCTCAGCTGCAAACGGGCGCTACCCCGCAACAGAAGCATCCAGAGGCTTTCGGTTGAATCGATCCACTCACCGTCAGAAGCACAGCTGGCGTTTGACCTGATCAGCATCAGCCGCCAGGCAGCCCCTTCAGCCAGCGTGTCCGC
This sequence comes from Synechococcus sp. KORDI-49, assembly GCF_000737575.1. Taxonomy (NCBI): domain Bacteria; kingdom Bacillati; phylum Cyanobacteriota; class Cyanophyceae; order Synechococcales; family Synechococcaceae; genus Synechococcus; species Synechococcus sp. KORDI-49. The sequence continues at coordinate 71,175 of NZ_CP006270.1, read as the reverse complement.
ATGGTCATGGCCGGGAGCCGGCAGAGGCCCGCGGAAGATGTTGTCCGCACAGAGAATGTCGCCGGCCGTGGAGGGTTCTCCCCAGCGCCGTCCGATCTCGAATCCCCAGGAGCGGGCCAAGGCCACCACCTGGTTGTGATCAGAGCACCCGGCCAGGGACTGACGACGCTCCTGATCCGTTTCCAGACAACTCACTAGCTTCTGAAGCTGGGCGACTTTGTCAAGGAAAAGGAGCAGATCCTGTTCGGCCATGACCAGGGACCTTCCCCGCTGCATCAGTGATCCTGGCAACAGACGGAAGGACAGGCTGAGTCCGAAAGTCAGGACCTGCTGATCTTCCTGCTCATGCCGACAGCCACCAAGGTGCTCACCATCGGAGATCTGGAAGCAGGATTCTCCACCTACTGCCAGGCCCTGAGACGGCTTGTCGCCGACGGACGCGAACTGGACTCCATCCGTCGCACCATCTGCTGGGACTATCTGCAGCGGCTGCACACATCTCTGCCTCAGAGCTACCGCTCTCCCGAAGAGCTGGTTCAGCGCTACAGACGCTCTCAGATCAGCCCTGCTGCAAACTGAACGATCGAACAGCTGATCGACGGTTGAACATTCAACCCAGGATTCATCCCATCGCCCGAAGCCTGAGAAGGACCCTTACCTGTCTGCTGGTAGCGATCCTGGTCATCAGCCTCAGCCCCAACAGCGCCCTTGCCGCAGACATCAGCGGCAGGGGCGCTGTTCTGTTTGAGCAGCACTGCGCCGCCTGCCACATCCATGGAGGCAACATCATCCGGCGAGGCAAAACTCTGCGGATGAACGCTCTGGAGAAACGCGGCATCGCCTCACCGGAAGCGATCGCTGCGATTGCACGCGAGGGGATCGGGCAGATGAGTGGATATGAGCAGGTGCTCGGAACAGGCGGAGATGTTGCTGTGGCGGACTGGATCTGGGAACAGGCTCAGAACGCCTGGATCCAGGGATAGACCTCGACAGACGTCCAGATTCCCTGCGTCCAATAGATGTCCTGCTTCACGAGCTCTTGCACGGTGGCAAGGTTCTCTGCCTCGAAGATTCCGAACACATGGGTGCTGCCTTCTGTGGGTCCGAGGGTGATCAGAGTGCCTTGCTGCTTGAGAGACTGCAGTCTCGAGAGATGCTCTTCCCGGAATGGAGTGCGCTTTTCGAGAGCATCAGAGCAGTAAGTACCCCACAGAACAAAACGCGCCATGACGAAATAAGGATCGGAAAGAACTTTCCCTCGAAAAGGATGGCACGGCGGCGTCACCAAACGCTATGTTGAGAATGTTGATACCTACAGAAACCAATGCTCACCGGAAGCGACCTTCTCAACAAAGTCAAGGAGCTGGGTGATGTCAGCAAGTCAGATCTGGTTCGCGCCTGTGGCTATGTCACCAACAAAAAGGATGGTGGCGACCGTCTGAACTTCACAGCCTTCTACGAAGCACTTCTCGAAGCAAAGGGAGTCAGCCTTGGAACCACCGGCATCGGTGGTATCGGCAAAGGTGGCCGCAAACTGAGCTACGTCGCCACAGTTCAGGGCAACGGCAACCTGCTGATCGGCAAGGCCTACACCGCTCTGCTCGAACTCAAGCCCGGCGACGAATTTGAAATCAAGCTTGGTCGCAAGCAGATCCGCCTCGTCCCCGTCGGTGGCGGTGACGAAGAGGAAGAGTGATCCAAAGCTCCTCAGGGGAAACGGCCAGACCCCAACTGCCCCGGTGAAAACCGGGGCTTTTTCTTTTCTCCGAGAGAAGCGAAGGAAGGTGGTGGGTGCTCGATCAATCGGCTGCCTGCCTCAACTCCCGGCAGAATTCTCCGGCCTGCTGAGCCACCTCGGCCTCAGCTGCAGCTGCCATACGCTTCACAAGTGCACTGCCGACGATGGCACCATCGGCACCCCAACTACGCACCTGTCGAACCTGTTCAGCCCCTGAGATCCCGAATCCCACAGCGACAGGAACAGGGGAGGATTCCTTCAGCTTCTTGACGAGCCCCTCGACTCTGGTTTCCATCCGGCTGCGCTCGCCGGTGACACCTGTGACACTGACGAGGTAAGTGAAACCGCGACTGCGCTGAGCGATGCGCATCATGCGCTCCTCCGGCGTCGTCGGTGCCACGAGCAGCACAAGATCCAGACCGAAACCGGCTGCCACCGGTGACAGCTTCTCGGCCTCCTCGAGAGGAAGATCCGGAACCACAAGACCCGCAGCTCCTGCCTGCGCTGCCTGCTCACAGAAGCGCTCCATGCCCATGTTCAGGAGTGGATTGCTGTAGGTGAACAGAATCACAGGGATGGTGAGTTCCCCCTTCAGGGAGCTCAACATTTCAAGAACACCGGCCGGTGATGTGCCACCGGAGAGTGCACGGGCTGCAGCCGCCTGAATCACCGGGCCATCGGCAAGTGGATCGCTGTAGGGGATGCCCAGTTCAACGATGTCGGCCCCCTCCCTCTGCAGCTGCATGAGCACCGAGCTGGTGGTCGCCAGATCAGGATCACCTGCCATCAGAAAAGGCATCACAGCCATGCGTCCCTCGCTCTGAAGCTGCGCGAAACGCTGAGCGATGCGGGATGTCTGCTGGCTGAGACTCTCCATCTGGACGACCGGGATGAAACCCAACGAGCCTATGAGTCGGCCGTCGACTTGTCCTCATCGGCCCCGATCCGGCGGAGCAGCTCCTGCTGTTCCGCCTCAGGCAGCGCATCAAAACGGGCTTCCAGATCCTGGGTCGTCTGCTCGTCGTACACGGCCCGATAACGACGACGCTGCTCCATGAATGTCATGTTTCCTGTCACCACTCGGAACAGATAGGAGCCTGTCCAGATGATCACGATCATCACGAGCAGAGCCTGAGCCGCGATGCCTGCGGAAAAACCTTCCAACCCCGCGGCGCGGAATCCCAGTAATCCCACCCCACCGAGAGCCAGCACGGCCAGACCGATCAGCAGAACCCTGCCTCTGGTCACCTCAGGCCTCTCCCTGTCCGCTCATGCGCAGATTCAGGAATGGAGCAAAGACGATCATTCCCGGGAAGAAGAGAAACACCATCCCGTAGACGACCAATCGTTCGATCTTTCCCATCTGGTGCCAGCGCTTGTTCATCCAGAGGAACAGAGCAAGCGGCACCACCAGAAGGTAGAGCCCTGCCAGAGCTCCGTAGGCTCCGATCACGAGCAGCGTGTCCTGAGAGAGGCTGCCAGGCAGCGACAGGAGGTCCAAGGCCATCCATTCGTTCACCGAAATCTAGGATGTCCTGCATGGGGGCATGGCGGAATCGGTAGACGCACGCGACTTAAAATCGCTTGGGCCGCAAGGCCTGTGGGGGTTCAAGTCCCCCTGCCCCCACTCGGTGACAGTTCAGAACTGGGATCTCCGGGGAACCAACCGTCGGAACGGTCCATTCGCCGCCGCTAGGCGCTGGGCAGCAGAGCCGTCAGCTTCTCGCGGAACTCACCCTTCTGCATGCCGCCTTTGATTTCACCGTGGATGGTGAACGCACCCTCCGGATCGGAAACCAGCAAATAGGTCGGCCAGCCCATGCCCTCCTTGTTGGGGTACTGAGCCAGCAGAACCTTGCGATATTTCCGGTAGGTCTCGGTGTCCTGGAGCATCACCGTGACGAAGCTGCAGCCGAGCTCCTCGCTCACCTTGGCGTCGTAATGACTCATCCGATGACAGGTTCCGCAGTCCTCGGAGCTGAACTTGAGCAGATGCATGACGTCACTCCCGCATGAACCGACGCTAGCGAGACCCTTCTCCCTGTCCTGCCGATTCAGGTCCGGTCATCAGACGCCACGACAGCACGTCCCCCGCATGGAACGGCACGAGCCCTTCCACAGCGGCTGGTACCAGCTGATCGCGTCGGACCAGCGTCACCCGCTCCTGATTGACCGGCAGTCCGTAGAAGGCAGGCCCATGCAGGCTGGCGAACCCCTCCAGACGGTCCATCGCCTGCTCCTGATCAAACACCTCGGCGTAGCTCTCCAGTGCGTGGGGAGCGTTGAAGATGCCGGCGCATCCGCAGGCGGTCTCCTTTCCGGAGCGTGGGTGCGGAGCTGAATCCGTGCCCAGGAAGAAGCGGGGATCACCGCTCACAGCCGCCTGTCGAAGCGCCAGACGATGGCGTTCACGTTTGGCGACGGGAAGACAGAAGAAATCGCTGCGCAGGCCACCGGCGAACATCGCGTTGCGGTTGATGTGCAGGTGGTGAGGGGTGATCGTGGCGGCGAGGTGACGGTCGGCTGATCCAACGAAATCAACGGCCTGCTCGGTCGTGATGTGCTCCAGCACAATGCGCAGCTCGGGATAACGCTGCCGCAGCCCCTTCAGATGGCGTTCGATGAACACCGCCTCACGATCGAAGACATCCACATCGGGATCGGTGACTTCCCCGTGAATCAGCAGGGGCATGCCGATGCGCTGCATGCAGCTCAGCACAGCTGCGATGCGGTCCAGATCGGTCACCCCGGCGGCGGAATTGGTGGTCGCATTGGCGGGGTAGAGCTTCGCGGCGGTGAACACCCCGGATCGGAACCCCTGCTCCAGCTCAGCAGGGTCGAAATCATCGGTGAGGTAGGCCGTCATCAGGGGCCTGAATCCAGTGCTGTCGGAACAGGCCGCCAGAATTCTGTCGCGGTAGGCAGCAGCAGCCGCCACGGTCGTCACCGGCGGCCGCAGATTCGGCATCACGATGGCGCGCCGGAAGGCCCTGGCCGTGTGGCCCACCACCCGTTCGAGCATCTCGCCATCCCGAAGATGGACATGCCAGTCATCGGGTGCGGCGAGTGTGATCCGATCAGGCATTGGGCGTCAGTTCCGCCACGGCGAGCTGGAGGGCCTGCAGACGGTCACTGGTGATGTGGCGCTCCGGCAGACGTTCGAGAAGCTTCAGCTTGCGGAGGCGGTTCGCTGTACTGCCGGTCGCTCCCACCATGAACACCTGACGCCCCACTTCCATGGCCTCCTTCACCGCATTCTCCAGCGCGATCGCGGCCGTGACACCGAGATGGGAGACCTCCGAAAGATCAAACACAACAGCCTGACAATTACCGATGGCGTTGTGTTCCCTCGAGATGGCCTTCGCGACACCGAAGATCATCGGACCGGCCAACTGGAACAGAAGCACCTTGCCAGCGGCCTGATCCAGCAGGGACTGCTCCTCCTCGCTGAGCTCGACGTCGTCGTCCGTTGTGCTGATCGTCTTCACCTTCTTGGACTGCAGCGCACTCATCCGATCAATGGTGAGCACATTGGCCACGAACACCCCGATGCCGACCGCTGTGATCAGATCCACCAGAACGGTGAGCACAATCACGCCGTAGGTGATCACAGCCGCCTTGGGGGAAAGGTGATGCGCCCGCTTCAGAAATTCCCAGTCAATGATGTCGATGCCGACCTTCAGAGCGATGCCGGCCAGCACCGCCAGAGGGATCATCGAGGCCAGGGGGGCTGCCAGCAGCACCACGAGCATCAGCACAACGGCTCGGATCACACCGGAGAGTGCCGTGCGGCCACCGGCCTGAATATTGACCACGGTGCCCATCGTGGCTCCCGCACCCGGCAGAGCACCGAACAGACCGGACGCGACGTTGGCCAGGCCCTGGCCGATCAGTTCCTTGTTGGAATCGTGTTCGGTGCGGGTGAGGCTGTCGGCCACCACCGACGTGAGCAGAGCATCGATGCAGCCGAGCATCCCCAGCACGGCGGCGTTCACCACCATCATCCGGATCTGACCACCGGAGAAGTCCGGCATGCTGAGTGAGGGGAACTCGGCGGAGAAGGACGGAATCGTCCGCAGACCTGCCCCGCTGAACACGGAAACCGCCAGCAAGGTGCCGACCACCAGTGCCAGCAGCTGTGGCGGGCAGACCTTCTTCAGAGCCGATGGTGTGAACCAGAGGATGGCCAGGGTGATCACGGCCAGCGAAAGCTCCATCGGCTGCGTTCCCTGGATCAGGGCAGGCAGCTGACTGAGGGTTCCCATCACGCCACCCTTCGGATCCTGGCCGAGGAAAGGCGCCAGTTGCAGCAGCACCAGAATGATGCCGATACCGGACATGAAGCCCGAGATCACTGTGTAGGGCATCATCGTGATGTATCTGCCCAGCCGGAACAGGCCGAACAGAATCTGAAAGACGCCGGCCAGCACACCGACCGTGAAGGCCATCGCCAGGGCCTTCTCAGGACTCTCCGCTGTACTGGCGAAGCTGATCACCACCGAGGTGAACACCACCGTCATCGGACCCGTGGGTTCCGAGATCAGCGTGGGGGTCCCTCCGAACAGGGACGCCACCAGGCCGATGATCACGGCGCCCCACAGACCGGCGGCAGCACCCACCTCCGGAACCCCGGACGCATTGCCGACCGCGATACCGAAGGCCAGGGCCATCGGCAGTGCGATCACAGCCGCCGTGAGACCTCCGAAAGCATCTCCACGGAGATTGTTGGTGTTGAAGCGATTCAGCACACCCTGAGCTGTGTCTAGAGAGGCCGAACCCTAAGCCGGTTCCCGGCAGAGCAGAATCCCCCCACGATTGACGGTTCTATGCCGGAATTCCTGCAGGCGTCACTGGAAGTGCTGATCGGTATCGCCCTGCTGTTCGGTGGCGGCGAACTATTCGTGCAGGGGGCCGTCGCCCTGGCGGTGATCTTCGGCATCCCACAGCTGGTGATCGGCCTGACCGTGGTGGCTCTGGGCACCAGCGCTCCCGAACTGTTCGTGAGCATCAATTCAGTGCTGCAGGGCGCTGATGCCCTGGCGGTGAGCAACGCGGTGGGCAGCAACATCTTCAATGTGATGGTGGTGCTGGGCAGCAGCGCCGTGGTGTTGCCGCTGCGCGTTGAAAGCCGACTGGTGCGTCGGGATGTTCCGCTGATGATCGCCATCTCCGCAGCGGTCTGGGGCATGGCCTCTGCAGGACGGTTGACCTGGCAGGCCGGCATCGCCCTGCTGCTGGGCCTTGTGATCAACACCATCTGGGAGATCCGCACGGCCAGGGAGGAACCGGATGCCACCGAAGGGGCGGAACCGGAGATCGATGCGGATGCGGCCAGTGGTGGCTGGCAGGTGGCGGTTCTGAAGCTGCTCGCCGGCATCGTCGTGCTGACGATTGGATCGAAGGTGCTGGTGGGCGGAGCCACCACAGCGGCCACACTGCTCGGCGTCAGTGAAGCCGTGATCGGACTCACGATTGTCTCGGCGGGCACCTCGATGCCGGAGCTGATCACCTCCCTGGTGGCGGCGTTGCGGGGGCGCACCGATCTGGCGATCGGCAACGTGGTGGGCAGCTGCCTGCTCAATCTGATGATGGTGCTGGGCGGCGGAGCCCTGATGGCCGCAGGGCGCGGCCTGGACGTGAGCCCGGAGCTGATCAGCGAAGACCTTCCGGTGATGCTGCTCACCAGCCTGGCCTGCCTGCCGATCTTCTGGACCCGAGGTCAGATCAGCCGTCTGGAAGGGGGGCTGCTGCTCGGCCTCTATGTGCTGTACATCACCGACAACGTTCTTCCCAGAACCCAGTTGTCGGAATGGTCTGATGAATACCGGCTGGCGATTCTCTGCCTGGTGATGCCGATCGTGATGATTCTGATCATCACGCAGGCGGTCATCTACTGGCGCACGACGCGCCGTAGCGCCGATCACTCCCTCAGGTGAGTCAGACAACCAGGCCAGTTGTATTTCCACATTCAGGGATGACCGTCCCGAAAACGATGTCCATGCTTTGGAAGCGTGCCTCTCGGCTTGCCGATGCTCGATCTTCTACCTGCGCTCAACGATAAAAATCTCCCCTGGCTCGACGTCATTCATCCGATCGTCGTCCACTTCGTGATCTCCATGGCACTGATCACGGTCGTCTTCGACGTGATCGGGGTGGTGACCGGAAAGAAGAACCTCTTTGAAGTGAGCTTCTGGAATCTGCTCGTCGCCACAGTAGCGATCTTCGTTGCCATCATCTTCGGACAGATCGAAGCCGGCCTCGCCAATCCCTACGGGGCCTCGCGAGACATCCTCAATGTCCACAGCACCATCGGCTGGTCCCTTGCCGGTGTGCTGGCTCTGCTCACCGGATGGCGCTACGTGGCTCGCCAGAAGGATCCCACTGTCCTGCCGAAGGGCTTTCTGGCTCTTGATCTCGTGCTGGCCGGTCTGGTGTTCGTCCAGGTGTATCTCGGCGACAAACTGGTGTGGGTCTACGGATTGCACACCGTGCCGGTGGTGGAAGCGATCCGCCAGGGAGTGGTGTCATGACCCTGCTCGCCGCCATCCCATCGCCGATCAACGAAATCGCCGACTCTCTCGGTGCCAATGATCTTCCCTACGCGATTCCACTGCACCCGAATCTGGTTCATCTGACCATCGGGCTGTTTGCGATCGGAATCGCCTTCGACTTCGCCGGTGCCTTCTATCCGCTGGAGAAGCGGCTGTTCCGCTTCCTGGCCCTGCCGGTGACCCGCAGCGGTTTCCACGATGTGGGCTGGTACAACCTGGTGGCCTGCAGCGGCATCACCTTCTTCACGGTGGCCGCCGGTTTCTACGAAATGCTGCTGGCGGTGCCGCTGCCCGGCATCCGCAGCATCCTCGGCCAGACCGCCATCGACACCATGCTGTGGCATGCCATCGGGGGGGTCGCCATTCTTCTGGTGATCGTCGCCATGACCGTCTGGCGCGGCTACCAGCGCTTCGTCTGGCGCAGGGATCTGGGACGCCAGGTGACCTGGCTGTACCTGTTCTGCGGGGCCTCGATGCTGATGGTCATGGGTCTGCACGGCAGTCTCGGCGCCTGGCTGGCCAGTGATTTCGGCGTGCACATCACCGCGGATCAGCTGCTCGCCGCCGGTGCCGATCTGAAGGAGGTGCTGCCATGACCACCACTGCCCCCAAGAAAAGCCCGAACATCGGCGCCATCGTGGGCATCACGATCGCCGTGGCGATCAACCTGGTGATCGCCAAACTGATGGCGACCTGGTCGTACAGCTGGTTCCCGCCGCAGGCATCCAGTGCAGCGTCCTACGTCGACGATCTGTTCGCGCTTGAAACCGGTATCGGCTCCTTCATCTTCTTCGGCTGCACCGGAGTGATGGGCTGGGTGCTGCTGTTCAACCGGGCCGGCAAGTACGACGAAAGCGACGGTGCTCCGATCGAAGGCAACACCAAGCTGGAAATCATCTGGACGATCATTCCGCTGGTGACGGTCTTTGTGATCGCCACCTACACGATGAACGTGAACATGAAGCTTCAGACCCTCGGTCCGAAGCACAAATACGTCATCGGCACCGATCCGACCGCACTGATGGAAGCCGATCCCATGGCGGATGTGGGACCGATCGATGTGATCGCCCGCCAGTGGAGCTGGGAATTCATCTACCCCAATGGTGTGCGCAGTTCAGAACTGCATCTTCCGATTGATCAACGGGTCAATTTCCGGCTGATCTCGGAAGACGTGCTGCACAGCTTCTTCGTTCCGGCCTTCCGTCTGAAGCAGGACATCATCCCCGGAAGCATCATTTCCTACAGCCTCACGCCAACCAAAGAAGGCCGCTTCCGGCTGCGCGACGCCATGTTCAGCGGCGCGTACTTCTCGCAGAACCAGACCGACGTGATCGTCGAATCGGAGGAGGCCTTCAGCGCTTGGCTGAAAACAACAGCCCAGCAGCCTCTGCAGCCCGGACTCGATCCAGGCCGCCCGCTGTATGACCGCCGCATCGCCCGCGGTGACAAGGGCTGGGCAACGGTGCCACCCGCACCGGCTCCGATGGTGAACGACCCCGGCGATCCCTCCATCCCCCACGACGCCTGAGACGCGCCATGACGACCACCAAGTACGACCCCCGCATCCTCAAAGCGCCGCATCCGGTACCCGGTGCACCCGATAACTGGAAGCGGTTTTTCAGCTTCAACACCGATGCCAAGGTGATCGGCATCCAATACATCGCCACCTCGCTTTTCTTCCTGCTGGTGGGTGGTCTGCTGGCCATGATCGTACGGGGCGAACTGATCACGCCACCGGCTGATCTGGTTGATCCGAGTGTTTACAACGGGCTCTACACAATGCACGGAACAGTGATGCTGTTCCTGTTTCTGTTCCCGATTCTCAACGGCTTCAACAATCTGTTGATCCCCACGATGATCGGTGCGCCCGACATGGCATTTCCGAAGCTGAACGCCGCGGCCTTCTGGCTGGTGCCGGTGTTCGCCGCGGTGCTGATGGGCAGCTTCTTCGCCCCCGGCGGACCGGCGTCATCGGGCTGGTGGTCCTACCCGCCGATGAGCCTTCAGAACCCCCTCGGGCACTTCATCAACGGCGAGTTCCTGTGGATCCTGGCGGTGGCCCTCTCGGGAATCTCCTCGATCATGGGTGCCGTCAATTTCGTGACGACGATCATCCGCATGCGGGCACCCGGGATGACGTTTTTCCGCATGCCGCTGTTCGTGTGGACCGCCTGGGCTGCCCAGACCATCCAGCTGATCGGTTTGCCCGCTCTCACCGGCGGAGCGGTGATGCTGCTGTTCGACCTCAGCTTCGGCACCAGCTTCTTCCGCCCGGAAGGCGGTGGCGATCCGGTGCTGTTCCAGCACTTCTTCTGGTTCTATTCCCACCCCGCTGTTTACGTTCTGGTGCTGCCGGTGTTCGGCATCTTCTCCGAGCTGTTCCCGGTCTATGCCCGCAAGCCACTGTTCGGTTACCGCTTCGTGGCGATCGCCTCCTTCGGCATCACCTTCCTCAGCCTGATCGTGTGGGCCCACCACATGTTCTATACGGGCACGCCGAACTGGATGCGCCACATCTTCATGTTCACCACGATGCTGATCGCGGTACCCACGGGCGTGAAGGTGTTCGCCTGGTTGGGAACGTTGTGGCAGGGAAATTTAAGGCTGAACACGCCGATGCTCTTCTGCCTCGGCGGACTGTTCAACTTCATCTTCGCCGGCATCACCGGCGTGATGCTGGCCACGGTTCCGATCGACATTCACGTGGGCAACACCGCCTTCGTGGTGGCCCACTTCCACTACGTGATCTTCAACACGATCGGCTTCGGGGTGTTCGCCGGGATCTACCACTGGTTCCCCAAATTCACCGGCCGGATGTACTACGAAGGCCTCGGCAAGGTGCACTTCGTGCTCACCTTCATCGGTGCCACCTTGAACTGGCTGCCCCTGCACTGGGCCGGTCTGCTGGGCATGCCCCGCCGTGTCGCCTCCTACGACCCGGAATTCGCGATCTGGAACGTGCTGGGCAGCATCGGTGCCTTCATGCTCGGCGTCGCCTCGATTCCCTTCCTCCTCAACATCGTGAGCTCCTGGGCCCGGGGTCCGAAGGCTCCTCCCAATCCCTGGCGGGCCATCGGCCTGGAGTGGCTGCTGCCCTCCCCGCCACCAGCTGAGAACTTCGAGGACGACATCCCCACCGTGATCAGCGAGCCCTACGGCTACGGCCTGGGGCACCCCCTCGTCGAGGACGAGGAGTTCTACGTCCGCCGCTCCCTGGAGGCCTGACCCGATGACCAGCGTCAACCCCGATCTGCAGCTGAATCACACCCCCGGGCATGTGAAGCACGACGGTCACAACATGACCGGTTTCGTGATCTTCCTCTGCTCCGAGAGCGTGATCTTCCTGGCCTTCTTCGCCGGCTACGCGGTGCTCAAGCTCACGGCCCCCCAATGGCTCCCGGATGGTGTCGCGGGGTTGGAGGTGCGCATGCCACTGATCAACACCGTGGTGCTGGTGAGCTCCAGCTTTGTTGCCTACTTCGCTGAGCGCTACCTGCATCAGCGCAACCTCTGGGGCTTCCGGGCGGTGTGGCTGCTCACCATGGCCATGGGCTCGTACTTCGTCTACGGGCAGTACGTCGAATGGTCGGAGCTCACCTTCAGCCTCAGCAGCGGTGTGTTCGGCGGGATGTTTTATCTGCTCACCGGCTTTCACGGTCTGCACGTGATCACCGGCATCCTGCTGATGGGCCTGATGCTGGCGCGTTCCTTTCGTCCGGGGAATTACGACAAGGGCGAAATGGGCGTCGCTTCGGTGAGCCTGTTCTGGCACTTCGTCGATGTGATCTGGATCATCCTCTTCCTCCTCATCTACGTCTGGCAGTAATCCCATGATCATCGACGACCGCCATTACGACGTCATCGTCATCGGCAGCGGAGCCGGTGGCGGCACCCTGGCCGGTGCCCTCAGCCGCAAGGGCAAATCCGTGCTGGTGCTGGAGCGCGGCGGGGCCATGGCTCTCGAGGACCAGAACGTCGCCGACGTGGATCTGTTCCGCAAGGACCGCTACCACCCCAAGAACGAACGCTGGTTCGGGCCGGACGGCGATCCCTTCGCGCCCCAGACCACCTACGCCCGCGGCGGCAACACCAAGATCTGGGGAGCTGTGCTCGAGCGCATGCGCGAGCAGGACTTCGGCGAAGTTCCTCTTCAGGAGGGGATCTCGCCGGCCTGGCCATTCGACTACGGCGAACTGGCGTCGTACTACGAGCAGGCGGAGCAGTTGTACCGGGTGCACGGCAAGGCGGGGGTGGACCCCACCGAGCCGGGCCGCAACGGTGATTACGTGGCCATGCCCAAGCCGGTGGAGCCGTTCCTCGAACCCCTGCGTGCCGCGCTGCAACGCCAGGGATGCCAGCCGTACGACATTCCGATCAGCTGGTCCGAAGATCGGGACGACCCGAGCGGCGATTCCCAGCTGTTCGGCCTTGAAGCCGGAGATCCAGACCGGCTCACCATCCGCGACAACGCCAGGGTGCTGCGACTGCATGTGAACCCCAGCGGCAGTGAGGTGAAGGCCGTGGAGGCGGAGCTGGATGGCGACACCTGGCTGTTCCGCTCTGATGTCGTGGTGCTGGCGGCCGGGGCCGTGAACACCCCGGTGATCCTGCTGCGTTCGGCGAACTCGCACCACCCCAAAGGCATCAGCAACGGCTCCGATCAGGTGGGCCGCAATCTGATGAATCTTCAGCTCACCTCGATCCTGCAGCTGGCCACGGAACGCAACAGCGGCAGATACGGGCGCTCTCTGGGCATCAACGACTACTACTGGGGTGACAAGAACGTCAGCTTCCCGCTTGGCCACATCCAGACAGCCGGAGGCGTTCTGCAGGACGCGTTGTTTGCCGAGTCACCACCAGTGCTTTCCCTGGTGAGCAAAATGATCCCCGATTTCGGCCTTGAGCGACTGGCGTCCCGCTCCGTCGCCTGGTGGGCGATGACGGAGGTGATGCCGGATCCCCATAACAAGATCTGGCTGCACAACGACCAGATCAGGATCAATTACATCCACAACAACCGGGAAGCGCATGACCGCTTGGTCTACCGCTGGATCGACACCCTGAAGGAGGTGGAGAAGGATCCGGTGACCAAGGTGGTGTTGAAGGCACCCACCCATGCCCGCGGTGGAGCACCGATGAGCGTTGTGGGTTATGGCTGCGGTTCCTGCCGCATGGGTGAGGATCCCTCGAGCTCCGTGGTCGATGGCTTCGGCAAGTGCCATGAGCTTGACAACCTCTACCTCGCCGATGCGAGTGTCTTCCCGAGCTGTCCGAGCGTCGGACCGGGCCTCACGGTGATCGCGCTGGCCCTTCGCCTGGCGGACACCCTCGCCTAAGCGTCGGACATCAGGAATCAGGGCGACCGAGCAGGTAGGCCCGCAAGGATCCGATCGGTCCCTGCTGTGGTGCGTCCTGGAGCAGCCGACCTGCCAGCAGAGCACCACCGATGACCTCATTGGGCAGCAATCGCGACACGAGACGTGCCTCCAGCTCGCTGTTGATCTCCTCACTGGGATAGAGCATGAGCACGGCCATCACTTCACCGTCGTCCATCAGCCAGCGCACCAGGGGCGTGATCTGGTCATCACTGAGGAAACTGCGGCCATTGCGCCCGAACAGGTGCTGCACGGCATGAAACAGCTCGTGCCGCGCCACTTCCATCGGGGATCGCTGTTTCTCACGGATCCGCTCCATGCACAGGTTGATCTCCTGCCGTCCGGGGTCGTAACTGCCGACCGCCCCCTCCTGAGACCTGCACCACTCGCCCCCCTGCACGGTTCCCACCCCAAGCCACGACGCGAGGAGCAGAAGCAGGAGAGTGGGCATCAGGCATTAACGCATTCTTAACTTCACCATAAGGTCCTCTTGGCCCGGTCCCTGTCGCTGTTGCGACCGACTCAGGGTTCTCTCAGCAGGAAAACCCTGTCTCCGAAAACCTTCACCAGATAGGTGCCGGACTCCGCCTCAACGGAGAGCTCATGAAGATCCGTTGCATCCATGTCGGCAACGTCGTCGAGCGAGAGCTCCCGCAGTTCTCCGATCACCGGCTTCGGCCCCAGCAGGTCTTCCGGCCAGACCGGCACCCCCATCGCCAGTCCCCACAGCCGATCGAGAGCGACCCCGTCCAGCGCTTGCAACGGCGCGCTCGGCGCCGTTGCAACGACCGATTCCTGCCGCTGAGCCGTCTGCTCCTGGGGTGCCGGAATCGCCGTTGGTGCACTGACATCCGGCAGCACCTTGGTGGTCACCCGTTGTTGCTGGGGTGGGCAGTCCGGCTTGGGGTCAGGCAGCTCGATCTTCTGCAGCACGTCGGCAGCCGGGGGAGGAAGCGTGCCGCTCAGATCCAACCCCACAGCAGCCAGCGTCTGCTGTTGTGATGCCCGTCGGGTGATCCGCACCAGCTGGGCGGTGTTGTCGATGCTGACGCTCTGGTCCGAATCACCCACTCTGCTTTCAGCGCCGTCTCTGGAGATCCAGACGCTGTGAACAACCAGAGAGAGGCCGACGGGAAGTGCGAGCAGCAGCAGCTCAGGAGCGCGCTGTCGGAGGGAGCTGAAGTTCAACATCGAGTGATGTCTGATCAAGAAGGGAGACAAGGTCCTGCACCACACCCCAGGTGACCCCGGGTGACGCCACCAGCCGCACGCGGGCGGTGGCGTTGAAGCGTTCGGCCCGTTGAACCAGGGCGGGCATCACCGCCGCATCGATGGGGCGATTCCAGAGACGGACTGAACCGTCCCTACCCACGAAGAAGGTGATCACCCCATCCCGGGCAGACATCTGGGCCCGCCACTGGGGCAGAACGATCAATCCCGTGATCAGCAGCAGCTGGGACACGGCGACCAGGGAGAAACCGACCGACCAGCGCAGAGAGGAGGAGGTCACAGCTGGATCTCCTCCAGCTGCAGACGCACCGGACCAGCGCTGTTGCTCTGTAGCCAGGCCAGATCGTCGGCCACCAGCGAGGCCGATCTGGCACTGGACGGCAGGAAGCTGACGCCACCCGGAGGCAGGTCCGGCCCCATGAGGATCCGAGCCAGAAGATTGGAGGCCATCGGCTCGCCGTTCAGATACCAGCTGCCGCTGGAGGAGCGCACAACGAACCAGCGTTCGGCCTGGCTGTCGACCAGGGGGACGCTTGGACTCTCGATCGGTGTCTCTCTTAGAGCACTCGGGAGCAGTGCCAGGGCTGTCGTCAACGTCACGGTGACAGCGCTGAGGGCGAGGACAAGCGGCATTCAGACCTCCAGACAGGCCTCGCGCAACTGCGCCACAACGGACCGGCGCTGCATGCGATTGATGCGCTGCACCAGCAGCGCCACCATCGCCACCACCAGCCCGAGAGCCGTGCCTACCAGAATGGTCCCGTAATCCGACAGCAGGGTCTCCCCCCTGGGAAGCAGGAGATCCGGACCGAGGGCCTGGAGAAGTTTCATCAGTCCCAGCACCGTGCTGAGCAACCCCATCAGGGGACCCAGCACCATCGCCAGATCAAGGCTGGGCTCCCAGCGGCTGAATTGGCGATCCAGTCGGCGCAGTTTCTGTTCGAGCACCCTGCTGGCTTCGGCGTTGGTCAGCCCTGACAGGGAGGTCCGGAGGGCATCGAGGCAACCGGGCTGCTCCCGCCTCCAGCTCAGCCAGTAGATCAGGCGCTCGAATCCTGCTGAGAGCACAGCGATGGAGAGCAGCAGCAACGGTGCCATCAGCGCACCTCCCTGCTTCAGTGCCTCAGCGCCGAACAACCGGATCAAGCGAATGCCCAGAAATTAGGTCGAAACACTGGTTCTGCAGGTCACTGACCTGCTTGACAGAGCCGATCCGGATCATCACCCCATGGTCACGAACTCCTCCGAGACGGAGGGATGCAGCGCCATGGTGCGATCGAAATCAGCCTTGGTGGCTCCCATTCCAACGGCGATGGCCGCCATCTGGATGATCTCCGCGGCGTGCTCTCCCACCATGTGGCAGCCGAGCACACGGCCTCCCTCCCGCTGCAACACAAGCTTCAGCAGACAGCGATGACCGCTGGCGGGAAGCGCTCTGGACATCGAACGGAAGCGGGCCCGGTGCACCGTGACCGCTTCCTCGCCGAAGCGCTCGATCGCAGCCTGTTCCGACAATCCGACGCTGGCCAGTTCCGGGTCGGAGAACACCGCGGTGGCCACCAGGTCGTGATTCACCTGCCGCGGCCTGCCGCCGAAGACGCTGTCGGCATAGGCCCTGCCTTCATCGATGGCCACCGGTGTGAGGTTGATCCGATCGGTGACGTCGCCGACGGCATGGATGTGGGGCACGGACGTGGCCTGATCCGCATCCACCAGAACGCGTCCACGGTCGACCGCGACGCCGGCGATCTCGAGGCCGAGCCCCTCCAGCCGGGGACGACGGCCCGTGGCCATCAGCACGCCGCCGCAGGGGAGGTGGCGGCCATCAGACAGCTCCACCGTCAACCCGGCTGACGGGTCATCGGGCGACACGCGGTCGACGGCATGGACCGTGCGATCGAACAACACCTGGATGCCGCTGTCCTGCATCCCGGTCAGAACCGCATCGGCCAGCTCATGGTCAAAGCCCCGCAGCAGACGGGAGCCCCGCACCACCTGGGTCACCGAGACCCCGAGGCCCCGGAGGATGCAGGCGAATTCACAGGCGATGAATCCAGCACCCACCACCACGACCTGATCCGGGTAGGTCTCCTGCAGGAACATGTCGTCACTCAGCCAGGTGTGTTCCGCGCCGGGGATCGAGGGCCGGATCGGCTGACCGCCGACGGCGATCAGAATCCGGGCTGCTCCGAGCTCTCGCTCGATCGGTCCACCGGGCGTGGCGGACAGACCGATGCGATCAGGAGCCGTGAACCGGCCCCAGCCCTGCAGCAACTCCACCCCGGCCTCCGAGAGCATCTGGCGATGGCGGAGGTTGAGGCGATCAACCTCCGAACGCACGCGCTCCAGCAGTTCACTCACATCCGAGCGCACAGCCTCCACGTGCAGGCCATAGGAGGGCGCGTCCTGCAGCTGATGCCGGGCCTGCGCGCCGTAGACCAGCAGCTTTTTCGGAACACAGCCACGGATCACGCAGGTCCCCCCGACCCGATCTCCTTCCGCAATCGCCACCCGCGCCCCGTGGCGAACCGCCCGCTTGGCGGCAGCCAGACCACCGGAACCCGCTCCCAGAACGATCAGATCAAAATCGGCATCCATCCGCAACACCTCAGGGGGTCCCATTCTCTTGACGCCCGGGAAGCGGAGACGGGTGCCCGGGAACACCTGCGCTTAGGTAAAGGCAGAGTTATGGTCCGGGAAAGATGTCCTGAAGGACCCGTAAACCGCCGTTCCGCAGTTGCTTGAGCCCTCTTACCGATGAAACAACCCCAGCGTCACTCTCAGCAGTCCCCTGACCTGCAGCAGGCTCCCAGCGCTCAGCGTCGCGAAATCGTGATGATGCTGACCATGGACGACCTGAAACAACGCCTTGATCAGCTGGCACGTGAGGGCCGCCAGCAGGACTGTCTGGCCCTGATGAAAGAACTCGGCGACTGGCAGTCCTATGGCAGAGGGAACGTCGCGCCGATCCTGCATGCCCCCTACACCGGCAACTCCTGAAGCTCAGAGCTGGGAGCAGTTAAGTCAGTACATCGGCCAGGAACCGGACCGCATCAACGGTCCCACCAGCTCCCAGGCCGTTCTGCGTCTGTTCGGGCACTCCGAATCCGACGTCAGGGTCACCCTCTACCGCGACCATCACGCCTGGTGCCCTTACTGCCAGAAAGTGTGGCTGTGGCTTGAGTTCCAGCGCATCCCGTACCGCATCCGCAAGGTGACGATGCGCTGCTACGGCAGCAAGGAGCCCTGGTTTCTGCAGCTGGTGCCATCGGGAATGCTTCCCGCCCTTGAGCTGGACGGACAGCTGATCACCGAAAGCGACGTGATCCTGCTGAGCCTGGAGCAGGCCTTCGGACCGCTCGGCCTGCCGCTGATGGATCCACGGGCTCTGGAGCTGCGGCAGCTGGAGCGTCTGCTCTTCCGGGCCTGGTGTCTCTGGCTCTGCTCCCCGGGCCTGAGGCCGAGACAGCAGCAGCAGGCCCGCGACCAGTTCCAGCGCACGGCGCAACGGATGGAACAGGCCCTGGAGCAGACCCCTGGTCCGTGGCTGGATGACCAGGGACCGGGCGGCGTGGACCTGGTGTTCGTGCCCTACGTGGAGCGGATGAACGCCTCCCTGGCCTACTACAAGGGCTATCGCCTCCGTCGCGAACATCCGGCGATCGATCGCTGGTTTGCGGCTCTTGAACAGCTGGAGACCTACCGGGGCACCCAGAGCGACATGCACACCCATGCCCATGATCTTCCGCCGCAGATGGGCGGCTGCTGGCCGGATGTTTCCGAGAGCCAGCAGTCACTGGCGGAAGCCATTGATCGCGGCGACGGGCTCGGACAGGACGAAACCAGCTGGACCGACGACGATCCGAAGCGGACAACAGCTCTTGCCCTTGGTCGGGTGATGCGACACCGTGACCAGCTGCTGGCGCTGAACCCCCTCGGGAGCGAGCGGTTCGATCAGCCCCTGCGCGCCGCACTGACCCAGCTGATCACCGGACGCCCCTGCCGACCGACCTCCGGAAGTGCAGCCGGACTGCGGTATCTCCGGGATCGAATCTCCGTTCCGAGAGACATGCCGCTGCCGGCGGCGCGGCTGCTGCGGCAGTGTCTCGAGGCGACGGCAGCACTGGATGGCCCGGCCGCTCCCCGACCGCTGCCGATCCGGGATCGATACGACCAGGATCCCCAGGCCTTTCTGAGATAGCCCTAACCCAGGCCTGCTCCGCCATAGTGACGGTGCGCCTGCACCCACGCGTGCCCCTGCAGCTCCCGGCCTTCGAACCGATTCCAGAAGCGGGCAAAGGCACACAGCTGCTGGAGGTTCCCGTCGCCAGGCTTCGCCCGACCCAGTGGTGCGTCGGTCTGGCAGAGGTCTGGGCCCGGCAGCAGGACTTCGCCCAGGAAAGCCGGGAGGAACGCCTCAGCGCTCTCCGGCAGAAGCCGGTTCCTCTGGTGCGCAGCGCGGCCGGTGATCTCTGGATGGTGGATCGACATCACCGGCTGCGCGGCCTGCTCGGACTGGATCCCCACGCCTCGGCATGGGGATACGTGATTGCGGAACCAGCCGTGAGCGATCCGCAGGAGGTGCTGGCCTTTCTGGAAGCGAAGGGTTGGCTGTACCTGGTGGATGGACGGGGCAACGGACCCCGGATGGCAGCGGAACTGCCGGGTTCGCTGCTGGATCTTGACGATGATCCCTATCGCAGCCTGGTCTGGAAGCTGAAGAAGGAGGGATTCATCAAACCGCAGCCCCAGATCCCGTATCACGAATTCCGCTGGGGAGCCTGGTTGCGCCGCCGCCCTCTGCCTCCCTTCAGTTCGCGGAGTCTGGAACCGGCGCTTGCTCCGGCCCGCCGTCTGGTCTGTTCCCCTGCCGCTTCCGACATGGCCGGTTGGCGCGGAGACAAAAAGGCCTGCCGCTGATCAGCGGCGCCGGCGTGAATCGATCTGGAGCAGATCCCGCACCTTCTGCACCTGGCCGGCCAGCTGAGGATCCGCAGAGAGCTTCTTCTCCACCTGCTCGATCGCGTACATCACGGTGGTGTGATCCTTGCCGCCGAAGGTGTCGCCGATGCGGGGAAGACTGAGATCCGTTCCCTGGCGCATCAGGTACATGCCCACCTGCCTGGCCTGACTGACCGCACGGCGACGGGTGCTGCTGCGCATCTCATCGGCCGTGACATCGAAGACCTCCGACACCTTCTCGATCACCTGCTGCGGCGTCACCTTCACCCCCTGCCCCGTGGGATCGAGCATCGGTGCCACCGACTCCACCGTCATCGGCAGGCCCGTGATCGAGGCGAAGGCCACAGCCCTTGTGAAAGCCCCCTCCAGCTCGCGGATGTTGGAGGTGAAGCGTCCGGCGATGTAGTGAATCAGATCGCGGGGCAACGCCATGCGCTCCTGCTCCGCCTTCTTCTGGAGAATCGCCATGCGGGTCTCCAGATCCGGGGCCTGGATGTCGGCGATCAGCCCCATCTGGAACCGAGAGATCAGCCGCTGCTGCAGTCGGGGGATCTGACTGGGGGGCCTGTCGCTGGCGATCACCACCTGCTTTCCCGCCTCATGCAGGGCATTGAAGGTGTGAAAGAACTCCTCCTGGGTGTACTCCTTGCCTTCGATGAACTGGATGTCATCCACCAGCAGCAGATCTGCAGCGCGGTAGCGGTCGCGGAAGGCCTTGGTGCTCTTCTTGCTGATGCTGTCGATGAGGTCATTGGTGAAGGTCTCGGTGGAGACGTAGGCCACATGGGCATCGGGATCGATCTCAAGCCTGTAGTGACCGATGGCCTGCATGAGATGGGTCTTGCCCAGACCGACGCCGCCGCAGAGAAACAGTGGATTGAACTCACGGCCGGGAGCTTCCGCCACGGCCAGGGCAGCGGCATGGGCCATGCGGCTGTTGGGACCCACCACGAAGCGACTGAACACATAGCGGGGGTTCAGTCCCGGCAGATAGCGCCGTGGTGGAGGCCCGGATCCTCCTGAGGGAGCCGGTGCAGGCGCCTCCACCGGGTCGGACGGGGCGTTGTCGGGTGGCGCCAGAGCGGTGTCCGCCAGAACCGTGACCTGCACTGCCTGACCGCACACCGAGCTGGCCAGCTCGGCGATGGTGGGGAGCAGCTGCTCCCTCAGCCGGATGCTGGCGAACGGGTTGGGAGCGAGCAGCTTCAGTTCTCCGTTGGCGAAGCCGCTGCAGCCCGTGGGCCGGATGAATGTTTCGAAGGTGGGCTTGCTGAGCTTGGTCTGCAGCCCCTGCTGCACCTGGTTCCAGAGCTCCTCGCCCGTCAGCACCGCCACTGCCATCTCCCTCAGCGCCGAATCTACGCAGGATGCCCCGGCAAACCCGCCTTAAATGAAGCAGGAGACACCAAGTCGGGATGCAGCGATCAATCGCCTGGATCGGGATCGCCCTGATCGCCACCAGCCTCAGCTCCTGCGCCCAGTTGCGGCAGCAGCTGGGGCTGGAGCAGGAGGCACCGGTGACACTGCCGCCGGTGGTGAACGACGAACCCCGGACGGCACCGCTTCAACCGGGCGAGAACGTGATCGTCAAAGCGGTCGATCGCGTAGGCCCTGCGGTGGTCCGGATCGACACGGTGAAGGAGGTGAACAACCCGCTGGGCAGCATGTTCGGATTTGGGCCGTCGACCCAGCGCCAGCAGGGGCAGGGCTCCGGGTTCATCACCCGCACCAACGGTCTGATCTTCACCAACGAACATGTGGTGCGGGGAGCGGACACCGTGGCCGTGACACTTCCGGATGGCCGCAGCTTCAATGGGAAGGTGCTCGGTGGCGATCCACTCACCGACGTGGCGGTGGTGAAGGTGGTGGCCGAAAACCTGCCCGTGGCCAGCCTCGGGGACTCCAACACGCTGCGACCGGGGGAATGGGCGATCGCCATCGGCAATCCCTTCGGCCTCAACAACACCGTCACCGCCGGCATCATCAGTGCCGTGGGCCGCACCAACGCCATCGGAGCCGGCCAGCGGGTTCCCTACATCCAGACGGATGCAGCCGTGAATCCCGGCAACAGCGGCGGCCCGCTGATCAATGCCTCCGGCCAGGTGATCGGAATGAACACGGCGATCCGGCAGGCACCGGGTGCCGGCCTCAGCTTCGCGGTGCCGATCAACCTGGCCAAGCGCATCGCCCAGCAGATCGTCAGCACCGGACAGGCCTCCCATCCGTTCATCGGCGTGCAGCTGCGCAGCCTCACCCCGCAGCTGGCCCGCGAGATCAACGCCACGGGCAACACCTGCGAAGTCCCGGAGGTCAACGGCGTTCTGGTGGTGGAAGTGGTGCCCGGCACCCCGGCGGCCGAAGCCGGCATCCAGCAGTGCGACCTGATTCAGAAGGTGGACGGTGCCGAGGTCAGCAACCCCTCGGAGGTGCAGCTGGCCGTGGATCGCGGTCAGGTCGGCGAACCGATGCAGCTGATGCTGGAGCGGAAGGGGCAGCCACTCACCGTTGAGGTGCGTCCCAAGGAACTGCCGCGCAAGAGCTGAGATGCCGCCAGGAGCCGCGCTTGTGGTGATGGCCCGTTGGCCCGCGGCAGGACGCTGCAAACGTCGCCTGGCGCACGATCTCAGCCAGGTGCTGCAGCACCCCGTTGCCGCCGAACGGGCAGCGCACATTCAGCGACGGCTGACCGGACACACCCTGGCCGTGGCGAAGCGGCTGCAACAGGACGGGCAACTGGATGTTGTGCTGGCGGTGAGTGGAACAGGGCCTGGCGCAGCAAGGCGTTGGGCTGGCAGCCTCGGCGTCGGCTCCGTCCGGCTTCAGGGAGGCGGAGGGCTGGGCACGCGGCTGCGACGGCAGCTGCTGCTGTCCCGCCGAACCGACGGTCCGACCCTCGTGATCGGAACGGATCTGCCGTGGCTGAACCGCCGTGACCTGCTGGCGGCCATCGAGATGCTCCAACGCAGCGACCTGGTGCTGGGGCCGGCGGAGGACGGCGGTTACTGGCTGATCGGGCTGTCCCGGGAGCTGCTGAGGCAACCGGCGCTCTGGCCGCTGAGCGGCATCCCCTGGGGCGGGGAACGGGTGCTCGCCAGCACGCTGGCGCAGGCGGCCGATCGCGGAGTCAGCACGATGCTGCTGGGGGAACGCAACGACCTCGATCAGCTGACGGATCTGCGGCCTTGGCTGGGCTGAGCGTGGTGATTCCGGCCCTCAACGAAGCCGGCACCCTCCCACTGCTGCTCGCGGATCTGGCCACATGGCCGGGGGATCTGGAGATTCTTGTGGTGGATGGGGGCAGTGGCGATGCCACGGCTGCGGTGACCCGCATCGGCGGGGCCGGCCTGCTGCGAAGCCCTGTCGCTGGCCGCGGGCAGCAACTGCGCTGGGGGGCCGCCCAGGCGCACGGACCCTGGCTGCTGGTGCTGCATGCCGACAGCCGTCTGCCCATGGGCTGGGTCGACGCCGTCACAGCGGTGCTGGAACGTCCTGACGCGGAGAGACAGGCCTGGTACTTCGATTTCAGGGTCTCGGAACAGCGCCCGATGCTGCGTCTGCTGGAGGCGGCCGTGGCCTGGCGCAGTCGCTGGCGGCAACGCCCCTACGGCGATCAGGGGCTCCTGATCCACCGCAGGCTCTACTCCGCTGTGGGGGGATATCGGCCGATTCCTCTGATGGAGGATCTTGACCTTGTCCAGCGCCTCGGCGCTCAAACCCGGCTCCGGCGGATCGGTCACCCCCTGATCACGAGCGGCCGTCGCTGGCGACGACAGGGGGTGCTGCACCTGGCCTGGCGTAACGCTCTGCTGAGGCGTCGCTGGGCCCGGGGCGCACCAGCAGACGGCCTGGCTCGGGATTACAGACGCTGAGCCTGTCTCAGCTGGCGTACCAGAAGGCACAGCGATGCTGCTGGGGCTCCAGTTCCCAGCCCTGGCGCTGATAGAAGGACACCACACCGGGATCCGCGAACAGACTGACCCTTTCGGTGCCCATCTGCTCGAGCGCCTCCAGCACATAGGCCATCATCTGACGGCCAAGGCCGCTTCCCTGATACAGCGGATGCACGGCCACGTCCCACACGGTGGCTTCGAACACACCATCGCCGGTGCAGCGGGCGAAACCCACCAGGCGTGGAATGCGCGGGTCATGACGCCAGAGCCCCACCTTCAGGAGGCTGTTGGCCAGTGCCTTGCGGACCCGCCGCACCGGACGGCGACTCCAGCCGACCGCCTCCAGCAGCTGCTCCAGTTCGACCAGATCGAAGGAATGCGTCTGACTGAACACCAGGGTGAGCTGGTCGTTGGCACACGGGCAGAGGCGGGCATCAGCGCCGTACTGCTGCAGCAGCTCTTCCGTCGGCATCGGTAGGGACTGCATCATCACAGTCTGGCCAACCCCCGCTCCTGCAGATCCGCCAGCTGGGCGTAGAGGCCCCCGCGAGCGCGCAGCTCAAGGTGGGTGCCCTGCTCGATCAGCTCACCCCGGCGCAACACCAGGATGCGGTCGGAAGCCTCCACTGTCGCCAGCCGGTGAGCGATCACCACGGCGGTGCGTCTCTGCAGCAGGCGGTCGAGATCCCGCTGCAACGTGGCTTCCGTCGCTGGATCCATGAAAGCGGTGGCTTCATCCATCACCAGCACGGTGGGGTTGCGGATCGCCACCCGGGCGACCGCCAGCAGCTGGCGCTCTCCGGAGGAGAGATTGCCGCCCCGTTCCCGCAGCGGAGTCTGCAGACCCTGGGGCAGACGGGCGAAGAGGGGATCAAGGCCGAGGTCGCGGCAGATCCCCTGCAGCTCCCCGTCGCTGATGTCGGCATTGAGCCTCAGATTGTCGGCGACGTTGCCGCTGAACAGAAAGGTGTCCTGCAGCACCACCCCCAGCTGCCGCCGCAGATCGGCGATCGGGATGCTGCGGATGTCGCGACCATCAAGAAGGATGCGTCCCCGCTGCGGCTCATAGAGACGGCAGAGCAGACGGATCACGGTGGTCTTACCGGAGCCGGTGGGTCCCACCAGGGCCACGTGTTCGCCGGGAGCGATCCGGAAGGAGAGATGGTGAAGGATCGGCTCATCCGGCCTGTAACCGAAGCAGACGTCCTCGAAGATCACCTCTCCGATGCCGCTGCCGTTGAGCGGGCGCGCGTCTCTGGCCTCCAGGATCTCGAGGGGCTCCTCCATCAGTTCACCGATGCGCTCCACGGCCGTCAGGCCGCGCTGGATCTGCGTGAATCGTTCCGCCAGCTGCCGCAGGGGATCGAACAGTCGCTGGGAGTAGAGGATGAAGGTGGTGAGGATGCCCAGACCCATCGCTCCGTCGGTGACCATCCAGCCGCCGAGCGCCAGGACGAAGGCCACCGCTCCGAGCGCCACCCATTCCAGGAAGGCGGAGATGCTGCTGTCGAAGAAAATGGTGCCGTTGACGGCACGGCGGTAGGCAAGACCCGTTTTCAGGAAGCGCCGGCTGTTGACCTCCTCGCGGCGGAACATCTGCACCACCTCCAGACCCTGCAGGTTCTCCTGGAAGTCGGCATTGAGTTTGGAAAGCTCTTCCCTTTCGCTGTAGTTGGCCACGCGGTAGCGGCCCTGCAGCCAGAGAACCACCATGGTCACGGGAATCTGGGTGACCAGCAACAGCAGACCGATGCGCCATTCGATCAGCAGCATCGAGACGGCGATGACCACAAGACTGACCAGATCGCCGAGCACGCCGACGGCACCGCTGCCGAACACCTCGGCGAGGGCATCCACATCACTGGTGAGTCGGGTGAGCAACTTGCCCACCTGCATGGAGTCGTGAAACCGCAGCGACAGCGCCAGCGCGTGCTTGAACAGATCGTCTCGGATGCGGGCGGTGAGACGCTGCCCAACCGCCTGGATGTTGAAGGTCTGCAGCCCCAGCAGCCCCAGACGCAGCAGCACAGCGCAGAGCAGCAGCCCGACGATGATCCGCATCGCCTCCTGGGTGGAGCGATCCGCGAGCCACGGCAGGCTCGCTTCGCCGCGAAGCACACTGATCGCCTGGCCGACCAGCAGAGGCTGGATCGACCCCGCCAGAGCGACGGGCAGCAGCAGCAGCACGGTGAGCACCAGTCGGCGCCGGTCATGAGCCAGGTATCGCCCGAGGCGGCGAACCCGCTGCCAGTCCCCGATGACATTCATCAGGCCATGGCTCCGACCGGTTGCGCAAGGCGCATGGCGTCAACAATGGCTCCCAGTTCGCCCGTGTCGAGGCGCAGGGACAGGGGATGGCCCACCAGGCGGGCGGTGGACTGGAACAGATCCTCGATCGCCACCAGCCCGTTGTCCCGCAGGGTGCGGCCGGTGGCCACCAGATCAACGATCGCCTCC
Source organism: Synechococcus sp. KORDI-49 (assembly GCF_000737575.1). NCBI lineage: Bacteria > Bacillati > Cyanobacteriota > Cyanophyceae > Synechococcales > Synechococcaceae > Synechococcus > Synechococcus sp. KORDI-49. The sequence continues at coordinate 44,972 of NZ_CP006270.1, read as the reverse complement.
GACATGCCGGTGATCGGGCCGAGTTCGACGGAACCGTTCAGATGCACCAGCTCCACAGGCAGGTCGAGAGCATCGAAGAACGCCCGGGCACAGTGGGTGAACTTGCTGGCGACACGGCAGTGGGGGGGCAGGTCGGCGGCACGGGTGTAACCGCTGCTGGCCTTCACCGCCACCGCCATGCGGCAGCCGCCGAAACCGAGGTCCACCAGCTGGGCGACGGGGAGCTGGTGCTCCCGAAGAACGTCGTACCCCACCACACCGAGCTGGGCCTGGCCATAGGCCACGTAGGTGGGAACATCTCCATTGCGCACTAGCAGGGCGCGGGCCCGACCGCAGGGGGTGGGCAACATCAACTGGCGATTGTTCTTGTCGAGAACAGCGGAGAAATCGAGCCCGGCCGCCGCGAATCGGGTCACCGAATCCTTGAGCAGCGCCCCCTTGGCCAGTGCGACGGTGATCATGGGGGCCGGGATACAAGGCTGGACTTTAACGATGCGTTCCGCGCTTCATGCCCTGCCGGTGCTGCAGGACAACATCATCTGGATCTGGGAGCGCGACGGGAACGCCGTGGTGGTGGATCCAGCGGTGGCCGAACCCGTTCAGGTCTGGCTGGAGCAGAGGGATCTGACGCTGGTGGCGGTGTTGCAGACCCATCACCATGCCGACCACATCGGCGGAACTCCAGCGCTGCTGGAGCGGTGGCCGACGGCAGATGTGATCGCCGCAGCGTCTGACAGGACACGGATCCCCTTCCAGACCATCTCCGTTGCGGACGGGGATGCGGTGCCATTGCTCAGGCGCCAGCTGCAGGTGCTCGATGTGGCGGCCCACACCGCCAATCACATCGCCTTCCTGCTGCCTGAAGAGGAGGACCCGGATCTCGGCCCCGTCCTGTTCTGCGGGGACACCCTGTTCTCAGCTGGGTGCGGACGACTGATGGAAGGAACGCCGGCGGACATGCACCGGGCGATGCAGCGGCTGGCTGGCCTGCCGGACCGCACCAAGGTCTGCTGCGCCCATGAATACACGGAAGCGAATCTGCACTGGGCTTTGCAGCATCGGCCCAACGATGAAGCGATCGCCAGCCGCTATCGGGACGTGGTGGCCCTGCGCCGGAGGGGAGAGCTGAGCCTGCCGAGCTCGATCGGGGCCGAGCGGCGCATCAACCTTTTTCTGCAGGCCGAGTCCGCGGAACAGCTCGCTGAGTTGCGTCATCACAAGGATCACTGGCGCGCACCCTGATCCGATGGGGAAAGAGGATGGCTGTGGCCTCCGGCCGGAACGTCAGCCGGCATCGCGTTCCACGAGGAACATCCTGATCCAGGGGAACACTCAGCCGCAGATGCAGGTCACCGGCCTGAATGCGGTACTGCCAGGCCTGACCCAGAAACTCACGCCCCATCACACAGGGTTCGGCCTCCGGGTCCACCTCCAGCGCGATCGCACCAGGATCCACCAGCACCGTTGAGCGGTCCGGGAGAGGGTCGATCGGCATGTCGTCAACCGGCTCGAGCAGGCCGAGATCGCAGCGAAGCCGGCCATCCGTCTCCTGATCCACCGGCAGCAGATTGCCCTGAAGCACGAAGCGACCAACAAAAGGTGTCGCCGGGTCCTGCACCAGGGATCGTGGACTGGCGCACTGATGCAGAACGCCATCCCGCATCACGGCGACCCGGTCGCAGATCGCCAGCGCTTCGCCGGGATCGTGGGTGACCAGCAGGCCGCTGGCACCGCAGAGGCGCAGCACGGTGGAGAGCTCACTGCGAAGCCGCAGACGCACCTCCACATCGAGATTGGAGAACGGTTCGTCGAGAAGCACCACCTGCGGAGCCGGGGCGAGGGCCCTCGCCAGGGCGAGGCGCTGGCGCTGTCCTCCGGACAACTGATGGGGGTAACGCTGCTGCAGACCCTCCAGACCGAGAAGATCCAGAAGCCAACTGGCCCTGCTGTCGTCCTGACCGGGGCGAAGACCGAAACAGGCGTTCTGCCAGGCGGTGAGATGGGGGAAGAGGGCGTAGTCCTGAAAGACCATGCCCACACCCCTGCGCTCGGGGGGAAGCCAGCGCCCCTCTCCGGCGACGGGCCGATTCTGCAGATGCACGCTGCCTCTGGACGGTGTCTCGAAGCCAGCGATCAGGCGCAGCAGGGTGGTCTTGCCACATCCAGAGGGCCCCAGCAGGCCGATCAGCTCCCCTTCGGAGAGCTGCAGATCCACCCCTCTCAACGTCCAGGACTCCGCCGAATCGCCGTAGCGATGCCAGAGACCGCGCAATTCAACGGGACTCGAAGCAGGCGACAACAGCAGAACGCGATGATCAGCCTTCATTCTGCGATCCGGCCATGACCGCCCAAGCCATCACCACCGCAGCGGCCCCTGCTCCGGTCGGGCCCTACAACCAGGCCGTCCTGGCCGGAGGATGGCTCTACTGCTCCGGTCAGATCCCCCTCGATCCCGACACGGGGGCCATGGTGGGAGATGGGGATGTGGCGGCTGAAACCCGTCAGGTGCTTCGCAACCTGAATGCTGTGCTCGCGGCAGCCGGAGCCACACCGGCCCAGGTGGTGCGCACCACCGTGTTCCTCGCGGATCTGGCTGATTTCCAGACTGTCAACGCCCTTTACGCCGAGGTGTTCGGTGAAGGGATCAGCCCGGCCAGAGCCTGCGTGCAGGTGGCGGCGCTCCCGAAGGGAGCCAGGGTTGAGATCGACTGCATCGCCTGGCTTGGTGGGGATTCACAGACCCTGTGATCGAGCTGACCCGTTTCCGCGGCGAAATCCCTTAAGAGAATCAGCGGCAATTGAGGCAGATGTGGTCACCCTCTCAACCCCCGCCTTTGCACCTCCGGAGAATCTGGCCAGCCGTTCGATGGAACGACTGGCCTTGCGTGAGCAAGCGACCGAATCCCTGCGGAACAACGGCTGGCGACTGCTCTACACGGGGCTGACGCCACTGCGTGCCAGCGTCACGCTGCTGGACCCCAGTGAAAGCCTGCAGATCAGCCTTCAGATCCCGCTCACCGACGACGTTGAGGACTGGGATCTGTGGATCGAAGCCTGCAACCGGCAACTGAGCGTGCCGCTGCGTCAGTGGCTGGAGGAACAGGGGGTTGAACAGAGCACGCTCAGCAGGATGAGCGGATCCTCCAACGGCACAGCAGAGCCCCTCAGGCTCAGCAACATGCTGCAGGTGGCCCGCTGGCTGCAGGGGCCGATTGATCAGATCGAACAGCTCGCTGAACAGAACCAGTGCCAGGTGGTGCTTCACCTGGCAGGGCTGGGTCCGAACAGCTGACCCGTGACCACATAGGTTGATGAGACAGCCGATTCGGATCCCATGCCTCAGGCGAAGCTGACGATCGGGGAGCTTGAGGCGGGATATCCGATGTATTGCAAGGCACTCAGAAGGCTGCTGCAGCAGGGGAAATCACCGAAAGACATTGAAAGAACGGTCTGTTGGGGTCATCTCGAAACCCTGAACCGGTGTCTGCCGACCCGTTACAAGTCCCCGTCCTATCTGCTTGCCTTGATCCGCCGGGACCTGGAGAAAGCTGCCGCCAACTGAACGGGGCACGGAAGGCGTGCTTCGGGGCAAGCACGATTGGACAAGGCAAAAATCACCCATTCGGGGGATGTTTTCGGGCCAACGTCTCAGGGATGGTGAAAGAAGACGCTCAGCCCTGATGACGGTCATCAACAGTTTGCTCGGGGATTTTGGACGCGTCGCCATGGCTGCTGCTGTCGGAGCAGCCGCAGCAGCTGGGGTGATGCTGGCAGCGCAATCCTCGTCATCGACGCGCTCAGACCTGTTGAGGGGAGCCTTGGATCGGAATCCGGAAACCCCCCGGAGCTTGATCAATCAATCAATGCAGAACGAATTCTCCAGAAGGCAACGAAACAACTGATCCTTCATGTGAAAGAGAAACTGCTGTTCCTCTGGATCGCCGCCACTCCAGTTGGTGAGGGCATCTGAAGTTGTTTTGTAAGCAAGCTGGAGACCGTGGAGATCCATGTGGATCGATGCCACGTAATCAGTGGTGTCATCCATGTCGTCCAAAGGATCAGGATTTGTCGGCGATAACCCAGGCGGTAGCTGCCTTCTGCTTGAAATAGAGATCGATCAACTGCTGCGTGAGACCTTTCAACTCAGCCAGATCAGTGGCCCGGTGCACGACTCCCTGAAGACGCTGCTTCTCGAACTGCTGGTGGAGAGGAATTTCCATCCAAGAGACTGGCAACTGAACAAACTGTAAAAAGTCGTAACAGCGCCTGTTGTAGTGATTCCTACCTATTAAGGAAGCCTGACAGAGGGCTGTCTGCGGACGCGACAACTCACCCCTGCAGTTGATCAAAAATGGAGCCAAGGAGACTCGAACTCCTGACCCCCTGCATGCCATGCAGGTGCTCTACCAGCTGAGCTATGGCCCCGTGAACGTCATCCGTGCCCGAGGGCTTAACCGGTTGACGTAGCCAAGCTTACACCGCAGCCAGCTTCAGACCTGACGCCACACAGCCACCAGGCGCCCCTGCACCTCAACCTGCTCAGCTGGCAGCTCGATCGGCTCGTAGGCAGGATTGGCCGCCTCCAGCATCACCATGCCGCCCTGGCGATGAAAGTGCTTCAGCGTGGTGCCGCTGCCAGCCACCAGGGCACTCACCACGGTTCCATTGCGCAGGCGCTGAGGATCCGGCACGGGCTCCATCAGCACCACATCACCGTCGGCAATGTGGGCATCCACCATCGAATCTCCATTCACTGTGAGAGCGAACAGGCCACGGGTCTCGAGCACAGGCGCGAGATCAAGTCGGTCCTGCACGTCATCAAACGCGGTGACAAGCCCACCGGCCGCAACAGCACCGAGCACCGGGATGCCGGCCTGAGTCGCCAGATCCCCGAGCAACTGAAGGGTGCGCGCCTGACCCTCCTGCCACGTGATCCATCCCTTCTGCTGCAGATGGCGCAACCGGCTCTGAACAGGAGCCGGGGAACGCAGTCCCATGGCCTGCATCATCTGACGAATGGACGGACTGTGGCGATGGGTGGTGATGTAGTCCGCCAGCCAGTCGTAGAGCTCCTGCTGGGCAGAAGTTAGAGGCTCGGGAGTCGCGCTGGCCACCAGAGGGAAGAGGCGTGTCAATACATTTGTACCGGTGAACCCCGTCGGTTGCAATGCAGCCGGTCAGAGACCTCCCATCACAGCGGCCAGCAGGGCCTGCTGAACGTGCAGACGGTTTTCGGCTTGATCGAAGATGCGACTGGCAGGCCCCTCCATCACCTCAGCACTGATCTCCTCGCCACGGTGCGCCGGGAGGCAGTGCAGCACGATCGCCCCCGGGGCGGCGTGATCCATCAGAGCCTGATCAACACAGAAGCCGGCGAAAGCCTGCTCCCGCTCAGCCTGCTCCTGCTCCTGCCCCATGGAGGCCCACACATCGGTGTAAACGGCCTGAGCTCCAGCAACGGCCTTGCCTGGATCAGTCAAGACGTCGATCTTGGCGCCGTGCTGCGCCAGGTTGCGCGCCTGATCCAGCACGCCAGGCAACGGCTCGAAGCCATCAGGACAACCGATCCTGACGTTCACCCCAAGCAGGGCCCCGCAGAGCATCAGAGAGTGAGCCACGTTGTTGCCATCGCCGATGTACGCGAGGGTCTGACCGACCAGATCACCGTGCTCCTCCTGCATGGTGAGGAAGTCAGCAAGGGCCTGGCAGGGATGTTCGAGGTCGGTGAGGGCATTGAGAACCGGAACCGTGGCCCAGTGCGCGTAATCGACAACCTCCTGCTGGGAGAAGGTGCGCACTGCCAGCACATCGCAGTAGCGGCTGAGCACCCTTGCGGTGTCCTGCAGGGGTTCCCCACGCCCCAACTGGGTCACACTCGGGTTCAGATCAACGGTCTGACCGCCGAGACGCGCCATCGCCACCTGGAAACTCACCCTGGTGCGGGTGGAAGCCTTGCTGAAGATCAACCCGAGAACCCTGTTTCCCAGATCGATGCGGCGAGCACCGCTCTTCAGCTGGCGAGCGAGGTCCAGGAGACCCTGGGTCTCATCAGCGGAACAGTCCGCTGATGAGAGGTAATCACGCTGACCCAGCGATGTGAGAACAGCGGCGACGCCGGAAGCCATAAGAGCGCTTCAAAGGTGTTTTATCGGAGATGAACGGCCTGCCCGTCAAGCACGGACAGCTTCGGGCAGTTCACTGGCCTCAAGCATCTGCTTGAGATCGTCGCCCTCGATGACCTCTTTCTCAAGGATCTTCTGGGCAATGGTCTCCAGCAGGGCCATGTTCTGGCGCAGGATCGCCAGGGCGTCGTCGTGAGCCTTGTCGACCAGGCCGCGCACCTCCTTGTCGATCGCCTGAGCCGTGGCGTCGCTGACGGAACGGCGCGGATTGTTGTTTCCACCGAGGAAGCGGCCACCACCCTGTTTGTCGTAGGCCAGAGGGCCGAGCGTGTCGCTCATGCCGTAGGTGCCCACCATCTGCTCAGCCAGGTCGGTCGCCCGCTGAAGGTCGTTGGCAGCCCCGGTGGTGATCTTGCCGAACACGATCTCCTCGGCGGATCGTCCTCCGAGGAGGGTGGCGATCTGTCCCTGAAGTTCCTCCTTGGAATTGAGGAAGCGCTCCTCCGTCGGCAGCTGCAGGGTGTACCCAAGGGCACTCATGCCGCGGGGCACGATCGAGATCTTGGCGACCTTGCTGCCACCGGGCATCAGATGGCCAACGATGGCGTGACCGACTTCGTGATAAGCCACGACCTTTTTCTCGTCGTCCTGCAGCACACGGCTTTTCTTTTCAAGACCGGCCACAACGCGCTCGATCGCTTCTCCGAGATCCTGTTGTTCAACCTTCGTGCGGTAGTTGCGGGCGGCAAGAAGGGCAGCTTCGTTCACGAGATTGGCCAGGTCGGCTCCAGCAAAACCGCTGGTGGCCTGAGCCACGCTGTCGAGGTCGACAGCATCCGCAAGCTTCACCTTCTTGGCATAGATCTCGAGGATGGTCTTGCGGCCAGACAGATCGGGACGATCCACCAACACCTGTCGATCAAAGCGTCCGGGTCGCAACAGCGCAGCATCCAGCACTTCAGGCTGGTTGGTGGCCGCCAGAACAATCACCGGCTTGTCCTGGGCGGTGAAGCCATCCATTTCGGTGAGCAGCTGATTGAGGGTCTGCTCACGCTCGTCATTACCTCCGACAACACCCATGGAGCCGGATCGACTTTTACCGATGGCATCCAGCTCATCGATGAAGATGATGCAGGGGGCTTTTTTCTTGGCCTCCTCGAAAAGATCGCGAACACGGGCGGCACCGGCACCAACGAACAATTCAACAAACTCAGAGCCGGAGATGATGAAGAACGGCACACCGGCTTCGCCTGCAACCGCCTTGGACAGGAGCGTCTTGCCGGTTCCTGGGGGGCCGACGAGCAGAACACCCTTGGGAATGCGAGCACCGATCTCTGCATAGCGCTCGGGCGTTTTGAGGAAATCAACGATCTCAGTTAGCTCCTGTTTGGCCTCATCCACACCGGCCACATCAGCGAACGTGACCCTTGATTCCTCATCAGGAACGTAGACCTTCGCCTTGCTTTTGGTGAAACTGAGTGCACCCTGAGCACCGCCGCCCATCGAACGACGCGCGAAAAACTGAAGCACAAGGATGAAGATCAGCGGAGGCACCACCCAACTGAGGATCGTGGTGAAAATATTGGGTTTCTTGGGCGGGGCAGCTGCAAATTCAACCCCCTTCGACTCCAGACGCTGGGGCAGATCCATGTCGAAGATCGGCGTTGTCGCCAGCACGGGGGGGGCACCCTCCTCCGGATCAGACAACTCGTAGCGGATCTGGTCCTGGGTGATGTAGGCACGTTTCACAGCCCCGTCATTCACCTGATCAATGAACAGGGAATAGGGCACCCTTGGAACCTGCTGAATGCCGTTGCTCGGGATGAAGCTGCTGAACAACAGCAGGACCCCGAAACCGATGAGCACCAGATTAATGATGCCGAATCGACGGTTCGGTCGGTTGTCGTCCTGTCGGATCGGCATGGCTCAAGCCCAGACTCCTGCCACGCTACGAGGGGTAAGCGACGCCTTACGGGGGGGAAGACCGAACGATGCGTAACGTGAGCTGATGTGCGGGCGATTCAGTCTCAATACACAGCTCGAGGAGCTGAGCCGTCGCCTGGAACCATGGCTCACTCGGATCGACGACCCGTGGCTTGAGCACTACGCACCTCGTGCCCAGATCCGCCCGGGAGAACCGGTACTCGTGCTGTATCGGGAGCATGGCCAGGAACGGCTGGGGCACATGCTGTGGGGGCTTCTTCCCAGCTGGGTGAAGGATCCCTCACAGGGTCCGCGCCCCTTCAACGCCCGGGCCGAAACGCTATCTGATAAGGCCTCCTTCCGCGGTCCATGGCGTCACCACCGTTGTCTGCTGCCAGCCAGTGCATTTCTGGAGAAGGGCGAACGCGTGGAGCGCAACGACGGTCGTCCGTTCTGGCTGGCAGGCCTCTGGGATCGCTGGATGGGACCTGATGGGAGTGAGCTGGACAGCTGCTGCGTGATCACCACACAACCAAATCAGTTGCTGAAGTCACTCCACGACAGGATGCCAGTGGTGATCCCTGATGGTTTGGAAGGGGTTTGGCTTGAAGCCGGTGATCACAATCACCGGAAGGCTCTGGAACCGATGTTGACACCCTGGGACGGAACGAACTGGAAAAGGGATGGCGAGAGGCAGCTGCCCTTGTTCTGAGTCAGCGAAATACGCAGCATGTCAGAAGAGATGGAAGGCCCAGGTGAACAGCAGAGACCTGAGAAGCAGTCAGGGGAGGCATCAATACAAGTGGCTGCTGCTGAGCACAATCGCTGTGATGACAGGCATGGCCGTGCCGGAACCGATCGACACGACACACATCAGCTATTCAGTGGTGGCAGTTCTGCTCACGCAGGTGATGCTGAGGAATGAGCAGGCACCCCGATTGGCGGAGCTGATCTACAGAGCGCTGGGAGGGCTGTCCGTGATCAGCCTCTGGATCTGGTTGCTCACACCAGCGGCAAGGATCTACAGCGGTGTACCGATCGCCATGAGCTGGAGCGTGCTGGTCGGATGGAGCACCGTCCGGCTCATCCGTCGGCTGGCCAGAGAGCCACACGTGGATGGAAATGTGTTGATGGGAGCAACAGCTGGATATCTGCACATTGGCCTGACGGCTGCGCTGGTGATGAGCGCCGTGGAAACAATCCAACCAGGGAGCTTCACAACATCCGAACATCTCGCCATCACACCCGAGAGTGTTCAGAACACAGCCAGTGCATTCTCAGAGGTGAACTACTTTGCATTCTCATGTCTGACAACCGTTGGCTTCGGAGACATCAGCCCGGCCCTGCCACTCTCAAGAATGCTGAGTGTGGCGACAAGTGTTATTGGACCCTTGTACATAGCAGCCGTCATGGGAATATTAATTGGGCGCTATTCAAATTGCCTCAGAGAAGAAAGCAAACCCTAGACACCTAAATAACAAGTAGATCAGACAACTCTCCGACATAACCAGTGACATCGATGATCGCATCGGTGTCAGAGGAGAAGCCAGGAACGCTGTTGTTCAAGGCGAGTAAGGTTCGCATGCCGACATAGCCATCGATAACTGTGAAGAAAGCAGCACTGCCCGACGGGAAGCGGGCTGAATCAAGATGCTCTCGCAAGGAATCAGAATCAAGGCCAGGAGCAATGCCAGTAACAAAGATTTGATCGGAAGAAACAGGGTAAGGAGCATCAATACGGTCAACTGACATATCAAAGTCTGTAATCACGTCATAGGCAGAAAGACGTGAATCGGTGTAACGCTCATACAGAAAAGTATCAACGCCTGGAAGCCCTGTCAGAACATCAGAGCCACCTCTACCAGCAAGTACATTGTCAGAGCTGGTTCCGATCAAGCGATTATCAGCAGCATTACCAAACCCATTCACAGGATCCTCGCCAGTGAGATAAAGAGTATCAAGAGAATCTGGCAGAACAATCGATTGCAAGGATGTGATCGGCTCAAGCAGATCGTTGATATGGACCACAATCTCACCTTCAGAGATCAAACCGCTGGCATCGGTAGCTCGAACAACAAAAGAATAAGATGATTGAGCTTCAAAATCGGGTGAGATATCAAGTAGAAGCTGATCACCCGAGAGGGAGAAGAGAGAGGCATCAACGACATTATCGGCAACGGCATCGGCATCAGCATCGGCTACAGCAAGCCGAGGCATCAAAATTTCTAAGGAAACACCAGCAAGATTTTCTGGATCGGAAGAGCGAATAGTACCCACGACTGAACCAGGGGGAACATTCTCATCCACAGAAGACGTTGTGAGCACTGGTACCGACGGAGGCTCATCAATATCGGTGACACCAAGCTCAAATCGTTCAACAATAGAATGACCATACTGGTCAGTCGAACGAATTCTGAGATTCAAACTGGAATCAGTTTCAAAATCAATAGGAGCACTGCTGATCAAGGAATCCCCGGAAATTGCAAACAGATCATTATCCTGCGCACCAAAGCCATCATCTAAGGTATAAGTAAACAGGTCATCTACATCGGGATCCGAAGTCGAGAAGGTTAATATAGGAGTTCCAGCAGGAAGATTCTCCTTGAACGCAGAAGCACTCATGGAAATAGACTCCGGCGGATGATTCAAGGCAAATTCGATATCCTGCTGAACAGATGCCCCATCGAAATCAGAGGAAATGACACTGACTGTATAAGAGGACTGTTCAGCAAGATCAACAGAAGGCTGCAGCTTTAACTTATCGCCGAGGAGGAAGAAGGAATCATTATCGAGAACACCATCAGGTAGAGAGTAGCGATGGAAATCACGAAGATCATCATCCAAAGTCGAAAATTCAGCAACAGTGGATCTGGATTCCGCAGTGCTGCTGAGGAATTGCGTAGAAGAAGTGATTGTATGCGGTGCGTCGTTGAGATCAACAACGGAAAGTTCAAACGATTTCTCGACACTTGAAAGACGACGATCAGCAGCACGCAAGCGAATATTAAAGGATGACTGGGATTCAAAGTCAGGACTCTGCTTTACAAGTAGTTGATCGCCTGAAACATTGAACAAGTGATTGTCATCATCACCTTCACCAGAAATCAAGGAGAAGGAAAGGGAATCGCTAAAATCAGGATCCTGGGCATCGATGACCGCAACGCTTGCCTTAGCAGGAACATTTTCATCGATTGTGTCAACTGAGATAGACAGATCAAAGGGAGCTTCGTTGATATCAGGAACAAAGAGATCAAATGAACGCTCAAGCTTAGTGCCGGAAGAATCGAGAGACTGGAGACGTACTGAATAGTCAGTCCTCTTCTCATGGTCGGAGTAAAAATTAATCAACAATTGATCATCGGATACCAAGAACAATTGATTGTCATTCGACCCATCGCCAGAAACCAATGAATAAGAAACATCGCCAGTAACATCATTGGTTGTAGAAAGAGTGGCGATAGAACTTAGGGGATACAATCCTTCCGAAATTTGAGTCGACGAAAGAGAAACCGTTGGAACGACTGAAAGCGAAATATCTTGTACAAAACTAGCTCCAGAGGAATCAATCGCCTCAACAGACAAATTATACGAAGAGTCAATCAGAGTGCGTGCATCAGTATCCAGGAAAAGACGATCCTCAACCAAAGTAAAGACGCCATCAACAGGTTCGCCACCAGCAGTCACTGAAAGCAGGGAGAACGAAAGAGAATCGTTGGTATCTTGATCAAAGCCTGTGAGAGATGCAACAAGCTGATCGGCAAGGGCATCCTGCGGGATATCAGATGTTGAAACTAAAATGGAAGAGGGCGGATCATTGCTATCTGAAACAGAAAATTCAAATTCGCGTTCAACAAGGAAACCTGATGAATCTTCTGCTGTAAGTTTAACGCGGTGAAGTTGCTGCGTCTCAAAGTCAAGCGACTCAAGCAAAACCAGACGATTGCCATGAACTGCAAAAGAAGAACTAGAGGATGAGGCAATGTCGAAGGTAATATCAGATAACGATTCGCCACTAGAAATCGATAACTCAGCCACAGATGCCCCAATCGGTAGGGCTTCAGAAAATTGCTCTGACGAGGCAAGAATCGTTGATGGCAACTGGAAAGTAAGATTCTGCTCAAAGGCCGCGCCGTTAGAGTCTGTAGCCCGCAGACGAATCGATAAAGAAGAACGATCAAGAGAGTCAACAGGCGCCGAAAGCAGGAGTTTGGTGCCGGATATCGTGAAGAGATTGTTATCGGAATCACCCACACCTTTAACCAATTCGATACTAACGGAGTCATCCTGATCAGGATCAAGAACGTGCAACCAGGCAACAAGATCACCAACATTCGTTGATCTGGGAATTACAGAGCCGGAGGAACTGATCAGATAAGGAGGATCATTGATTACAATCGGTACCTCCACAACATCTTGCACTGAAAGTTCAAAGCGCTTAACAACAGAAAGGCCATTCTGATCAGTGGCACGAACTCTTATCTGAAGAATATTGTCTTCCTCAAAGTCAGCCGGAACTAGCGTCAGCAGATCACTTCCTTCAAGGGTAAACATATCATTATCTCTTGCACCAAGCCCAGGGGCGAATGAATAAACAAACTGATCATCAAGGTCAGAATCAAGAGTTGCCAATGACAGTACGAATTCACCGACTTGAAGATTCTCGAGAAGCTCAAGTTTAGAAGCGAGGATATCTGTTGGCGCATGATTCACAACAAAGTCGAGAATCTGATCAACCGATTCCCCAGAACGATCAGAAGATCGAAGGTGAACTGAATATGAATCCTGATCGGATATATCTACATTTGGCATTAATTTCAAACGACGACCAGACAAAGAGAAGAGATAGTTATCCATGGAACCATCAATGAGAGTTAGAACATGTCGGTCATTGGCATCTTGATCGTTCGTTGTAATATCGGCAACGGTCGAACGCGCAGGGGCATCTGCGTTGATGAACAAGGTTGATGCAGTAATCGAAGACGGAGAATCATTAATATCCTCAACATTAAGCTCGAAAGAATCAACAACAAATAAACCATCGCGATCTGCAGCTTGCAATCGAACGCTGAAACTGGATTGGCTTTCAAAATCCGAACTACCAATCATCAGTAGTTGATCATCATCAACAACAAACAAATGATTATCAGCATCGCCTTCACCAGCAACCAGGGAGAAGGTAAGAGAATCGTCGATATCAAAATCATCGGCGTTTAATAATGCAACCAAAGACATTGGTTCATTATTCTCAGTTAAAGCAAATGGTTCTATGGACAAATCGAATGGTGCCTCATTCAGATTGGGAACAGACAGCTCAAATGCACGTTCAAGCATCTGACCGTTGGAACCAAATCCCTTAAGGCGGATGTTATACGTAGCTTGGAGCTCATGATCAGGAAAGAAATTAATCCGGAGCTGATCCTGATCGATGGTGAATCGATGATTGTCAGAAGATCCAGCCCCGGAAACAAAAGCAAGCTCACTCAGGACAAGGCCATCGGAGCTGGAGGAAATCGTTGCAACACTGCTGAATGGCGTCAAACCTTCCGACAGCAGATCATTGCTCAACGTAATCGTGGGAACCAAGGAGAAAGCGAATTCACGCTCATGAGCCAGGCCGAATTGATCGGTTACCTGCAGAGTAAGGTTGTAAACATCATGCTCAAAATCAACAGCATCAGAAGCTAGAAGGATTTGGTTACCATCAAGTACGAATAAACCCTCATAGAATATGCCGTTCGATTCAACTGAATTCAAGGCGAAACTGAGGTTATCAGCAGTATCCTGATCAAAACCACTGAGGGATGCGACAAAAGAACCTTGTTTGGCGTTCTCTTCCACAACCGTAGTGGAAGATTCAAGATGATAGGGGGCATCATTCTGATCGAACACATTGTAAGCGAACTGCTTCTGCACAACCTCACCGGTATCCAATTTGGCGATAACGGTTACGCGATGGATAGCAACATCCTCAAAATCAACCTCAGTGTCAAGAATCAATCGATTACCACTGATGGAGAAAATACTATTGAGTGGATTTAGTAAGGAAAATTCAACTCCCGTAGAATCATCTAAGCCAGTAATGGAAAGCTCCGCAACTGTAGATCCAACCGTTGTCGACTCATTGAATCCAACTGTTGTGCTAAGAATAGAGTTCGGCAAAGTAAAGACAACATTCTCCTCATGGAACGAACCAGCAAGGTCGGTAACACGAAGCAGAACTGAGTATTGTGTTTGATCGGCAAAGGCTGGATTAGTCGCCAGAACCAACTGGTTATCAAATATTTCAAATTTATCATTGTCTGTATCACCATCACCAACTGCGAACGAAAATGTAAACTGATCCACGTTATCAGGATCCAAAACATGTAACCAGGCAATAGAGTCTCCTGCATTCATATCCCTGGAAATAACAGAAGAAGAAGCTTTAATCGCATAGGGAGGATCATTTGAGTCAGTTACTGAAAGTGTAAAGTGATCCTCAAATGTCAGACCACCAGAATCGGTAACCTGCAGACGAAGACGATAGCTATCCTTCAACTCAAAATCAGCATCAACATCAACAATCAGTTGATTGTCGTTAATCGAGAACAAGTCATTGTCCTTATCGCCAAAACCCTGGGCAAAAGAAAAGCTAAATTGGTCGCCATCGTCATGATCCAATGCTCCAATCAATGCAATCGGAGTAGATGCAGGCTGGGATTCAGGGAATTCGGTTGGTGTGATTGATATGGCATATGGAGCATCATTCACATCAGAGACAGTAAATAAGAAATCTTCAACCAAGGAAAGGCCACCACGATCGGTTACTTGTGCACGAATCACATAAGTAGACTGCTCCTCAAAATCAAATGAGCGGCGAGATCTCAATTGGTTACCAACAACATAGAAGTAGTCATTATCAGTGCCTTCAGCTCCGTACAACAATGAATAAGAAAGGTTATCATCCTGATCGGGATCTGAAGAAGAGAAAGTAGCAACAATCGAACGACTAGGAAGATCCTCGGGGAAGACAGAAGAGGAGGCAATAAAATTAGTTGGTGTCTCATTACTATTCAGAACATCCAGGTTGAATGTTGTCTCCAAGGCAAAGCCATCACTATCTTCAGCTAAGATTGTCAAGGAATGGGTCGCTGCGGCCTCAAAGTCCAAAGACTCAAGCAACAGAAGAGAAGAGCCCTCAATTGCAAACAAAGGTGTATCGGCCTGATCATCAACGTCCAACAGACTGAACGTCACATCACGATAAGACTCAGGCCCAACGAGGGAAAGAGACGCAATGGAGGTATTGACTTGGGCAGCCTCTGAAATGGTATTGTCTGAAATGTCTAGATAGGTAGGGGCTGATTGAAGGGCAAGAACAAGGTCTTGGTTATGAACCAAGCCGTCTTGGTCACTGACCTGTATAGGGAGTACAAACTCTGATTGAGAAAGAAAAGCAGCATCAACTGTCAGAATTAATTTGTCGCCTTGTAAACGGAAATAGTCAACATCTGAAGAGCTAGAATCGGGTGAAAATCGATACTTAAAAATACTGTCTTGGTCGGGATCAATAGCAGAAAGAACTGCTACTGTTGACTGTGATTCGGCATCATAAGCAATCTCAGTCGAAGAACTGATAAGGGAAGAAGGAGGCTCATTAATATCATTAACCTCAAGATTAATCAAAGAGTCGACAGATAACCCCTGTTGGTCAGTAGCTCGTAGAAGAACCTGATAAGCGGACTGAGTCTCAAAATCGGGTGAGAATAATATATTCAGACGGTCATCATCAATATTGAAGTTCATCTGATCCTGATCCGAGTCGGAGATCAGGCTGAAAGTGATGGAGTCTGAAAGATCAGGATCGTCACTAGAAAGATGTGCCACTGTGGAACCAGAAGACAACCCCTCATCAAAATCAAATGCCGTAACAATAATGTCTGAGGGTGGCTCATTGACATCATTCACTGTCAGAACAACAGTCTGATCAACGAACAATCCAGAAGGATCGGTAGCCCTGACGAGAAGCTCATATTGTTCTTGGCTCTCAAAGTCAGGAACAGTATTGATGATCAACTGATTTTCTACAATAGAAAATAGGGAATTATCGTTAGAGCGCGAGCGGAAGAACGGTAGACTCAGATGAACTTCGTCATCCAGATCAGGATCGGTAGACGTGAGTTGAGCCACTACCGTGCCTGGGTCAATACCCTCATCCATTGACAGGACAGAAGAAACAATGGCTCCAGGCTTCTCATTAACATCTTCAACAGCCACATCAAAGTATTGCTCAAGAACAACACCATCAGAAAAGGCAGATTGGATCCGAACGCTATAGGACGACTGACTTTCGAAATCAACCGGAGAATTCAGAATTAACTGGTTACCATTAATTACAAAGAGATGATTATCTTCTGATCCAACTCCAGCGACCAAGGAGTAGTCGACAGTGTCTCCAGTTCGAACTGAGTCAGTTAAAATGATTGCTACGAAGGTTTGATCTAAAGCACTTTCCCGAATCGTGTCATTGGAAATAAACAGGTTACCTGGCGAGGGGATAACGTCAAACGTAAAGTCTCGGGTGATTGAGAGACCACCTTGGTCAGTCGCCTTAACGCGAACGAAATACTCATCCAGGCCAGTGGTCGACGGGTTATCTAACAGAGTTAACACATTGCCATCAAGGCTGAAGAGATGATTATGGAGTAAATCAACTTCAGCGAAAGAATAATCATTTCCAGTAGTCAATGAATCGGAAACAAGTTCAAAAACGATCTCATCGTTACGATTAGGATCTAAAAATGTGAAGGATGCAACAGGTGTGTTCGAGGGTGTGACATCAGAGAAACCAACATGGCTAACAAAGATATCCGTAGGCGGATGATTCAACGTGAAGTCAAACTTATTCGTGATTTCATTGCCATCAATAGCACCTTTCAATCGAACAGAGAAAGAGTCTCGCTCAGTCGAGAAAGGATCAAACAAGGAGACATAAGGATCATGACCATCAGCACCAATCAGTAAGCCGTCATCAGAGGAACCACCATCGTGTACAAAATAAAGATCAAAAGACTTGACATCTGAACGGTCTTCATTGATAACAAGACCCTCTAATGTACGGAAATCACCTACAACGAACTGCTCAGCAATCCTTTGGCCAGTAAAAGGATCCAAAATTTGCAAATACGACCTGCCGTCGCCAAGACGCACACCATCGACATATGCACTCCGACCATGGAGGGAGGCAAGCACAAAGTCGTTATTCCCATAGGCCAGAGTGGTAAGGCCGCTGAGGTCGTTAACACCTGTTTCGAGGGTACGAATCAACGATCCTGCAACACCATTGAAAAAGTCAAAAATGTGTATCTCACCACTGTCCTCTTCTCCAACATAAAGCCGTGAACGGTCAGGAGACATAGAAAGTGACTCATAACCGTTTTCAGAATCAAGCCAGCTATTGAATGGTAAAGATTGTGTGTTGAGAAGCAAAACATCACCGTCATGATCTATCGGGTTACCAAGACGGTCGAGAGCAAACTCAAATAAACGAGGGGCCTCACCAGCATTAAAATTGCCCTCATCAAGAACAATAAGTGACTGTCGGCCGGGATGATAGAGAAGAGCTTCAGGATCATGAAGATCATCTGTCAACGAATAGTATTTAAGCTCGAAGGTTGGGGATATTTGTAAGAGATATTCAGGCTGAGGATCATCAGAAATCACATAGAGGAAATCCCCATACTCAGTGGGAACAGCAACAATATCGCTGGCCTCAAAGCCAGAACCAAGATTTAAAGATGTATGAGCATCCAGCAGAATATGATTAGGGTTAATCGTGAATGAATTATCAATAGATCCGCCTGGGCGCGCCCGGAATTGATGGGCCTGTAGCCCATTTAAACCTGGTAAACGTAAACCCATCAACCAGCCATCATCATCAGAACCCTCATCGTTCACCAAGAAGAGATCAAAGGGGCTTCTGGCATCAGGCTGAGGATTGGGAGTCAGACCTTCAAGATTATTGAAATCACCAACCACAATCTGATCAGTGATCCGCAACCCAGATTGAACATCAATTAACTGCAGAAAAGCTTGCCCACCACCCAGTCTGAAACCGTCAGGTTCAGAATCCTTACCATGCAAAGCAAGGAGAGCGGGTGAGCCATCAGGTAACTCAATCGATAGGAGACCGGAAAGGTCATTAACACCGCTATCAATGACTCTAATCAGTTCTCCAAGCGTGCCGTCACTAAAGTCGTACTGATGAATATAACCAGGGTCTTCTTCTGCTAAATAAATAGATTGATAATCGCGAGAAAGTACAACAGACTCATAGCCATGCTCAGTTTGAATCTGCTGTCCAAAGGGTAAATCCTGTACGCTCAGAAGCTGAGCCTGACCATTAATTAGAATGACATCACCATCTTCATTAACGGCAAATTCAAATAACTTGGAAGGTACGTCGGAGGAGAAACTACCCTCATCAAGAATAAAAAGTGATTGTGTTAACGGATTAAAGAAAATGCCTTCTGCTTTGATATCAGAGGGAAGTGGAATGTAGGTTTGAATACCAGAGGAATCAAGGCGCAGCAGAGACTCGGGCTGCGGATCGTCGGATACAATATAAAAGACATGATCATCATCGCGGACAATCGTTTCAATATCACTAGCCTCGAAACCAACTCCCAGCGGGATTAATGAGTGAGCATAGGCATCGTAATCACTGATATCATCACTGGAAGAGTCAGGAAGGCTTAAAGGCGCAAATTTTAGATGGGAGCCATCAAGAATGAAGAGAGCATTATCATCGTCGCCTTCCCCTTCAACCAATTCAAAGGTCTGTGGTTGATCAACCAAGAGATCACTAATGGAGAACTCTAGAAGAGAATCATCGACGTCCTCTGGAAGATTAAAGATGGCAGTTGAGGACAGCAACACAGAGTCCTCCAACTCGTTCATCACATTCAAAACAAAGATCTTGTCCACGGACAAGCCATTAGAATCTGTCGCAGAAATACGGACGGTATATTGAGATTGCTCTTCAAAATCAGGGGAGTGATTGATGACAATCTGATCATCAACTATCTCGAAATGGTGGTTATCGGAATCACCATCGCCTTCAACAAGGGTGAATACATGTGAATCCCAGTGATCTGAATCTAGAGCCACCAAAGATCCTATGGGAGTTTGGCCGGGAATAGACTCACTAAAGGAATCTTCGGACAAAAGAATATCGGTTGGGAAATGGTTAACAGGGAAAGTAAAGGTTTTGTAGACGAAGCCACCAGCTGCATCAATGGATTGTAGACGTATTGAATATTCAGGTATGTCGTCATAAGAAGCGAGTGATTGACGAAGAATCAGCTGATCATTCTGAATAGAAAAGAAAGCATTATGAGTAGAGCCAGCACCAGAAACAAAACTGTATTCAAAAGAATCAGTGATGTCAGGATCGACAGATGAGAAGGATGCAATAGGATCACCGACAAGAGAATTCAAATTGATACTTGAAGATGAGGTCAAAATATTTATGGGCGGCTCGTTAACATCAATTACTGGGAAAACCAGTACATGCTCAGAAAGTTGGCCATTTTGATCAGCTGAACGAAAACGGAGCGAATATTCTGACTGCTCTTCGTAATTGGGTGAGGTAAGAATACGCAAAAGGCCATTGCTGATCTTAAATTTGTCATTGTCGTCATCACCAGTTCCATTCGCAAGAGTAATGGAGTACTTAAGCTCTGGATCTGGGTTGCTTGCAGAGACAAATGAGACAACAGCTCCATCCTCTACATTTTCAGAAATTGAACTAAGGGTTGACTGAATGACCGTAGACTCCTCCAGGTCATTAACTGAGAGAGTAACTACCTGCTGGTGTATTAATCCGCGGAGATCAGTGGTTTGAAGGCGAATCGTATAGGAATCCTTGATCTCATAATCAGCAAGATGGTTGATCAATAAACGATCTCCGGAAATCTCAAAAGATTGATTGTCAACATCACCAACACCAGAGACAAGTTGATATGAATGTGAGTCATCCTGATTGGCATCCAGCGTAGAAAGTGTCGCAACTGCACTGTACTCAACTAAATTCTCATCAAATGAGAGAGAAGAGAGTAGAATCTCTTCTGGTGATTGACTAAGAGCAAGCTCAAAAGTTTTTTCAACAGACTTACCATACTTATCAGTACTACGTACACGAACATGATAGGAATCTTGTTTCTCACGAAGTGATTTCTTGAGTCTTAATTTATTACCAGAAATTCTGAATACCAGATTATCATCGGAGCCTACACCAGACGTGAGCTGATAACGGAAGCGATCATCCTCATCCTGGTCAGTCGTCGAAAGCTCAGCAATTACAGAGCTTAAGGGAGTTGTATCATCAAATATCGTTTCAGACAGCTGAATATCTGTTGGAGTCTCATTGACGTCATTCACCGCAAGGGTGATGGAGTGATCAGAGGAAAGGCCATCCAGATCGGTCACGGACATACGGATCGAATAGGAGTTCTGCTCTTCATAATCAACAGAGGCCTTTAAGCGCAGCTGACTTCCAAAGACTTCGAATGCATCATTGTCATCATCTCCTTCACCGCTAACCAAAGCAAAAGAATGATCATCAACGAAATCTTGATCAACTGCAGTAAGAAAGGCAATATTTTTCAGGAGCTTCGTGTCTTCATCAAAATTAGTCGTGGAAAGCGATATACCTGTAGGTGCTTCATTCTGGTCAACAATATTCAAAACCAATGATTGTTCACTATAAACACCCGAAGATTCCTCGACGCGAACTCGCAAGTTATACTGAGACTGAAGCTCATAATCGGGTGAATTCAAGAATTTAAGCTGGTTACCGTCGAGGCTAAAAGCCTCATTATCTTCGTCACCGGGGCCAGAGACCAAGGAATATGTGATTAAGTTAGCAGCACTAAAATAACTATCTGAAGCAAACGGATCTACAGAATTAACAAGAGATGCCGTAGAGTTAACGTTGAAATTCTCCGTGATTGTGTCGTCAGTTAGAGAAATAATGCGATGAGCATCTACAACCGAAACACTATGGACAAGCAGGTCACGCACACCATGGTTGGATTGGTTATTAAAGTCACCGTTCGTCGAACCAGTGAGGATCAAACGTCCATTCGATGTTGCCACGAGATCTGCAACAAAATCTGCTTGAGGGGATCCTGTCTGAAAATTCCATAGACTTGTGCCATCGCTGGAGAAGGAATGGAGGGTGATATCCGTATAACCATTGTTTGATTCACCACTGAGTTCACCTTGAGTGGTTGCGGCAAGGTAAAGATCGCCATTATCAGCCAAGGTAAGAGATGAAGCGGAGTCGTCTTGCGTTGATCCAAACGTACGTATCCAGGACTGATCGCCAACAATGGTGAAAGAACTAATAAACAAATCTGAGCCTGATTCGTCAGAATCCTGATCTGAATCAACAAACTCTGGGCCAATATTACCTGCAACGAAAATATTTCCTGTACCGTCAGGCACAAGTGTTGTCGCACGATCATCACCACGACTACCAATCATGCGGACCCAGTCGAGATATCCATCACTATCTATACGAGCAACAAATCCATCCGAAGAACCCAAATTGCGCTCACCATTGAGATCGCCATTTGTAACACCAGCGAGATAGAGATCTGAATTTTGACCAGAAACAATATCAAGAGCCACATCATCTTGATCGGTCCCAAATAATTTGACCCAAACCAGTTCGCCAGCTGAACTGTATTTGGCGACAAAAATATCCTTACCACCTTGATTCAGTTGTTCATCACCGTCGCTCGTCGTCGATCCTGCTACATAAACAAATCCATCTGAACTTGTTGTTGTGGCATAGGCAATCTCTTCGCCGAAGGATCCTCCAAGGCGAGTCCAGAGACGAACACCATCGGACGTATATTTCGATAAAAAGAAGTCCTTATAGCCAGCATTGGTCTCACCATGAAGCTCAGCAGAAGCGGTTACACCAGTAATATAAACTTCATTAACAATACCTGATGTAATTCCGTAGGCCAACTCATTGCCATTATCACCGTCTCTTATAAACCAATCCTGGGTACCATCAGCAAGATATTTAACAATGAAGTAATCAAAAGACCGTTCTTGTGTTTCCGCTTCAACAACATAAGTGTTACCTGCAATCAAAGCAGAACCAGCATTATCGAGATGAATGGCATGTCCGGCTTCGTAGGTCTGACTTCCAAATAGATCTGTCCAGGCATAAGCAGGGATAAAAACCGGAGCATCCGGATCGATAATCTCAAGCGTGACAGGTTGCTCACTACTGTTGCCTGCGAAGTCAGTTGCTACAACAGTAAATTGATAAGTTGATTGAACATCAAAATCAGGATCAGATATCAACCTAACCTGACCAGACATTTGATTCAGAGAAAAGAGTGCAGCATCATCATTATTATTTGACTTTAATGCATAAGTAACATTCGAATCATCTGGTGTGATTGCATTGTATACACGTTGATTGGCACCCGTATGTTCAGCAATGGAATTAGCAACCGAGCCTGAGATGAATGATGGAGCCGAGGCATCAATAACAACAAGGAGTGCCTCCGAATGATCGGAAGGATAAGCTGCTGCGTACGATGATCTGGCGGTGATAGCGTGATGACCATCGGAGAGGGCTGACGAGGAAGGAACTCGAAATGTCCAATGACCATCTGAATCGGCAATGGTATAACCGAGGCTGATACCATCAGCAAACACTTCTACAAACGTTTCTTCTTCAGACGTACCCGTAAATGTAGGTGTGGTCAGCGATGTTAAATCATCATCGTCAGATGGGCCGGTATCACTGATAGCTAGCAAATCTGGGACAGACGGAACTGGAGGAGGGGTATCATCAACATCGAGAACATCGAGCTGAATCTCAAGATCAGCGCTATTACCAGCATTATCAATCGCAACAACAGTGAATTCATACATGTTTTGACTTTCAAAATCAGGATTATGAGTCAAACGAATATCACCAAGGATTGGATCAATTAAGAATTCACTGGCATCATCATTGAGACTCTGCTTGAGGTAGTAGTAAACCTCTGAATGGTCGGTCGCCGAAGCAGTGGCGATAATTTGGTCTGACCCGACATTTTCAACGACATCGAAGTGACTGATCGACGTGAAGACGGGCGATGTGGTGTCGATCATCATGATCAAGTCTTCAGACAGCTCCGATCGGTTGCCACTGTCGTCTGTTGCGACCGCAGAGAGGATACGTTCGCCATCTGAGAGTGAGGCTGATGAAGGAATCACAAATGACCAAGCACCAGTGGTATTGGCTGATGTAGAGCCTACTGTGAGGCCATCAACCAAGATTTCGACGGATGAGAGTGGCTCAGCATGTCCAGTAATTCGCGGCGAAGTAATCGAGGTTAAATTATCAAAATTAGAAAATCCCGAATCAAAAAGATTGGTAAGGTCGAGAGCATCCGGGGCAGCTGATGCCTGATCATCTAAATCGTTAACAATCAGGCTAATTGTTTTTTCCGAACTATTACCAGCCAGATCTGTCGCAAGAACGGTTACAGAAAAAGAAGGCTGATCTTCAAAGTCGGGATTGAGATTGAGTCGAAGCTCCCCATTATCAGCATCAATCGAAAAAACACCTGCATAATCAAGGGAATCCTGCTGAATACTGTAAAGAGTACTGGTATCATCAATCGAATCAGCGGTGTAAATCAACTGATTGGCGCCACTATTTTCATCAATAAAGTAAGTATTCGTGCTACGGATAATTTTGGGGGCTTCATTATCGATAGTCAGCTCAAGTTCAAGTGATGTTTCAGAGGAATTACCGGCCTGATCTGTTGCCTGAACAGTGATGGCAGTGGTACCAGAATTCAATGCGTGGGTGGTAGGAAGCTCAAAGCTCCATTCACCACTGGAATCCGAAAGAACAGAACCAACCGATAAGCCATCAGCAAAGATTTCTACCGTAGACCCAACCTCAGCAAAACCTTCCAGCAGTGGTGTACGGTCACTGGAGACATGATCTGAATCGGAGCGACCGGTATCAGAGCCATCATTTAATTGAGGTGTGCTGGGAACATCTGGTGGCGTGATGTCAGATGGTGCTGTTACAACATTGGAAACAACAGTCTGCTCGAATAACAATCCATCTGTATAGGTGATCAAAGCACGAAGCTGATGAGCAGCCACATCATGTGAGATGGTAAATGTTTCACCAGTGGCATTTACCAAAGACTCCCAATCAACCGTCTGATCAGGACGAGATTGCCATTGAATATAGATGGATTCATCACGTGTGGTGTAACCGTCAGGATCAAACGTATTTTGAATCACCTGCAGCTGATTGCCGAAGGTAAGATCACCCAAAATGGAATATGTTCTAGATCCAGAATCAGACTTAAGCGCACCAGTCAAATCTGCAGCTGTAAGATCAGAATTTGTGAAATCAACATGAGAAAGGTCGACTTCATAGAAAATAATATTTGACAGATTGAGACCAGAAAAATCAAGCCCGCTTAAATCAGCACCCTGGAACGCAACTTGATCTAAATTACGTGCCGCTGTAATTGAAGGTGTGACTGAAAGGTCAGTGTGTGCGAAAACCGCATCTGCAAGATCCGCATTCGTAAAATCGCTCCTGGATAGATCAGAAGAATCAATAACCAAGCCGGCTAGATCAAGATTGGAGAAATCAAGACCACTTAAATCAGCACCATCCAATATGGCAAGGTTTAAATTAAGTGCCGAGGTGATCGTTGGGGCAGCCGATAGATCAGAGTCTGTAAAATCTGTGTCCGTAAGATCTGCATTTGCAAAGTCGATATTCCTTATTGTGTTACCAGAGAAACTTGCTGAGGTGAGATCGGATTTTTTGAATTCGACATTAGTAAGATCAGAATTTTTGAAAACTGCTGCTGAGAGATCAGCTCCCGTAAAATCTACATTTGAGAGATCTGAAGACTCAAAAGTAATCGTCGACAAATCAAGCTCAGAAAAGACAAAATCACTTAAATCAACGTCTTCAAAATGGGCTTTATTTAAATTATCAGCTGCAACGATTGATGGCGAGTTGGTGAGATCAGAATCCTGAAAACTTGCATCAGCAAGATCTGCTTGCGAAAAATCAACATCTGTGAGATCTACATCTCTAAACTCAGCACGGTTTAAATTAGAACCTGAAAGATCAGCACCTGACAGTTGCGAATGGGAGAAATCAACATCCGAGAGATCAAACCCACTCAGATCAGCATCGACGAGAAGCTTATTCTCGCCAACCTGATAGCCATGAATCTGATTTTCAGAGCTGTTTCCATAGACATCAGTGGCAACGATTGTAAACGTATAAGTATTTGCTGAGTGGAAATCTGGAATGCCGGCCAAAACAACATGTCCTGTATCAGTGTCAATCGTGAACTCGGAACTGTCATCGGCATAACTCTGAAGAAGTTGATAGGTAACAGGTGATTCATCAACAACATCAGAGATATAGATGCTAAAACCAGATGCACTGTTAGCACGAACAGGTATGCCTCTGTACCCTGACAAGAACTCGGGGGATATTTCATCTGGAATATCTAAAACACTGATACTTAATCGCTGGGAAGCCAAATTACCATTTGAATCTGTAGCAGCAACAATAACATCGTAAACATTGTCACCATCATGATCTTCAGGATCTTCGAAATCAGGTGCACTGATAAACATGAGATCACCTGTTGAGGTATCAATAGAAAATAGGCTTTGATCCTCACCACCCGTCAAAGACCAAACAACAGGCTCATTCGCAGCCATGCCATGAACCAATAAGGTGTTCTTTTCATTGATCGACGTCTGGGAAGTTGCAGCACCTGCAAGTCCGGATGGACCTGAAATCAATGGAAGTAAATCAATGGTTAGGTTGAGACTGCTAGATGACGTTGAAAATTCATAACGGAAAAGAACGGCATCGTGATTATTCGCATCAGAGTTATCATCGCCAGACCAAATCCACACTGGATCACCACTACGGTTACCCCAGGGATTGGTATAACTACTCACATCCTGTGGCACCTTCCACAGATCAGAATCTGAAGAATCATATTCAACTGTGTTCCAACCCTCAGGGAATATCAGAGAATTACTGTTGTAACCACCAGCATTTGGATTATTATCGGCGATGAAGACTTTCCAATCATCAACTTGCGATGTGCCAACAGTGTTGCCGGAGGCATCTGCAAGTTGAGCTGTCATCGCAGCAACACCACCGGAATCATAGGATTCAATCGCCAGAACATTATCACCATCAAGAAGAGTGAAGTTATCAAAGACATACTTCGTTCCCCATGAATTGGTGCTTCCCAAGTAATCACCATTGAAATATACTTTGGACCAGTTGTCTGTTGTGGTTGAAATGCTTGTTGGAACAAAAATATTGTCAGCAGCCGCTGCAGAGATATTTCCAGCTACATCCGTAGCCGATACATTGATATGGTGAGAACCTTCTCCAAGAGGAGAATCAACAACAAAGATCCAATTGCCACTGGCATCTGCCGTCGTGCTTCCAAGCGACAGAGTCTCTGTGGAAAGCTCTACCAAGGCATCAGGTTCTGTAGTACCTGTAAGCATTGGTGTGGTGTCACTGGTGATCAGATCACCATTCGAGACACCCGTATCAGAACTGGGATCAAGATTGATGGTGAGTGATGGAGCGGTGCTATCAACGTTCAGCTCCAGAAGGGAAACATCCGACTCATTTCCCGCAACATCTGTCGCTGTCGCTGTAATGGCACGACTACCATCAGAAAAAGCATCACTTGAATCAACCGTAAAACTCCAATTGCCATTGCTATCTGCCGTAGTAGTCCCTAATGGACTGGATCCAGCAAACAGCTCAACTGTGCTGCCGGCTTCAGCTGTGCCCGTAAACGTAGGCGTGGTGTCGCTTGTCAGGTTGTCACTATTGGATATTCCTGTATCAGAATTTGCGGCTAGATCAGGTACCGATGGTGCTGGTGGTGCCGACGTATCCGTGGTGATCGTCAGCGCAGCTGAAGCATTGGACACATTTCCAGCAGCATCGGTCGCCTTCGCCGTAAAGGTATGACTACCATCTGTGAAAGAATCACTTGAATCAACCGTAAAACTCCAGTTTCCGGACGAGTCAGCCATAACAGAACCGAGCGAAATCGAGTCCACATAAACCTGGACCTGGTTGCCCGCATCAGCTCGACCAGTGATTGATGGCGTTGTGTCGCTGGTGATGCCATCGACGTTCGAGGATCCAGTATCAGAGGGCGCGTTAAGTGATAAATCCGTAGGCGGAGAACTCGACGTTTTCAGCGTGAAGGAATAGATTTCCGAATCAGACGTTACGCCGTTGTAAATCTCACGGGCATAAATGGTATGAAAGCCATCCGCGAAAACTGGTTGATTGCCAGGATCCCATGCCTGCCAATTCGAACCCTCATCCAGCGATATCTGCAACTCACCACCTTGATTTGCATTGTAGATCTTGAGGGTGGAATTGTTCGTGAGCCTGTCAGCATTGCTATCTCCAGTGTCATAGGCAAGAGCGATTTCCGGCCTGGTGAAGGCAAGGGAGTCACCCACAACACGACGCCCCAAACTCGTGTTCCAAGCAGAAATCGTATCAACATCGACCGATACAAGTTCGATAACAGGAAGCCAAGAGTACGTACTACCGGAAGCTCCATCTCGATCGATTTCCAGAAGAGAATCGTTTGAATTTCCAATCTGGCTGAAGCGCAAATAGCCGCTATCGGGATGGAATGGATTGCCTGACGAATACCCAGATAGATAGTCGGTATCGACAAAAGCTCCTATATCCAAAACATCACCACCTTCTCCAACCTCGAAATCTGTGATGATCAACGTTGAACTGGTTAATCCATACGTTGAATCCCAATACTCTGCATTCTCAACATTCGCCTCTGTCAACACAAACGTATCAATTCCCGCCCCACCCGTCATCGTGGCATCCCGCACTTCCTCCATGATCTTCAATTCATCATTGCCGGCTCCACCGGATAACAATGCCCTTGGCACTCCTGCAGAACCGTCAAGCAGCAACGTATCGTTGCCATCACCTCCATCTAGCAACAGCTGAAAACTGTTCGGCAAATAGTCACTTTGAGTGTTGTAGCTGCTGTTTGTCGTGTAGATCGAGTATCGATTCTCAAATCGAACATCGTCATCTCCACTGCCACCTTTCAATGTGTACTGGCCAGGAGTACTGGACATGCCACCTGTATTCTGATAACTATCTAGCGTATGTTGATAACGAATATTGGTATATCGATTGCTGCCGGTAACACGATCATCTCCGGAACCACCATCTAAGTACATTGAATCTGCAGCTAATGCAGAGTATCCTCCAGTACCCAGAGTATCTGATCCACCACCGCCATAAACAGTCAGGTCAGAAAAAAGAAATCTACCAACAGGGTAGAAGAGATCGTTACCATCAGAACTCGTTTCGCTGCCAAGTTGATCTCCATAGAAAACCACGGATGACCGAGGATTAT
Source organism: Synechococcus sp. KORDI-49 (assembly GCF_000737575.1). Lineage (NCBI taxonomy): Bacteria > Bacillati > Cyanobacteriota > Cyanophyceae > Synechococcales > Synechococcaceae > Synechococcus > Synechococcus sp. KORDI-49. Next base: position 16,417 of record NZ_CP006270.1, on the reverse strand, counting down.
GATAACCACTTACTCCGTCACCATTCCAATCACTATCCCAATTATAGAAATAATCATTCCCCAGTCCGCCAACAACCGTTGTGACACCTAAGGCATATTCACCATAAATCTGATCATCGCCTGGTCCGGCATCGATCAATCCATCTTCCGTGATAAAACCTGCAATGTAATCACCACCAGCCCCAGCATCTAGGGTTGTTACTGAACCGCCAATATTATCCTCACCATCTCCTCCATACAACAAGTTCTCCCCATACCAATCACGGATACGATCACGCCCTTCCTCTCCATACAGCGTGTCATGCCCTAATCCGCCTTCTAAAGTGTCGTTTCCTGATCCACCTTTGAGTAGATCCTGACTGCCATAAGCAACAAGATGGTCATTTCCCGATCCGCCAGACAGGGTGTCTGGTCCTAAACCACCAAGTAACGTTTGGGAATCCGTGACTCCTGCATCTCCTAAAGACAAGCCAACCGGAGGTGTTCCATCTGGTTCCACAGCAGGAGATAAGTTCTCTGCCTGGAACGACGATAACGCCACATTTTCAAGTCTCACAACTTCCGTGAAAGACTTCGCTTCACCTGATCCATCCAAGTCAATCGAGAGCGTTAAGTCATTACCATCCTGACTGAAACGCAGATAATTTAAAAATGGTGTGCCGCCGTCATAGGTAGGATCCTCAATTAAGGTCAACAAAGCTTCAATATCAAGAACATCACCACCTTCTCCAACCTCGAAATCTGTGATGATCAACGTTGAACTGGTTAATCCATACGACGAATCCCAATACTCTGCATTCTCAACATTCGCCTCTGTCAACACAAACGTATCAATTCCCGCCCCACCCGTCATCGTGGCATCCCGCACTTCCTCCATGATCTTCAATTCATCATTGCCGGCTCCACCGGATAACAATGCCCTTGGCACTCCTGCAGAACCGTCAAGCAGCAACGTATCGTTGCCATCACCTCCATCTAGCAACAGCTGAAAACTGTTCGGCAAATAGTCACTTTGAGTGTTGTAGCTGCTGTTTGTCGTGTAGATCGAGTATCGATTCTCAAATCGAACATCGTCATCTCCACTGCCACCTTTCAATGTGTACTGGCCAGGAGTACTGGACATGCCACCTGTATTCTGATAACTATCTAGCGTATGTTGATAACGAATATTGGTATATCGATTGCTGCCGGTAACACGATCATCTCCGGAACCACCATCTAAGTACATTGAATCTGCAGCTAATGCAGAGTATCCTCCAGTACCCAGAGTATCTGATCCACCACCGCCATAAACAGTCAGGTCAGAAAAAAGAAATCTACCAACAGGGTAGAAGAGATCGTTACCATCAGAACTCGTTTCGCTGCCAAGTTGATCTCCATAGAAAACCACGGATGACCGAGGATTATGATAACCACTTACTCCGTCACCATTCCAATCACTATCCCAATTATAGAAATAATCATTCCCCAGTCCGCCAACAACCGTTGTGACACCTAAGGCATATTCACCATAAATCTGATCATCGCCTGGTCCGGCATCGATCAATCCATCTTCCGTGATAAAACCTGCAATGTAATCACCACCAGCCCCAGCATCTAGGGTTGTTACTGAACCGCCAATATTATCCTCACCATCTCCTCCATACAACAAGTTCTCCCCATACCAATCACGGATACGATCACGCCCTTCCTCTCCATACAGCGTGTCGTGCCCTAATCCGCCTTCTAAAGTGTCGTTTCCTTCACGGCCATAAATCAAATCGGATCCGGCATAGCCATGAATCGAATCAGCCGATGAAGATCCAATGAAGTAATCCGTGTTCTGAGTTCCGCTGACCTCTCCTGACACATTCTGAGCAGGTGGCAAAACAATCTGAATATCCAAGGTTACAGCGTGCTCAGAGCTATTCCCTTGCGAATCAGTCGCTACAACAGTAAACGAATACTGCCTTTGATCATCATACTCAGGATTATCGATCAAGGAGACATTACCGGAGGACGTGATGTTGAAATGATCGACATCACCCGTATCAGCCTTTAACGAAAATGTGACAACAGAAGAATCTGAAGCCGTAGCGGTGTAAACGACTTGATTGGAGCCAATATTTTCGTTGACGGAAGCAGAAGCCGCCGAAGTAAACAACGGTGGAATATTCGAAACTGTGATTACATTTCCGACGGCGTCACTGATATCAATCGAATCAGCAGCACCTGGCATCCAATCGTCAGCAGCAGTAAAGCGATAGTGGGTATCATCCAATGAACGTCTTCCATCCTTATTCAAGAGCTGAGACAATCGCGATTTGTCAGCTTCATTCAGCGATACGCCGAATTCTGTTCTTGAATTCACCTCCACATCAGAAGATGTCAAGCTATAGCTGCTGCCACCCTCACCAGTGATCGAGAGCTTCGATACATCTATATCATTTGTAGAACCGTCCTTGTTGACAAAATTGGTACCTGTAAATGTAAGTGTGCCATTAGCTGCATCGTATGCAGCAGATTCAAGGCGAATCTGTGTATCGACAATTTCATAAACACGCACATGACCAGGTTTGCTTGCACTGTCATCAACATCTGCACCAATAGCAACTCTTTTACCACTATCTGAGAGGGAGACTGACCAACCAAAATTGTCATCAGCGGCGACACCATCAATATCGTTTCCATACTGAGCCCAATTACCATTAACATCCAATTGATAAACACGAACATGCCCTGCATCGTTGGCATTACCATCATTAAATTCAGCGCCAACAGCTAAAATCGTACCGTCAGCTGAAAGAGAGACAGAACTACCAAATTCGTCTCCAGCAGCCTCACCATCAATATCCCTTCCAATCTGAACCCATTTGTTGTCGTCATCTAACTTATAAACGCGTACATGGCCAGCGTTACTGCCGTTCGAATCATTGCCATAAGCACCAACAGCAAGAGTGTCTCCAACACTATCAAGTGACACCCTATATCCAAAGAAATCATCAGCAGCCTCACCTTCAAGATCACTTCCTAGCTGAGACCAATCTCCATCACTACTCAACTGGTAAACCTTTACATGTCCTGCATCGTTACCATTGCTCGCCTCATTGTATGGCGCACCGATCGCGACGATACTTCCATCGGATGAGATAGAAACCGAAGTTCCAAAATAAATGCCTGCTGCAGTACCTTCCAGATCACTGCCTAGCTGAAGCCAATTGCCACTTCCGTTTAAACGATAAACGCGAACATGGCCAGACTCAGAACCATTACCATCGCTACTGTCAGCACCAATTGCTACTGTCTTACCATCAGCAGAGAGCGAGACAGACCATCCAAAATAATCTTCAGTCACTTCACCATCAATATCAGAACCTAATTGCACCCAGTTCCCACTACTGTCTAATTGATAGAGACGCACATGACCCGAGTCTGAATTGGTGCCACTAGCAGATGGAGCACCAATGGCAACGATCGATCCATCACTAGATAGAGAAACACTATATCCAGAATTATCAGTAGAGGCCTCGCCATCAATATCTGCACCAATCTGAAGCCAATCCCCACTATTGCTTAGCTGGAAGATCCGAACATGACCAGCATCGCTACCGGCGCCATCATTGCTAGACGCACCAACAGCAAGGGTGCGACCGTCTGCCGACATCGATACAGATTGGCCAAAAATATCACCAGCAGCTTCACCATCGATATCGTCACCAATTTGCTTCCAACCAACAACGGTATTCACATTCGACACTGTGATCCCATTGCCGCTCGTATCACTGATATCAACCGATGCTGCTGCACCTGCCACCCAATCATCCGCCGCAACTAAGTTGTACGTCGACCCGCCGTCAGAGCTGGTTCCGTTCTTATTCAACAACCCACCCACATTCAGCTGGTCCGTCGTATTCAAGGTCACACTGAATTGTGTGCTGGAGCTCACCTCAACGTCAGCTGATGTCAACGTATAGCTGCTGCCACCCTCACCAGTGATAGTCAGCTTTGACACATCGATATCATTAGTTGAACCATGTTTACCAACAAGCGCATTAGCAGTAACCTTTAGGACTCCAGTTGAATTATCATAGACAGCAGAATCAAGCGATGGGAAAATATCAATATCTAAAGCAGAGGATGCATTCGAGATATTTCCAGCAGCATCGGTCGCCTTCGCTGTGATGGAATCACTGCCATACCAGAGTGCATAAGTAGATGCAACCGTTAAACTCCAATTTCCACTGTTATCTGTAGTAGTTGTGCCTAAAGAACCAATCCCTCTAAACAGTTCAACCTTGCTGCTGGCTTCCGCTGTGCCTGTAAAGGTTGGGGTGGTATCGCTGGTCACATTGTCATTATTGGAACTTCCTGTGTCAGAAGAAGAAGCTAGAGCAGGAGTAGATGGAGCCGCCGGTGCCAATGTATCAATGGTGATCGACATATTGGGAGATGCCGCATCGGCGTTCCCTGCGGCATCAAACGCTTTCGCCGTTACCGAATACGTGCCATCAGAAGCTTCGGAATCAAGTGTAAAGACCCAATTTCCACTGCTATCAGCTTGCGTCGTCCCTACGGAGCTATTTCCTGCAAATGCCTCAACTGTGCTGTTGGCTTCTGCTGTACCTGTGAAGGTCGGAGTGGTATCGCTTGTGATGTTGTCAGTGTTCGAGGACCCCGTGTCTGAAGCTGCATCGAGATCTGGGGTTGTTGGCGGAGAAGGCGCAGATGTATCAACCGTGATGCTCAACGCGCCCGATTCAGACGACTGATTTCCAGCAGCATCCGATGATGTCGCAGTAATGGAATGGATCCCATCCGACAAAGCATCAACAGTTAAACTCCAGTTACCACTTCCGTCAGCAGTCGTTGTTCCTAGTGAATTGCCACTATCGAACAATTCAACCGTGCTACCGGCTTCTGCAGTGCCGATCAGCGTGGGCGTTGCGTCACTCGTGATGTTGTCGCTGCTGGATTTTCCAGTATCGGAACTTGAATCCAGATCAGGTGTTGACGGTGTTGTGATCACCGTGTCAACAGTGAGATTGAGGGCCGGTGATGGATCGCTCGTCACCGGAGATCCGCCCGACGTAGTCGTTGTGACGGTGATGGCATGAGAGCCATCGGCCAAAGGCGATGAGTCGGACACAGTGAAATCCCATGCTCCAGTCCCATCAGCAACAGTGCTACCAAGTAATGTCTCACCCGATGAAACAACAATACTGTCGTTGGCAGATGCAGTCCCTGTGAAAGTGGGGGTGTTGTCAGATGTGATGTTATCTGAATTCGAAGTTCCAGAATCTGATGAAGCAATCAGATCCGGAGTTGATGCCGCAGCAACATCGTTAATAGCAAGAGAAACGTCCTGACGGGTCGAGTTGTTGGCAGCATCCGTCGCAACCAACGTGAGTGTGTAGCTACTCTTCGTCTCATAATCTGGATTATCACTCAAGGTCACCGCACCAGAAGCGCTGTCGATCGTGAATGAACCGTCAGACGTGCCGACCTGATCACTTCGGAGTTCGCTCACCAATGTTGACTCATTGGAGTGATAGAGATCGAGAACTGCTCCACCGCCATTCTCATAAAAATCAATTCGAATGTCGTACCAGGCATCTTGCTCAAGACCGCTAACTGTGAACGTGTTCCAAGTCGGCGAATGATCAGTCCAGTTATTCACCACTTGAACATCATCAATCCAGATACGCACACCATCATCACTCCTCACTTTCCAGGTATTGCTTCCCTGGGCATAGGCTTGAATCTGTCCGGTAGCGCGAACGGAGAATGTATCTCCATTGCCGCCGTAATCTCTGTCATACTGATCATTAATATTAATCGTCGATTCATAATTAGTCGCCATGAGTGTATTGAAATTTTTACCCTCATAAAGCTCCACTTTTAAACCATTGCCCTGCAGCAGCCCAAAACTCACAGTGGATGCATCTGTTGCTGTTGCTGTATAAACAACCTGGCCACTACCGCTGTTCTCGTTGATTGGTGTTGCTGTGGATCCGCTGGTGATCGCTGGAGATGCCGTATCAATGGTGATCGTCAGACCATCGGACGCACTGGAGACATTTCCAGCGGCATCAGTGGCTGTCGCTGTGATGGAATGACTGCCATCGGTGAAAGCATCACTTGAATCAACCTTAAAACTCCAATTTCCACTGCTATCTGCCGTGGTAGTCCCTAATGAGCTGGATCCAGCAAACAGCTCAACAGTGCTACTCGCTTCTGCTGTACCCGTGAAGGTTGGAGTGGTGTCGCTTGTCAGGTTGTCGTCATTTGATGTTCCTGTATCAGAATCAGGGGCCAGATCAGGTGTTGATGGTTTGTCTGGAGGTAGCTCATCAAGATCATTAACAGCCAATGCAACAACTTGATCAGAGTCGTTACCGAAATCATCAGTTGCGATCACAGTGAAGCTGTAACTCGGCTTCGTTTCGTAGTCGGGATCATCAAGAAGAGTGACCTCTCCTGAAGAAGGATCAATCGAGAATGAGACATCATCTCCAACACCAGGTCTTAAGCTGTATTGAATCGAAGAGTCATCTGTGGCTACAGCTGTGTAAATAATTTGTCCACTTCCACTGTTCTCATCAATTGCCGTTGCTGTTGATCCACTCGTAAAGACCGGCGGATCAGTATCACCCTCAGATTCACTCGACGGATCGGGATCACCCTCAGATTCACTCGACGGGTCGGGATCACCCTCAGATTCACTCGACGGGTCGGGATCACCCTCAAATTCACTCGACGGATCGGGATCACCCTCAGATTCACCAGATGCTTCAGCTTCAAACTCAATTCCATCAACAGTAATGATCAACTGATCATCTTCAAGACTCAACCGGGACAAATTGTGTGCAGTACCACCAAGAATGGCGGAGAACAGCTCACCTTCATCACCCGGTGTATCGAAGTCGTTGAGAACGGCATCAAGATGATGACCAAGTTCTTCCGTCAGAACGGCGGCAATCGCCTGATCAGACGCTTCCGCCAACCACTCCTGATTCAGGAAGATCCGAGACAGGTCTTCCACATAGGCACCACGCGCCCCGGCGATGTCCTGGCTGGACAACGTTTCAATAGCCGGCAGCGCCGAAAAATCAGACGCGCCCCACTGATCCAGCAGCTCAACAAGCTGCTGGGGTGACTCTTCCAGGAGCAGTGCCTGCTGGGCCGCCGCCAGCAACGAGCCATCCTCTGCCCAGCCACGCAACTGCTGCGTCCAGCCCAGAAGCCATGGCTTGATGTGGGAGTCGCGACTCATGACAACCGAGGCATGACAGGCATGGACCCCCGACAAAGGCCGAAGGTCGGTAACCCGAATCTCACCTCAGCATAGTTTTCCTGTGCAATTTTGCCAGCAATATTGCAACTTCCAGAACCACTGCAGCGCAGTCATTCTCCCTGGTATCAGAACGAGGCAGACCGACAGCCTCACGCACCGAAATGCTCAACACTTCTGAAGAAAATAAAAAGGAGGCGCCATATTTTGTTCACAATTGGAAGCATGCTTTTTATTGATTCCGTCATGCGTGCAATCTGCGGCCGGTTGACAACCAATCCGGAAACCATCACACGGCCAGCCGATCAATCAATCGCAACGATTTGCCTCCGTCATGCTCAGTTGATCCACAGCAATTAGATTGATTGGGTGAAACCCAACGACACCCTGCTGACGGCAGAACGCCGCCAATGGTTCAGGCTTGTGCTGGCCAGCTGGATGGAGCAGCTTCAAAGCTGGGCTACTGCAGGCCAAAGCAGGGCAGAGCCCTGGCTGTGGCAGGTCGTCGATGCCACATGGGAGGCGTTCGATCGTCAGGTTTCCCTGCAACCCCTGCTGGATGCGTTGAGCCAGGGCCAGTGGGCCTCCCTGCCGTCCATCTCAGTGGTCAGCCCCAGCTCCCTGCCCGGGGCTCTGGCCGCTTATGCAGCCGCCAATGGCGACCATCTCTCAGGTCAGATCCTGCTGCGTGCCGACTGGTTGAGCCAGGCCACGGCCGAGGATGTGCTGGAGCATCTCAACCATGAACTCGGCCATCATCTCGACGCCCTGCTGCGGCCGGATGACTCCCCCGGTGATGAAGGGATCCACTTCGCGACAGCTCTGCAGTCGTCTGACGATCCGAGCTTTCCCATCTCCCGCGTGCGGGATGAGGGCGTGTGGTGGGCTGGTGATCAGAGGGTGCCGGTAGAACAGGCTTCCCTGATTCGGCGAGAGCCTCTACCGGTGGCCTCACCCGGCAGAACCGATCAGGAGCAGCGCAACCGCGCCGCCTTCGCGGCGCTGAAATCGGATGGTTCCGTGGTGGCCTGGGGAGATCCGGACAGCGGCGGTGACATCAGCAGGGTGGCGGAACGCCTCAATGGCGATGTGGTGCAGATCTTCTCCAGCGCTGGCGCCTTCACGGCCTTGAAGGCCGATGGCAGCATCGTGAGCTGGGGAGACAGCGGCAGCGGTGGCGTGATTCCGCCGAGCCTGCTGGCGGATCTGGATGAGACCGTCGTGCGACTGGCCTCCAACGACTTCGCCTTCGCTGCCGTGACGGAAACAGGGGCCGTCGTCAGCTGGGGCGATGCCAGCAACGGCGGCTACAGCCGCGCCTTCGAAGATCAGTTGTCGCGTGGCGTGGTCGAGGTCTTTGCCAGCCAGTCGGCATTCGCCGCCTTGAAGCAGGACGGTTCCGTGGTGACCTGGGGCCGGGACAGCGCCGGCGGAGACAGCAGCGCCGTCAGCGATGAGCTCAGCGGCGGTGTGGTGGAGATCGTCTCCACCGACAGTGCCTTCGCTGCCCTGAAAGACGATGGCTCCGTGGTGAGCTGGGGCAATCCGGCCGCCGGTGGCAACAGCAACCCTGTGGCCGAGCAGCTCTCATCCGGTGTTGCCTCCATCACCGCCAACAACAGCGCCTTCGCCGCTCTGCTGCAGGACGGCAGCATCACCAGCTGGGGCAATCGTTTCTCCGGCGGACGCCTTCCCTCTTCGGTCAACGAAGCCCTTGGCACTGGCGCCAGCACGATCACCGCAAGCTCGCAGGCTTTTGCAGCCCTGGGCAACGACGGTTCCGTCGCCACCTGGGGCCATCCCGACACCGGAGGCAACAGCAATGCCGTGACCGGACAGCTCGCGGCGGATGTGGTGAGCCTCACGGCGAACGAGACAGCCTTTGCGGCCCTCAAACGTGATGGCTCGGTGGTGAGCTGGGGCAATGCCTCCGGCGGGGGTGACAGCTCCACTGTCAGCGGCCAGCTGCAGAGCGATGTTCTGAGTCTTGCTGCGTCTGATGCCGCCTTTACAGCCCTGAAGACCGACGGCTCAGTGGTGAGCTGGGGAGACGCCGAATCCGGTGGCCTCTCCCCGACCCTGATGGAGCCGCTGGCTGCCCCTGTGAACGAGGTGATCGCCAACGATCGAGCCTTCGCTGCCCGGCTCGCCGATGGCTCCGTGATCAGCTGGGGCGATGCCGTTGCCGGTGGTGACAGCTCCTCAGTGGTCGATCAGCTGCAAGCGGACGTTGTCGGATTCGCCGATCCCTTCCATGACGACGTGCTTCAACTGCTGCCTGATCCTGGCGTCCTGGATTTCGATGGCGACACCGTTGTGAACCCCTTGTCAGACCATCTGGTGCTTGCTGCTGCCCTCGATCAGCGGCCGGCACCGGATCCCTTGATCGGCGGGGGAATCGATACGCAACGCCTCGATCTGGATGGCGATGCCGTTGTGGGAGAGGTGGATGCGGAGATCCTGCTGCGCTTCAGTTTCGGCACCTTCCCGAATTCGGCCCTGACCCAGGACCTGCCGGTGGAGCGTCCGGAGGCCGTGATCTGGCAGCAACTTCTGGAGTTGCAGAGTTTCTAAATCGACTCCACCGTCCGCAGCTGCAGCAGCTGAGCCTGGATCTGCTCAAGGCTGATGTCGGCCTGGAGGGAAAGGTCCTCCGTCAATGCGGCGCCTGGGAATGTACCGAACCCGTGCCGCAGAGCCAGGGCAAGATCCACAGGCTCCATCCCGCCGCTTCCATCCAGATCCAGCTCCGTTGCCGCAGGGTTGATCACAGGGTCCGCAGCACTGTCGATTCCGCTCCAGTTGCGAGCCAGTGCCAGGCCATCCATCAGCGGAGCAAACGGCTTCGGCACCGCCCCCACCAACTGCGCGAAAGCCAGCCCCCCCGGCACAAGAATCGAGCCGTTCACCAGGCCATCGTCGTCCCCGCGGCCGCCATCACGCACGTAGATGGCCATCACATCCGGTCCGTCCTGGTTGGGATCGGTGTCCTCGAGGCGCGCGCCGGTGCCGGTGGCATCGTCGTAGCTGAAGATCCAGGCATCGCCCTGAGCCGGCGTTTTGTACCAGACAAGGGAGCGATATCGCTCAGCATTGTCGAGCAAGGCCCGACGACTGGTTTCATCGAGAGGCATCACGATGCGCTGCAGGCCGAGATCCTGCTGCTCGAGGGCCGGAAGATCGGCATCTGCAGCCATCAGCCGGTTGGATGACGACAGGAGCGCTGCCCCCTCCGTCAGAACAGGTTGTGGCGAGGCCACCTTCACCCCCAGCGGTTTGCTGATCGGCACCAGATCCACCACCTGATCAGCGGTCTGAACCATCAGCTCTGCCACCTGGTTGACGTTGAACTGCCACTGCGACTGCTGCTCGCGCAGCACCGCCGGATCACTGCGTCGCAGTTCAGCACGCAACTCCTCGGGCAAGCTCTCAGGCAGCGCGGTGCTGATCATCAGCGGCTGGGGATCCGACAGCGGATGCAGGGTGGTCGCCGCAGCCAGAACACTGCCGGAAGGATCCAGTCCTTGCCTGTTCCATTCAGCCCGCAACTGTTCCAGGGTGTCGGAATGCACCGTCTGCAGGGCTGTCAGCTGTTGCAACTGCAGCTGATCAAGCTGGGCATCAGCGATCAGGCTGGCATCCTTCAGAACGCCTCGGGCCGCTTCTGCCTGAGCCTCCTCCAGGGTGGCGTGAGAGATCAGACGCAGGCTGTAACTGGAGGAGGAGTCGCCCCAGAACTGGGGCCGCACCGTGAGCTGGGTGGCGACACCGGGGGTGAATGCATCACCGCGCAGATCCAGCACCAGGGTTTCATCGGATGGCCTGAAGCTGCCGTCCTCCAGCAGCTCTCCCCAGTTCCAGCTCTGGGCCAGCCAGTGACCCTCCGCATCCTCAACAATCAGATTCACATCGGTCTGAAAGCCGCTGGCCCGCAGGCTGTAGATCTCCCCACCCGTCACGTTGATGGTCCAGAAGTCGTCGGTGTCCAGGGGATTCAGCTCTCCGCTCACCGGCAGGCCGTCGACGGCGATCGAGCCGCTCGGCAGCTCCCGGCTGTCGCCATCCAGCACCATCGGCCATGAGCTATCCAGCGTCAGGCTGAGACCCTCGCCCGACATGGCGGGATCCATGCCGCTGATCTCGAGCCGATACAAACCGGGCAGCAGATCACGTTGCAGTGGGGCTGCCGAGGTCGTCGTCAGCCAGGACCCTCTGAGGTCATGGAGCTCCAGCAACAGGTCATCCGAACCACCCGGAGCCGTCGCTGTGAACCGCCCGGAATCCAGCAGTTCCACAAACACGGTCTGCCGGCCCACCCCCTGCTCCATCGGTGCCGTTGTGGCCACCGTCAGCTCATCAGCCGTGGTGTCCAGCTGCGTGGCCTTCAGACTGGTGGGGGCGTGGGTGAGCTCCAGTTGGTATGGCTGCTCGCCCTGACGCTGCAGCTCGGCGTGATGAACGCTCAGCCGGTAATCGCCAGCCGGCAGAGCAAGCGCAACCTGTCGTTCGTCATTGCTGGGCTGCGCCAACCAGGCATGATCCAACGCACTCCAGGAACCACCGATCAACCGTTGCGTTGTCAGGTCCTGCAGGCTGAAGTCCAGATTGAAGTCGCCTGGGTCATCCAGGCTTGAACCGCCCTGATCCGTGAGGTCCACCCTCAACAGCGACAGCTCATCAAGAGAGAAGAGGTAGTCGTCCTGAATCTGAACATCTTCGGGCCGTGTGGAAAGGCTGCCGCTCTCCTGCAGATACATGCCTCCTGAGCCAGGGATCTCATCGAAGACGACGGGAGTCAGGTCAATGCTCTGAAACCAGCTTTCACGGTTGTCGCTCTGATAATCGACGGTGGCGTTGACGATGGGGATGTCGCGAAGGACGGCGACATGACCAGCGCCGTCCTGGAGATCCCGGCCCTCGTAACTGAGCATCAGCCGATCACCGGGCTCCACGCGCTCCTCCAGCTGCAGATCCAGCTGATTCGGACGCGTATGGGACAGCGCGATAGATGCGACTGACAACACGCGCATCGAACCGTCTGAGCGCTGAGCCTCGATCAGCACATCCCCTGGATAGGGGAGGTTGTCATCACCGAGCGGTGCGTCACCCACCTGGACCCCGGAGGGGTCATCGAACGTGAGGCTGAGGCGATTGGCGGACGCCACGCCCCGGAGAAGGGAGGGCCCCTCTCGATCCGGTGAACGATTCGCTATCAGCTGCCCCTGGAATGGCTGAACCGGCACTCCTGCGGTGCTGGTGAACGGATCATCCCCATCGTCGCGAGAGATCAACGGGTCATAGCTGACCACAACGGAGACATCGGAAGCCAGGGGATCCACCAGGGAGACGATCAGATCCGAGCCTTCCAGCCGCAGGCCTGCGGTCGGATCGACCGCAAGCTCCCAGGGCTGATCACGGCCAGGCCGGCTGGCCTGGAAACGGAAATCATCCAGTTCAGGAACCACCGCCCGAGAGGGATCCAGGCTCAGCTGCTCCGCTGAGAGAAAAGACAGCCGGATGGTGTCGTCATCCACATGGCTCGCCGCTGGATCCAGGAACAACTGCGTGGTCGGGTTGACGCCATAGCCCTGCCAGGCCCCCCAGTTATCCACCGCCAATCGGTCGACGACCTGAACCGGATGGCCAGCGCTGTCGATGAAACCATGGCCATCCCTCAGGCTCACCTGAACAACACTGCCCGAGGCAAACCGCTGCGGCTGGTCTGCTTTGAGAACAATGGAGAGCTCACCGTCATCGCGGACAACAACGTCGTAGTGGTGAGGACCAACAACCTGGTGATCCAACAACACCAGAAGATCGCCGGCCTGGTAGCGGCTTCCACCGGAGCCGATCGCAGCCAGCGGATCCGGTCCCGTTAACACCAACGAGATGGTGCGGTCAGCCGCCTCACGATCGGACGCCGGATCGATCCAGGCCATACGGAATCTGGGATGGCGCGGGCCGTAGTTGCTGACCCGCTCCTGGAGGGCCGCTGACGTCTGCTCCTCATGACCTGAGCGCGCAGCCTCGTAGGCCGTTGTGTTGGTGGAGTCCGGCAGCACCCTGGTGCGCAGGCTGACCGACGGTTTGAGACCGCCAATGGGCGCTGGAAAGTCAAGAGTGGACTGGAGGACCTCGCGACCGTTCCGGGTTGTGGTCGTTGCCCGAGAAAGTGTGAAGCCTGGGGTTGCGAAATCCGCCAGATTCTTCGCTGCCATGAAATCGCTCAAGCCGATGGCGAACTCGGCGAGCAGCTGTTCCGGGTTGAGGGCATCGCCGGAGGGAATCAGCACCGGCACGGTGAAGCGTGGATCAGGGGAAACCAGATCAGCCGCTGATCCAAGTTCCTCCGCAAACAGACCCTCCCGCTGATTTGTCGTCAACAGCCCGACAGGGTTGTCGTCAGCATCGAGGGTGTGGAGGTCAAACAGAAGCACATAGGTTTCACTGCTGCCCTCCCACTGCGGCGTAAACGGATCGTCCGGACGGTCCAGTACGAGATGAACGATCAGGTCATCGCCTGCATCAAAGCCAAGGCCGTCGATCTCGATGGTGCGCTCTGAGGTGCGCTGCTCATGCCAGGGCTGGTCCATCGGCACATGAATGCCGAACCAGGGATGAAAGTCGCGCCAGGCCGGCGCACTCGAATCGACAACGGAGAATCCGAGCCTGTCGCGCTGATCACCGAAGCGGTCGAGTTCAAGCGCACCACCGCTCCAGTCATTCCACAGACTGCGTCCGTCGGCATCCAGGGATTCCCAGATTCCGTCCACCTCCTTCATGAGGCGAGCCACGTTGTAGACGGGCTCAGCTCGGGTGGAGCCAGGGTGAAGCAACTGAAGCTCCACCTGGAAATTCTCAAGACCCTGGCGCGCCTCTCCGTCCTGCAGGGCCAGCACACCGAGCTCTCGATCCACCAGTCCTCCCACCCAGTCGGCACTGCCGACCGCCGTCACAAGCGCATCACTGCTGGAATAGTCATCCAGATCGAAGCTGTAGATCTGATCAGCACGGTCTGCCGGTCCGAGCGTCAGCGTGGCCGCCTGCAGATCGCCTCTGAGGAGGGCGTCTTGAAGCTGACGGATCAGAACGATGTCGAGCTGGAGAAGAACACCGGCTTCGCTGCGAAGGTCAGCAGAACGAATGGTCTCGCTGAGAAGGTCGTCGTAGGACAGACGAACGAGCCAGTCCGCAGGGATGACGGAAAGACCGTGGTTGTCAGAAGAATCAAGGCGCCACTCCACGGAGCTGGGGCCGGCTGTCGCCTGAGAGAGTTCCACAGACGTCCAGTCGCTCCAAAGCTCTGCTCCTGTGGCATCTGGATCACGAACCTCAACGACGCAATCGTTGAGAACAGCTGGATCCAGCACAACCCTTCGTGCTTCTAGCGGCTGAAACGCCTCGGAAAGACGCAACGGTTCAATCCACTCATCGAACTCACCATCGCCCTCAAAATCCAGACTCAGACGGGACCCATCCGAAATCGGCTGACTGAGCAGGAGGATCAGGACCTCCTCCTCGAGCGACGGATCCTGAAACGACTGCGGCTCGGAAAGAGCGGCCACCATCAAGTCGGAGAGATCCGTTTGATCTGAGCCGATCAGACGGAGATCACCCAGCCAGGATCCGTCGGCATCAAAAAGAGACGAACGGCTGCCGCGGAAGCGCAGCTCCAGCACCCAGGCGTCCTCATTGACATCCGACGGTGCGGAACCAGCGCTCAGCAGCTCAAGAGCTGTGTCGTAAAGGCGATCGAGGTCCTCCAGGCCTGGAGAGTCGAGGGCAGGCGAGCTGGCGAAGTCGTCGGCGCGATTGGTGAGGCGTTGAAGATTGAATCCCGAGAGAAGGGGTGCAGGGCTCAGGGAAGGAAGCGCCAGCGACGCATCAAGCCTGGCTTCGAGCACATGCCCGACCACGCGGAGTGATGACACGGAACTCATGGCATGGAACGAGAGAGCCGGATCGACGACGAGTCACCAACGGGTCGTAACAACTTTCCTCAGGAAGTTGAACCCAATTACAATCAAAAGTTAGCAACGATCATCCAAACAAGTTTCAAGACGAACAACTCCAAACAAAGTCTCCGAAAGGAGACAAGCCTGCTTAGGCCAGCAAGGTGACAAAGCAGTAACTGGGTGGTCGACAGGAACACAACTGTTCAGCCTCCCTAACTTTAGTCGGCTCTCTGTCTCAGCGCCTTCGTCTATCGGAGGTCATTCTGATGGGAATCCGCCTGCTCAAATCGCAATTTCTCGCAGCACTCAGCTTTGCGCTTCTAGCGGGCTGCAGCACAGATAGCGGCGTAATCAACAAGAAAGAAGCAAATCAACAAATTTCTTCAAGTTCACAATCTCAGATTCAGAGATTGAATGGAGAGTCAGCCCTATCCAGACATCATCAAGACGAAGCTGAACAACCAACTGCGACAAAAGAGGATCGTCAGTCCGACGGATATGTTGCTGTTATCCCACCAGCACAAAATTCATCCGTCCAGACCCTCGATTCCGAGGATCTCGGCGTCGAAGCAGCAGTTGTTTCCACACCTATCTCTGAGAACGACGAATTAGACGTCGCCGCTGCTCAACAGGAAGCCGAGCGCCTGGAGCGCGAAGCCGCTGAACTGGCCGCTGCACAACAGGAAGCCGAGCGCCTGGAGCGGGAAGCCGCTGAACTGGCTGCTGCTCAACAGGAAGCCGAGCGCCTGGAGCGCGAAGCCGCTGAACTGGCTGCTGCACGTCAGGAAGCTGAGCGCCTGGAGCGCGAAGCCGCTGAACTGGCCGCCGCACAACAGGAAGCTGAGCGCCTGGAGCGGGAAGCCGCTGAACTGGCTGCTGCACGTCAGGAAGCCGAGCGCCTAGAGCGCGAAGCCGCTGAACTGGCTGCTGCACGTCAGGAAGCCGAGCGCCTGGAGCGCGAAGCCGCTGAACTGGCTGCTGCACGTCAGGAAGCTGAGCGCCTGGAGCGCGAAGCCGCTGAACTGGCTGCTGCACATCAGGAAGCCGAGCGCCTGGAGCGCGAAGCCGCTGAACTAGCCGCCGCACAACAGGAAGCCGAGCGCCTGGAGCGAGAAGCCGCTGAACTGGCTGCTGCACAACAGGAAGCCGAGCGCCTGGAGCGCGAAGCCGCTGAGCTGGCCGCTGCACAACA